>CAYGRE010000151.1:0-11905 GCA_964352215.1 uncultured Bacteroidia bacterium
ACCTGTACGTCTTCGGGGACGTCTACCCCTTTGGTTTCAATGCCGGTTTCCGCGGTCCAGATATCCATCCCGTTTTCAAGCCAGCGCAACTGTTCCAGGGACTCTGCCTTTTCCAGACTTCCCGGCGCCATGGTTCTGATTTTTGCAACCGCTTCCCGACTGTAGCCATACATGCCAATATGCTTAAAAAATCCTGTCTCCTGGTGGTAGGTATCCAATTGAGAGGGGTCGCGCAGATAGGGAATAGGCAATCGACTGAAGTAAATAGCCTTGCCGGATTGTTCCCGTACGACCTTTATGACATTGGGGTTGTGGAGTTCTTCCTGAAGGTCGAGCGATTTGATCAGGGTTCCTACAAATTCCCCGGTTCGGGTAGTGATGATCTCGCACAAAGCATCAATCTGCCGGGGATCAATCAGGGGTTCATCTCCCTGAATATTGATATATGCATCGTAATCCGGAAACCGGGCTGCGATTTCCAGCAGTCGGTCGGTTCCGGTGGGATGGGCAGGATCGGTCATTTCTACCCGCCCTCCAAAGGCGTTTACGGCTTGGGCAATGCGGTCGTCGTCGGTCGCCACCAGCACTGTGGCCAGTCCCTGAGATTGTGAACAACGCTCATAGACGCGCTGAATCATGGATTTCCCGGCAATGTCCACCAGTGGCTTTCCCGGAAAACGAGTGGACTTGTACCGGGCAGGGATCACCCCGAGAATGCGTTTTTTCATACTATTTCTACAATCAGGGTATTGCCGTCTACTCTGGTCACCTTCAGCTCCTCTCCCTTATCAGCCGACCCTCTTGTCAGGGTTGCATCCATCCTCTTTCCATCAATCCCGATGAATCCGGTGGGTCTCAGGTCTGTCAGCGCGGTGCCGGTCCGACCTACCATTTCCATGATCTCCTTCCTGACCGCAACGTAGCCCTCTTCCCGGGTCTGGGCAGAAGTATCCACGAATGCATTGCCTTTTCCCCCTTTGAAAAACCGCTTCGCCAGCACCACAACTACCAGTATTCCGGAGACCATCATGACCAGGACATAGGCAATCTTCTCCAGGAGTTCATTGGTCGTAACTCCAATCAGAGACGGGCCGTCATTGTCTACCAATGCGGCGACAATCCCTCCTACGGTGGCAATGATTCCCAAAACCCCCGGCACTCCAAAGCCAGGAATCACAAAAATCTCCAATGCGATCAGAAAGACTCCGACCACAAACAGGGCGATTTCCCAGGACTCTACCAGACCTTCTATATAATGCGGGGCAAAAAAGAGAGCGATGGCGATGAGCGCAATGGCCCCCGCAAATCCTACCCCTGGTGTCTTCATTTCCATGAATATGCCAGCAAATATCAACAGCACGAGGATCAAACTGACGGTTGGGTTGATCAGGAAATTGATGAATTGATCGACTGAGGAACCTGTATATTCTATGATCTCTGGTTGGGTGATCCCCATCCGGGCGATAACTTCCTGGATGGAAGCCAGCTCCGCATCGCAATAATTGTTCGAAAGGGCTTCGACGGTGGAAAAGGTAATGACTTCCCCGGCCGGGCTCAATCCTTCCAATTCCAGTTTTTGGTCCACCATCTTTTCAGCAATGGCCGGATCTCGGTTTTTGAGTTGCGCGGTGGTGCGCATGATCCCCTTCCAGTAGCTTTGGTATTTGTCGGGGGCGGCCTGCCCGTCCCCACCGTTGACGACGGTGGCTGCGCCGATCGTTGATCCGGGTGCCATATAGATGGAATCGCAGGCGATGGATATGAGGGCACCTGCCGATGCCGCATTGCGGTTGATGAAAACAGCGGTGGGAATCCCCGCATCCAGCAAACTCCCCCGGATGGAATCTGCGTGGTCAACCCTGCCGCCATAAGTATCCAGGTGGACCACGATCAAGGCCGCTTTGTCTTCCTTCGCGGCGGCAACCCCACGGGTCATATACCGGGCGGATGGAGCATCGATCTCATTGCGCAAATCCAGCACATATACTTTTTGGGCCATCATTTGGCTGCCAATCAGGAGTACCAAGACAATGAGTCCCCAAATTCTGTGAGTCATAGCTTAAATTTACGCCAAAACAATGAAACGGTCCGATAGACTATGGCGGAAAATACAGTCGTTCTTGAATTTGGTGGTCAGATATTCCAGGTAAAGGCCGATCCTTTGCATCCTAATTTGGCGGTGGAGGTCCGGTTTCCTGAGTCGAGGCAGGTCGAATACCATTGGGTGGATCTGGAAGAAAAGGAACCGGTCCAGAGCAGTGGGTACCAGGATTGGTGGACGGGCCTCCATGCGGTCAGGGGTCGGAAATTGCTATTGAATCATTTTGAAGATCCCAGCTTGCCAGTCCACAAGGGAGTTGAAATCCGGGAGATGCCTGGGTTCAGATTGCTTTATGAACATTCGGAAGCGGTTGTTTTGGCGGAGTCGGAAACTGGTCTTTTGCTTGGACTGGACCAGGGGAAGGGAATTATGATTGTGGATGGTGCCGTAGAGAACCCGATTACGGATGGCCCAGAGGAGAACCTGATCGTGGATGGCCCAGAGGAATCACACAGCGATGAATATGCAAAAGTGAAAATTCTGAAGGCTTCGGAATTAGAAACGCAGATGCATGCACCTGAATACGCTGCCTACCAATCCCAACTCTTTGCTGCGGTCCGTGCCCCGGACTTTGCCTGGCCGGATGCATTGGCACAATCCGCTCCGGTGCGGCAGTATCCCCCATTTCGACCAGGGGCCTCGGTTCTTAGATGGGATGATCATCTGGTGGCGGCCTGGCATTCTCCAAACCAGCAGGGTGGCTACCAATTGCTACTAACCTTTATGTATAAGGAAGTAACTCAATGGACCCAGGTATTGCATCCATCATTGGACAAACTCAATCCCGAACCATTTTTCATGGTCGGTAATTATGTCATCTGGATTGCGGAAAGCAACCAGTTGTGCTGGCAGCAGCTATGAATCAATCAGATTCCAGAATCCGCTTGCACTCCATTAATTCTGCCTGGGATTCTGGGTTTCCAGTCGGGTACTGCATCTCCAACTTCCGCATTTGTTGCAGAACAATCTGAGAAATGATGAGGCGTGCATTCTTCTTGTCGTCAGCTGGAATCACATACCAGGGAGCTCGGTCATTCGAAGTATCGTTCAGCACCTCCTGGTAGGCTTTCTGGTAATCACCCCACCGCTGTCTTTCACTGACATCACCAGGGTTCATCTTCCAGTTCTTGGAGGGTCGGTTGATCCGGTCCAGCAGACGTTTCCGCTGTTCCTCATAGCCCAGGTTTAAATAGAACTTTACCACATGGGTGCCATTGCGGTAGAGAAAGTCTTCAAAATTGACGATGTCCTGCCTGCGCTGCTCAAAAACCAGGTCGACATTTTCCGTTTTATGATGTGGGATCAATTGGGAATTGGTAAGGATACCAGGATGCACCCGAACGACCAGTACCTCTTCGTAATAGGATCGGTCAAAAATCCCGATGTGACCCCGGAGGGGGAGTTTGCAGGTAGTACGCCACATCCAGTCATGACGGAGCTCCATTTCAGAGGGCCGTTTAAAGGTCGAAACATTCACCCCGGCGGGATTGATTCCTGACATAACATGCCGAATGGCACCACCTTTTCCCGCAGAATCCATCCCCTGAAAGACGAGGAGTAAAGAATACTTACCATGGGCATACATCATGGATTGAAGGTCGTCGATATCTTCGGTGTACTCTTTAAGCAAGGATCTATATTCCTTTTTATCCTTGTACAGATCCTTGACTTCGGTACCCAACTCCTTTAAGGGTTTACTTTTTCCCGGCTGGTAGTAATAATGCTCAGGGTCGATTTTCAGTTTCATAATGCAAAGATGGTTTCTATCTCTAATTTTACAAGCGAATGCACAAAATAGGGATTTTCACGATTCTATCTCTTCTCATGGGATTGTCTCAGGCTGTTTCGGCACAGTCTGGGAAAATGAAGCTTTTGGAAACCAGTCATTACTTTGGGTGGGTGGAAGAAGCAGGTGGAAAAGTGGGGATCAACTTCAGGTTTGTCAACATTGGAAAGGCTCCTTTGAAGATTACTTCGGTCAAATCTTCCTGTGGCTGTACTGCTCCTGCCTTCCCAAAAGAGGAAATCCTTCCCGGAGACACTTCAGGTATCCTGGTGGTTTTCGATCCGGAAAACAGACCTGGGAGTTTTCGGAAACAAATCTACTATACCACGAATGGATCTCCTTCGAGTGGCACTCTGACCATCTCAGGGAGGGTGCGCCCCAGGCCCAAAGGCCCCAGAGACTACTATCCGTTTGTGGAGGGGAATCTCAGAATGAAGACTGACCACCTGACCTTTGCAAACATATATGACAACAAGACCAAAACGTTGACCAATATCCTCTTTAATCGAGGGGAAAAGCCGATCATCTTTGACTTGGCCCAATCCAATATTCCTGATTTTCTCGAAGTCAGTATGTCCCGCGCCGTGCTTGCCCCTGGGGATACGCTTCATTTAAAGGTTGTCTACCATGCTGAAAAAAGGCGCAATTGGGGGTTTCTCTATGACAACCTTTACCTGAAGAGCAATGATGATAAGCGACCAGTGAAAGCGATTTCAATAAGTGCCCATATCAAAGAATACTTCCCAAAGGGTAAATCAGAAGTGGCCAACCTTTACCTCGAGGAGACGACCGTGGACTTTGGCGAGGTGGAGGCGGGTTCCATCCTCACGCAAACCCTGAATTTGAAAAACACCGGGAAGTCTGAATTGTTGATCCGCAGGGTTTATTCTAAATGTACCTGTCTTGAATTTGAAGTAGCAGATGGTCCAATCCAACCTGGGGAAAGTCGGGAACTGTTGGTCAAGTTCAATACCAGAGGTCGGATTGGGGAAATACAGAAGGAATTTTTCCTGATTACCAATTCAGCCAAAGCTCCTGAAAGGCGTATCCTCACAAAAATTATTGCGAAAAACGAGCAATAAATATCTCCTTAATCTTACAGGCTCTATTGGCGATTCCCAAAATGGGAAAAACGATTTAGAGCGCCCCGATTCCAAAATTGTACTGCAAATTACCGAACTGCATAACAAGAGGATCGCCAAATATTCATCTGAATTAACACCTAAATGGGTTATTCGATAGAATATTATTAGGAAAAAGGTCCCTAAAATGCTATTATTGTGATGTGCCACTAATACTGGCACATACAGAGCAAGGGGTAGGGTGACTCGCATTAACGTGCTTGAGTCCCCTATTTTTTTTGTACCTATCCCATCCCGGTTTTGCCTCCGACCGACTTCCGCTATTTCGTCCTGCCTTTGAAACTTCTCTTCTTACTGGCTCGGTACATACCTCCTGCCTCTTTCCTTACCGTTCAGACCTTGTCAACTACGGTTCAGTCTGAAATCCGAACATATCAGGGTCAATTCTGGACTTTTTGATTAATTCTCCGTAGATTAATGCAACAGGATAGAAAATGTGCCTATTTAAAAATCCTGGTTACTTTCATATAGCAGGCTAGTAACGAAATCCGCCACGTTGTTTACAGCGTGGCGATTTTTCTTTAACCCCCCTCTGGACGCTGGAAATGGACATTTTGCAACCAACCCTGGTTCAGTACCTAATTGTTTCTGCTCCAGACCTAATTCACCTGGTCCTCCGCTTAATTGCCCCTGGCCTATTGCCTAATTGGCTTCCGCTTTCACTCAACTCACTTGGGTCCTACCCCAAGCCAGCTTTCCCCCGGGGTGAATTCACCTGGGCACGGGGATAGTTGGCATAGGTCCGCCACTTAGTTGGATCCAGGTAGCGGGTTAGTTCACTTGGGCCCAAACTGATTTCATTTAAGAAGCAGCTATTATTCACTCGGTGGTGACCTAAAATTGATTTGGGTTCACCACGAATTAATTCAGTAAGCTAGTAACCCGGCTTAGTTCCAGACCGGAGCCAATTTAGCTCAGGAGTGAAGTACTCCGGTCCCGACCCAAATTAATTTGGGTCAGAGGGGGGGCCAATTGAGTTCGGGCGGAAGTCATTTCAGTCCGGGTGTGAATGAATTCAGTCCGGGCTGGACCCCATTTAATACCCGAGTCGCTTGGTGCACCTCCAACGACATAAACCCCTGACAGTTTGCATATCCGAAACAGATTTATGTAGTTTTATCACTCAGATCATTTTGTGTATTTCATGGGTCGCTTGTTTACTACCATATTCCTTGTCCTTGCCTCCCTTTCTGTTCAGGGCCAGAGTGCGTTGTGGAATGGGTATGTGCAGAGTGCCCTGGATAGCACCGCCCCAATCTTGAGGGATTATTCCTACGTTGGATACCACAAGAGTGAAATTGGCTTACCTGAAGTATCCGCAGCCACCCATACCGTATTTGACATTACAGATTATGGCGCCATCCCCAACGATGGTTTGTCAGACAGGCAAGCCATCGTCGATGCCATTGCCGCGGCCTCCCATGCTACCCCCGCGATCGTTTATATTCCAGAAGGAAAATTCCGGATCAATGAGCCTTCTGATATTGGAAAACCGGACATTGTTGTTCAAGCCGACAGTTTGATCATCAAAGGGGCTGGCATTTCAAAAACCGAGCTTTATGCGGATCATTCTGTCCTGGACCAGGGATCGGCGGTCATATTTTTCTCCTCCCAGCGTCCAAACCGGTATTACTTCACCGGTGCTCCGGTCAGAGCCAATGTGGTGGATGTACCTGAGCAACATGGTGGTTTTGAAGTGGAGGTCGATCAGGCGGGTCAACTTGCCCCCGGCATGGTGGTAGCCATCGTGGCCGATCTGAACGTCAACACCCCGGAAGGGCAGAATTATTTTCTCCCCCATCAGGTTCCCAACGGTGCGATCCTTAACAATGAATCCTTCAACAAAGGCCTTTCAGAACTACATACCATAAAATCAATCCAAGGCAACACGGTCATTTTTGAGGAACCCATTCACATGGACTTGCACTTCATGGAAAACATTGTCCTGAAGGAATTGGCTTACTTCCTCCGTGAGTCCGGCATTGAAGACCTGACCCTCTCCGGCAATAACCGGGAGCAATTCAAGCACCATGCGGGCAGTACCCACAGCACCAAGTGCAACCTGCTCAGATTTGACTATGCCTATAACTGCCGGGCCAACAATATCCGTTTCAAAGATTTCAGCACCGCGGTTACGGTCGTCCACAGTATGTATTGCACCCTGGCTAATATGAGTTACGAAGGCAATACCGGTCACCTGAGCAGTGGCGTGGGCCGTAGTTATGGGATCCTTTATGCTTTTCAGCGGGAGAATTTACCTTGCCACCACGGTTTCGGAGCTCAGGAGCATGCCAGCAATACGGTTTACTATCGGGGAAAACAATACCAGGGATTGGAAGCACACGGTCCTTTCCCAAGGGCGACCCTCTACGATCTGAACCGGGGAGGATTCAATACCCGTGGCGGGGGTGCTCAGGAATATCCATCGCATGGTAAGGGGCTTTGCTTTTGGAATTGGGAAGTAGAAATCCCAGGCACAGAGGACTTCTGGCCGGAAGGAGAACTGTATGGATATTATATGCCCCCGGTCATAGCTGGCTTACACGGTGCCACGATGGACATTGACAATATGGAGGTTGACCTGGAGGCTTATGAATCAATGGGGTCAAAAATCCTTGCTCCTGAATCTCTTTTTGAAGCGCAATTGGCCTACAGAATTGGCAGTGTGCCAGCCTGGTTTACAGAACAAGCGGCCCTGTATGAGGAAATCAGCCGCCCTTTCTGGGTGCAAATTCAAACTCCCCTGAACCATGCCATTTATGCTTCGGGCGAAGAGATCAAGGTCAAAATGGTCCGGGATGAAGAATTGGTTCTGAATTCGATCACGAAAGTAGAACTCTTGTTGGGAGACAGCTTGTTTCAGAACGGTTTGTCTACGGTCTCTCTGGTTGAGGAATGGGTTCCTGAATTGCGTACCCGGATCTATGAGGAAGGCACGCATATAATGCGGGTCCGGCTTACCAATATTCGGGGAGAAGTAACCGAAAGCTCTCCGGTCAGCGTTTACATTCGGGACAACAAGCGCCTGGTCAAGCATCCTGTTCTCCGTGCTACCAGTATGACCCATTTTGAGCGGGTCCCTCTCTATCAGCAATTGGTTGCCCAGGGAGGCGGAGAAGCTCAGTACATTGCAAACAGTGCTTTCAATGGCCATGACCTCCTGGAATTGTATGAGATTGAAGAACAGTACCGGCAACAACTTGATTCTTTCACAGAAGTCTTCAGTAATACTTACGTGAAACCGGTGCTGGATGCTCCACTGGCGATTGACCGGGCCATGGCTCTGATTGATGCCGATGTCTCGACTACCCTTCCTAATGCTTTCAGTCCTATTTCTTCCTTTGTACAGTTTGACCTGGGAGAAAGTAAATACATTGACGCCATCGATTTTGGCTTCACCTCTCCCCCACCCGACGTACAACTTGAGGTACTGGTTTCCAATGACGACCGGTCCTGGTATACCCTTGTCAATGATGAAATGTCCTGGGAGTTTGGGGTGAGCCGGCTTGGAAAAAACCTGATTTTCGAACCTTTGCCCAATGGTATGAAGGCCAGGATATTCATTCCGAAAAGGTATGCGCGGTACATCCGGTTGATCATGGGAAACTTCCCCAATGATCAATTACACACGGTGACGATTTTGGGGAAGGCTCCTCCAAGCGATGGTTTTGTGCATCAGATTCCCGGAAAAATTGAAGCAGAAGCCTACCATTCGCAGCAAGGCGTATCCATAGAACTGACCAAAGACTCTCTTTTAGGTCGGCACCTTACTTCTCTGGATGCTGGAGATGCTACAACCTACAATGTATTTGTTGCTGAAACCGGAGTTTACAATTTCTCTTTTCGTATGACTTCGGATTCTGTTCCTGGAACGTTGGTATGCTATCTTGACGGCGATTCCTTGACCAGCATCGTAAATTCAATGGGGCTTGCAGAACGCACCTGGACCACTTACCATGTTTCCCAGCCACTGTCAGAAGGCCCCCATGTTGTACGCCTTGAATTCCGAGGTGAGCCAGGGCAGCAATTGTTTGACCTGAACTATTTTGTGGTGCTTCGAAATACAGATGCGGATGGCGAAAGTGAGGTTCATATTTTCCCAAACCCCACCTCCTTTTTCGTATCCATCAGCGAAAGTTCTCCCTGGGAATTGTATTCATTTACCGGGGCTTTCCTGGCTTCCGGCAACGGGGAAACGGTTAATCTCAGAGATCGAAAGCCGGGGGTGTATTTGCTCCGGGTCAGGAACCAAGTCTTTAAGGTTCTCAAATTCTAAGCGGCGGCGGAATTGGCATTTATTTTTCTCGCGGTCTTGTTGCTTGGGGAAAAGGCTTGCTTAAGGAAAAGGCTTGTCTACGGAGGTTTTATATCCTGAACAGGTGGGCATGCTGGAAGATGCTTTCCCGGATGTGGGAGTTTTCTTGGTTTTTGAAAAAAAAAACCGCCTTATTTCGTAGGGCGGTGAAGCATCTACCCTTTATTTCTTTGCCAAGGCTGTACGGGCAATTCGCTGCGATAATTATTCCGAATTCAATCTGCACCAATATGTACGTAACCAGGGTTTTCAAACCTCTCACCATTCTTACATTTTCCCTCAAGCCAGTCCTTTTCCTTACGCTTTACTCCGGTGCTATTGTTGCACTGTTCCTTTATCTCGATTTGGAATGGCTGAAAATTCCCTGGGTACCCTTGACGTTGATCGGTATTGCGGTCGCTTTCTACGTTGGTTTTAAAAACAATTCAGCTTACGATCGTACCTGGGAGGCCCGAAAAATCTGGGGCGGGATTGTCAATTCCAGTCGCAGTTGGGGACTGATGGTGAAGGGGTTTGTCACCGATGAATTTGCCGCCAATGACTGCGTTGACCCGCACAATAGAAATTGATCTCCGCGAGATGCTGAACGAGACCGATTTGCCCAAGCCAATTGCCGCGAAGGAAACATTCCTGATGTAGGCTAAATTGTGTTTGTGGGTTAACTTTGTAAAATCGATATGGAACTTAACTCAATGGCAACAGACAAGACAATACAACTGGAAGAGATTACCAGTTTCTTTATGGACCTGCAAGACCGCATTTGCGGTGGCTTGGAGGCCTTGGATGGCAGCGGAACCCGGTTTCTGGAAGATAAATGGGAACGTCCTGGTGGCGGTGGTGGCCGAACCAGGGTTTATCCCGGTGGTACGGTGCTGGAAAAAGGAGGGGTCAATTTCTCTCACGTACACGGCCCGATGCCAGAAAAAATCAGTGAAAAACTGGGCTTCGATGCCGGTCAGTATTTCCACGCTACGGGGGTTTCGATTGTGATCCATCCCTCCCACCCGCTGGTTCCCATCATTCACATGAATGTCCGCTATTTCGAAATCGAGAACGGGACGCACTGGTTTGGTGGCGGGATAGATGTGACCCCGGCTTATGTCTACCGGGACCAGGCGGTCGAATTTCACCAGTTGATGAAAGACGTCTGCGATGAAAGCGACCCCAGCTACTACCCAAAGTTTAAAAAATGGGCGGACAGCTATTTCTATCTGAAGCATCGCAATGAAACCAGGGGCATCGGGGGAATTTTCTTTGATCACCTCAAGGACGAGAAGGCTAAGAATTGGGCATTTGTCCAACGGGTAGGCAATGCTTTCGTACCTGCCTATACGGCGCTGGTCAATGCCAACCGGCACAAAGCATTCGGAGATAAGGAAAAATCCTGGCAATTGTTGCGCCGCTCCCGCTATGTTGAGTTCAATCTGGTGTATGACAAAGGGACGAAATTCGGGCTGGATACAGACGGACGGACCGAGTCCATCCTGATGAGTATGCCACCAATGGCCAGGTGGGAATACGACCACCACCCTGAGGCTGGCAGCGCCGAAGCGAAGACGCTTTCCCTCTTAAGGCCAATCAACTGGCTTGATCTTTGATGTCGTATTTCTGCTGAAGAATCATGCTCCGGCTTAGTGAATTCCTTGTGTTTTAGCCCTATACCCCGTGATTCTTAGACCCATTTTTACTACTTTTGTCTTATGCCGCACTATCATCAACTCGGTCAAATTCCCCACAAGCGCCACACCCAGTTTCGCAAACCTGATGGTTCGCTCTATTCTGAAGAATTGGTAAGTACTGAGGGATTTTCAAGCATCTACTCCAATGTCTATCATATCTACCCGCCGACCCTGATTGAATCGGTTGGTGAGGCGATCAACGTGAAGCCAAAGGTTGCGGAAAAGGTGAATCTGAAGCACCGGGCCTATATGGGATTCGATGTGCCTCCCGAAGATGACTTCCTCGACAGCCGGAAGATTCTCTTTCTCAACAATGACTGTTCGATCGGGGTGGCTGCGCCGCGCAAGTCTATGGAAACTTATTTCTATAAAAATGCGCAATCCGATGAGATGCTTTTCATCCACGAGGGAACAGGCACTCTGCTGAGTGGATTTGGCAAACTCGACTTTGGCCCCGGTGACTACCTGATCATTCCCCGGGGAACGATCTATCAGATGAAATTCAATTCTGAAGACAACCGTATCTTCTTTGTGGAATCGGCTTCTCCGATGGTTACCCCCAAGCGCTACCGCAATGAGTTCGGCCAACTGATGGAGCATTCTCCCTTTTGTGAACGGGACTTCCGGAAGCCGACCGATATTGAAGCCATCGATGAAAAGGGTGCTTTTGAGATCAAGATCAAAAAGCAGGACCACCTCTTTCCCTTTGTCTACCAGTCGCATCCCTTTGATTTTGTAGGTTGGGATGGTTATTTCTACCCCTACGCTTTTTCTATCCACGACTTTGAGCCGATTACCGGTCGTGTGCACCAGCCACCACCGGTCCACCAGACTTTTGCCAGTGCTGGATTCGTCGTTTGCAGTTTTTGCCCACGCTTGTTT
>CAYGRE010000152.1:0-11749 GCA_964352215.1 uncultured Bacteroidia bacterium
GTCATTCAGAATGGTTTCTTGATCGAAAGGAACGGAACGTGATTCTTCTGCCTTGCTAGCTACTTTTCCCATGAACATTAAATCAAATAAAGCACAAAACTAACCATAAAATGAGTGGCTTTCAAACCCTCGGGTCTTCCCATATATAACATTCAATTCTCCATTCCGTTATTTATATTGCAATCAAATTAAGGATCAACATGCAACGTATATACCTTTTTCTCTTATTGGCCATTCCATTTACTGCGTTCTCTCAGCGTACCACCACCCTGTCAGGTAAAATCTCGGGCGATGTCGACAAAGTCATTCTGAGCTACGCTGCCCTGGATATCGGGGAAGAAGGGGTCAAAAAAGAAATCCCACTGAACGGAGGCGCATTTACCACCGACCTGAAGATCGAACAGCCTGAAGTGGTTCTATTGGAAGCCGGACAAAAGAAATTCAATGTTTATCTGGAGCCGACCGCCCACCTGAAATTGGATTTTGATGGCGCGACCATGGATGGAAAAATCATGTACGAGGGCCAGTTGCAAAAGGAAAATTACTTCTACACCCTTTACCAGACGATCTTCCGGAGTGAACTGGATGAGAATTTCATGAAGCAATCCGCACTGAAAACGGCGGTGGACATGTTCGAACTGGATCTCTTCAGCAAGCAAGGCTCCATGAAAGAGGCTTATGCCAAGGCTCCCGGCAAAGAATCATTTTCCAATGGCTTCAGTGCCTATATGGAATCCGAGGTGAAATATTGGTATTACCGTTGGATGATCTCCTACCCTATTCTGCAAGCCAACAGCAATGTCGAAAACATGCAGGTCAAGCACCTGCCCCGCACCATCGAAGAGACATTTACGCCCGATCTTCTGAACCACGAAACCGGGATCAGCAATGAAAACTACCGTGAATTCATCCAATACTATATCACTTACACGGCATCCAGGGCGCATGATTTTACCAAGTTCAAAGACTATAACAAATCTGTAGAATATAAGATGACAGCTGCCGAGGCGGAACTTTCCGGTACCACTCTTACCTGGTACCTCAGCCGTCTGATCTATGAAAACTGCGAGAAAGTCACCACCGGAACCATGAACAAAGTACGTGAGCAGGTCCGCAACGAAGTGAACGGTGACAAATATTATCCGACCCTGGAAAGCAAATGTGAATCTGTGATTGCGGACAAAGAAGCAGCTGCCAAAGAGGCAAAGAAAAATGGCCAGGAAGAAACCGCCGCTACGGACAGTAAAAAGAATGCGGATGAAAAATATCCCTTCCGCATGGTAGACCTGGACGGAAAGCAGATTCAACTCAGCGATTTCAAAGGCAAAGTCGTCTACATTGATTTCTGGGCGAGCTGGTGTGGCCCTTGCCGTGGACAATTTCCCTATTCCAAAAAGCTGCATGCTGAGCTGGAAGACCGCCTTGGTAAAAAAGGCATGAAGGACATTGTCTTTTTGTATGTCTCGATTGACAAGACGGAGGAGGCCTGGAGAAAAGCAGTTGACACCTACCAACTCAATGGCATCATGACCCACTCCCCGGCCCAATGGCGGGACGGTGCCGGAGCCTATTTCAAGATCAGCAGTATCCCCCGTTATATGGTCCTCGACAAGAGTGGAGAAGTGGTCAACCCCAATGCTCCCCGCCCCTCCAGCCCCGGAGTGATGGACTATTTGCTGGGCCTGATCGCCCAGTAACTGCCCCAACTGATCGCCCAGTAGCTGCCCCAGCGGTTGCCCAGTAACTGCCCCAACTGATTGCCCAATAAATCTGCAGTGCTCAATTATTTTTCCCTACCTTGGAATGATTTTTGCAATGGGTATTCACTGCATTAACACCACTATATATGACCCACAACTATACCCCCTCCTTCCCCAAGATCCTCTTGTCAATTTTCCTGATGCTGCCCTTTGCCCTGATTCAGGCCCAAAGCCCGCATACCATCACGGAGATCACCCCCCGTTCAGTACACCCCAGCTACCACCAGTTGGGCCAACGCACCAACGGGGTCGTGGATACCATCTACGATTATTTTGACCGTTCGACGGATTTTTACCTTCTCAATGCCGGAACTGGTGGCTATACCCTTGGGACCAATTCATTTACCGAAGAGGTGGGGGTCCACTATACGGCTTTGAATGGGGTGACAAAAATCACCGAATTGGCGGTCTTCTTTACCCACAAGCAAATCATGCTCGGCCAGGCGGACAGCATCGTAGCCAGAGCTTACACCTGTTCTGCGGACTCGATGCCGGATGTTGTGATCGGAATCGGTAAGAAAAGCGTGGCCGACCTAGATACCGCAGGGTTTCTCACCTTTATTCCCCTGAGCATACTTGACAGTGTTTCCGGTGACTTTTTTGTCTCCATCAATTACGACGACAACAACCTCATCAACGATACTGTGGTCGTTCTCTCCAACAATGTTCTGACGACCAATGGTGGTCCGGACGGAAACGGAGAAAAAAGAACCCGGCAACTGGTCAGTACAGGAGAATGGCTCCGTGTCTGGAATATCTGGAATTTCAGTGGTTTGAATATGGACGCCGACGCCATGATTCTCCCGATTGTCGATTACAATGAAATTGTGGGCCTTGAACCAGCGCTTGAAGCCCGGGATCTGAGGCTCTACCGCCCCTTTCCAAGTCCAGCAACTTCCGCAATTACAATTCCATTTGCACTCAAGAGCCCTCAACGGGTCCAAGTGACAGTTTTTGACATCAATGGCCGCCCGGTGATGGACTCCGGTCTGTTGAACAAGAGTTCAGGGGAGCAAAGTATCGTGCTGGATTTGAACGGGCTTGCGAATGGCACCTATTACTTTATGCTCAAGGCTGACCGGGGTGTTTTGGCCGGGAAGTTCCAAAAGGTTCAATAGACCAATCCTTCCGGAAGTGGGCGAATTTCCTCCTACTTCGCTTGCCCCTGATTGTTGAAGACAATTCCGAATTCCAGGGATAGGAATTATTGTAAACCGTACGTAAATTAGCCGTCCCAAAATTACAGTGAATACCTATGGCAGAAATGCAATTTAGAGAAGCCCTGAGGGCAGCGATGAACGAAGAGATGCGTCGCGACAGCCGTGTGTTCCTCATGGGTGAGGAAGTTGCCGAATACAACGGTGCATACAAGGTTTCACAGGGCATGTTGGACGAATTTGGCCCTGAAAGGGTCATCGACACCCCCATCTCAGAACTGGGATTTGCTGGTGTGGGTGTGGGTGCAGCGATGGTAGGCTTACGCCCCATCATTGAGTTCATGACCTTCAACTTCGCTCTGGTTGGGATCGATCAGATCATCAACAATGCCGCCAAGATGTACCAAATGTCTGGTGGTCAATTCAATATTCCCATTGTCTTCCGTGGTGCCAGCCAGAGTGCTGGTCAACTGGCAGCAACCCACTCTCAGAGTTTTGAGAACTGGTTTGCCAACACCCCAGGGCTTAAAGTTGTTTCTGCAGCTACTCCGAGAGATGCCAAGGGACTGCTCAAATCAGCCATCCGGGATGACGATCCGGTTTTAGTGATGGAATCAGAGCAGATGTACGGCTGGAAAGGCGAAGTTCCTGAAAGCGATGAGTTCCTGATCCCCATCGGTACCGCTGATATCAAGCGTCCCGGTAAGGATGTCACCATCATCTCCTTTGGTAAAATGGTCCATGTCTGTTTGGATGCAGCCACAGAACTTGCCAAAGACGGAATTGACGCTGAAGTGATCGACCTGCGCAGCCTGCGTCCGATTGATTACGATACCATTATTGAATCTGTCAAGAAAACCAACCGTTGCGTATTTGTCGAAGAAAGCTGGCCACTGGGTGGATTTGCCGCTGAATTGACCTATATGATTCAGCGCCGCGCCTTTGACTATATGGATTCACCAGTTATCCGCGTCACTGCAAAAGACACTCCCCTACCCTATGCTCCTACCCTGATCGAAGCCTGGCTGCCCAACCCCAAGTGGGTCATTGATGCGGTCAACCAGGTGATGTATCGGAAGTGATTCCACAATGGGGCTGACCGCCTGATTGGGCATTAATTCTACAATGGTCAGACCGCCTGATTGGGCATTAATTCAACAATGGTCAGACCCTCCGAATGGAAGAGCGGGGTTGATAGATTCTCAATATTGATTCCTGACAACACATAGGGAATAGCAGCCATCAAGGCTAACAGAACAAGTCCTGAACCCCGGTTCGGGACTTGTTCGTATTGACCAATAATAAGAATTCTCATAATTTGCCGGCAAATAATCACGATCGTCTTATGAATGAACCAGATTTAAGTGAGGATCAATTCATCCGGGAGTGGGAACCTACCCTCAATCAGCTCACTGAAAAAGAACTTATGTATCTCAATCGGTTGATCATTCACAAGGTAAAGATGATCAGGAAGGCTAACAATCTGATGAGAGCTGCCAGGTTCAATATCGGAGAACTGGTCACATTCAAAGACCGGGAGGGCACAGAATACTTCGGAAAGATTATCAGGATCAACCAAAAGACGATTTCGGTGGAGGTCGCTGACGGTGGATACTACAAAGTGCATCCTTCCATGCTGCATAAGGTTGAATAATTTCCGGGTTTCGTTATATTTAGGGTTGACCCAAGTCTATGAAAGAACAAGATCAAAACCATCCGGTCCGCCGCAAGGTCCTGGAAACCAGCTTTTATGCCTTCAACCAAAGAGGGTACAAAGGAGTTCCCATGGATGTGGTAGCCAGAGAGTTAAGGATCAGTAAGAAGACGATCTACGTTCACTTTGATTCGAAAGAGGAAATCCTGGAAACCGCCATTGAAGAATTGTTTTCTCAGGTACATACCCAGATCAACATGGCGATTGCGCTGCCTGATGAACTGGAAGCAGTTGTCGCTATCTTCCGGGTCTATAAATCATTTAACCAGACCTTCACTTCCAGACTTAGAAAAGAGATCAAGCATACGATGCCCCATCTCGAGGACCGTATCCTGGCTTATGAACGCCGGGTCATCCATCAAAAAATCAGCAAGTGGCTGAAAGGGTTGCGCAAATCCAAGCTTGTGATGTACCCCTCTCCCACCCGTGAGATGGCTGCCACCCTGGTCGGCGTAATGCAGGGCATCCTCAATGCCCCCGAAGACAAGGTTCAATTTGTGCTTCAGGGCATGGTTTGTGGGATGCAAAGCGGCAAGAAAAAGAAAAAATAAACCCTTAGCCGTTCCAGCGACAGTCATTAGCCCCGCTCAATGGTTATATTAGCGGTATATTTGGTTACTCAGGATTCGCTGTATGCATAAATCTATACTCCTTCTGGCACTCCTATTGGGTGTCTTTTCCCTTTCTTCCGCCCAGGGGCAACGGTGCTTCACCGATGAAATTGCGGCACAAATGACTGCTCAATACCCCGCATCACAACGCTGGTCGGAAGATTTGGAGTCACAATACCGTGCCTACATCGCCAATGGCGGCGCCAGTCAACGAGGGGGCATCAGAACCATCCCTGTGGTTGTGCATGTCATTCAGGCCAGCCCCAATATCATCATATCCGATGCCAGGATTCAAAGTCAGATCGATGTATTGAACGAAGACTTTCGCATGATGAATGCCGATGCCAACCTCGTACCGGCTGAGTTCAGCGGGGTTGCAGCCGATTCTGAAATTGAATTTTGCCTCGCTACTATCGATCCCAATGGTTGCCCCACCACTGGCATCAACCGGATTGTCTCTCCCGCCAATGCAGCCCACGTTTCCAACAATTCAGCTGCCCTCAAAGGACTCATCCAGTGGGATCCCTACAAATACCTGAATATCTGGGTACCTGAGCAGATCATTGATGCTATCCTTGGCTATGCCACCTTCCCAACCTTCCTCAACTTCAATCCCGGATCTGATGGGGTGGTATGCAACGGTGAAAATTTTGGCCGTGGCAATGGCATCCCCATTTCCACCTACAACCTGGGCCGTACCGCTACCCATGAAGTCGGCCACTGGCTGGGACTGTCCCACACATTTTCCGGCGGATGCCAGGGCATGACCCAGAATTCCTGTGAATTTTCCGGGGACAATGTCTGCGACACCCCTCCTACCGCCAGCGCCAACTACGGTTGCGCCAATACCCAGAATACCTGTGCGGAGTCTTACCCTGCAGACCTGAACGACCAGACCATGAACTACATGGACTATTCCGACGACCGTTGCATGTACATGTACACCCTCGGACAAAAGGACAGGATGTGGTTTTACCTCGACAATATCCGCTCTCAAATCTGGTCCACCGGCAATCTGAGCGCGACCGGCTGCGATGGGACTGTCTCACCCGGTTGTGCCCCTACGGCTGACTTCACCGCCAACCTGCAAAGTGCCTGTGTCGGCCAGCCCGTATCCTTTACCGATCTGTCCATCGGCCCACCAACCTCATGGTCCTGGACCTTTACCAATGGCTCCCCGGCGACCTCCACCGATCCCAATCCGCAGGTCATCTACACCACCCCCGGTATCTACACCGTCAGCCTGGAAGTCACCAACACACTCGGAACCAATACCGAAACCAAGACCAGTTATATCCAGGTGGTTGAATCAACCCCGGCTCCGATCCAGGAATCCTTTGAAGGGATTATCACCTACCCCCCAGCCTGGTTTACCCAGGACCTGGACGGTGGCAACACCTGGGAAGTAACCACCGCTGGTGCCAGCGATGGCACCAACAGCATGTACATCAACAACTACCAGGGACCGACTGCCGGGCTTGAAGAGTTGATTTCTGCTCCTTATGATCTGTCCAATATCGTCGACCCTACCCTGATCTGGGACCGTGCCTACAAACGCTACAATGCATTCCTGATTGATACCCTGCGGGTGGACGTCTCTTCGGATTGTGGCAATACCTGGACCAACGAATGGGAAGGTGGAGGCAGCGGTCTTGCATCGGTCGGCGGCATCCAGGTAGGATCGGCATTTGCCCCGACTGCAGCGCAGTGGAAGTCAGATACCCTGGACCTGACTGCTTATGCAGGCTATTCTGATGTGCGCATTCGCTTCCAGTTTGTTCCCGGAGGGGGACAGAACTTATACATCGACCATCTCCGCATGGATGGTCTGGTTGGCCAGGCTGAGGCGGCTGCGCCCGGCTGGTCCTTCAATGTGACCAATCCATTCGACCAGGAATTGAATATCCGGTACCAGACTGCCAGACCTGGTACAGTGAGCTTCCGCCTGCTTGATTTACAGGGCCGGGTACTCCTGATGCACCAGGAAGGCCCCAAAGCAGCTGGCAACCATGAATTAAACTTGAATACCCCTGCCCTGCAAAACCTGCCTTCGGGAATTTATTTCCTTGAGGGTTATACAGATGCAGGTCGCGTTTCCCGGAAAGTGGTAAAGCAGTAGCTTTTTTCACCGAGCCGATTTTATTAACTTCAAAGTTTCAGAAAGAATCCACAATTGAATAAGAAGAGCATGAAGATCTTTACACTACGCTTGTTAGCCCTTACGCTGCTGATTGGCTTTGGCGCATCCAATGCGTCAGCCCAGAGTCCCAAATATGTCTGTGGCTCCGACGAACTGCATGAGCAGTACCTGCAGGATAATCCTCAGGCACGTGCAGCTGAGGAAGCAGTCGAAGTTCAGTACCGTGAATACCTCCGCAATAAGCCCAATGATCCCGGTTCACGTGCTGTCAAAACCATCCCCGTGGTGGTTCACGTGGTTCAGACCTCTGCGATTGACCTCCTCTCCGATGCCGAGATTCAGTCACAGATCGATGTTTTGAACGAGGACTTCCGCAAAATTGCCGGTACCAATGGTGATGGCAGTGGGGTTGACACCGAATACGAATTCTGTCTCGCCAGCATTGACCCCAGCGGCTGCCCAACTCCCGGCATCAACCGCCTGGTCAACCCGGCGCAAGCATTCCACGACCGTAACGATCCCCTTGCCCTGAAAAGCCTGATCCAGTGGGATCCCAATAAATACCTGAACATCTGGGTGCCACGCACCATTGAAGGTGACAATGGCCTCGGAGCCGTCATTGGCTATGCAACCTTCCCTTCAGGACTGTTGCTTCAGCCTAACCTCGACGGAATCGTGGTTCACAGCGAATTCTTCGGTCGCAACAGCAACCCTACTTACCGTGGAAGAACAACGACCCACGAAGTAGGCCACTGGGTGGGTCTCTTTCACACTTTCCAGGGCGGTTGCTCAGGATCATCCTCTTCCAACTGCTCCTCCAACGGTGACCGTGTTTGCGATACCCCACAGGCATTCGAACCCAACTTTGGCTGCCCGACGATCAATTCCTGCACCGATACTCCAGTGGATGAATTCGATCAGATCGCAAACTATATGGATTATTCAGATGGTACCTGCCAGGACTTGTTTACCCAAGGCCAGAAAGACCGGATGGATGTCCTCATGCAAACCTGGCGCTCCGGATTGTGGTCTGCTGCCAACCTGACCGCTACCGGTTGTGACGGTACTGTTTCTCCCGGTTGTGCGCCAACTGCTGCCTTCGCCAGTGACGTGCAAAAAGGATGTGTCGGCCAGACCATTACCTACTCCGACCTGAGCTCAGGCCCTGCTACCAGCTGGAACTGGACTTTCCCCGGTGGTACGCCAGCTACTTCTAATGTGCAGATTCCATCCGTCACCTATTCCGCTCCCGGTTTCTATACCGTTACCCTTGAAGTCACCAACAACCTGGGTACCGACACTGAATCCATCACCAATTACATCGAGATCACAGAAGCAGATACCAATGACGTTGACGAAAGCTTCGAAGGTATTCTCTTTTACCCTCAAGGTTGGTTCACTTCGGAAACCAATGGTACACCTACCTGGGAGCTGGTTTCTAATGCTTCTTCTGACGGATCCAATTCCATGGTCGTTGAAAATTACCAGGCTTCCAATACCGGTGCTTTTGCCAATCTCTATTCCAGAGTGTTTGACATGAGCAACGCAATCGCTGGCGACCTGTCCTTTGACTACGCCTACAAGCGCTACAACGGTTTCCAGATCGATACTTTCTTCGTGCGTGTATCCGATGACTGCGGTTCTACCTGGAACACAGTATGGAGCGAAGGTGGCGTCTTCCTGCCTACCGTATCCGGTAACTCCATCGCTTCGGGTTGGACGCCAACCGATTCTGCGCACTGGAAGACGATCACCGTCAATATCGACACCATCGTTGCCAACCAGCCTGACGTTCGCTTCCAGTTCCGGGTCGTTTCCGGCAACGGCAACAACCTCTACCTGGACAATATCCGCGTAACCACCACCCTGGTGGGCGGTGCAGAAGCAGTTGAGCGCAACTGGTCTGTCTCTGTCAGCCCGAATCCATTCCGGAACGAATTGAACATCTCCTATGAACTGGCCAAGGCCAGCGACGTTCATTTCACCCTGACCGACCTCAGCGGCAAAGTCCTGATGAATGAGTACACCGGCAAGCAGGCTCCCGGCAACCACAGCCTCAGCGATCAGGGACAGTATGCAGCCCTTCCCGGCGGTGTCTACTTCCTCCGCATCGAAAGCGATTTCGGTAGCATCACCAAGAAACTCGTGAAGATGGGCAACTGATTTCCTGAATAGGAAATGGGTTAATAACCACTTCATTGAAGAATAACAGATTGGCCATCTCCTTGTGGGGGTGGCCAATTTTTTATTGCCCTAATTCTCTCTGTTGTCAAGTCAATATTTCCCTAAACCACTGGTTATGAGGGAACAAATAGCTATTTACAAATCGTTTCTTATTTGGTAGCCCCCGGATTCCTCCTGATATTTCTCCTGCCTTTTACATGACAATTAACTCCACTCAACCTAAAAAACAGGAGGTATACCTATGCATGAACGTACGCGAATTCACCGTTCGGAGACCCATTCTGAAACAGAATCCACAGAAGCCGAATCAGAAGGTCTCATCAGCGAATCGCAAGCCCCACCGACTTTTTCCCTGACTGCCAGTCCCATTCAGAGAACCGAGTCAGGAGATGAGGATACCCCGTCCGGCCCTTTGAAAGACAAGGGAAAGCAGAAATCCGCCAATGGGGAATATAGTCCGCTGAAAGGAACCTACGTCATTGCCGGGGGAGATAATTTGACAGCAATTGCCCGCCGGTTCAGTACGACTATTGCGGAGATCCAAAAAGTCAATCCCCAGATCACGGACATCAACCAGATCAACGAAGGTGGACAACTCACAGTTCCGGGTACGGTATTCGGCAACGATCCTACCGGTGCTCACAGCAAGACCTGGTCGGTGGAAGATTATGTAGAAAAGCGGGAAGGAGAGACCGGCGAAGCCATGACCGACCACCAAAAAAGTGTTCTTGGGGCCGGTTGTATTGGGATCACGGCGGATCAATTGGGAATTGACTACAACCCACCCCTTGACAGATGCTATTCTTCATTTGAAAAAGCCCTCTCTGTCGCCCAGCAACTCAACGCAGAGCTAGCCCAAAATGGGGAAGCTGATTTGAAGAAGGCGATTATATTCTCCAAACGCTTCTATTCAGCTGGCGATGACTATGCCCCAGATGAAGATGGCCAAGTGGATATGGCTGGCTACGACCATAAACAGGCCCGGCCGAGGCCAGGAGGAGGTACTTTTACCAACTTTGATTATGGTTATTACGACGAACAAACCGGGAATTGGTGGCATGCCAACCATTCCGAACCGGGCATGAAGATTTATGAAAGTACCCTGGAGCACTACTCAAGACCCCTGGCCGACTTTGACGAGCAGGTCTTTTGCGTTGCAATTCAACCAGCAAAGTGATAGTTTATAATATATACAATTGATGAGACAGTCCATGCATTTTCAAATTCCAGCAAGGTCAATGACAGTCCCCCTGATGGCGGTCCTGTTGCTCATTTTTCTGGTCTCATCTTGTTCCTCTCAAACCTTAAAAAAAACTCCTGATATGAATACTGTACGCGTAGGCAAGGCTTTGGATGCCAAATACGGCGCCATTTTATTGACTTCCGACGAGGATGTTTATTATATAGACGGGCTCGATTACTGGGATGATTCGGTGCGGGGATTGCCCGTCGAAGTTACGGGCGAACTTACCGAGGTTTCAGACAGTAGTGCGACCAATCAGGCCCCGAGTGGTCTGGCCGTGCAAAGGGCAGAAGGTCCACGGAAAGTTCTCAAAAATGCGACCTGGAAGTTGGCTGAGGTCACAAAGGGGTCGAAATAAGGGGGATTTCTTGCCAATTTCGGAGTTCCAGGTGTGGGAGATTGGAGTTGTAGGTGTGGGAGATTGGAGTTCCAGGTGTGGCAGATTGGAGTTGTAGGTGTGGAAAAACAGAGCCCTGTATTACTCCTTCCTGAGTAGCATCTATCCCTCACTCAAGTAGTCTATATTGGTTCATCAAGCACTGCCTTGGCTACCTAAAGCACGGGCCTGGTCCGCTGTGATGGCCGCATTGCTCAGGCGCAATGCGGCCATTCTATTGGTGTGGTGAAAGCATTGGTCTATTGTCATTTGGTCCGTGATATGAAGTCATGCGGCCAGTGATCCGTTGCCATGTGGTCATTCTTGGGGACCAGTGTCTGCTATAACCTAAAGTCCCGGTTTACTGGAGTGAAACTTAGAGAACGCTTCGGTTCTGGCCTATGCTGAGGGAGCCCCAAACCCCGGTTTGCTTAGGTCGGGACCGAAGCTGGGAGGGCTCAGAGGCTGGTTTGCCGGGGTCTGAATCTAAGCATACATGACACCCCATTTCCTGCGACTCAGGTTTGAGAAACAGGGCGCTTTATCCCATCATACCTGCGACTC
>CAYGRE010000153.1:0-11459 GCA_964352215.1 uncultured Bacteroidia bacterium
CTCCCCAACAATAGTATGAATTCCCTCCCATTCGCTGTAATTTGCAAGCCGATCTGAAAAAAGAATTGATCCATGGAGATACACTATACCCAGTTCATCAAGAGCAGCCAGCACTACAACGAACTGCCGAAGCCTACCCATCCTGAGTATGCATTTGTCGGACGTTCCAATGTGGGTAAATCCTCCCTGATCAATGCGATCTGTGGCAAGGGGACAGCCAAGGTGAGTTCTTCACCTGGAAAAACCCGGTTGATCAATCACTTTTTAATCGATCAGACCTGGTACCTCGTGGATCTTCCCGGCTATGGTTACGCCAAAGTCTCCAAGACTGCCCGCCGGAAATTCGAAACGATGATCCATACCTATTGTACCATGCGGGAGAACCTCGTTTCTCTTTTCGTATTGGTCGATATGCGCCATCCTCCCCAGGACCTTGATCTCGAATTCATGGCCTTCCTTGGAGGGTCCCAGGTGCCATTTGGGATCATCTTTACCAAGGCCGATAAGCTCAGTACCAGCCAACAGAAGAAGAATCTGAAGGCTTATGAAAAGGTCCTCCTGGAAACCTGGGAAACGCTCCCTCCTATCTTTGTCACCTCCGCTGAAAAACGAGAGGGCCTGGACCACCTGCTGTCTTATATCGGGGAGAACATGAAGTTTTTCTATGCTGCGATTGGAGAGTTGGAATTGGACGAAGAGGAATTGACCGAGATCATTGAATCCGATATCGAGATCCACGGCGGGGCGATGGAGGAAGTCGATACGGGTGAAGAAGAATCAGATTAGGGGAACAGGCAAAATATCCATCTGGTTTCTCAAACGAAGGATAGCCGTAATTAAATTGTCTGTTTGAATGTGGTCGATTCACACAACATGCACATCCATAGAAATAGTTGGGGTTTGAGATATTCGTAGGCAGGGAGATTCATAAAAATAGCTGGGCTTTCGGGGTGTTTCTTAGAAGGGGCTATCAGCGAAGGGGCATTTTGAAAAACGGAAAAAGCCCCCCTCATCAGAATCCAGTTCGATGTGGAAGCCTACCTCACCAACTACGACCTATCCCACCAATATAAGGTGATGTCTCCCGGTACCGATGGGGTCCAGGTGTCACGGGTAAGGGTATTTTCCTAACAACCGCTGTTTACTTTCTTCTCTGGTAGGCACCAGAAGCAGATATTCTTTCCCCACCTTCGACTCCGTTACCTAACAATCACGATATTTTGTCTTTTCGATTGGCACCAGGACTCCCCAAATTGCAACAGTAAAAACAATCAAATCTTTATTTATCACTCTCAAATACTATTCATTATGAGTACTGTAACCATCTTTGAACATTCCAATTTCAAAGGAAAATGCCAGAACCTTGGCCCCGGTAGTTACAACAAGGACGATCTGAAGATCGGAAACGACAAATTGAGCTCCATCCAGGTACCTGCGGGATGGAAGGTCAGGCTTTACCAGCATTCAAATTTCAGAGGCCAGGTGAAAACAGTCATCAATGACACGGCTGCCTTGTATGATTTCAACGACCAAACCTCGAGTATGGTAGTGATTGCCCCAGCCAATGAAGCTGTGGCCACCGTTTTCGAGCATAGTGGTTACCGTGGAAAAGAGCAGCACCTAAGTCCCGGTAGGTACAACATCGGGGATTTGACGATTGGAAACGACCGTTTGAGTTCACTGAAGGTTCCCCAAGGGCTTCGGGTCACCTTGTTTGAACATTCTAACTTCAGGGGGGATCGCCGGACCTACACCGAGGATATTCCTGCCCTCTCCAACTTCAATGACAAGACCTCAAGCATTGCCGTCGATGAAGCGGTTGCTGACCCAGGACGGACATCTCTCAATCAGTTTGCCTTTGTTCCGGGTACCAATGATTATCGCTTTGGCTTCAATTCAATCCCTAACATGGTCCTGCGTGGATTTCCGGCCAATACCGACTACAGCCGCTGGGCTATGCTCCATGATGGTAAAGATTACCGGATTTTCTTTTTCCGAAAAGGAAGTAACAACACCATCTACCAGGGGGCATTCAACCAAAGAACCGCTGCCTATGAGTTTGCCTATCGTTCACTCCCACAAATTATCATCCAGGGCATTCCAGGTGATGCGGACACCTCCAATTTTGCGATGCTGCACGATGGCTCTGTCTACCGGCTCTATTTGAAAAAGAAAAATAAGCCTACCGAACTGCTTCAATTTGGCTACAATCCAGCCATCCGTACCTTCGTCTTTGGCTACCGTTCGATCCCCCGAATTCAACTGATCAATGTGCCTGCCGATATCAACTGGAATGGCTGGGGAATGCTCCATGATGGGGATTATTACCGCCTGTACAATTGGAAACGAGGAGGTACGCAGTTCTATCAGGCTGCATTCAATGGCGTGGAATATCAATTTGGCTTCAAATCCATTCCCCTCCTTGACCTGGTAGGCAACCCTCCCAATAGCGATATCACTGATTTCGCCATGGTGCACGACCGCAGATATTACCGCTTCTATCTCCAGACTCGGTAAAAGTTTCGGAAAACTATTCCCTTGACTGTCTTCTTTAACAATCCCCAACAGATCCCAAAAGCCAGGACCAGGAAGGCGATTTGGGGGAGTTGAACAGCATAAGTGACTGCGAAGATAGAGGTCTTCTACCTGTAAACCGTCACCGTCCCTTTCAGGGTTCCCGGCTGGTTGAGGTGGTCGATGTACTCTATCTTCCAGACATAAGCCCCTTCCTGAACCGGCTGGCTCCTGAAGGTGGCGTCCCATGGGCCATTGGCACTGAATGCTTCGTAGATCAGCTTGCCCCATCGGTCATAGATCGTCAGGTGGGTCAGGGTAAATTCATTTTCAACTATCTGAAAGACGTCGTTGAGCTGGTCACCGTTCGGGGTAAATGCATTTGGGACGTAGAGGCCACGCAGGCAATCTTCCGTCCAGATTTGAATGTTATCTGTGCCGGTACAGCCATTAGAATCTATCACGGTGACGAAGTAATATCCCGGGATGGTCACTGGGTAGGGATTGGCGGTGAAGCCATCCTGCCAGAGGTATTGGACGAATGTCCCCGGATCGAGGAATAAGGTGTCGTCCTGGCATATCGTGGTATCTGGTCCGAGGGTGATGCTGATCGGGGGGGCTACTGTAATGCTAATCGAGTCGGTGTCAGAGCCACATACATTGGCAGCAACCGCCCAATAGAGGCCGGGGGTGCTCACATTGTAGGTATTGCTCTGCGAGCCATCCTGCCAGGTGATGCTGCCGGTCCCGGTCAGGATCGGGGTCAGGGTGAGTACCTGGCCGCCACAGATGGCGGTGTCATCCGGGAGTTCGATCTCAGGTGGGCTGAGATAGGTCACAGTGACGGTGTCGCGTACGCTCCCGCAAATGGGGTTGCTGACTTCGACCCAGTAGGTGCCACTGGTGGTGACGGTGAGGCTGGGGCCGGTGCTGTTGTCGCTCCAGAGGAGCCCGGTGGCATTGGTCACGGTTGGGGTCAGGGTGACGGTCGTGCCTTCACAAGGCTGAAGATCCGGACCCAGGTCGACGGTGGCGGGCGGTACGAAATCGACATAGACACTGTCGGTGTCGGACTGGCAGGGGTTGGACCCGATCAGCCAAACCCAGCCGGGACTGGTGACATTCAGGGTCGGTCCGGTGGAGTTGTCGCTCCACAAGTAACTGGTCACATTGGTTACTTGGGGGATGATCTGGAGGTTGGAGCCCTGACAGAGGACTGTGTCCGGTGGAAGGGCCACGGATGGAGTCGGATTTACAGCGATTTCGATGGTGTCGCTGGCGGAGCATCCGAAGATCTCATCGGTCATGGTAACGATATAAGTGACGGTTCCCGTCACGGTGGCGATCGGATTCGAAATGGTTGGGTCAGAAAGACCGGTGGTCGGCGACCACGAGTAGGAATGGTAGCTCAGATTGGAATCACCAATCATAAAGGTCGCACTCGTACAGATGATGGTGTCATTCCCAGCGAATGCCTGAGGCAATGGATTGACATAGACATTGTGGAAGGTCGTATCTGCACCACAAGCATCGTTGAGGATGAGTTGAACCTGTTGGAATCCTACGGTATTGAACTGTACCGGGGGTGGATTGGCTCCGGTAAAGGTGCCTGGATTGGTTCCGGGTCCAAAGTTCCAGGCGTAGGTCGCACCGGAAGAGGCATTTGAATTGTTGCCGAATTGGAGGGTGCTGCCAACGCAGACCAGGGAATCGCCGGTGATGCCGGCATGGGAAACACAGCAGGTAGGATCAATGGTAATGGTCACCTGATCCGAAGCCGTATTCCCGTTGAGATCGGTGACGGTAACCGTATAAATTATAGTTGCAGCTGGTGAAGCGCTTGGGGTCTCCAAGGTAGGATCGTTTAAGCCCGCTACCGGACTCCAACTGAAGGTATAGGGCGGAACCCCGCAACTGATCACGGTTGGAACAAGCGGGAGGCTATCTCCTATGCAGATGGTTGTATCGTTGGGTGCAACAACTCCAATCGAATCAATGACCAGCACTGTATGGGTAATGGTATCGAAACACGCATTCCCGGAGATGAGGGTCACCTGATAGGTACCGGGGGCGCCGTAAAGATGCACAGGATTGGGCTGGCCAATACTGCCATTCCCATCCCCATAGGTCCATTCCCAATAGGTGATGGCACCGGTATCGACTGTCATGTCGAAGAAATGGGTGCTGTCACCGAAGCAGACGGTGTCAGCTATGAAATCACTCACCACCGCACAAGGATCATTGGGCGGCAGAACTGAAATGCATAGGATAGAATCATTGAAGCTGACCGGAGCCTCCACCAGTGAAAGCGCACCGGTTGCCCCTCCTGACCCGAACAAGGAAGGAGGATCAAAGACATTCGGAGCAGGGGTGGTGACGGTCAGAGAAGTTGTAATGTCTACTTCATTGCAATAAGAATTACCGCAGACATCTGTTTTTATCAAATAGATATCCGTGCCTTGATTGCCAAAGCTATTGGTGGTTCCGATGAGGTAGAAGCCACCATCACTGGCCTGGGTAGAAGCATTTCCCCAAACATCGGTATCATCGTTTCCAGTGCCACCATAGTTTTTCGCCCAATCCAGGTTGCCCTGGGCATCAAGCTTCACCCCGATGATATCGCTCCCACCACTGGAAAAGCTTTCTCCTCTTCCGCTGAGGAAATACCCGCCATCGGTCGTCTGTTCAATGGTGCTGGCAAATTCATTCAGTGGCCCTCCAATGGTTCTGGACCATTGAATTGCACCGGCACTGTCGGTTTTGATGACAAAAATATCCCCTCCACTGGTACCGAAGCTCGCGGTTCTTCCCGCAGTAATAATTCCGCCATCAGTGGTCAAATCCAGGTCCAGCAACCAATCTGTCCCGGCACCATCGTAGGTATTCTCCCAAAGAAGTACGCCATTCGCGGTCGTTCGCAGCAATTCCCCTGAGTAACCGCCCTGTCCAAATGACTGCCCGTGCAGACACCAGACCAGGTCTCCATTGTCTGCCTCTTCTACATCGACGGCATGATCCGCTCCGGACCCTCCCGCTGTCAGTGACCAAAGCAGGGTACCAGAGCTATTGATTTTACACATATAAGCATCACTGCTTCCACCGGTTGTATATGAAGTAGAGGTGCCACCTATGGCAAAACCACCATCTGAGGTCTCACAAGCTGCCCGGCCATAGTCCCCAAGCACCCCAGAAATCCCACGTTGCCATTGAATATTACCATTAGCGTCTAATTTCATGATTACCATCCCGTCAGATCCCCCGGAGTTTGTGTGCCCTGTCAACAAATACCCGCCATCAGTGACCGGAAGTATCCGGATGCTGTTCCCGTCTTCCAGTGAAAATGATCCATAGGTCCTTTGCCAGATCGGGTTTCCATAGATATCGGTTTTCATGGCGAAGAAGTCTGAGCTTCCTGCTCCGGCTGAAGTGGTCAATCCAGCCATGATCAGATTCCCGTCCAGGGTCTTTCTGATGGCATGTCCCTGGTCCGTTCCTACCCCTCCATACCAGCGCTGGAAAGTGTTCATATTGCCCGCCTGGCATTGACAGGTATCTTCCAGGAAAACGATCCAGACTGCTCCCCGGTTGACGCCGCCGTCATCGCCATTGAACTCCCCAATGGCGAGGTCTGTCATCCCGTTGTTGTCGAGGTCTCCGATCTGAGAGACCGCCCATGAAAAGGCTCCTGCCTGATCGAGGGTTCCGGTAAACCCTGGAGAAGTTTCACTGATCTTGAACAGGTTTTGCACCGTCCCGTTGGGGTTGAGGTAGATGATGTACGCCGCCCCTTTGTCGGGGCCTCCGTCGTCATCCCGGTAAGCACCCACGATGATATCAGTTATCCCGTCGCCATTGAGGTCTCCCAGGTTGTCTCCTGAGATGCCAAAGCGGTCGTCGTTGTCGAGGACATTGCCCAGGTTACCAGAAGTAGAACTGATCTTGGACTGGCTGAGGACGGTGCCATTTGGATTGAGGGTGATGATATAAATGGCTCCCCGGTCGGTTCCTCCATCGTCATCGAAACGGGCACCTATCATCAGGTCTCCGGTTCCGTTTCCGTCAAAATCACCGATGGAGGTCACTCCGGTGCCAAAATTATCACCGGGATCAATTGTGCCGGGTGTCAATCCCCCGATAGTGGCACTGATTTTGGAAAAGCCGTTTACGGTGCCGTTGGTGTTGAGGTAGAGGATCCAGACTGCTCCGGCATCGGCGCCACCGTCGTCATCAAAGGGTGCTGAGACTGCCAGGTCTATCACCCCATCGCTATTGAGGTCTCCGATATTGGTAATTGTATTGCCAAATCGGTCCTGGGGATCAAGATTACCAGCAAATCCTCCCTGGGTCCCGGATATTTTCTGTTGGGAAGCTACGGTGCCATTCGCGTTCATAAACAGGATGAAGAGGGCGCCTTGCATGGTGCCGCCATCCATATCGCGTGAAACCCCGACCGCGAGGTCGGGTACGCCGTCATTGTTCAGATCACCCAGCGGTTCGATCTGACTTCCCAATGCCCCCAGGTTGTAGAGATTTCCAGTGAAACCTCCAGTATTGGTCGCAATCTTTTGGTAGTTCTGGACCGTCCCATTGGTATTCATGAAGAGGATGTAAAAGGCACCTCTGTCGGTACCACCATCGTCATCAAGGTTGGCACCAACCGCCAGGTCCTGAACCCCATCACCATTGATGTCTCCGACTGCAACAGCTGAAGAACCAAACTGGTCATTGTTGTCAATCGGAGCCAGGAAATTTCCCTGGGTGTCGGAGATCTTTTGAACGGATTTGATATTCATGCAGAAGGGCGGTGGCAGAGAACTGCTACAATTGATTCCTTCGAAGGTTGGCGGATCGGTTACGGTAGGGACGACAGGTATTCCAGGCACCGATCGATTGGTAACAGTGAAATTGACATTTACGCCATTGACGGGCAGGTTTTGTACAGGAATATTGTATTGTGTATCGTCACAGGGGGGAATTCCTCCTACGTCGGTTTTGACCAGATAAAAATCCTGTCCTCCGGCCCCATAACTCTCAGTAGATCCCAGTAAGATCAGATTACCCTGGCTATTGCGCTGGAATTTTTCACTCGCATTCCAGGTTGTTTCATTGTTCGTTCCGCCGATCGCGACCCCATTTAACAGGCTTCCGGTCGCGTCTATTCTTGCGAGGTAAAGGTCATCTCCCCCATTTCCTCCACTAGCTGTACTCAGGTAGAGATACAATTCTCCATTGGGCAACTCTACAATTTGTCGTCCCATATCGTTGCCAGCCCCTCCATACCTTCGGCTTTGCGTTACATTTCCATTCAGGTCTGTGCGAATGTAGAATGCATCCCATGGACTTGCAGTTCCTACATAACCTGTAAAGGCAAAACCCTGACCATTGTTGAGCACCGTGACAGCGGCATTCCCAAGATTATTGCCGATTGTAGCATATTCCTTGGACCAGATCACATTTCCCACCGCATCTACCCGAAGTAACCAGGATGTTCTGAGAGGTCCATAGTCCCTGCGGTAGCCATGCAGGACCATCCCTCCACCGGGCACATTCTGGATATCGCTGACAAAGTCATTGGCGTTCTGACCATAGGCTTTGGCCCATTGGGTTACGCCAAGGCTATTCACCACGATCAATCCGATGTCGTTGGCCCCTGCTCCATCGGCTGTGACCTGAGCAATTGCAAAATCTCCATTGGGGAGTTCAATGCAGGCTCTCGGATAGTCAAACTGGGAATTCCCGTAACTATTGGACCACATAATATTGCCCTGTGGGTCCAATTTGACCAACCAGTTGCTCCAGTTGCCTCCATTGTTGTAAAAAGAATACCCACAAACAATGTAGCCACCATCCTGGGTTTGCTCAATCGCGGAAGCCCGTTCGTCGGCGGAACCACCAAACGTCTTGTTCCATTCCACATACCCACAAGCGTCCAGTTTCAGGACATAGAAATCCAGTCCTCCTGCCCCGAAACTTTCGGTGTATCCGGTGATGATCACCCCACCATCGGTGGTCTGATCGAGGCTGGCCCCGTAGTCATTGGAACTGCCTCCATAAGTCCGGCTGTAGCTGGAAGTGGAATTGCAACTGGTGTTCTGGAGAATGGTAACAGTTGCGGTGCCACTGGCTTGTCCGACGCAAAGGGCATCTGAGACAGCCGTGGCGGTGTAGGTGGTGGTTTGTGCTGGACTGACCTGGAAGAAGTAAGGATTCTGGGTGATCCCGGTAATGGTTGCAGGGGTGGTACCGTCCGTGTAGGTAAAGTCCCAGGGGGGATTTCCGGTGAAGGCTACCTGAAGGCTGGCGCTGAATCCAGCGAGGATGGTCGCACCACCGCTCAGGACGGCAGTGGGTTGGGCGACGGTAATGTAGGCCGTCTCGACGAGGGTATCTATGCCTTGGGGATTGGTGGCAATGAGGGTGACGTCGTAGGTGCCGGGGTTCGGATAGGTGACCAAGGGATTGCCCTGGTTAGAGGTCGCCGGGATGCCTCCCTGAAATGTCCATTGCCAACTGGTGGGGTTGTTGGTGCTCAGGTCGGTGAACTGGACTTGTCCACCGGGGCAGACCTGGGTGAAGTTGGTGCTGAAGAGGGCGCTGATGGGTTTGAGGCATTGCATCGCGGCGAAGGCATTGACGCGGCCTGAACCGATATTTCCGAGGTAGTTGGGGTTCTGGGCGTCGATATTGTCACAGGTGCTTTTGAGGCAATCTTCGAGGTCGGTGGGTGTGAGGGTGGGATCGTAGGCCAGCATGAGTCCGGCAAGTCCGGCCACCAAGGGGGAAGCCATGGAGGTGCCGCTGTTGTTGCCATAGGATGAGATTGAGCCCGGCAAGGTACTGTAAATCCCGACTCCGGGGGCCATGACATCGATGGTGGGGCCATAATTGGAAAAGGATGCTTTGGCGTCGGTTTGCCCGGTCGCACCTACACTGATTACGTTGTTGTAGGAGGCTGGATACATGGGGGCGCTGGTATTGGAATTACCAGCCGCGGCAATGGAGACAATGCCCTGGGTAAAGGCCTGGTCAAATAATGCCTGGTAGGTCTGAGATTGGGCACCACCGCCCCAGGACATGTTCATGATGTCGGCATCGGTGGCGATGGCATATTGAACCCCGAGATATGGGGCTTGCAGGGAGCCCCCGGAAGTGGCATCGTCCTTGGACTTGACAGCCATCAGTTTGACATTAAAACCGATGGAAGCGATTCCCAGGTTGTTGTCGGTCGCGGCACCGGTAATACCGGCCACATGGGTGCCGTGGGCAAAATTATTGTTGGAAACGGTGGCGGCCGGTGGATTGGGATCGTTGTCGTTGTTGGCGACATCCCAGCCATTGATGTCGTCGATGTAGCCATTCCCATCGTCGTCGATGCCGTTGCCAGGGATTTCATTGGGGTTGATCCAGACCGAACCCGCCAGGTCCTGGTGGTTGAGGAGTACGGCGTCGTCGATGATGGCGACCACTACGTTGGGGCTGCCTTGCCCCAGGTTCCAGGCATTTTCTGCCTGGATGGTTTGCAGGTGCCATTGCTGGTTGAAAGCGGGATCGTTGGGGGTGTAATACAATTCGTAATGGGGGACGCGTTCTGCATAACGTACGTCCCGGTGCCGGTTCAGTTGAGCAAGCAACTCACCGGGAATCTCTTTGTTGCATTTTAATACGTAGGTATTGACCAGGTCAGGATGTGGGAGGATAAAAGGGTTTTCCAGGGAATAAGCTTCTAATTCCTGTGCCCATTTTTCGAGAATTGGGTCCCAATGGTGCCGTTGCTCTCCTTCTTTGAAGGCATAGCCGAGGCCTCTTCCGTCTTCAAACCGAATGAAGAGTTGACCTGGCTCATATAGTGGAACAGATTGATCCTGAGCAATAGAAATCAAAGGCACAATAAGGTAGACTAGCAGTATGGTTATGGTTCTGGCCATGGGTATGAAGTGGTTACGACGTAATAGTATCCTGTTCTGATTATTGTTAAAAATAACCAACTCGATGAGATTCTGAAACTATTTAATTGACGCTTGCTAACAATGAAAACAGTTTGGACGGTCATTGTTATGCCACCAGGTTAGTCGAGTGTAGGTTGAGGGATGCTCTAAGTCTTTTGAATAGCCCTGTATCGTCTGTCGGGGAGACTCTGCCCCTTTGGTGAGAGCCCCTTCGTTTTTTGGAGAGGCTATTGGTCTTTCGAGATATCTCTAATCCTTTGTTTGGCGGCTCCCTCTTCTACTGGGCGGCTCCTTCTTCTACTGGAGGGCTCCTTCTTCTGCTGGGTGGCTCTTACTTTTCGTAAACCGATAAATTGGCCAACAATCTCTCTACTGGCTTTCCTCCGATAATATGTTGCTCAATAATGTCCTGCGCATCTTCCGGATTGACTTTCATATACCAGACGTTGTCCGGATGTACCATGACCGAAGGGCCGATCTCACAAAGTTCCATGCACCCGGCCTTATTCACCCTGACTTTGGTGCGGAGCTTATTTTCCTTGACCAGCCGCTTGAGCTCGGCTACCAATTCAAGGGAACCGCTGTGGCCGCAGGAGCCTCTTGGGTGGTCTTCGGGACGTTCATTGATGCAAACGAATATGTACTGGTCAAATCGCATGGCACAAGTATAGGAATTATTTCAATATACGGATTACCTTTTGGGTGCCTTTATCATCCCTGATCCTGCCAAAGTAGAGCCCTTCCGAAAAGTCGGTGTTGAAGGGAAATTCCCCGGAAATACTTCGGATGGGCATGGTGTAAAGTACGCGGCCGGTCACATCGAGCACTTCAAATACGGTATTGGAGCCGCGTGAAGTCCCCAGGTTATAACAGACAGTCGCGGAATTGCCCACTGGATTGGGGAAAACGGTAAGGTCAACACTTGGTCCGGTCAGGCTCTGGGAAATAGAGACCTGGGCATTGTCGATGGCGATAAATCCATCAATTGCGGCCTCTACA
>CAYGRE010000154.1:0-11400 GCA_964352215.1 uncultured Bacteroidia bacterium
TCGCGGGCAATCCGGCTCTTGATCTCAGCTTCAGACTCTTTGAACGTCTTGATTGGTTCTACTTCGGTAACGCTGAGGATGTGGTGGCCAAATGAGGTTTCAAAGGGTTCTGAGAACTCACCTTCACCGAGGGAGCGCTTGGCATTTTCCATTTCAGGAATGAGCCGGCCCTGGCCCAGGTCACCACCTTTTTCATTGGTGTTAGGGTCGTCAGAATATTTACGGACCATATCACGCCATTCAGCACCACCCTTGAGTTCAGTGTAAATCTCCTGGATGCGGGTCTTGGCTTCTTCCTGGGTCTTGGCACTGTACTGAGGACCTACCCGTACGATCAGGTGGGCAGCCGTTTTCTTACCGCTGGACTTCATGCGGTCCTGGACTTTGATCAGGTGGTAGCCATAGCCGGAACGGATGGGCATGGAGACTTCACCTACCGGGGTATTGTAGGCACCGGATTCAAATGGGTATACCATGTCAAATACGGAGAAGTAGCCGAGGTCACCTTTGTTGGATTTGGCGCTGGGGTCTTCAGAATGCTTGGCCGCAACGGAACCAAAGTCGGCACCCTTGACGATAGAATCCCGAAGGCTCATGGCACGGTTGTAAGCTTTGAGCGTATCGGCCGGAGTCGCCTCAGGAGAACACATCAGCAGAATGTGTGCCGCATTGATCACTTCCTGCCCACGGTCGTAAGCCTCAACGATCAACTCCTGCTGCACACTCTTGTCAACCAGATAAGGCTGGGCCAACTGCTTGCGGTAACCTTCAAATTCAGTTTTGAAGGCTTCAGTCTCATGCAGGCCATTGGCTTCCGCATCAAGCACCTTCCGCTTGAAATTGACGTAGAGGTCCAGGTATTCCTGGTATTGTGCCTGTGTGTGGTCTTTGGCCGCGTCCCATCCACCATTGTTCTTCTGGTAGACATACTCGAATTCGTCCTGATAGACGGTATCGTTCCCCGGGAATACCAGGAGAGGGACTTGCTTTTCAGTTTGCACCTTGCTTCCGGAAGTATTGTCCTTGGGTTTACAGCCGAACATGAACAAGGTCAGCGCAATAGCAAAAAAGAAAAAAGAGGATCCAGGTTTCTTCATCTCGTTAATCTGATCAAATTTTATCAAGGGGCAAATTTAAGCAAAAATCGGGCTATTCCCCCAAGTCTTTGAAAGCAATTGGGGAATTGTTGGGGAGAGGGGTTGAAAGGGGGGCGTCAATGGGGTGTTTTACCGCAATCACACGGTGCCATTTTGCCAATTGTCAGATTCTCTGGGATTCTTTTTCTTGGCGAAGACCCGCTATGTGATCTCAGGTAAAACCTCTTTTATTTGTTCTTTGGTTTGGGTCAATCATAACGGCATAGACATCCGAAACCAGCCGCAAATACAGATGCTTCTGCCCCATTTAGAAACCAGTACTTCCACTGGATCGAAGGTCATCCCAGGAGCATAAAAGAGCCCTTATCCTTGGTCATATTCAGCCTCTCCTTCATTGACCAAAACCTTGGCTCCCAACATTGGTGTCCGGGTAAGATCGAAATTCGAATATGGTAATGAAATCTATATGAGAAGAATCAAAGGAGAAGAACAATCTCTGCCTTTGTCTACTATTTTGCGAGTTGCGACATTTACAGAAATCTTATGAACAAAGATAAAACATTTACCGGACTGCCGAATTGCGGAAATAAGGAAAAGGGGTACATTTGGATTTGTTTCCGAGAGGAAATAGAAATGGTACATTGGCGTCCATAACATCTAATCATATTATTTAAAAGGAGGAGATCTATGTCGATTCCCATGGCATTGTCAAATGCGCATCAACATGACACTCAGAGCGGAGATTTGATGAATGAAGAAGTTGGTCGATCTTCCAGGCCACCTAGCTTCAGTATTTCTGCTGGTTCTCCCTTTCCTCCTTCCGGAGAGGACAATGGTTGTACAGTTCAGCTCAAACATGATCCTGATTCTGAAGAGTGTCCCCATTGTAAATCTTTTAGGGAATTGGGCTCTCCGCTTGGGAATGAGTCCCAAAGTTGCCCTGATTGTGACAAGAAAGCGGAAACCATTCAGCGTACCATCCCGCCAAGTGATTCTGATGACCCAGAGAGATCACGAGCCCGCGAGAAACTGGTAAGGGCACAGGATTTATTGCAATCTCTTCAGGTAGAACTGCGGTATATGCTCAGGGAAGAGCGGGAAAATACCCAGGAGATTGCCCAGCTGGTTTCAGATGCAAATGCACTTCGCTTAGCAATTGCAGAAATTGTCGATGTTCTTGAGAATGGTAGCGATAGAGATCAGGCCCTTGCTTCAGTAGGTGGGATGCTTGCAGTTGGAGCTGCGGTTCCCGTACCGGAGGAAGTAGTTACCTGGCCAGTGGCTGGCATTGCGGCCCTTGGCATCCTGATCTTCATGAGTAGCACAAGCGATTTGTTGGAAGATGCAGTTGATGATCTTTCAGATGCAATCGACCAGGTAACAACGCGAAGGAGGCCCCGTTGCAGGATATTCCCATTAGGTTACCATCGAGGGGGAGATGCCAACCACAATGCAATAGCCGATTCCGCCCCGCCCAATGTGCATCCGGGCAGTGACATTGAGGTTGTGGGGCCTGCGGGACGAAAAAGTTTTGATGCCTTGGATCCCTCCGGGGCACTCTGGGAAGTAAAAACACTGAATTATTCAACCTATGCCCCATTTCTGCAACCAATCGTCATTACACAAATGGTGATGGAAATGGTGACAGAGCTAGCAGTTGCGGCCGCTTGTGGACGGCGTTATGTATTTGGAGTAACTGACCCACAACTCTTCCAGGAGTTACTGCCAGTGACTCCTCCTGGGGTCCAATTACGACAGATATAATAGTTTTTCTGCCCTGATAAGATTGATAAATTGTCTCACTGAATAAACCGTAATTGACTAATGACAAATTTTATCCTAAAGTATTACTGCCACGAACAGGTTTCTCCGTCAGCAGTGGTGGCGGCCATGAAAGCTCTAGAGGCTGATCTTGGGATACAGTTCAGCAAGATGGTTTTCGCTGGTGGGAAGTTGAAAGATATCACTGAGTTAAGTCCAGGGGTAGAGGCTGGGATGCAATCGGGGCTGTTTCCCACATTTTCCAATGGTGATGGAAGCTCTCCGGTAACATTTGCTGGGATGAAGTTGCCCGATATACTGGGGCCAGCCAAGCAGCCTGTATGGTATTTCTATTGCACTTTTAAAAGTAGTCGCAATGATTTCGAAGCGTTGGTATTGAAATTTGGAGCTGCATCTAAGGCAATTTGGGGGACCTTAAGCTCAAAACAAGTTGAAACACAAACCAGGCTCCAGCAGCAGGATTGGATAGAGGAAGAGAAACTGATGGGATTGCCACGTTTGTTTGCCCCGGAAAATTTTTCCTCAGTGAATACGCCAGCGAATTTGGGGTGGATTAATTATTGGAGCCATCCAGCCTTAGAGGTTATGACCAATGTCGATCCCTCAGAGTTTGATTACTATTCAACCAATGAATCTGGTGCCGTAGTTGCCAAAATTTCCGAGGAGGTGCTGGATTTCTCAAACCCTGAGCATCTTAACCGCATGATCCTGCTATATAATACAACTCCTGTGGTTGGGGGACGTAAAGTTCCGGAATAGGCTAAAGCATATCCATTCGCCCAATTTTCCCTGAATTTAGTGCCAGCGATTTATGGTGCCGATCAGTCCCGGGACTGATCGGCACCATAAACCGTTGTACGCTCAAGGTAACAGGTGCCATGGTTGGTATGCGTGTCTCTACGAATCCAACCGCAACCGGGTTGTAAATCATATTCCTACCCGTACGACCTGCTATCAGTCCCGGCACTGATCCAGGGAGAACCCGGTTCTGTTTTGGGTTCCCGCCGACACGAATTGCAATTCGTGTACACGCGACTTTAACCGAAGCGCGGTTGTGGTTAAAATCAGCGCCGGGACTGATAGCTATCAGTCCCGGCGCGAATAGATATTCGTGCGGACACGAATTCGAAGACAAGTAGGTTGTACTCCAATCAGTCCCGGCGCGAATAGGTATTCGTGTGGACACGAACTTTAAGGACAAGTGGGTTGTGCCCTAAATCAGTCCCGGCGCGAATCGAAATTCGAGTGCGCACTGATAAAAACATCAAATACAGGGAGAATCAAAGGTATTTTGTGAATCGATAGATGTGATTTTGGTCGTTTTGCAATAACTCGACTTTGTCCATGATCTGAGTGATGAGAAAGATCCCCAGACCGCCTTTGGTGCGCTTCTTGATGATTTCCTGAAGGTCCCGCGGTCGGTAGTCGTTGATGGGGAAAGGGTCACCGTTGTCGGTAAGCTCGATCAGCAATTCATTGCCCATACGGGTGATGGACAAATGAATCCGCGATTCCCCATCGCAGGAATGTTGGTGGATGATGCTGTTGGCACAGGCTTCATCTACAGCAAGCACAAGTTGGTGAACAGTCGCCCCCTGGATATCCATCGACAGCAATTCGCTTTCCACGAACGCCCGGATCTTTGGGAGGCTCTGTTTTGAACAGACAGCTATGTAGTTTGACTTCATAAAATTGCCTCCTTGACTTGTGATTCAGATGCAACAATGGTCACCAATTGTTCTAAGCCCAACAGGTCAAATACTTTTCGTACGTTATCTGACATATCGGAGAATACAAACTTTCCACCTCGCTCTGTTAGCTCATCCAGAAATGAGATAAAAACACCCAGCCCTGCACTCGAAATGTATTGCAGTTTACTGCAATCAATGTGAAGCCGGTATATCTCCTGATCAATGAGCTCTTGGATTTTCTCATCCACGAGGATGGATGAATTCGCGTCCAGTTCCCCTGAAGGCTGTATCGTTACATACCCTTCATGCCTACTTTCCTTGATTTCCATCATTGTTATTTACGGTATTGATCGAAATTTGTTCCCCTTGCAAAAATTTGATAACCAGAATACTGTAATCGTCATCGATCACCCCACCAGTGAACGCTTTTACCTGTTGAACCAAGGTCTCCGCGATCAGCCGGCTGTCTGTATTCCGCAACCGGTAGACGATTTCCCGGAGCTTATCCATCCCGAATTCTTCTCTTTCAGAGTTGTGGGCTTCTATGATCCCATCGGTGAATAAGATGAGGAGGTCACCCGGATGGGCATTGAAGCAGTCAGGTTCTGGTGTATAATTGGAAAAAGAATCATTGCGTACAATGGCCAGTCCTGGCCCCCCTTTTTCAAGGGAGCACAACTCATCTTCTCTTGAATTGTAGTACAAAGTCTCGCAATGTCCGGCCCGCAACAACTCCACCCCCAGATTGTCCATGTCGATGTGGAGGTAGGTCAGGGTCATGAAGGTACCCTTGCGGAGACAATGGGAGAGGGCCTTGTTGGCATTGAGGATAAAATCCCGCACTCCGATGTCAAGTTGGGTCAGCGCCTGGAAAATCCCCTTCGTCTCAGCCATATAAAAAGCTGCCGTAGTTCCCTTGCCGGAAACATCCCCCACCGCAATCTTATAGGTATTTCCCCGTTGGGTCACATCGTAGAAGTCTCCCCCGATCTCGTCGGCTTCCTGGCTCTTGACAAAGAATTCGATCTGGTCTGTTCCGGGAAGGGCCTGGGGCAGAATCTGCTTCTGGAATGTTTTGGCGATCTTCAATTGCTCCCGGTAGATTTCCAGGTCGATCGACCGGGCCACCAATTCCGCATTTTCAATCGAGATACCACTTTGTTCCGTGAGCGAAACCAGGGAAAGGATGGACTCCTCCTCGAATGAACCACTTAACTCATTGATCAGATAGACCACCCCCACCGGGTGCTTGGAAGTCAGGATGGGCAGGGCCAGCAGGGACCGGATGCGGGTCTTGGCATAGCGAAAATTGCGGTGCTTGCGCAGGTTGCGGATGTGGAAATGCTTGCCGGTATCCAGCACCGTAATGGTGAGGTCTTCTCGGTTGCGCAGGTACTCGATCTCCTCTTTTGTAACCCCCTTCGAATAGGAGAGGGTCCGTTTAAACTCTTTGGTGGAACTGTCAATGGTCTCGATCCAGCCCGCGGTGGCATTGGATGTGAGAAGGCTGGCGTCGAGCAGGGTCCGCAATATCTCGTCCGTGTCCAGATTGGCCTGGATACTTTGGTTGATCCGTTGGATGGTCGCCAATTCGATGCTTCGCTGTTCAAATACCGACGAGGTCTGGAGGTTGAAGATCAGAACCAGACCCGATAGCAGAGAGTAGATCAAAGGAAACAGGAAGATCATTCCGTAGACCATGTGCTTCCGTGTGAGCAGGATAAAAGCGCCATCTGTACTTGGGAAAGCATGGAAGGGGAACATCAGGTAGAAGGCAAAGAAGAGCAGAATGATCACAAAGAGGAGCAGCAGGCTGCGCATCTTTTGCTGAAAATTCAGGTAGGCTGACCAATTGATATTTCCGGAAAGGAACAGCGAGATTCCCAGAAAGAGGGGCAGGACGATCGAGGTATAGATCCCGGTTGCATCCAGCTCCATGAAGTTGGTATTGAAGTCCGCAGGAGAACTGGGGCTGTTGACAGAATTCAAACCGATGAAGAGACGTACCAGACCAAGGACAAACATCCCCTGCAGAATGTTCCAGGACCAGACTTTGCGCTTGTTCTTCTGATAGAGGATGAGTTTCCGAAAGATGAAGATCGTACTCAGACAAAAGATCAGTACCGCATACAGGGATACCGATTCGCTCAGAGCCTTGATATAGGGGAACAGATTCTGCTCGAACATCTGGTCCTCGATCAACTGAAAGAGGAAAGTGAGGCTGATGCCCGATATGCCGATCACCAACAGTTTCCAGAGGAGATCGATGACGTCCCATTTTTCGATTTGCTTGATCAGTTCCCGAACCAGAAAATAGTTGGTGAGAATGAAGGTCGCGTAGTATGCAGATCTGAATTCGTCACCCAACCACCACTGGGTAAACTGGGCGAATCCATTCATATTGAACTGGATCCAGTAAATAACGTTGATTACGAGGATAGGAATCCACGAGGACAAGCCCAGAAGGAACAACAACCCATATTTACTGACTTTCCTAAGATTCAATTTTTGTGCCCGGTACGGGGTGGTTTGATATTGAGGATAACCAACAATATTTTTTCTTTATTTCAAAATGTAGCCTTCTCTTGTGACGGGAGAAGGGCGGAAATGATGACAGGTGCGAGTATGATCAGGGCCAGCAGGGCGATCATAAAATAGAAACCAAACTGGGGGGTGGGTTTGATCATGGCAAAGAAACCATTGGATTCGCTTTCCAGGCGAAGGGCGCAGAAAAGGCTGACCATCAGCGTCACCAGGGAGAGGATCACATAAGGAAATGTCAGGGAACCCTTTTTGGTCGCCAGGCTTTGAATCCCTAATCCCAGGCCCAGAAAACCCAGGAAGACCATCACCTGCGGCAATACCACCATGAGAATCCCCGAAAACCGGTCAAAAGTCTTGAGCTTCTCATCCGAAAGATCGTCCATCGCAGTCAGGACATCAATCCCATTGAGACTATACAGAACCGTCCCAAACAAAGGAGTGAGGTAAAAGATCAGAAGCATGATTCCGAGTACCAGCCAAACAGCTCCCAGAATCTGTTGGCTGCGCGCATTAAACTGCATCAACTTCATGGGCTTAAAGATAGGCATCCAAGCTGATCTCTGCTAAGTTGAAAATGGCAAAGATTAGTTTTGTGGGCAGTGCTACCGCAAATAGAGGGACTACCCCAAATTTGACAGCTAGCCCCTACCAGGCAGTGCTACCCAAATTTAGGTAGGGGCCTACCTAATAGAGCTATTTTCGAGATTGCCCCCCTTTTGGTATTGCTTCATCGTGCTCCCCGAAGTAGTTTTGTCTCGTTATCTAGAATTGATCTAAATAAAGACAAGCGGTTTTGTATGAAGCGTTCCTCCGATATTATGAAGCGTCAACCTGATTTTATGAAGCCCCCATATATATTCCTTGCCGTATTTTTCCTGGTGGTTTTTGTCGGTGGTTGCAAGGAATGTGATGACCCCATCTGTTTTGAAGTCCCCTCCACCTATTCCTTCACCAATGTCAGCTACACCGGGCAAACCGAACGGCTCAACATGCTGGAGGAAATGACCACTTATATGAAGACGGGGGATAATTCAGGGACGGTTCTGGATGCGCAGGTTCTCAAAGACATGTACGCGAATCAGAACAATCCATTTTCATTTACTTCCTCCAAGCAGCTAAAGGACAAGACGTTTTCCCTGGATGCGGATTTGTTTGAGACTTATATGGACAATATCGCCCTGGCCAGTCAATCCACCGTACCGGGTAGCAATGGTGTCGCTGGTGTGGTTGAAAGCAACGATGGCAGTGTCAAATACCTGTTTGATGAAAATGGGATCGAATACACGCAGATTATTGAAAAAGGCTTGATGGGGGCAGTTTTCTATTACCAGGCAACTTCGGTTTATCTGAGTGAAGACAAGATCGGTGGTGCGGTGGACAATGAAACCATTATCCCCGGTGAAGGAACCGCGATGGAGCACCACTGGGACGAAGCTTTTGGTTACTTGGGCGTTCCTACTGATTTCCCCACCAATACCGATGGCATCCGGTTCTATGGCAAATATTGTAACAGCCGTGATCCGTTCGTCGGGACCAATGACAACCTGATGGATGCCTTTATCCTGGGGCGTGCCGCGATTTCCAACAAGGATATGGATGTGAAAGCCGCACAGGTGCCCATCATCCGTTTTACCTGGGAGCTCGTTGTGGCCAGCACCGCCATCCATTACCTGAACGGCGGCAATGCCAACCTCGCAGACGACGCAATCCGCAACCACCAGCTATCAGAGGCGATCGCTTTTACTTCCGCCCTGAAGTACAATACCACCAAACTCATCTCCGATGCCCAGATTCAGGAAGTGCTCGACCTGATTGGTACCAATCTTTACGAAGTGACCTCCAGCGATCTGGTCGCCGCGCGTAACATTCTGTCCTCCGTCTATGCCCTGGACGAAGTCAAAGACCTTTTATGAATTCAGCATTATGTCCCTGAAACTTCATCAACAACCACTTTTCCTGCTCCTTCTCCTCGGCGTACTGCTTCTGGGGATCACCGGGTGCCAGGACCCTGAGGGCGGCGAAGACCTGTCCTTCGATCAGTCAGCCCTCCTGACCAACCTCGCCGCCAACATTATCGTTCCCAATTACGAAGACCTCAATACACGTCTGAGCGGTCTGGAGTCCTCCGCTTCAGACTTTGGAGCCAATCCCACCCAGGGCAGCCTGGACCAGGTCCGTACCGACTTTGTCGCCACCTACCGCGCCTGGATGTACTGCTCCACCTTTGAGTTTGGACCTGCCGCTGACCGAAGCCTCCGCGCTCAGGTCAATACCTTCCCAACCGATGCTTCCCAGATTGAAGCCAATCTGCTGTCCAACAATTACGACCTGACCCAGGCCAGCAACCTCGATGGCAAAGGGCTACCCGCCCTCGACTACCTTCTCTACGGAGTCGGAGGGTCCCCCGCAGCCGTCCTCGACGAATACAACGACTCCAACAAAGGCCCCGGCCTTGTCAGTTACCTGCAAGCGGTGATCGCGGACCTGATCGCCCAATTGGAAGACATTCCCGCCACCTGGTCGGGCAGCTACCAGGCCACCTTCAACGAAAGCCTCGGCACCGACGTCGGGAGCTCGATGGGACAATTCGTCAATCAATTCAATTTCGACTACGAACTCCTGAAGAAACCCCGCCTGGGCATTCCCTTGGGTGTCCAAACCCTTGGCACCCCTTTGCCCGAAAAATCAGAGGCCCTCTTCAGTGGCATCTCCACCGATTTGATCCTGGCCCATTTCGATGCCCTCAGCAACCTGTACTTCGGAAGATCCACCGCCGGAGTCGATGGATACGGTTTGCACGAAGCCCTGCAAGCGCTCGAGGCGAATTACAACGGACAGCTCCTGGCCGATGCCATTGCCGCCCAAATCGAAACCACCCGTGCTGCCCTGGAAGCCATTCCCGGCCCTCTGTCAGCCACCGTCGTCGACAATCCGACCCCCGCCAATGCCGCATACAGCGAAGTCCAGAGATTACTCGTCCTCTTCAAGACCGACATGACTTCCAGCCTCGGCATCCTCATCACCTACGTTGACAACGACGGAGATTGATTCAATACCTCCGTAAATACGTTCACATCGCCCCGCTGGCCAATTTTCGTATCCTCTTCGGATTCATGATGCTGGTGAGCGTACTGAGGTTTATCCTCCGGGGTTGGGTCACAGAATTGTATGTCGAGCCTGAATTCTACTTTACCTTTTACGGATTTGAATGGGTACAGCCCCTCGGGGCCACCGGAATGTACCTCGTATTCATCGTGATGGGCCTCACCGCCCTGGGAATCTGTCTGGGAGCCTTTTACCGCATCACTGCCCCCCTCTTTTTCCTCACCTTTACCTACGTCGAACTCCTCGACAAAACCAATTACCTCAACCATTACTATTTCGTTTCCCTGGTCGCCTTTCTCCTGATCCTCGTTCCTGCCCATCGCTACCGAAGCATCGATGTCTTAATATGGCCCTCTCTCAAGCAAGAACACGTACCCCGCTGGAATATAGGACTGTTTCGTTTGCAGCTGGGAATGGTCTACTTCTTTGCCGGAGTCGCGAAACTGAATTCGGATTGGTTGCTCCGGGCCATGCCCCTGAAGATCTGGCTCCCGGCCCAGTCCCATCTGCCCATCGTCGGGGGAATCCTGAAGTTCAAATGGGCCGCTTACCTGTTTTCCTGGGGAGGCGCACTCTATGATCTGCTGGTCCCCTTTGCCCTGTCCTGGAAGAAAACCCGTTGGTTGGCCTATATGGCAGTGATTGGGTTCCATGTGATGACCTCCCTGTTATTTCCCATCGGGATGTTTCCTTTCATTATGATCCTGAGTACGCTGATCTTCTTTTCTGAGGAATTTCACCGGGAGTTGCCGGGGCGGTTGCTGCGTTTGGCAGGAGGGGGGAAGACTGGGAGTAAGAAGGTTGGCATGGAAAGCACTGGGGGGAGTAGGAATGGAGGTGCGGCAAGGGAAGAGGCTGGGATACAAGAAGTAGGTGACTTTCCAGAAGGAAGTAGTATCCAACAAAGAAGGACTCCACACGGAAATGAACAACAAGTTGGTACGCCAAAACCCTTCCGAACCAGCCAAAAGATCAAACTCGCTTTCATTGGTGTCTTTCTCCTCATTCAGATATTGCTCCCCTTCCGCTACCTCCTCTATCCCGGCCAACTATTCTGGACCGAGCAAGGTTATCGGTTTTCCTGGCGGGTGATGTTGATGGAAAAAGCAGGAACCGCGACCTTCTACATCCGGGACCCTGAAACAGGTCGGGAGTCGGAAGTCGACAATGCTCAGTTCCTA
>CAYGRE010000155.1:0-11240 GCA_964352215.1 uncultured Bacteroidia bacterium
GTCAGATTCTGCACCCATACCTTCCCAAATCCCCGCCCTTGCTTGTCAGAACCTTCGACCACCCTGACCTGGCCACTCTACCCACAAAGTAAGTTGTCAACCCCACACACAGTTAGCTCCCCTTTTTGGATTTCCACCCCAGATTTTTTACCTTCTGCCGTCAACCGTCAAAAATAGATTCAAAGCATGCCATTGCCCCGTAATTACGCTGATAAGCAGCTAAAGCCCACCAAGGAAATAGCCCAGGAAGCCCAATTTGCTCCAGTCCATGAACCCCGCAGTGCAACTGCTGAAGGGACCCAGAGCTTCTCTCCCCCTCCTTTACAACTTCAGGCTTCTGGTGCTGCCCCGGCCCGGGACCATCACCCCGACACCGCCAGCCCCGCAGCTCCCGACACCGCCAGCCCCGCAGCTCCCGTCGCAGCTGCCCCCGCAACAGCAAGTCCAGAATTAAGTGGCCCACCATCCACCGCACCAGCTACCACAACTGCCCCCACCCAAGGCCCTGACGATGGCCTCCGCGGCAGCTCCGAACCCGTCACCGAAGGACCAGAAAACACCACCGTCAACGGTCCGGCCGACGGATTGCCCCCCATCGGAGACCCGGATGGCGGAACCGGAGATGTCAATCCCGCCGATGGCCTGGCTGAAATCGGAGGAGACTCAGAACTGGGCGGTGCCGAAGGAGCGGACCGCTACGACGAAGATAGAACTGGCTCAGGTGTCAGCCTGCCAGCCTGCGAAGCAGATGGGGCCGTCAACGATTGGACCGCAGAAGAACGCGCCGAGTTGGACATGGGAACCGATATCCGGGCTGACCTGAGCGAGCGAATCAGTCCCGAATGCGAGGCAGAAGTAGAAGAATATGCACGGGAAATCTTCAATGAAGAGGCATCCTGCTCGGTCAGGCCTCAGCATGGCCGCAATCCCGAGGTGGAATTGTGCACCGGAGACATAGATTATACCGATGTCCATGGCATGATGGAGCAGTTCGGAGAAGACCTCCCCACCGATGTACAGCGCGTCGTGGCCTACAATGAAATGTTTGAAGGAGTCGAGCGACACAGCGGAGGCTTTTCGTCCATTGTTGACCACCGGGACCTCAACCCCGATATGCACGACCCGGTCGCTGCCGGTTCATCCTGGAAGCACACCATTGTCCCCTTTGACGACAATTACCACGGCAGAATCGGCGGAGTGGATGGCGATGCCATGGAGCCCTGGAGCGAACAACCAACCCCAACTTTCCTCGATCAGGGAAGTGAAGCCGATATGGACTGGCTGAACGGATTGCCAATGGCAGACAGCATGGCGACCGGAGAAGATCAGATCTCAACCGCCTACGCTGAAATCCTGCGCAGAGAAAGCATTCCACCCGGAGTGACCCTGTGGAACAATCCCGATCTCTTTCTTCGCCGCAGTATCGCCGGAACATTCCCCGATGCGCAGGCAAGCCTCGGCACCATCGAAAATTTCCGTGACTTCCGCTCGGACGGTTGGGGAGCGTTTACGGACGGGTTCAGGGACCGCATGCTCGTACCTCCAGGGGGCGAATGATACGCACAACAACCCCCAGAAAACTTTCAAACGCTTAAGAATTCACAACCGGCTCAGCCGTTACAAATTTCAGAGCATAAACCGACTTATAGGATTCAGGATGCACATACAAGTCATCCAAACCGCTCCGGGTAGCCTGGTCCAGAAATGGCATCAAAGGCTGCTCCACTTCGAACAACTTCACAATGGATTTCTTGATTTTCCGGTCCCACTCCTCGTAATAAGTCTCAAAGTCTGAGGGCTGAATGACTTTCCGGCAGTTCAGTCCCGCACACACCAGATTCATAGGGCTTTCCAAATTGAAAATCCCGTATTCATCTGTGATCTGCTCACCCTTACGGATATCCCGGATCGCGATTTCAAAACCGTATCCAGTGCTGATCGTATTGCAGTTGCAGCAATGGTTCACATACTTGGCGAAATCCCAACTGATGATGCGATTTCCCTTCTCGTCAATATAGGAATACTTCTCGATGACTTCCTGCATTTCCGCGTTGTGCATCAGGTAGTCGGTAGGGCTGATGGTCAGCTCCAGGCTATCTTTTACATAAACGATCGTACCCTCAGAGATGTCTGAGGTGGCGAATACGCCGTAGCCTATTTGCTCATCAATAAGCCTCAATTCTGTATTTGGATGGATCATCTGAATGAAAAAATATGATGCTGTTATATACGGTGCTATATAGCTGGTTTTCTGGATATAACAGCTTATTTTTTTTATTATTTTTTCACTCTCTCAGGATCAATACCTTCCGATAAGTACGCCGCCCTTCCACCACAAAGCCCATCTGATAAACCCCCACCGCCAGACCCGATACATCCACCCCCAATTCCGAATTGTGGTGCAGCGACGGGAACTCCTTTTCCAGAACAACACTTCCCATTCCATCCACCACTTTCAGTTGCATCGTTTCCGACTCCGGACCCGTATAGGTAAAGTTGACCCGGTCATGCGCCGGATTCGGATAGAGAGCAAAGATGAAGTCTTTGGGCAGGTCTGTATTTACCAATATCGCGGACAAATGCTGGTATTCCCCGTTGAAATCCGTTGCCCCTAGCTTGTAATAAGTCACCGGGGCATAAGCTTTTTGGTCAGGGAAAGTATATTCAGACGCTTCCGAAGTAGTACCATTTGCGGGAATACTCCCCAGATAACGGTAATTGATCCCATCTGAAGAATGCTGCAAGGTGTAGTGCCGGACATTCAATTCCGAAGCTGAGGTCCATTGCAATGTATTGCTGCGCTCCCCGGTGGACCAGCCTTCGAACTGGATCAACTCCGCCGGCAGGGGAACACAAGGTGGCAAGGTGCCAATGTCCCAGGAAATACTCTCTACGACGCCATCAGAAACCCGCACCGTATCCGCCCCGGCGGGTGGTGTGACCGAAGTCCCGGTCCCAAAGGAGGTCCAGGTCAAAGTGCTCACTGCATTGGTCAGAAAATTACATCCCGGTCCCGGTCCAAAGGGGCAACTCGTAACCGTGCTGCCTTCCTCCCAGGTATAGGTGCCATTCCCGCCGGTAACACTCAAGTCACCGTTGGGCTGGACACAGACATTCAATCCGGCACAGAAAACGACATTGATGACCACCGAGTCGATGCCACAGGCAACAGTATTGTAAAAGGTATAGCTGCCGACCCCGCCCACACTTGGATCAAATTCCCCGGTGACCGGGTTGAATCCGGGAGCGGAGGAGGACAAAGTGCCGCCAGGGCCGGAGGCGGTAATGGTCACCGGGCCATCGGTATCGCACAATTGACTGACCGGGCAAATGGAAGCATCGCAGCAGGTCATCATATAGGGGCCGGCTCCAAGTACACCCAGCGACTCAACCGTGCCGGTGCGGGAAGCAGAACCCGAATTCCCACTGGATCCGCAGGCAATCAATTCACCGGTGGAGGTGAGGTCCACATCGTAGACATTGTATCCCCCCGTAACCGGATACGTCCCGATCAGGGCCAGGGCGGTATTGAACTGGGACACAGATCCCCGTGATCCCACAAATATCCGGCCCAGATTGTCAATCACAATCCCACTGTTCTCCACGTAATTTCCACCAAACTGACTCGTAAAAGCACCACCGGGAATGGGGGCCGTCGCTACCGTGGCCGCAGTGGCTACATCGCGTTTGTCGATCCGGTTGCCCCGGTTCACATAGACAAACCCGTCGTGGTAAGCGATCGCCTCAATACCCGTATTGTTGTACCGCCAATTCTCACATTTGTAGCTGAGACCATAACCACTGTGGGCGATCAGGTCAGGACCGGGGGAAGGACAAGCGGCAAAGCTCTGGCTCAATAGCCCAATCGAATCATGGGTCAGCCAATAGTATTTCGCATTTTCCGTCGCCGTAATTCCCCGCACCTCAGATGGACTGAAAAGCCCCGTCCCCTGGTGGACCTGAACGTCGCCCAGCAAGGCCCCATTGACGGTATTCACCTCGAAGATATAAGGCTCCGGATTGAAGGTTCCCCCCGCGCCCCCCGTCACCAGACGCGTCTGGTCACAATTGAAGGCGATATTCCAAAACTCACCCAACAATTGCCCCGTGATATTGCCCACGCTCCAGACCAAAGCCCCGGCCGTACTGACCCTGCGCAAAGCCGCGGTCGAACCATTGGTGACATAAGAATTACCAGCGTCGTCGGTCACAAAAGTGCCCAGCCAGGAAGTCGTATCGTAAGTGGTATTGTAGGTCCATTGGATCGCGCCAAGGGCATTGTATTTCCGCAACCGCAAGGGCATCGCCCCGAAAATGGCGTAAGCATTGCCGAGCGCATCGGTTTCACATTCCCAGGCAGAATTCCAGTTAGTGCTGGGGTCGTTGGGAAGATCGGTCCAGGGGTCCACCACCACAGTTTTACTGTTGTCGTACTGACCGAGGGAAAAGGAAATTTCATTCCCGTTCACAATATAGGCCGAAGCGATCTCGTCTTTCGATCCCTCGTAAAAGGTATAAGGTGGATGGTCCTTGATCTCCCCAAAGCGGGTGGGGGTGTGGACTGTCCCGTCTGCCTGGAGTGCCGGAGTCTTCGAATAGCGCAATTTGACCTTGGAAATGTCCGCGCCGGGATGGAGCACCAGACTGTATTTAATCCCCGAGGTCGGATGCAAAGTGTATTCGACATCGATCAGCGGGTAGAGATTTTTATAGATGACTTTTTGAAAGCCATGAATCCCGCTTCTGCTTTGCAAGTCGTACATACTGCCCCATTCGTAGGTGTGGGTAGCGTCCTCCGGCAGGCTCCCCTCAATCCGCGCGTCAGGATTGGCATTGATCCACTCCGCCTCGAGTAAATCCGTCTTGTAGTCAAATTTGTGGCCGGCCTTTTCAAATGCGGTATAGGCTTCCTGGGTTTCAAATCCTTGCTTCTTTCTGGCCGAGCGCCGGGCTTTCTCTTCGGGTGTCTTTTCCTTGAGTTCGGCCCGGTAAAGGTTAAAATAGACCTTGTTCCGGGAGAAAAATACCTGTTGCCCATCCCCTTCATAGCCGAATTTGACAAAAGAAGCCCCCGGAATCCGCTTGTCAAACTGCCCCCAGTTCTCTACAAAACTCTTTGCCTCCAGATCGAGAAGCCGCCCCGTTTCCGATGGTTGAGCCGCGACTGGAAAATGTAAAAGGAGGATGAAAGCCAGGGAAAAACAAGCTTGAGACAGTCGGGTGGCGTACATGGCAAATGGTTGATCCATTGAATTGGTCCCCCTTCCGGGAGCTCACAGGTAAAGATTGAACCCCGGCAGCAGTGTGTGGGATACAGATAGATGAAATTTATGAATTTTGCTTGGGAATTCCCCTGCGCTCAAGGCAATTTGTACCCCATCTGCTCCAGCGCCAACATCCCCAAGGTGACACAACCGATGAACAAGATGAAGAACAGGGACAGTCTCCGGAATTTTTCCTGGGGGATATAGGCCAGTATTTTTTTACCCAGGAAAGAACCCGTCAAGCCAATCACCAACAGAAAAGGGACATATTTCAGGTCGTGTTTGTGGATATACCCATTGTTGTAGTAGACAAACGTTCTGGAAAAATCGATCAGAAAGTCAATGAAAGCGGAGGTGGCGATAAATACACTCTTTTCTAAATTGAAGGCGGCCATGGTCAGCCCCCTGATGGCTCCCCCCGTTCCAAGAAGTCCGGCAGAAAACCCGGAAAGCGTTCCGCCAATGAGGGCATTTCTCCGATTGGGCAGGACGATGATGTCTTTCTTGATCAGGAACAGCAAGCTGAAGGCGATCAGGAAGACCCCCAGGATGATCTCGAGGATCAGCGTTTGCAGGTATTTCGACAAGAAGCCACCCGCCACCACAAATACAACCGAAGGGATTCCGATAGTTAGGATCAGATTTTTGTCGAGCCCTTTGCGAAACAGGAAGATCTTGCTCAGGTTGCTGGACAGGTGAAAGATGGCCGTCAATCCCAGCACAGAGTAGAAATCAAAATAGAAGTTTCCCAGGGGTACAAAGAAAACGGAGGAGCCAAAGCCACCCACTGTTCCGATAATCTCCGCGACCAGAGCCAAGGCCAGAAAGACCGGGTTAATGTTCATTTGTCAAACTGTTCGTGTCAACCTGTTCATTTGTCAAACTGGTAAATCCGGCGCACACTCAGGTCCAGATAGGGAGGGGAGGCGGTGGCTTCATAAAGGAGCATATTGGCCCCTTCGCCCATCTCAGCCACGAGTTCATCTTTGTATTTTTCGATTCCGGCATAAACCCTCTGCTGGTACTCCTTCCAATTGGGGGTGTCTTCGCGGGAGATAAACTTCAAGCCCGATTGTTCCAGCAGGGGAATCGCCTCGACGGTATGCAGGTCCCAATAAGTAAAAATAAATTTGGCTCCCGGCTTCATCACCCGATTGGCTTCCGCGAGCGCCTGGATCTTATTGGTAGAAGCCCACAGCGAATCAATGCAGATGACCGCATCCACCGATGCGTCTTCCAACGGAAGGCTGAAAAACTCCCCCACCTCAAAGTGGGCCGGGTAGACGAGGTCAAAAGCCGTTTTGAACACTTCGGCTTGCTCGACCGCTTCGGGGATCACATCAACCCCCGTCAGTTTCAATTGGAGGTCCTGGGCGATTTTCAATCCCGGCCCTCCTTTTCCGCAGCCAATATCAAGCAGGCGACTTCCGGGTGCAAGGTCAAGCCGGGAAGCAATGATACCCAGGTCTTGCAGGGTCAGGTAGCCATAGTGCTCCAGCCCTTCCGGGTATTGATCTGCAAATGCCTCAGACCAGATCTTTTCCATCCACTGGCTTCTACCCTTGAATTGGTAGTAGTCATGGTAGTATTGCTGGTTGATGTCCTGGTACTTTGCTGACATATTAATTGGTAATGGACGGGGACGATCCATGCTAATGATACGAAATTGCGGATCATAACCCAAGAGGCCCAGTGACAATCAGTTTTCATTAGCCCGGAGGGGTCCAATATTGCCCAATCGGTTTGCTGAGGGGCCTTGAGATTGCTTCGCCTGAGAAAAAGAGAGATATTGGAACCCAGGCTTAAAAAGAGAACCGTTCTCCCACAAGAGCACCCATAGCCTTCAAAGAGCACCACTATGAAGTATATCTTATTTGCGACGCTGTTTCTGTTTGTTTCCAGGGTTCACGCTCAGGAAAATACCGATTACAAAACCCCTCCTCAGGAGATCATGGAATTGGTGGATATCCAGGTAGCCCCCAGCGTTTTTCTGGACGATGACAACGACTTCATGGTGCTCATGTCCCGCAACGCCTACAAGTCCATTGCTGAATTGTCTGAAGAAGAGTTGCGCCTGGGCGGTTTGCGGATCGATCCGAAGCGGAACATCGGCAGCCGCACCACCTACTTTAACAAAGCGGTGGTAAGGGACCTCCGCGCAGGGAATTCTGAGGCCATCGAAGTTTCCGGCCTGCCGGCCGAACCCCGCCTTGCCAACTTCAGTTGGTCTCCCGACCAGAAGCACATCGCCATGACCCATACCGGACGCGAAGGTGTAGAACTGTGGGTGCTCAATGTGGAGAAAGCCGAAGCCCGCCGGCTCGTAGAAGGGTATGTCAATGCCAATATGCGTTCCGTAGTCAACTGGTTCGAAGACAGCGGTTCTATGTTGGTGAAAATGATTTCTCCTGACCGGAAACCACTGATCGATCCGGAAGATGCGGTGCCCACCGGCCCGACCATTTCCGTTAACGACGGCAAAAAGGCCCAGAACCGGACCAACCAGGACCTACTCAAAAACAAAAACGACGAGCACAATTTCGAACAACTCGCCCTTTCTGAACTCTACAAAGTCTCCCTCGATGGCAAGGCAGAAAAATGGTTGGGCAGTGCCATGTATGGGGACATTTCCTTTTCCCCGGATGGCAATTATATCATGGTCACCACCGTTGAAAAACCCTTTTCCTACCTGGTGCCTTATTACCGCTTTCCCTCTACCTCCGTGGTCTATACCCAAGCAGGGAAGAAAGTCGAGACCATATTGGAAGTTCCCCTGATCGAAGACCTGCCTCAGGGGTTCATGGCTGAGCGGGAAGGGCCACGCGACTTTCGCTGGCGGTCTGATCGTCCGGCTACCCTGACCTACGCCACTGCATTGGATGGTGGCGACCCGGAACGCGAAGCTGCCTACCGGGATGAGATTTTCGAATTGGAGGCCCCCTTCAATGGCACCCCCCGCAGCCTCTTGAAAACCATCAACCGCTATTCCTATATCATCTGGGGCAATGACGAGATGGCCCTGGCTTATGATTACTGGTGGAATACCCGCAACGTAAAGACCTACATCTTTAATCCCTCAGATGCGTCCCAGGCACCCAGGACCATTTCCGACCGCAATTACCAGGACCGGTACAGCGACCCCGGTTCCTTTGTCACCCGGAAAAATGACTTTGGCAGTCAGGTGCTGGCCATGCAAAAAGGGCAGGCTTTCCTGATGGGGCAGGGGTACACGGAAAATGGACAATTCCCCTTTCTCGATGCCTACGACCTGAAAAAGCAATCGACCAAGCGGCTGTACCAGTCAGCTTATACAGATAAAATGGAGGATTTGAGGGAATACGACCTCGAGAAAAACAGGCTCCTGGTCCGGATCGAATCTCCCAGCGAATACCCCAACTACCATTTCCGGAACCTGAAGAAAAACACCACCGAGCAGATCACCCACTTTGAAAACCCCTTCAAGAGCATTGAGAATGTTCACAAAGAGGTCATCAAATACAAGCGGGACGATGGCATTGAATTGTCTGGTACCCTTTACCTGCCCGTCGGCTACGACAAAGAGAAGAAGGAGAAAATGCCCATGATCCTGTGGGCTTATCCGACCGAGTTCAAGGACAAAGCCACCGCCGGGCAAAGCACCAAGAACCCGAATGAATTCACCTATCCATTTTGGGGTTCGATGATCTACTGGGTATCCCGGGGCTATGTCGTACTTGACGGCGCCTCATTCCCGATCATCGGTGAAGGGGACAATGAGCCCAACGACAATTTCCGTAAGCAGTTGGTCGCCAATGGCAAGGCCGCCATTGATGCCGTGGATGCCCTGGGCTATATCGACCGCAACCGGGTTGCGGTAGGTGGGCACAGCTACGGCGCCTTTATGGTCGCCAACCTCCTGTCGCATTCGGACCTCTTCGCGGCCGGGATCGCCCGAAGTGGCGCCTACAACCGGACCCTGACCCCATTCGGATTCCAGAGTGAAGAACGGAATTACTGGGAAGCCCCCGAAGTCTATTATAAGATGTCCCCCTTCATGCATGCGGACAAGATGAAGACGCCCCTCTTACTCGTGCACGGCGAGGCCGACAACAATTCCGGGACCTATCCCATGCAGAGCGAACGCTATTTCAATGCCCTGAAAGGGCTGGGCGCCACGGTGCGGCTCGTCATCCTGCCCAAGGAAAGCCACGGCTACCGAGGGAAGGAAAGCATCCTCCACATGCTCTGGGAGCAGGACCAGTGGTTGGAAAAGTATGTGAAGAACAGGGAATAGGGGGGCAGTTCGAGAAAGCGTTCAGGGCTTGCCCTTGAACCAGTACTACTTCTTCTTCCGTTTGTTGGCGAATTTGTCTCCCCTGGTTTTGGGACGCTTGTGGTTCCTCAGCTTATCCTTTTTTGCGGTACCTCTGGGGGCGTTCGTCTTCTTGTTTTTGTCCTTCTTTTCGTGGAATGCAGCGCCTTTGGCATCTGTTTGGGTACTTCGGGACGAGTCGATCAATTCCGGATCAGCGGGGCGTTCTTCGGGGATGAGTTCCTGTGACACCTCAACCTCCTCCGGAAAATCCAGCAAGGGGATTTCAGAATCCATCAACTCCTCGATCGCCAACTTATAAGGAAGCTCTTTTTCAGTGAAGAACAAGATCGCATTGCCCTCCGTTTTGGCCCTACCCGTCCGCCCAATCCGGTGCATATAATTCTCGGGAAAGACCGGGGGCGCAAAGTTAAATACATCGGTGATCTGATCGAGGTCCAGGCCACGTGCCATCACATCGCTGGTGATCAATACCCTGATCGAACCCCCGTCAAAATTTTCAATGGTCCTGGTCCGGTAGTTTTGGGATTTATTGGCGTGGATCACCCCTACCTCGGAGCCGAATCTTTCTTCCAGGGATTCATACAGCCGGTCCGCCCTTCTTTTACTGGAAACAAATACCAATACCTTGGCGAATTTTTCTTTGTCGCGCAGGAGGTGAGCGAGCAGGTTGACCTTGGTATTGAAATTGGGTGCTTCGTAACAACTCTGAGAGATATTCTCCAAAGGGGTGCCACTCAAAGCAATCGAAATACGTTCCGGGGCGATGAAAAAGTCATCGATCAGCCGGTCGATTTTCTCCGTCATGGTCGCAGAGAACATGATGTTTTGCCTGCGGTCGGGGAGCAATTCAAACAGGTTGGTCAGTTGGTACCGGAAGCCAAGGTCCAGCATCACATCCACTTCGTCGATCACAAGTTTCTTGACCCCATTGAGCTTGATGGATTTGGAGAGGACCAGGTCATACAGGCGACCGGGCGTGGCCACCAGAATATTGGCCCCCTGGGTTTCCACCATTTTCCGCTGCGTATTGATATTGGTACCGCCAAATACCCCCAGCACCCGCAAGGAGATGTATTCGGTGAGTTGCTCGATCTGTTCCACCACCTGCGCAACCAATTCACGGGTAGGGACCAGGATCAATACCCGGGGGTGCATCTGCTTGGAAAACTTGTATTCATGGAGGATTGGCAGCAGATACGCCAGCGTCTTTCCGGTTCCGGTCTGTGCAATTCCCACTACATTTTTACCGGAGAGGATGACCGAATAGGCCGCTGATTGAATGGGCGTCGGGTGGGTGAAACCCAGGTCATCCAGGGCATTTTGCAATTGCTTCGTAAGGTTGAGGTCTTTGAACGTTTCCATAGTAGGGTCCTTTTTGGCAATTGAACGGGTATTATTCCTGGTCGGCATGCGGAGCAAAATTAACCCATTTCGGTCGGAAACATATTGGGTGTAAGCTTTGACCTCCTGGCTGGGAGAATTTCGACCTCCCGGCTCGGAGCTTCGACCTCTCTCGTGGCAGTTCCTACCTCCCGGCTCGGAGCTTTGACCTCTCTCGTGGCAGTTCCTACCTCCCGGCTCGGAGCTTTGACCTCCCGGCAAAGAGGGTCGGGTAGGTCAGGAACCTTACGGCTCCTTTCCCCCCTAAGAACCGTGCATGC
>CAYGRE010000156.1:0-11199 GCA_964352215.1 uncultured Bacteroidia bacterium
CTTCATGTACTGAGTTCCCGTCGAAGTAGCAAGAGTTGGACCCGGTACCCAGGATACAAGCAATGTGAGGTGTTCCTGAATAGGTTGCCAGTGCGGCTGCATCCAGGTCATGCCCTACATAGACATGGGCAAAGGAAAACAGTCTGACCAGTGCCCTGAAAACAATTGCTTTCAGCTCGGGGCTGGAACTGCCCGCACCATAGAAGAAGACACTTTTGATTTCATGGCTGTATTTCATCAATACCTCATGGCCGCGAAGTGTCGTCACTATGAATGACTCATTATGGAAATATGGATTGAATCCCATCGAGCTGCATTCTGCAACGATGGTATCTCCATCCATCAAGAGCCAATCACATTTTGTAGAACCGCTGTCTGCAATAAGTATCATATCGTATTTTTTTAAATCGCCAAAATGTTTCCAACCCGAATCCATTCGTCGTTGGTAGGTTGTCGCTTTGAAATAGCATCATGGAGTGGCACATAAACGATGTTATTGCCTTGTATTCCAGCCATCACATCCTTTTTGCCTTCCAGGAGGCCTTCTACGGCCGCCACACCCAATCTACTAGACAATACACGGTCAAGACAACTTGGGCTCCCACCCCGCTGTAAATGGCCCAGGATCGTCACTTTACTTTCGTAATACTCAAACCGCTTACTGATCTCCTCAGCTATTTTAAAAGTCCGTCCACTCTCACCGGATTCAGCTACGATGACGAGGCTGAAAGACTTGCGGCTTTTCCAATTGCGGTCAAGAATCTTGACCAAATCATTGATGGGCATGGGATCTTCGGGGATCAACATCGCCTCTGCCCCTACTGCAAGTCCACTCCGCATGGCAATAAACCCAGAATCCCGCCCCATGACTTCAATGAAAAAAAGCCGACCATGAGAGGCAGCCGTATCCCTGATCTGGTCAATAGCCTGGACTACAGTATTGGTGGCTGTATCGTAGCCAATGGTATAATCAGTACCAAAAAGATCATTGTCAATCGTTGCTGGAATACCAATCACGGGAATGCCGAATTCTTCATAGAAGATATGTGCTCCCGTAAATGTGCCATTCCCCCCGATAGCTACCAAGGCATCTATTCCGGCTTTCTTGACTTGCTTAAACGCTTTCTGTCGCCCTTCTTTTGTCATAAACTCCATTGAACGGGCGGACTTGAGAATGGTACCCCCACGATGAATGATATTGCCCACCGACCGGGCTTTCAATTCCTTAAAATCACCTGTGATCATTCCCTGGTATCCCTGGTAGATTCCCATTACATCTTTCCGGTAATAAACTGCAGATCTGACCACCGCCCGCAAGCAGGCATTCATTCCGGGAGCATCTCCACCTGAAGTAAATACACCAATCTTTTCAATGTCCATCTGGTCTATTGTTACTTAACGTAAAGCTCACAGTAATAATAAATGTCTTTGTGACACTAAGCAAATGTGAGAAGGTTTATTTTCCTCTGTATCCTACATTCCTGTCTGATTATCTACTCAATACTACCCTCTCTGTATAGATTCCAGTATCGGTTTCCACTTTCAGGAGGTAGTTCCCATTTGGTAGGTCTGTTCCCTGCAATTCGATGAATTGTTTTCCTCTGGTTCCACGTATCACAGGGAAGGATTTAACATCTCTGCCCTGAAGGTCATACAATCCTATACGTAAATCCTCAGGCTTTTCGAGGTCAACTTCAAGTTGGAATTGACCTGCACTTGGATTTGGAAAGACACGGAGTTGGGAATTGAATACCGACGCTCCTGGGCTTCCAACCTGGGTAACGCTCAGGTCGGGAACTGGCAACCGCTGATCTGTAAATACGCGGTATTCTCCGGGTCCCAAGGGAATGGTCATGTTCACATCGGTCACATTCAGGCTGTCCCCACTCAGGTATTCATACCACCAACCGGAATGCTGAAACCCAGTGTAGGTGTTTTGGTCAACTACATCAAAATTTCCAATGACGGTCGCATTCATGCTTGCATTTACATGAACTTGCTTTTGTTTGCCCCAGGCAGAGATGTCATAGGAATTGCTCTGAAAGGTGCCGGGGTAATCGGTCTTGAGCTTGATCAAAGCCGCGTAGACCTTCATGAGTCTTTCACGGCGGGGATCCTGGAGGTAGTCCCATCGCACTGGTTTAGGACTCGTTCTTCCACCAAAGTCGATGGAATAATCATAGCCAAATTCTCCAAATTGCCAGATCATTTTGGGTCCGGGAATGGTGAAGAACAGCGCGGCAGCCATTTCCATACGCTCCAAGGCGACAGTTGTATCGCTACAGTCATGGCTGGAATTGAAGGCGTTACCAAAGGAGACATTGTTGAACATCAACCGCTCTTCGTCGTGGCTTTCCATAAAACCAATCAGATTATGGAAGGGCCATCCTCTGGTCTGGTAAGACATGGGGAAGTTGAAATCCGATTGGTCTTCATAGCCCATGGCCCCCTGACTGTACTCATGGTTGGCATTTCCCCAGAACATAAATCCATGCCCTGCCAATTCGGTCTCCTCGTCGTTGTCGGCAAAATGCTCCAGGATAAGATATCCCCCATGGTTGTTCCAGTATTCATCGGCGTACCGCTTCAAATAATTGATGCGGTCCTGGTCCCGATCACTCCAGTCTGGCAGATTTGAGGTGCTTTTATTGGTAAATCCTTTGGACAAGTCAAATCTAAACCCGTCGACCCTGTATTCTTCTGCCCAAAAGGCCAGAACACTATCGACAAATGCTTGGGTGTAGCCTGATCCATGGTCAAAGTCATAGCCAAGTCCCAATGGGTGAGGTGCCTCGATATTGTACCAGGGATTGTCACCCGTGACCTTGTCGGTATTTTTATCGTAATACAATTGAACCAAGGGGCTCTGGCTGAAGGAATGGTTGAAGACTACATCCAGAATGACGGCAATCCCTCTGGAATGGCATGCATCAATAAAAGTTTGCAACTTCTCTTTGGTCCCGTAATATTTATCGGGGGCGAAATAATAGGCAGGACCGTATCCCCAACTGTCATTGCCATCAAATTCATTGATTGGCATAAGTTCGATGGCATTGATGCCGAGGTTCTGAAGGTAATCCAGCGAATCCTGAACGGTGCTGTAATCGTGTCGGATTACAAAATCCCTCACCAGCAGTTCATAGATGACCAGGTCCCGGTTGTCTGGCCGGGTGAAATTGTTGTTTTGCCAATTGAATGCGGGGGCACCGGGTTGCATGACGGTTACCAGACCTGTGGTTTTGCCATGTGGATAGGGCATCAAATTGGGGAATACAAAACTATTCACCCCGGTATCGTTGAAGGGATCCAGGACCAACTCAGCATAAGGGTCTCCTATTTTGACTTTGTGGTCAATAAAATACTGGAATGCATACTCCTGTCCGGGGGTGAGGTTGGTCAACTCAATCCAGAATCGGTTTCCGTCCGGTGTCTTGTTCATCAGGTAGTCGGGGTCCATTTCCCAATCCGACCAGGGACCGATCAGGTAGGCATAGCCTTTGTTAGGAGCCAACAGTGAGAATACGACGTTTGTGTTGCTGACATAATTGATTCCATCCCGCAGTCCGGTAGGTAGATTGGCAATATTGGTAGGTGGTTGGACTACGAAATAGGTGGTGTCACCATAGGTCGTTGAACCATTGTTCGCAATAAAACTCAATTTAAAGTTGCCATACTGCGAATTGGGGATAGAAAGTGAGTAGGATTGGGTCATTCCGGAAGATTGTCCGATCGACACCCCATCTTTGAACACTTCAATATTGCTGGGCTGGTTGCTTCTGATCTCAATGTCCAGGTTGTCATTGAGGCTCAAAACCTCAGGAATTTCCAGTGGTTTGGCAAAGATGGCGCAAAAGGAAGATGCAGGATAAATTGGGATAAAGATGTCTGATCCGTTGGCATTGGTGCCGACCTGAGTTCCAAACTCATTTCTGAATACAAAATTGAGGGCTCTGACCTCTTCTCCCTGGCCGATCCCATAGAAATTGGTGGGACGCATTCTGATTTCATGACGTTCATTTCCCAGACTAGTCATTTGGATATAGGGGTCCGCGCCGGAATCCCAAAGGCTGGGTTGGTGCTGCCAATCAGAAAGGTCGGTAGAATACTGATTGATGATTCCGGTATGGGCGAAGACCTGGGATACCCCAATTAGCCCATTGCCACCTGGCTGGTTGGCATCAAATACAATCGTAATCGAATCGTCCACGGTAGGATAAGCCGGGGTCCAACTGACCGGCTGGCCTTTTAGAGCAAGAAAAGGAATTGCGCAAAAGGCCAATAAAAGCCCTTTTGCCAGTAACCTGAAGTGAGTCATAAATCCGAATGCTTAATTTTGCACCAATACTTTTTCGCTCAGGAGTACCTCGCTCCCATCCCTAAGGATGACATAATACATTCCTGACTGGTCCGTTTCCCAATTGAACTGGTGTTCTCCCGGGTTTTGAACACCGTTAAATAGTGTTGCTACTTCCTGCCCCAGGGTATTGAAAACAGACACTCTCAACTGCTCTATCCGGTTTCCTGTTTCATAAGCCATTTGAAAACTTCCCTTGCTTGGATTGGGGAAGAGGGAGAACCCTTTGACTTTTTGAGGTTCCGGAGCTGAAGTGGCGACCGAGACCGTTACTGGAGCAAAGGGAATTTGGGTAGTTCCCTGAATAGCTTTGGGGCTTCCAGTATTGATATCTACTATAAAAATATCCCCACACTGGTCGTCTTTTGCAGTATATGTCCCGTCTTTGGATCTGAATACAAGGCCGATTACATGTGCGGTTCCACCACTTGGAAATCCGGCAGAGGCAAAATAATTCTGAACATCGATCTGTATGTTCCAGATACCATTTCCGGCATAATTCATCAATCCTACCCCGTCATCCATACCCCAATTTCCGATGACATGTTCCCAGGAAGTCGATCCGGAGGGAGCAATTCCTGCGGTGCAGGCGCTGGAACCGGATGAACAGGCTCCGGCATGGATATACACTTTATCATCTGCTACACTCCCCTGGTTCAGCCAACAGTCCGCATTTTGCAGTTGATTGGCGTCCAGCGTGATGTCAAGTACCTGTCCCTTGGCTGCTAATGAAAGGGTAAGCAGGATGAGAATTACTGAAAGATTTGGAATAAGCTTCATAATCAGAAATTTTGTCGTGTTACATCGACACTAAGGTAATGATTTGCCTAACAACACACCAAAGTGAAAATTATCATACTGTTTTTGGAGTAGATTCTCAAAAGGATTAAAGTTTATCGTTTGGATTGTATAAGGGTAATCATAATTTACGCCCAACCAACTATGAGAATGAAATTTTTTGATCAAGCCAAATCCGAATCTGTACCAGGTATAATGGAAGGGAAATGAGTTTTCCCTCTGTTGCTTTTTTCAGAAATGCTAAACTTACTGACTTCTTTAAATGAGTTCAATTGAAAATGGAAGCTTTGACATATTGATCGCTGATTCAAACCCTGTCTTTCGATTGGGTGTTCGAAGCCTTCTTTCTCCAGATTCCCTCTTCCATCTAATCCTGGAAGTTGGTAATAAAACAGATTTAGGTAAAGCCCTTTCGAGAGTCCAGATTGACGTCGTTATTTTGGGCATTGCAAAAGGGAAACCTTATTCTGATGATCTTCACTGGACTTCTACCTCCAGATTTATCCGAACGGAATTTCCTAATTCGAGGATATTACTCCTTCCAAAATGTACGGAGATCCACAGTCTTGAAGAATTGATGGATACTGGTGCGAGCGGGTATATTCCACTCAGCCGAGTCAAGGAAATGCTGGTTCCTGCGATCCATCAGATTGCGAATGGGAAAATCTATGTTGAGGAGCCCTTTGGGGGAATTCATGGGAATGGATCGAATCCGAATCGTCCTCGTGGTCAAAAAGAAGGCGCTTCTTCTATCACCAAACGAGAACTTCAAATCCTTCGTCTGATTTACGACGAATACACCAATCCTGAGATAGCCAACCTCCTGGGAATCAGTCGGAGAACCGTCGACACTCATCGTAAGAATCTATTGCGAAAATTAAACGTCCGGAATACGGCTGGTATGATTCGTTATGCCCTCAGGAATGGATATGTCGAACTTTAATCGTGGTTCACAACCTTTATTTTGCTTTCAAAAGACTCTCATAAAACTGGTTACTCTATACACTTATAAAGCCAACGCCCACACTTATAAAATGCATTTAAGCGTATCAAGATCATTATTGCAAATTGGATTGACGAGATTTTCACAGAGAGAGTCAAGTAATTGTTGATCCTTACTAACCTAAGTGCATTGAAAAAATCACCCCAGCAGAGTTTTCTGCGGGGGTGATTTTTTAGAATATATTCCGAACACTTAGTACTTTTCCAATTTAACGGTTTGGTTAAAGGTACTACTTGCAATACGCAGGAAATAGAACCCGGCAGGCAGTTTACTCAATTCTATTACATCATTGATTAGATCGGTACCGGCAAATTCTTTGGCAAACATGATTTTTCCTTGCATGTCGATGACCTCAAGATTCAGGTCATCAATGGTTGACCCAACAAACCGCAGTTGGAACTGATCTGTAAATGGGTTTGGCCAGACATTCAGGTCGTTGCCTGAGACAGACTCGTCATTTGCCACCGTACAACTCCACGTTGCAAAAAAGCCTTCACGGTTGTTAAAGTTATTGGTGCTTTCAACCAGTGTCAATTCATTTCCCGTGGATACGATGGTGCCCGGATTGGTCGTGCCAAAAAAGTTTCCGATCAAGTTGGCAGGGTCTTCGGGACCGTCGTAGATGGCAATATAATCACCGGCGGCATAGTTGAAGGTTTGGAACTGAAGGGAAACGGGTCCACCGGAAGTAGGGGCAATTACTACTTTACTACGGTTGTTATTGAGGTAATTAAGTCCTCCTCCAGAATCATACAGATTTCCTGTACATGAGGTCAGAACGACGCTGTCATTGGAAGGCAGGTTGATATTACAAGGAAGAGAATTGTCAATGATAACCTGGGCTGCTCGGATGGAAGAATCCACTTCTGTGCTACAGCCATAGGCAACCAGTTTCACATCATAGGTGCCTTGGTTGAAATAGGTGTGGGTTGGGGATACATCGGTGCTGGTGGTGCCATCGCCGAAATCCCAGAAGTAACTGATCCCTGAAGTAGTGGTATTCAAAAACTCAACTTCAAAGGGGAATGAGCATGAGGTCGAATCGTAAGAGACAAAAGAGGCGCTCAAGTTACCGGTGAAGGGTTGCCCCACTCCTACCGCTGCCCAGGCATTGAATGTCTGGATCATTTCATTGGAGCACTCTCCGTACAGGTCTATGGCCGACTGGATGGCGTAGAATCTGGCATCGTCGTAGTTGGAATTGGGGTTGAGGTAGACGGTATTGTTCCGGAAGGCAATCGCAGAAGCCTTTTCGATACCGAGGCCACTCACGCTATATGCGTCGCCGTTGTCGTTGGTCCCATTTCCCCCCACCGTCAGTAGATAGTACCAGAAGTTCTGAACTCCACTGTTGGTGTGTACGCCTCCATTGTCACCAGCACCAAACCACCAGTTTGATCCATGGTAGGTATCAGGGTCCTGGTAGGCGCTTGGATTAGAGAGACTTCGGATGCCACCAATATCTTCTCCAATCAGCCAATTGGCATTGTCGGGACGGGCGAAGAATTCGATGGCAACTCCAAAGATGTCTGAAAAGGATTCATTCAGGGCACCTGACTCATCCTGGTAGATCAATCCAGAGGAATTACTGGTCAGTCCATGGGTAAACTCGTGTCCACAAACGTCCAGGCTGGAAAATGGACGAGTATTGCCACCACCGGCACCATAAGTCATAACCTGACCATTCCAAAAAGCATTCTGGTAACCATTGCTGTAGTTTACAAAACTGGTAAGCGGTGCACCGAAACCATCAAAGGAACTGCGTCCGTGTTTTTGAAAAAAGTAATCGTAAGTCATCTCAGCCCCCCAGTGGGCATCGGTGCCACCGACAACCTGGGCCACATCCAGGGTATCCCAGAAATTGTCATCATCGACAAAGTCGATGGCCTGGTTGTAACTGGTAGTATTGTTCATGTCATAGGTTTCCACTATTGCTCCTCTACCGGATTCATAAAGGGTGTAATCGCTGCCATTGAAATCGGAAATGATGGGGACGATCCCTGAATAGCGGGTAAAAGCAAGGCCGGGATCGTCAACGGTGTGAATCATATTGTGAACGAAGATCACTTCTCCATTTTCCGCATCCACATATACGTACTGCCGACTCATGGGTGACTCAGCGTAAACATCAAATCGGTAAGCCAAACGGTATTCATCAGAAGTCGTACCCAACGTATTGATCATGTAGACCAAGTCACCAGCAGGCATATAAGTCGCATTTGGGTTGTTCTCATGGTGCTTCAACCATTGTTCTTCCTGCGAATTTTCCCACTTGTAAACATCCGCACCTATATGGTTGAGTGCAATCTGGAAAGCGCTGCTTTCTTGTAACAGGTTTTGAGGACTGTGGGTCATTTGATAGAAATCGCCATTGACGGACATTACCAATCCGTCGAGGGTATGGGCTTTGAACACTGCGCCTTCGATGGGATATCCCTGATGGGTCATCTGGAATTTCAGGTGCTTGTATCCGAGTTGATCTTCTTCCATCCTTTCGAAGAGAAAGGAATCACGCTCACGGAGTTGAAGGCTAGAGCGCATGAAATCATAAAATTCAGCAGCAGTAATAGCTTGATCCGGGTAAAACCGCATGAACTCGGGCAGGCCATTGGATGGATCTATTTTGATGTCTGCGACTCTACCTTGCCAGGGAAATTGTTGCGCGTTCAGACCCATAAAAAACAGTACACCACATGCGAGAATTGTAAATTTTCTAATCATAACCGTTTATTGTACTACCCAGTATTGTTATCTCAACCACAAAAACTGATGATTGGTTCATGTTCAAGATTCCTTACACAAATAAACAACATAATTCACTACGAAAAAGTCCCAATCCCGTCAATCTCAGAAAATTCATCAGGAAGCAACGCTGGTCACGGGTAAAAAAAGTAATTTGTTTTCCACACCCTAAGCAGCACTTAGTGAACGTATTATCCCTTCTATTTTTATTTTACTTTTCGTAAGAACCTGCCTTCTCTTCGATCATTTCAACCGATAAGTACGAAATCAATTTACCATCCTGCCACCATTTCTTGCCTGCTGGCGCTATGGTAAATACCTCGAATTAACATCCAGTATTCACAATCCCCAGCCTTATCCACAATGGAGGGTTTTGTCTACCATTCAGATTTAGGTAATTTATTTTGCTGTATAAAACCGATACAAGCGCTGTTTAACTGACCTCATTATTCGCTTTAAAATGGCCGCTAAAATTGCCCAATTACTCCTCCTCTTCTCTTTGATATTTTCATTGAGTGAAGCGCAGACCGTTTTCATCAATGAATTTCACTACGACAATGCCGGAACTGATCAGGATGAAGGTCTCGAAATATCCGGGCCAGCTGGAACCGATCTCTCCTGCTACAAGATACTTTTGTACAATGGCTCGACTGGAAATGTGTCCAACACCATGACCCTGTCCGGAACCATTCCGGATATATGCAATGGGTATGGGTCAGTTTGGTTTCCCGGCTCTTTGCAAAACGGAGCCCCGGATGGTTTTGCTTTGGTATATGATCCGGCCTTGTGCGGCAGTAGTGGTTCGCTGTCTGTACTACAGCTTCTGAGTTACGAAGGTGTATTTACCGCGGCAAACGGAGATGCTTCAGGTATGACTGCTGACAGCCTGCCTGTTTCAGAAAGCAGCAGCACTCCCATTGGGAATTCTGCACAACTTACCGGCAACGGAAGCGTGTATACTGATTTTACCTGGACCACCGGCCCATCCACCCACAATGCGACCAATACTGGTCAATCTTTCAATGGTGCATGTGGCGCAATTGTCGCAACTCAATTGACCTTCACGGAAGTTCCCAGCGGGTGTATCTTGACAGGGCAGGCTTTTCAATTGGTCATTGCGGCTACCAATGGCTCGGGAACGGTAGCTCCCTCCTATTCGGGAAGTGTAACCATTTCCCTGGCCAGTGGCTCCGGCAATTTGAGTGGGACCTTGTCGGCATCATTTGTCAATGGGGTTGCCACCTTGAACGGACTGTCTGTTGACGCACTCGATGCCTATTCTTTTTCTGCATCCGATGGGAGTATCTCTGGTACTTCCGGAAATATGTACATCAGCAGTTCATGTACCCGGTGTCCCAACCTGAATGGCTCGGTGATCGATGCTTGTGGCAGTTCCGAAGGCCGGAATGAGATTCTATTCTTCAATTCCGGGGATTACTCCATTCCCCTCAGGTACCCGGACTTCAATATTACTTATGACGGGAATATTCCCCCAACCACGTCATATTCCAATGGATTCACTTCGAATTCTGCCTATGTTGACTCCCTCAATCAATTTGCCGGATGCAGCATTTTTGTGGATGCTTACAACAATGAGATGATCCCTCCGAACACTGCTTTTATGTTGATGAGGTCCAATCCCGATTACACCTATGACTTTTCTGCCTGGTGTGGCCAATCACCTATCTGGGTGGTCTTCACCACCGACCCCAATTGGGTGGAAATTGGAAACTTCAAGAATTGCATCGATTGTGCAACCAATGGGTCTGATCCCCGGTATTTCCGGGCTAATTTCTCGAACCTCACCGGGGGTGCCCCCTGTGACTTCCAATATGAATACACCCCATGTTCTACCTTGGTTTGCCCAGGTGGTGGCACTGGGAACAGCAGTGGAGACGGTGTTTCCTGGCCTTACGGTGGTGGAATTGTCGATTCAGTGTGGAATGAATGCACCCCTTCCACCCCAACCATTCTTCCAGTCTATTTCCAATCTCCTTTGACGGCTGCCTGGGCGGGCGAACAGGTCCGGTTGAACTGGTCCACTGAGCATGAACTCAACTCCTCACATTTCATCATTGAGCGAAAAGATGCGGTTGACAATGAATTCGAAGAGATAGGCACCCAAAGGGCTGCAGGTTACAGCACTTCTCCAACCCCTTATTCCTTCATTGACTATTTCCCATCCCAGGGGCAATTGTTTTACCGACTCCGGCAGATTGACCAAGATGGGACAGAATTTCAATCCAATATTGCTGAACTGCGTTATGGATATGACCCGGAAAGCGGAGTTCAGTTAATGGTT
>CAYGRE010000157.1:0-11175 GCA_964352215.1 uncultured Bacteroidia bacterium
TAATCGGTTGGTTGAGATTGTCAACGACCCCGAAACGATCTTCGGTTTGCATGGCCAGGCGGTTCTGGCCTACCCGCCGCAGTTCCTGGTAAATGGGGGGAATAGAGATGGTGTCTCTGGTCAAATCGAATAAACCCATCCCCGAATCGGATTCAATGAATGCTTCCAGGCGGCGATTGTTGGCAAAACTTTGGTAGAAGGCTACGCTTTGATAGGCCGGCTCAATCCTGATTCTCCCTAAGGTGTCCAGCAGGCCCCAGACTCCCCCTTCACAATCTTCATAATCACATTTACCGCCAATATTGACCTTCGCAAAGCCAAATTCATCGAAGCGGCCAATGAAATCAAACCGGGGTTCGATCAGGGTTTCGCTGGATAAGTGAGCGATGCCCCATTTCCCGCCTTCACAGTCACCATCTTCACATTGTCCGCCCTGGTTGAGCAGGACCAGGTCATCACTGAGTTCTCTGAGAAAGGTGTATGTAGGAGGAATAACTTCTTTGCCTGCACTGTTGAGAAGCCCGTATTTATCATCCAGCACGACAACAGCATGGTCCCCCGCAATTCGGTGAATGGCCTGGTAGCTGGGAAGGGTCAACAGATTTCCCTGGTTGTCGATCAATCCCCATTTGCGATCCACCTTAACTGGAAATACCTGGCTTTGAAGCGGGAGGCCACTGACCAGGATCAACAAACCGATCATGATATGAATAACGCTTCTTCTCACGGACTAAATTGGGATAGGATGAATTAAGGGTAGTCTTGAAGCATAGAATCTGTTGGGTAATCTCTTTGGGATAATCAATAGGGAATTTAGCGGTTTTTTCTCTAAGCCCGAAGGAAGCCGGCCTTGCGGCCAGCTTCCGGAGCTGTTTTGGATTTTAGAACGTCGAATCAATCGTCTGCGGAATCTGATCGTGGCGTCCCTGAATCCATCGTGGTTGGTTGGTTTGCCCTGAATCCTTGAGTCTGATTGACCTGCCAGGGGTCACTACATTTTCAAGGCATATCTCAGGTCTGCGGCATTGTTGACCTTGTGTGCTACTTGCTGAACCTTAAAGGTGTGGCTGTTCAGAACATTCTCAGAATTATCAAATTCCACATTTTCAAAATCCTGCGGCTTGACTACTCCAATGGTCCGGTCGGGGAACAATACTACCAGGTAGTTCTGCTCGTCGGGAAGGTATTTGAAAACTTTCAGGTCCTCCTTCACATACGGAATAACCGTTCTGTTATCGCGGGTGATGTGGTAGACATCCAGCTCATTGTCGGTTAAGCCCTGGAAGTCTGTGGGCATCTCCATCTCGACCTTCAGGGTCCATGTTTTTGGATTCCTGAAGACGCGGTCACAGTTGTAGATGCCAAATCCTGCGATGCCAAAGGAGCGGCGCACATCAGCCTGGGCGTTCAGGAGGGCCAATCTCGACTCGCGGTCCTTTTTGATCTTGTTGAAACGCTGGAGCTTCTTTTCAAATTTGGCCATTTCTTTGGCATGGTCCTCTTTGTTGAACATGGGGGTAACGTCCAGTTCAAAATTGCCTTTGCGGTGGCCAAGCACGAGGCGGTATGCGAGGTTTTCTTTGTCTACCTCTTCGAGGCTGATTTTAGACCAGGTTTTGGTCAAGGCCCATTCGTTGTCATCGGCATACTTCTGATCGAGGGGCTTCCACTTCAGGCCTTTGAAGGGCTTCAGTTCCGGGAATTGGCTGTAGTCTACATTGAATCCGATGCCGCCGTCCTCAGCAGTAACGACCAGTGGTTTGCGTGGTTCAGGAGGTAGTTGTGCCACCTGTTGGATTTTCCGCTTCTTGTCTTTGTTGTTTTCCAGGGTCGCTTTGCCGATGTCTTCCCACCCCTTTTCCGGGTCGAGGAAGTAGAGGCCATAGTCATCTTCTTCGGTGAAGGAGGCCATGCTGATCTGAATCTCTTCTCCTTCGCGGATGAAGACAGCTTCGCCTTCCTGAGATCCCTGGATTTCCATCATCCCTGCGGTCTGGAAGTCGCGGATGGTGCCTTCGTCGTTGTACTTCATGGTGATCCCGGAGAGGATGATGTCAGCGGCATCGTGGAATTCACGGTAGTGGATGTTGACGTCTCCTTTGACGGGCTGCCCGTCGGCGTCGACAAAGATGTTCTTCGGAACTTCGATGATGGTTCCGTTGGGGCCTTCCCATGAGCCGCCTTTGCGGGCATTGATGGTGAAGGTTCCGAAGGGAACGTCGGCTTCCGGCAGTGGGGGGTTGACCAATGGAGTGGGGTCATCAACCGGGAGGATCAGATCGTTGCCGGTCGGAGGCGTAGGCTCAGCATTCTCGGTGCTGGCCATCTCTTCGGTGCTTGCATCGCCGGTGGCGGTAGCGAAGTAGATGGTTGCACAGACTGCGAGGGTGGCCAGGGCGGCTGCGGTGATCTTCCAAACGGTGGAAAGCTGTCCGAGTTTGGCGGCAAGCCCGGTTTTAGCAGCTGCCCCAGAGGCACCTCCAGCGCCGGCCCCGGCAGCGTTTTGAGCAAGTCCGTTCTGGATATTGTTCCAGAGATCGGAACCGGGAGCGTTTTGGTCGAGCTTGTCCCGGTTGTTCCGAATGAACTTTTCTAGTGGATCAGACATAAGACTGTTCTATTAAAATATTTCTCAGTTTCTTTTTGGCGCGGTTGTACTGGGACTTGGACCCTCCTTCAGTGATGCCGAGGACTTCGGCAATCTCACGGTGGTCATACCCTTCCAGTAAGTAGAGGCTGAAAACGACCCGGTAACCGTCTGGCAAAGTAGAGATTGCACGGTGAACCTGATCTACATTCCATACCGGAGTTTCATCTTCATCCTGCCCGGAAGCATAATTTTCCAGGGGTGCTTCATCTACACCAACAAAGGATACTTTTCTCTTGGCAATTACATTGAGGGATTTGTTTACCACAATGCGTTTCAGCCATGCGCCGAAAGTGGCTGTGCCGTGGTAGCGGTCGATCTTGGTAAAGGCAGCTAAAAATGCTTCCTGCAGGACATCCTCTGCTTCTGCTTCATTCTGGACAATCCTCAGGGCGGTATTGTACATGGCTTTGCAGTACAGTTGATAGGCCTCAAACTGCGCTCCCTGGTCATTTTCCCGCAACCTTGCGATCAAGTCCTCCTGCATATTTAATTTTAGCTGTGCCATATTCAAGATGTTTTACGTACTAAAGACATCTCTTTGATGGCGGGGTTGCACTTCCCTCGATCTTTTTCCTGGCTAATTTTTTAGTGGGAACTTTCTTTGCTTGAAAGCTTTGCTGGTAGACGATGTTGGCGGACGATCCTGACAGTCGATCCTGACAGTCGAACTTGACAGGCTTAACTGGCCTTTTTAATTATAGAACATTCCCAGGGAGCAATTCTGATCCAGCATGGCTTTCATCTTTTCGAAGGTGATTCCTTTTTCAAACATCTCCTCTTCGATCGGCTCCATGCATTCGCTTTCATCGACCAGGACGGACAAGGTGGGATTCATGTCAAAGATTTTCATGGTTTCCACGATCTTTTCCTCGTCGGTATTTCCTTGCAAGGCCAATGCCCAATCCGCGGCTTCATCTACCACCCCGGAAGCGCTGATATTTTCCTGCGCGTCGAGCACATCATAGATGCACTGACAGGTTTTCTCTGCCAATTGGATGGCAGCATCTTCAGATTCACCATCGCGGGTCCAGGCCGGATTTCCACCGCATGAGATCAAAAAGAGGCAGTACAGGAATCCGGGTACCAGAAAATGAGACTTCATCGTTTTCATAGCCAATGTTCAGATAAGGAGTTTTTAGCGGGGGAAAGATAGGAAAAAATCTACCGATCAGCTTCTTGAGCAGTCGCATCGACTTCTACGGCTGTCCGTACTCACAGTATGGTCAGAACGCGCGGTGGTCTCTGCATTTGTCAGATGTCGCTTTCATATTGTTGCCTCCTTTTATTGGGGGGGTCAGCCGATCCAGTCGTTGTCAGTCAGTTCGTTGTCAGGCATAAAAAAAGCCCGGAACTGCTGGTCCCGGGCCGAAATTGACATGATTAATTAGTCATGCTAATAGCTAAGTTGGTTGGCCCGGAAAAACCGGATGACCGGTACTCCGGTCCATAGGATATCGCTTAGGTAAAATCATTTCATTATCGAATTACTATTGTTCAAAGATACTTCTTTCGATCAAGGAGGTTAGCCGATGTTGGGTGAGCGGATGGATTCCAATGGTGAACGGGTCTGAATCGGGGATCAATGGGAGGGGTGATTTTTACCCTCCAGATCATAGCTCAGAATTTCATCCTGGGAGGGCACCGATTTCCGACCTGGGAGGGCACCATTTTCGACCTGGGAGGGCACCGATTTTCGACCTGGGAGGGCATCATTTTTTACCCAGGGATGAATACATGAAACATGGTACCTTTACCAGATGGGAAAGATCCTTATGGTATTGCTATTGACGCTGGGCAGTATGGCTCAGGCACAGAGCTATGCGGAATGGCGGCATGTGCTTTCCCGGACGGGCCGGGTGGTAGACCTCAGAGACCGCGCCATTGCCCAGCTTCCTCAATGGGACCTGGATGCATCGGTAGAAGTCCTCTTACTGGATGGCAATAAATTTTCCGATGTCCCCGCGGAACTGGCGCAGCTCTGTCCCAACCTCAGGGTCTTGTCCATGCAGGACAATTTTATCTACCGCCTGGACGGCACCATCGGAGGCTTTAGGTTTCTTCAGGAACTCTACCTGGATGGCAATGAGATTCCCCAGCTACCTCCACAGATGTCCAACCTCCGTAACCTTCGGGTGCTGTCCCTCAGCAGCAATGCCCTGGTGAGTCTCGCCTTTGTGGTGGAAGACTTCAAACTCTTAGAAGTCTTAAGGGTGGACTCAAATAAGATCTCCAACGTTCCCCCTGAAATCGGCGACCTGGTCCGACTTGTCGAATTTTCTGCCCAGGGAAACCGCATCACCTCCGTTACCGGCAACCTTTCCAGGTGTGAGTTCCTGCAAGTTCTCAACCTGGCGGGGAACCCCGATTTGTACAATTTGCCGGAAGACCTTCGCTATTGCACCTACCTCCGTTACATTGATGTTGGCGAGACCCGCATAACCGCGATTCCGGCCTGGGCTTCCGACCTGAGAGACCTTGAATATTTCGTTCTCAAAGCTGCTGATGATGAATAGTCGGGCACACGTCAGGGAAATGCCCTTGAGTGCCTCAGGAAGGACATTATTCACTGAATAGTCGTTGATTTTCTCAGCTCTTCTGGCTATATTTGATCTTTACATTGTGAGGCCCTAATACCTTATTTTTAGTAACATGACTAAAGAACTTACTGCAACGGTTCAAAATCCGACGCTCACTGATCTGTACCAGATCGTTCTATTCAACGATGAATACAATTCTTTCGACTGGGTTATAAAAAGTCTGGTTGATGTATGTGAGCACTCCTCGGAGCAGGCAGAACAGTGTGCCTGGATTGTTCATTTCAAAGGTAAATACACCATTAAGAGTGGTCCGAAAGGTGAGATGATAGATCGGTGCGTTGCATTGTTGGACCGCGGCCTCACCGCAGAAGTACAGGGTTCTATCTGATCCCTTTTGTCAGACCCATCTACATTTGTATATCAAGATGAAGGAGCAGGACCAGTGGTTCTGCTCCTTCATGGTTTTTGTGAGTCTCCCGCCATCTTCGATGGCCTCCTCCCCGAACTCTCTCAGGATTTCCGAATCCTCCGCCCGACTTTGCCCGGTCACGCCGGCCTGCCCTGGGATCCCACCTTGAATACCATTTCCGAATGTGCCGATTGGTTGGTCCGGTTTCTGGATCAGATCGGGGTCGATTCCTGTTTTTTGCTTGGGCACAGCCTGGGTGGGTATATCGCAGCATCGGTGGCAGCCCGTCACCCGGAACGGTTGCATGGCATTTGCATGTTGCATGCCACCGCATTGGATGACCCTCCAGCAAGACGGGTTAACCGGGACAAAAGCCTGAAATTTATTGGGCAGTATGGCTTGGAACCATTCCTGAAAGCTTTTGTGGATTCCCTGTTTTATGATCCGGGCAGGGAGGAGGCGGAAGGAGGTGGCGATGAGGCTGGTTCCAGGCTCCCGTCAGCTTCCAGACCTCTTGAAGAATGGAAATCAAGCTTGCGTGAGATCACTTCCGGGGTTGATTTGAGAGCGGTAAGGGCACTTACCATAGCCATGCGGGACCGTCCTTCGTGCATCACAGCCCTGAGGGCCAGCGGAATTCCCACCCTGTATGTGATCGGAGAAGAAGACGGACTGGTCTCCCCTGCCCGTAGCGCCCTGGAATTTGAGGGCTGGCCGGAAGTGAAAGTAGCCCGGTTGGCCGGGGTTGGTCACATGGGCATGTATGAAGCAAAGGAGGATGTGATTGGGTTGGTTAGAGCCTTTTTTATGCGGTTTGGTTAGGGTTTTGTGTGGTGTCTTTGAGATATGTCTTTGGATTTTGGCGACAATACCATTGTTGAACTAAAATGATGCTTGTTCTTCCTTCCTTAATTGGCAAAAGAAATTACATCAGGATCAGAATGAATATGGTCTTGCCATTTGATCATCAAGTAAAAATACGGAATCAGAGAAAATGAAAAACTGCTTCCACTGAGATCTAGTCTTTATGAGAGAAAATTGGATGACAAAAGCCCAAGGCTTTTTGAAACCTTGGGCTTTGCACACCGGAGTGTGCGAAGTTCGAACACCATAGACACCTTGGAGGAGGATTTGGGGATGTGGTGAGGTCTTGCAGTTTTTGTTGTGTATTCCACGCAGTTCATTTTAAAAAGATTTTGGCTACCAATTATGCTATTTTTAAAACGTGGAAGAATTAACGCCATTTCTGGGGGATGAAGGTCAATTATTTGTCCAAATCCGTGACCTTATTCTTGAGGCAAGGAGCCGAACTGCTAAGACGGTAAATTCGGCCCTGGTCATTATGAATTGGAAAATAGGTTATATGATCTCCAAACACATTCTGGAAGGAGAAAGAGGGGAATACGGCAAAGAAATTATTGTCAATCTTAGCAGGAGTTTAACCGCAGAATTTGGGAAAGGGTATAAAAAAGCAAACCTTTTACATTGTCTACGCATTGCGGAGACTTTTCCTGATGAACAGATTGTCTACGCACTGAGTAGACAATTGAGTTGGACGCATTTCAGAACCCTCATATATGTTGATGACCCCCTAAAAAGGGAGTTCTATACATTATTGAGTATTCGAGAAGGTTGGAATACAAGAACTTTATCTGAGAAGATCCAGTCAATGCTCTTTGAGCGAACAGCCATTTCGAAAAGACCTGAGGAATTGATTTCCGAAGAACTTACGAAGCTGAAAGAGACTGGTGAAATAAGTCCAGATCTAATCTTCAGAGATCCTTATGTGCTCGACTTCCTGAATTTGAAGGATACATTTAGTGAAGAGGACCTTGAGTCAGCAATCCTGACTGAATTACAACAATTTCTTGGTGAACTAGGAAGCGATTTTGCATTTATTGCCCGGCAAAAACGTATCTCCATTGACAATGAGGATCACTACATCGATCTACTCTTTTATCACCGTGGATTGCGACGGTTACTTGTCATTGATCTGAAACTGGGAAGATTTCAAGCCAGGGATAAGGGACAGATGGAGTTGTATTTAAGATGGCTGGAAAAGTATGAAATGAAGGCAGGTGAAGAAACTCCAATTGGCCTAATTCTATGTGCCGAAAAATCAAATGAGAAAATTGAGCTCCTACAATTGGAAAAGGGAAATATCAGGGTAGCTGAATACATTACAACCTTGCCTCCCAGACATCTGTTGGAGGAGAAATTGAACAAAGCAATCCAATTGGCAAAAACCCGCTTAGAAATGTAACCAATAGAAGAATGTCTGGAAAAATCTTATATCTAGAAATTGGTCCCAATGATTTTGAATATGGGGCGGGGTTTTCTGTTCAATATCGAAGACTTAGGAGAGTGGCCTAAAGCTTGAGAAATAGCCCGAGATGTTTACAATTCAACAAGTGAAATCTTGAGCAAAGGCTTTATTCCCAAAGTAGCTGACCAACAATTTCCCCATTTGGGAAGAGAGTAATTCAAGATATTCAGATCCAATAATCACTGAACCGAGTCATACAAGGTTTTATTCAAGATTGAAAATTACGTTACTTTACAAGGAAGAAAATCCACTTGTCAACTAAACCGTCCCAATCATGCCCAATGGAATCAGCAAATGGCACATTGCCTATAGCAATCTTGCCAAAACCCTTTACAATTTCCAAAAGGAAAACCCGGAAAACCCACAAGAAAAATTGCTGGATTTGGTACTGGAACAGGGACAGGATTTTGATGTAATACTCCCTGAAATTCGAACCATCGGTTAAGTTGAAATTTAATCGTATAATAACCGATGAAAGATGAAAAGAAGCAGACGTAAATTCAGTGGAAAGTTCAAGGCCAAAGTGGCCATTGAAGCCCTCAAGGAGCGTGAGACACTCAGCGAGCTGGCCAAGCGTTTCGAGTTGCACCCGAACCAGATCTCTCAGTGGAAGCGTGAATTTATCGAAGGTGCCGACCGTGCCTTTGAAAGTTCACCCAAGCAGGAGGAGCCCAAGGTGAGTTCGGATCAGCTTTACCGTCAGATTGGCGAGTTGAAGGTTGAGAACGATTTTCTAAAAAAAAGCTTAAAGAAAGCCGGACTGTGAAGCAGCGGAGTGACTTGGTTGATCGTAGCCACCGTTTGAGCGTGCGTCGTCAGGCAACTCTTCTTTCAGTTCCCCGTGGCAGGCTCTACTATCGATCTGTGGGAGAATCAAAAGAGAACCTTGAACTGATGCGCAAGATGGACCGCTTATTCCTGGATGATCCAACTCTGGGAGTACTGGGGATGCAGGATGAACTGCGTGACCTTGGGCTGAACTACAATGTCAAACGAATCCGGAGACTGCTACGGAAGATGTGCATTGAGCCGATCTATCCAAAAAAGAATCTCAGTCGTCTGGGCCATGCCAGGTATGTGCATCCCTATTTGCTGAGGAATCTTGAGGTAGACCGCCCCAATCAAGCCTGGGCCATTGATATTTCCTATGTCCCGATGGCTTCAGGCTTCATGTATCTGACTGCGATCATTGATCTGTATAGTCGATATATCGTTGGCTGGCAGTTATCTAACAGCCTCGAAAAAGAAACGCAGACCGAATTGCTTGAGGCCACCATAGCCAAATATGGAAAGCCGGAGATCATCAACTCCGATCAGGGAGGTCAGTACACATGTGCCCACTGGGTAGAGTTTCTCAAGCAGCGTGGAATCCGGATCAGCATGGATGGAAAAGGAAGGGCTACCGATAACGCTTTTATTGAGAGATGGTTCCGGAGTGTTAAACACCGCCATATCTATCTGAATCCTGCCAATGATGGCTGGGAACTGTACCAGGGAATCGAGTCATTCGTCAACCGCTACAACCAAAAAAGACATCAAGGAATTGGCAGAAGAAAACCAATAGATCTCTACCTCTATGAACGGGATTTATCAACTAAGAAAGTACCTGTGATGGTTTGATGATTGGGGAGTAGCACAGCGGGCGGAGTTCGAACACCTTGGAGGAGGATTTGGGGATGTGGTGAGGAGATATGACCCATCTCGATTTCGGGTTACTAAACTAAGAGTAAATTGTCTACGCAATGAGTAGGCAATTTGACTGTCGAAGTTAATAATGTTTCCTCCTTCCTTAATGGCAAAGTCTATGGCTTCAGATCCAGAGATCTCTGCAAAACCATAACCAATAGAAAGAATATCATATCCTGCGATACAGATGAAAAATACACGAATCCGAGGGATACAACCCTTGGAAATTATTTCTCTAATTGAATATTGACCATAAAAGAACCTGCATTATCATCAAACCATGCGTTGTAGTATTCATGTTTCAAAATGTACCTCAACTTAGATAGGTAAGGTACATGAATAGTGTCCTGTTTTACCCTTTTCTCAGTGTCCTCTATAAGAGTATATAAGGCATCTCGGTCAAGCCAAATATCATTTATTGCTAACCAGAGATCCCCATTCTTTTGAGATTCAAACTCACATTCTTCACCTATGCTCAAGGTGTTTTCCTTTTGAGGCCGATTCTTTGGTTTTTCGTTTGAGATTGTTCCTATCAGACGCCCCATGAACTCATCTGGATTAACTCTATATTCCCAGGATTTCGGTCTTTTCCGGCCATCATTTCTTGGATAACGTTCGTCCGGATCAATCCCTCTGGGGCCTATCCAAGGATGGGAAGGTAAAACCCCTAAATCAGCCGAATTAATCATCTGAGGAACCGCGAGGCATATTTTTCCACTTGCGGAAATCTTTATTTTATCGCCTTTTTCCAAGCTCACCCCAGTGTTAATCCAGGGGGTATTGTAATCTCCATTTGCAGCCAGTAAAACAGAAACGATTTTTTTTGAGTTTGACTTGAAAACAAGATTATTGTTTTCCCCGATATCAAACTGGAAATCCGGGTAATGGCTTTTTACAGTATAGACTACGAGATAATAAGCTGAAATTGTGAAAACAAAGATCATTAGCCCAAGAAGGAACAATCCGAAGAATGATTTCCTATTTGTAATTGCGATATAAAGAAGGTCAAAGAGTCGTTTTCCAGAATCTGACATTTTGGAGGGTATTTTAAAACATAAATATTCGCAAGTAGGATATCTTGACTTTTTGCATCTACCTCGGCATTGATTGAGCCATATTGTCACCAAGCTCCCAAGAGCTTAAACATAATATTTGTGGTCTGAATCAATAAATATTATCAATAATTTCATTTTCGATTGTTCCAGAATATTAGTGGTTTGGTAAATCGATTTCAACTTAATAGGTTAATCTCCGAGGGCTAAAACGGAAGGAATTCTGGTGTTGATTCCTAAATAATGTTCCCCAAAAGGCTCTAATGAATGAAGAAGGGGGAATTCACGTGGTGTTATTCTGCTCAGACTTTTGTGTATTATTCTTTCTTTTATGGGATTTGCCTGTCAAATTTTCGTATATCAAACCCTACTGGGAGTTCGAACCTCACCAGTGTTGATTTTCAGCCAATTTAAAAGTAGTAGAAAATACAATCGACCAATACTCAAGGCATTGGCCGATTGTACACCCGCCATGATTCGAACCCCAAACAATAGAGATGATTGTGAATAGGATT
>CAYGRE010000158.1:0-11054 GCA_964352215.1 uncultured Bacteroidia bacterium
GAAGGAAATTATCACACCTGAGGAAAAATCCGCTGCCCTCGGGCGTATCAACACCGAAATATGATCGTAATCCTTGGAACGCTGGTCCTTGTTGCGGACAAAGAAAGCCAATGGTGAACCCGTCGTAACCGTCCCCACCGTACCCGACAACAGCTCAAAAGCATCTGGTTCTTTGCGCTGGGTTGTGATCCGGCTTTGGCCGGGACGCCGCCGATCGAGGTCGGCCTGGATCGCCATCAGGTCAAGTTCAAGTCCTGAAGGACAACCATCCACGACCACCCCAATACCGGCACCGTGAGATTCCCCAAAGGAGGTGATCTTAAATATATTTCCGAAACTGTTCATAGTGTTTGCCCTACTCCTCTACATTCTCATCAAACAACCGCTGCTTCTTGCTCAAAGACATCCGCACATGGATCTTCTTGGTGCGAACATGCTCCAAAGTAACATTCAGGTTTTTCAGGGTAGCATCCAGCTCCTTGGACAACTCCGGATCGTAGAGAATACGACCGGCCAGGGTGGTCTGGTCCTGCATCTGCTTGGTCAGGTCTTTCAAGGTTTCGACCAACCCTTCCGCATCTTCCAGCATCCCGGAAATCTGCTCGAGCGTTTTATCCACTGTGGGCAGGGTTTTCTCATTGATATTGTCGGCCAGGTCGCCAAATGAATTCAGGGTGGAGTCGGCATTGTCCGCCAGGCTGTTAATCTTGCCCAGGCTCTGGTCGACTTTGGCAATCAGGCGTCGGTTTTCGGCATCGCTGAGGATACCCCGCAGACTGCTGGCCGAAGCGTTGACATCTTCCAGCAACTGACCGGTGTCCATAGAGTCAAGTTCCTCGGCCACGTTGGCAAATGAAGAAGCAATCCGGTTGATGTTTTGGACCAGGGTGTCGATGTCTTCCACATCAAACTTGTCCATGAATTCCCCGGCTTTGGCAAATGCGCTGGAAAAGTCGAGCGAAGTCGTTCCCTGGATGATATCTTCCGGTCCGAGGGGCATGGCACCATTTCCGGGAGTCAAAGCGATCAGCTTCCCTCCCATCAATTCCTTGACCCGAATTTCGGCAGCGGCTCCTTTCCCGATAACAATATCATCGTCCAGGTTGAATTCCACCACAGCGCCATTATTTTCCAGGTCAATCGCTTCGATATTTCCGGAAGGCAATCCAAAGACCGTGACCGGATCACCGGTTTTCAGGCCAGCGACATCTTGAAATACAGCCTTGTAAGTCGCACGATTCGCAGAAAAGAAATGCATGCTCCGGGTCCAGGCGAGCACCAGATAAAGCAGAAACAGGCCCCCGAGGACCGTCAAACCTATTTTGATTTCTTTTCTCATGTCTGAAAAAAGGTCCCTGCCAGACAAGCCGGCAAGGACCCACTAAAGGTTGTAATTATACTTTTGCCAATTCCCCCTTGAGGAAATCGATCACATCTACCGGGGTAGGTTCTTCATCGTTGAGTTCGGCCAGGTAGAGAGATACCCAGTCGCCCAGGTGGATCAGGAAGAACAGTTGACCGAGATGGCCATCTCCATCTGCAGTGACTTCGACCACACTTTCCGCATAGTCACCAAAGATTTCACGGCAAATATCCATGCGGATACTCGTACGGTCGTGCACCAGGTTGGAACGGAAGACCACTACCACGGTGTCTTCCAGAATTCCACTTGGATTCTTCCATCCCACCAACTCGTTGTGGTTCATCTCAGGAATGACATGGTGGAAGGCGATGTGCTTGGAGTTTTCTTCGATCTGCTGGCGCCAGCGAATGGCAACCGACTCGAAATTGGGTGCGCTGTACAGGACAGGCAGTGAGTTTTGCAATTGCTGGGCGATGAACCGCGCATTTTCATGGTCGGTAAAGTTTTCTACCAGACTGGCAGCTTCTTCCAGGTCTTTGGAAAAGTCCCCGATGAGGCCGTAGCCGTTGAGGACATACAATTGCTGAATGATGGAGAAAGCGGCAGCGGAACGGGGAGGATATCCACCGGGCAGGATGATATGGTCCCAACCGTGCTCCTCTGCCAGACCCTTCAGTTTGCCACCAGAAGTAACACAGGCAACCTTGGGATTGGAAGGAAGGGCAGATTCCAACATGCTCAGCGTCTCTTCCGTGTTTCCGGAATATGAACTTACCAGCAGCAAAGTGTTTTCTGAAACAAAAGCCGGTACTTCATAATCGCGGACGATGACGTAGGGAACCTTAATTTGTTGCCGGGTGTAGTTCAGGATGACTTCACCTCCAAAGGCAGAACCACCCAAACCGATCAGCACCACATTGTGAATGTCATTGGCAGGGGCAGTGAATTTGGCTTTTTCGCCGATTTGTATGGCTTCGCGCATCTGAGCACCGAAACCTTTGATCAATTCTTCCATGTATTATTGTCGATAATGATGTCCAGGGGATCATCCCCAGTGAAACAGTTTGAAAATTACTACTAGCCGACTCGAATGACAAGGACAAAATAAAAGAACAGGGCGGCAGGGAAAAAGTGAATCGGGATATTTATCGCGAATTATTGAATATTTTTGAAACTGATATTTTTTCGAAGTCCAAAATAAATTACATTTGTATTATTCGCTGACTGTCCCTTAAAGCCCTTTAGCAAACACCATAAAGCATTTTCAATCTATTGACAATCAATGGTGTAGGTAGGAAGCGAGTAGGATTATCAATCACTGGGTTATTGTAGTATGAGCGAGCTTAGCACCGACGACAATCAATTGGAAAAGCTACAAGTAAGCTTGATAGCATTGCGGGATGTATTCCGGCGACACCAACGATTTATCAAAGCCAATTTCAAGATCTCTGAGCTTGAAATGGAAATCCTCCAGTTTGTGGCCCTGCACGGTCGCAAGAAGATGAAGGAGATCGGGGAAGCATTCAATATCAAATTGAGTACCCTGACCAGCATCATCGACAAGATCGAACGGCAGAAGTTTGTTCGGCGGGTCAACAGTAAGGAGGACCGCCGTGCTGTCTACCTCGATCTCACCCCCAAGGGTAAACGGTTGTATGAGAAATACAGCCATTATATCCAGGTCATGGCCAAGCTGATGAAGCGGGCCATCAGCAAGGAACATTTTGGGATCTTTGTCGACGAATTGGAGAAGATTACCCAGATGACCAATCAATTGGGGCAAAGTGATGAATGAACAGGAGTGGTTCGCTTCGTGGTTTGATTCTCCCTACTATCCGATTTTATACCAGCATCGTGATTATCGGGAAGCAGAAGCCTTTATCAAGGAACTTCTTGCCTTTCTGAATCCACCTAAGGATGCCCACTTCCTCGATCTCGCCTGTGGACGCGGCAGACATTCTGTATTCCTCCACCAGCATGGCTATAAGGTAACCGGAATGGACTTGTCTCCTGATTCCATCGCAGATGCGCTGAAACAAAAGAAGAGTGGCCTCAACTTCCTGGTCCATGACATGCGTAAGCCCCTGCCCGGTTCGTACCATTATATCCTCAACTTGTTTACCAGTTTTGGATACTTCAACGACCAGGAGGACAATCTCAAGGTGTTGAAAAATATACGCAAAGCGCTGCGTCCGAATGGTACCCTGGTGCTCGATTTTATGAATGTAGAGAAGATCATCCCTGAGTTGATCCCCTTCGAGGAAAAGGAGCTTGACGGCATCCACTTCACCCTGCAGCGTTCGGTTGAGAATGGCTGCATCGTGAAGGATATACATATAGACGACTCTGAGCATATCCATCATTTTCAGGAACGGGTTCAGGCCCTGGACAGAACCGCATTTGAAGCATTGTTCGTAAAAGCAGGACTGGAAGTGACCGGGGTCTGGGGAAATTATGGTGGAAGTGAATTCCTTCCTGCTTTCTCTCCCAGACTGATCTATTTTTGCCGTTAAATCAATACTAGGCTATGGCAGGAGGTCTGGGCGAATTCATTTACAATACTGACAAGGCGATCTTCAATTGGCTCCAGCATACCTGGCTTGCGGAATGGCTCGGTGATGCGAGTGTTTTGCTCGGCAATGTCTATTTCTGGACCCCCTTTTTTATCTTCCTTTTTGCTCTACTGGTACAATCCCGGACCAAAAGCGGTGGCTGGAATATCTTCTTTGCCCTGGGTACCGTGGTGGTGGCCTATCAGGCTTCGGTCTTGCTGAGTAGCGTCCTGCGCCATCCTCCCCCCTATTATTTTGCGGCCCTGGAAGGGATACGCTTGCCCGCTTTTCAAGTGGATGCTTCCTACAGCCTCCCCGATTGGTCCATGACCTGCTTCTTTGGCTTGTTTGCCTTTGTGAAGAACCGAATGCGCCGGTATAGCAAGCCACTGCCTAATATTTTCTGGTTGGCTCCAATACTGTTCTTCCTCTTTCGGCTCCTGCCAGGATACAGTTTTCCGATCGACCTGATCACCTCGGTCATCCTGGGGCATTTCATCGCTTTCCTGATGGGGAAGATGTCGGAAGGTGTAGAGGTGATATTGGAGGGAGAAGAACCCAATATTTAGTAGAAAAGGCATTTCCTTTCTAAATTTATCTTTCATAATAAAGCCGTACTAAAATGGAATTTGAATACATCATCGTTGAGGAATCTGTGCGTGAAGGTGTCAGCCTGATCCGCTTGAACCGTCCCAAAGAATTGAATGCGCTCTGTCTGGAGTTAATGGAAGAACTGGTCATTGCGTTCCGGCATCTGGATCAGGATTCCAATACCCGCTGTATCGTGATCACCGGCAATGAGCGGGCCTTTGCCGCTGGTGCTGATATCAAGCAAATGGCAGGGAAAACGGCCATTGACATGCATGTTACCGACCAGTTCAGCAAGTGGAACAGCATCCGCCTCTGCAAAACTCCGGTGATTGCAGCCGTGAGTGGCTTTGCCCTCGGTGGAGGCTGTGAGCTGACCATGCTTTGCGATATGATTGTAGCCAGTGAGACGGCAAAGTTTGGACAGCCTGAGATCAAGATCGGTGTGATGCCTGGGGCGGGTGGAACCCAAAGGCTGACCAGAGCCGTAGGGAAAGCTTTGGCAATGGAAATGGTCCTGACCGGTTCCTTTATCTCCGCCCAGCGTGCCTTTGAAGCAGGACTGATCAACCGGGTGTCTCCCCCGGAGTTGTACCTCGATGAAGCGATGGATCTTGCCAGTCAGGTGGCAGCCATGCCACCAATTGCGGCACAACTCGCCAAAGAGTCCGTGCTGAAAGCATTTGACACCTCACTGGATGACGGTTTGCTTTTTGAAAGGAAAAACTTTTACCTGCTATTCGCTACTGAGGACCAAAAGGAGGGCATGTCCGCTTTTGTAGAGAAGAGGAAGCCCAACTGGAAAGGGAAATAGTAAGATATTTCCAGTGGCCCTTACAATAGTACTCGATTTCTTTCATTTGCTTTGTAACCCTAACGCATTGTAAAGCACTGACAAAACTGACAATCGGCCAAAATGGCAATTTAGGCACCATTCCAGCGCGAGAGAATCTCCTCCACCCACCTACACCATAAGGCCGAATGTAAAATAATTCACATTTTTTAGCATGAATTACTGAGTGCAACTAGCTGTTAATTAGCATGTTATGCATTCTGGTGTATAAATAGACAAGGATAGTGCTATGAATTTGCGCCCAAAGCATCTATATTTGACCAAGTAATCGCGTTAAGACATCTTATTTAGAACAGATTGATATGGCAGCTCCCTACGAATTAGTGATGCTGATAGATGAGGATGAAATTGACAATATCATCAATCAGAAGATCATTGAATCAAACAAATTTGCTGAGACTATACAGGTTTATCAAACCGGAACAGAGGCTTTGGATTATCTCGCCAAGAATGAGAAATCCGTTGACAGTTTGCCTGATATAATCTTCCTCGACATCAACATGCCCATCATGGATGGATTTCAGTTTCTTGAAGAATTCGAGAAGCTTGGAGAACCAATCCGTGAAAAGTGCAAAATCATCATGCTTTCATCATCAATCTCTCCGCGAGACATTGACCGTGCGGCCAGTAACCGCTATGTTCGAAAGTATCTGAACAAACCGCTCAATGCACGTTACCTGAGCGCGATTTCGATCTAGCACAATCGCCTGAAAGAACTTTCAGCTCTAAATAAATAAAGCCGTTCGTTTCCGAACGGCTTTATTTATTTAGAGAAGTGAGGGATTAGCTGTTCCGATGGAACAATGCTTTCTCCAGATCCAGATAAGGCAATATCGCTCTGCTGCCGACATTGGCTTCTTTGAACTCGGACAGTAATTTTTGCGCTTGCTGTATCCGCTTGGAAGATTTGCCACTCAACCGATTGGTCAACAACTTCAATAGGATCTTCCCGTGGTCATAGTCCCCAAAGTATGCTTTCTTCAATTGGCGCTGCAGGCTGAGAATGAGCTGATTGGCCAGGTCCACTTCATCCTGCAAAACATAGGTCAATGCGAGGAAAATCTTCACCTCGGCATCCATGTGCGGAGATTTCCGGAGGTTGATGCGGTTACGCAACCTGTAGAGTATACGTGAGGCATTGTCATAATTACCGGAATAATAAGCAACGTAAGCCTGGAATATTGAGAAGTTAACATAACTGACGGTGCGGTTAGGCTCCATGTCAATCTTGCTCAGGTACTCATCATAATCTTTGAAGAGCTCCTGCATATTATCTTCCTTGATATGCCGCTCCAATTTGAAGAATAGAATCTGAGAACATTCCATTCCAAAGTTGAAGTCCGTCAGCAACTCTTCGATTTTATAGTCCAGAATCTCATAGTAGATCCTTTCCTGATCAGACTTTCCCTGTCGGTTGTAATAAGCAAAACGGAGAAAGTCGAATACCAGGTTGATATTCTTGAAGAGGATGTCCTCGTTTCCTTTTTCAAGGATTTGGAAGCACTTCTCAAAAGACTCTTCCTGGGGATCCATGATATCCAGTACCCTTTCCGGAAGGTCAACGAATTGACGGGAGAAGAGATGGATGATGGACTTACAAATGAATATCCGCTGTGAATCATAGAGGTTGTCCAGGTTATTGACGCGCTCAATGATATTGATCAATTCGTTGTAATCTGTCTTCTTGCGGCCCAGGTAGTATTTGTCATAGGTCCGGAAGAAAGCCATGACCGCTTCGATGGCCTTCTCGCTGGTGAGGTAAAAGGCTACCGCTTCGTTGTACTTGTTCTTGTACTCAAGACGTGTTTTCTCGTCGTCGTTGTAGAGCATCTTAAGACCACGGTACACAACCATCAATACCAGAGGGTTGTCCATCTCGATCATGGTCTTTTCCAGCTTGCGGAGGGTGGTGATGGCGATCTCACGGGGGCTGTTGAAAATAAGGTCATAGACCTTAAAAACCTTGTGGATGGCCTCCATTTTAGGATCACCGAGCCGATTCAGAAGGAAACTCTCAACTTTTTGGTTGAGGCGGGACTTCAATACATAAAAAGCAGATGCGCTGATGTCTTGCTTTTCGAGAAAGTCCTCGACGGGGTTGTCACTTTCGCGGATTGTCTTGAGGAATAAGGCACTCTTCTCGGCCTTGTTCGATGTAAGATTTTGATAAATCTCTCCGAATTCTTCTTCTGAAAGCTGCTTAATTATCTTGTAGAGTGGATCCATATAAAAGTTCAAGAGGGTCTTAGATGCGCAATTGGTCCTCGGTAGATTACATGAAAGACTATATTAGACAAAATCCATGAATTTTTCCAATTAGACCTCAATAAAGGGGTTTTTAGCCAATCTCCAGCCTGGAAATTCGCCTTGAAATATGTAAGATTTTGCGGGGTAATGTAATTGCCTTGTTAACCTCTTTTTTTGAATATTGGAATTAGAAGCATTTACAAAGTTTAGTTGGTTTGTTAGTTTAGTTAGTTGGTTGGCCTGTTCTTGAAAAAAGGACAGGTCTTTTTTTATGCCTATTGGGCTTCATTGGGCTTCATTCGCTTTCGCTTCGTCCCAAATCGAGTCCATTTCTTCCAGTGACATTGCTCTCAGATCCTGGTTCCCTGCATTGACCCGCTCCTCTATGAACTCGAAGCGACGTTTGAATTTCTGATTGGTTCGTTCCAGGGCATCTTCTGGATTGATGTCCAGGTGGCGGGCATAATTGACCAAAGCAAATAAGATGTCTCCGAATTCAGCCGTCATTCTTTCCTTGTTCTCCTCCCCTTCTGATTTAGCTCTTTCCACCTCTGTTTCGAATTCTCCAATTTCCTCCTTGACCTTTTCCCATACTTGCCCAGGTTCTTCCCAGTCAAAGCCCACATTGCTTACTTTCTCCTGGATCCGCATCGCTTTGATCAGGGAAGGCAATCCACCAGGGACACCTGAGAGGACCTTTTTCTTGGCTCCCACCTGCTCTTTTTCTTTTTGCTTGATCTCTTCCCAGTTCTCAATCACTTTCTCAGCGGTATCAGCCTGCACATCACCATAGATATGCGGGTGCCTGCGGATGAGCTTGTCAGTCAGTGACTTGAACATGCTGGCGGTACTCCACTCCCCTTTCTCTTCTGCCAATAAGGCATAGAAAAGTACATGCAGCATGATGTCCCCTACCTCGACTTCCAATTCCTGCCAGTCATCTTGCAGGATCGCTTCACTCAACTCATAAGTTTCCTCAATCGTCAGGTACCTCAGGGATTCTTTTGTTTGCTTCCGGTCCCAGGGACATTTCTCTCTCAGTTCATGAACCACTTCAAAAAGTCGCTCAAAATTGGGGATCAAATCTGTATTCATACCTCAAATTTAAATGAGCTCCATTTAATTCCCTAAATTCGCGCCGTGATCACTTTAGATAATGTTGGATTCGAATTCAGTGGGCGTTGGTTGTACCGCCATGCATCGCTGCAGATAAAACCCGGAGACCGGATAGGTCTTGTCGGAAGAAACGGAACGGGTAAGACGACGCTCATTCGATTGATTTGTGGGGAAGTCAGTGCTGCGGAAGGAACTGTATCCATGCCCAAAAACCTGAAGATCGGGTGGCTGGACCAGGAAATGCAGTCGATTGAAAGCGGTAAGACGGTGATTCAGGTTGCGCTGGAAGCCTTTGAAGATGCCATTCAAATGCGGCAGGACATCGAGGATCTTCTCGCAGACCCCCGGCTCAATACCGATGAAAAGCTCATCCATGAATTGGCAGACAAGCAGCAGCGGCTGGAAGCGGTAGATGGCTATATGATTGAAACCAAAGCCGCCAGTATTCTTGCGGGCCTTGGATTCTCTGACCACGACCAGAATCAACCGTTTAACAATTTCTCAGGTGGATGGCGGATGCGGGTCATGCTTGCCCAACTCCTGCTGGGTGAGCCGGACATTCTGCTCCTTGACGAACCGACCAACCACCTTGACCTCCCTTCGATCTCCTGGCTGGAGGAATACCTGAAGACCTTCCGAGGCGCATTTGTAGTCATTTCCCACGACCGGGAATTCCTCGACCGTCTGATTACGACCACGATTGAGATAGACCGGGAACGGTTCAACCGGTACAAAGGAAACTACTCCCATTTTCTGAAGGAAAAGGTGGAACGTGCCGAACAGCACAAGCGGGAATATGAGAACCAGCAGAAAATGATCTTGGACACAGAGCGGTTCATCAACCGGTTTCGTGCCAAGGCCAGCAAGGCCCGACAGGTTCAGAGCAAGGTCAAGCTCCTCGAGAAAATAGAACGTATCCTTCCGCCAGAGTCCGAAGCTGCCACCGTCAATTTCCGATTTTCTCCTTCCACGGTTCCCGGCAAGAATATCCTGCACATGGATATCAAGGAGAAGCGCTATGGAGACAAGCTGATTCTGAAGGCTTCAAAGCTGACGATTATGCGGGGGGATAAGATCGCCCTGGTCGGTGCCAACGGGATCGGGAAATCCACCGCCCTGCGCATGGTTGCGAATACGGAGTCTTTCAATGGGGAAAGCAAATTGGGGCACAATGTAGAACCTTCCTTCTTTGCCCAGCACCAGCTGGATGCGCTCAATCCTTCTTTTGACATCATGGAGGAGGTTTCAGACTACCTGCATAAATATGGAGAACCCCATGTCCGGAGCATTCTGGGGGGATTCCTTTTTAGTGGGGATGATGTCTTCAAGAAAGTCCAGGTACTCTCGGGGGGCGAAAAGTCAAGGGTTGCCCTCGCCAAGACTTTGCTGGCAGCTTCTAATTTCCTGCTGCTGGATGAGCCCACCAACCACCTCGACATTCAGAGCATTCAGATACTGTGTGAGGCCCTAAACAATTATGAAGGCACCTTTATTGTTGTTTCTCACGACCGGTTTTTCCTGCGGGAAGTGGCCAATAAGATCTGGTACATTGAAGATCAGTTGTTGAAGGAGTATCCCGGGACCTACCAGGAGTTTGAAACTTTCCAGGCGGAGCGGAAAGAAAAGCAGAACGGGCAGGCAAAGAAAGCCCAAAAAGCGGCTGCACAAGAGGAAAAAGCACCGAAATCCGATTACCATGCTGATAAAGAAAAGCGTAAGCAGGAACGGATGCTGAAAAATGCCTATCAAAAGGCAGAGCATACGATCATGGAGTTGGAAGGGAAGAAAGAGGAATTGCTGGCTGAAATGGCAAAACCGGAAATGGCCATGAAGTACGAGGAGTTGGAGAGCCTGCAGCAACAAGTTGTAGCGGTTGAGAAAAAGTTGGTGCCGGCCCATGCTGAATGGGAGCGTCTGGTCATGGAATTGGAAGAACTGGGAATTGAGGTCTAGGTATGGATATCCAAGAAATCGGGTTTGAAGATTTTTTGAAGGTTGACATCCGGGTGGGGACCATTTTGTCTGCCCGCCTCAATGAGAAGGCCCGCAAACCTGCATACATTTTGGAGGTCGATATGGGTGAATTGGGAATCAAGACCAGTTCGGCTCAGATCACGCAGCTTTACCAGCCAGATGACCTTGTAGGAAAGCAGGTACTCGCGGTAGTAAATTTCCCGACCAAGCGGGTGGCAGGGGTTAAATCCGAAATCCTGGTACTGGCGGCGGTAGATGAAGAAAAAGGGACGATCCTGATTTCGCCTGATTTTCCGGTAGCCAATGGAACCCGGATGCTCTGATTCGCCGACCTGCCTTTCTATTTCTGCCCCCCCAACCC
>CAYGRE010000159.1:0-10841 GCA_964352215.1 uncultured Bacteroidia bacterium
CATCTTCCAGGGGCAAATCGATGGTTGCACGGCCATCCCCTTCGTCACGGAGGCTGTCAACATGGAAATAGGGTTCTTCTCCGAGGTGGGGACCGTTGAGAATCGCTGCTTTCTGGTATTCACCCTCTGGAGTGGCAATGGAGTGTATCCGCCGGACCCTGGTATCGGCATCAACCTGGAAATCTTCTTCGAAGCTTCCGGCATTCCAACGATAAGCATTGGTATCGTCTGCACGGGTCACGACTGTTCCCCGGGCGGTAGTCTGGTTCCAGGCCTGAGCGGCAGCCATGAAATTATTGGTGGGGGTACCCATAGAAGCGATCTCGGTGGCCAAAGGACTGAGATCCCCACTGCCATCGCGTTCCCAGCCCCATTTGATAGAGCCGTAATAAGTATCTTCCTGAGCACCTTCAATGGCCAGAACCGCAGACTCAAACTCCATTTTGGAATTGTTCACAGCCGCATGTCCAGGAGAGTCGTGCATGAAAGCGTTCTTGTCATGATCACCACTTGCATCCGTGTAGTGGTAGCCAATGTCGTACTTGGAATTCGAACCCGTGGTATCCTCCAATTCAGAACCATCCGGCAGAGACGGAGTACCGTACATCGGATTGTTGCTGGTGGTCAAACGGTCGATCCGAAAGCCGTCCGCGGAAGATCCATCGTCGACCATGCGGTCTTCCTGGGAAGGATCAATGATTCGAGGAGTGTCACTGATCGAGGTTCGGACCGCTTGAGAAAAGGCAATCTTAGTAGCATCCACATTGTCGCCGGGGACAAATTCAAGGTCGGCATCGAGGCCATTCCGAGTCTCGGTGATGGTAGGGTTGATCTCCCCCCAGGCAGTGGGCATCAATTGCAAAGGTGCGTCATTGGACGGAGGAGGCTCATTGGCTTGCAACTGGAAAGGAGGGGAAACTTGGGTGTTTCCTCCAGCTCCATCGAAGCCGGATTCGTGCAACATACCCTCAGATTGAGGTGCAGAGTTTTGGGTTTGAGGTTGGTGTTCTTGACTCATGACATATTGGTTACCAACAAATTAACATAATTCAAACAATTCTCAAACCCCTTCGATCAAAATTCCCCCAGATCAACTCTTAGCTCATCTTAATTGCCATTTGAGATAATTCGCCTGGGAATACCTATTGTTTTAACCCATTTGAGCACCAATCTTCCCCCCTCCCACCGAACTTTTCCCACCCTTTAAGGTTAACCCAAATATATTCAGCAATTTTGTTGTCGTGAATTTTCAGGGCTATTCTGAACAGGTCCTTTACTACTACTGAGAGTCAATGAAACCCAGACAAATTATCATCGTAGGCGTCGGCCTGCTGATCCTATTCGCAGGGGTATTTGGAAAGAGCTTCCTCGCTTCCCAGAAGAAGTCCCAACCCAAGAAAACCCCAAGAGAGTCCTTTACCAATGTTCCCGTCCTCCCGGTCAAATACACCGAGCAGGAAACAGAATTGAGCTATTTTGGCAGGGTGGGGACTTACCAGTCGGTCGCGCTGATCTCTGAAGTAGCTGGCAGAATACAGCAGGGTGCGGTTTACCTCAGACCGGGGCAACGCATTTCCAAGGGACAATTGCTCTTTAAAATTGACGACCAGGAAACCCGGCTCAATCTGAAAAGCCAGAAGAGCCAGTTCATGAAATCAATCGCCGACATCCTCGCCGACCTCCAAATCGATTACCCCGAAAGTTTTGACGGCTGGCAGAAATACTTCGAGAGCATCCAGGTAGACAAACCCCTGCCCAAAATTCCCGAAGTCAAAGACATGAAAGAAAAGACATTCCTCTCCACGAGAGGAATTTTCAGTTCGTACTATACCATTCTCGCCCAGGAAGAAAGACTCAGCAAATTCCGGGTCTACGCTCCCTTCAGTGGATCCATCAGCGATGTCTTGCTGGAGCCAGGAGCCGTAGCCAACCCCGGCAGCCGCATCGCGACCCTGACCCGGACTTCTCAGCTCGAACTCGTATTGCCGGTCCGCTCCGAAGACCTGCAATGGCTCACCCGTGGCAAAGAGGTGGATGTGGAATCAGAAGATGGGAAAATGCAGTGGAAAGGAAAGATTGCCCGGATCGGTGAAAAGGTCAACCCGACCACCCAATCGGTCAATGTATATGTCTCCGTCAACGTAGATCCTAAGTCACCGGTGTACGATGGGCAATACCTTCGCGCCGTCCTCCCCGGAAATGTGGTGCAAAAAGCCATGACCATCCCCAGAAGTGCCATGTTTGACAAGAACAAGGTCTACCTCGTCGTAGATGGTAAGCTGAAACGAAGTGAAGTCACCGTACACAAGGTCAATCCTAAGACGGCCATCATTTCCGGCCTTCCTGTAGGTGAGAAGCTGGTCAGTGAAATTCCCCTCAATGCCATCGAAAACCTCCCTGTAAAGGTCATCCAATGATTGCAAGACTGATAGAATTTTTTGTTCGCTACCCGATATGGTCAAATGCGATCATCGCGGTGTTTATTGTAGCGGGAGGGGTGTCCTTTTTGGGTCTGAAAAAATCCTTCTTCCCGGAGGACTCTGACCGGATTGTCTCGGTACAGGTCGTCTATCCCGGAGCTTCTCCGGAGGAAATGGAAGAAGGGGTGACCCTGAAAGTGGAAGAAGCCATGCGGGGAATCGAAGGGATCGAAGAGATCAAGTCGGTTTCCAGTGAAAATGTGGCCAGCATCAGTGTCAAATGGGTTGAAGGTTACAATGAAGACCGCTTCCTGGCTGATGTGAAAAATGGCGTGGACCGGATCAATTCCTTTCCGGTGGATGCGGAAAAGCCGGTCGTGTTCAAGCAGCCCTCTCTGGGACGTGCGGTAACCGTGGTGCTGACCGGTAAAACCGACCTCAATACCCTCAAGGAAAAGGCTGAACTGGTAGAGGATGAATTTCTCGCCTCGGGCCTGATTTCACAGGTGAGCCTGTCCGGCTTTCCAGACAGGGAGATTTCTATCGAAGTTCCCGAAGAACAGTTGTTGCGCTATGGACTCACCATTGGCCAGATTTCCAATGCGGTCCGTCTCAACAATACCAATATTACAGGTGGATCGATCCGTTCCCGGGAGGAAGAAATCCTGATCCGGGCCGATGCCAAGGGATATACCCCGGAAGAGATCGGCAATATCACCCTGATCTCCAATGCTGATGGCAACCGGATCACCCTCCGTCAAATCGCCAGCAGCATCACCGAACGGTTTGCGGAATCCCCCAACAAGACCCTTTTCAATGGCAAACCCGCCGTCTCCATCAATGTCAACAAGCTCATCTCGGAAGACCTGATTGAGATCACGGACTATGTCCGGGAGTATGCCTCCATTTTCAACGATGAAAATGACATCATCCAGATGGAATTCGTTTCCGATTCCAGTATCGGTCTGCGGCAGCGTCTGAAACTGTTGGTAGACAATGGTGTCCTCGGTCTGATTCTGGTGCTTTTTGCCCTGGGGTTCTTCCTGAGTTTCCGGCTGTCCTTCTGGGTGGCTTTTGGTATCCCCTTTTCCTTCCTGGGCATGTTTGTGGTTGCAGCGCTGATTGGGGTGACCATCAATATGCTTTCTCTCTTTGGCATGATCCTCGCCATCGGTATCCTGGTGGACGATGGGATCGTAGTGGGGGAAAATATATTCTCTCATATTGAGAAAGGGAAATCTCCACTCCGGGCGGCTATCGATGGATCCATAGAAGTTCTGCCATCGGTATTCACTTCGGTAACGACCACTATTATTGTGTTCTCGGCCTTCTTTTTCCTGAGCGGTGACATCGCCAACTTCCTCCGGGACATCGCCATCATCATGGTGGCCAGCCTTGCCTTCTCTCTCGTAGAATGTACCCTGGTCCTCCCCGCCCACCTTTCCCATGCCGCGAACCAAAAGAAAGTACCCCGCTACCGGAAGTTCTTCGAAGGCATCATCAACTTCATGAAGTATAAGATTTATGGCCCGGCCATGGGTTGGGTTCTCCGTTACCGCGGTGCAACCCTCTTTATCCCAGTCTTTTGCTTCCTGATTACCCTGGGGCTGATGGATGGGGGATTCATACAGAGCACCTTCTTTCCCTTTATCGAAGGGGACCAGACCTCTATCAGCCTGGTCATGAAGCCGGGTACCCGTGAAAATGTGGTGGAAGGCCATATCGCAGACATGGAACGCCGGGTCTGGGAATTGAACGACCACCTTGCCGATAGTTTGGGGGTAGATTCCATCATCAAGAATACGCGGATCGAGATCGGTTCCGGCCTTGGCGAAAGTGGAAGCCATTGTGCGACCCTTAATATTGCCCTGCTCGAGGGTGAGGAGCGTCCAATTCCGAGTGACGGAATCGAAAGGATGCTGCGGGAACGTATCCCGCCCATGCCGGAAGCTGAGAAATTGGTCATCGGAGGTGCGCGTACATTTGGCAAGCCTGTATCGGTCAGCCTGATTGGCAACGATCTCAAAACGCTGGAGTCGGCCAAGGAGATGCTCAAGGAGGAATTGACGTCTTATGCGGTCCTGAAAGACATCATTGACAACGAGCAGATCGGTAAGCGGGAAGTTCGCATCGAACTGAAACCCCGTGCCTACAGCCTCGGCCTTACCCATGGTGATGTCGCGACGCAAGTACGGCAGGGCTTTTTTGGTGCCGAGGCACAACGGCTGCAAAAGGGCAACGACGAGGTACGGGTCTGGGTCCGGTATCCTGAATCCGGCCGCCGGGACCTGGGTAAATTGGAGGAAATGAAGATCAAGACGGCCCTGGGTGAAACCTATCCTTTCACCGAAGTGGCGGACTACTCCATAGAACGTGGGATCGTAGCCATCAACCACTACGACGGTGCGCGGGAGATCAAGGTGGAGGCAGATCTGGCTGATCAAAGTGTAGCGGTGACGCCCTTGTTTGAAGAAATCCAGGCAGATGTGATCCCCAAAGTGCTCGATGCCCACCCTGGTGTGCGGGTGGAATACCTGGGCCAGGCCCAACGCCAGAAGGAATTGTTCGCAGATGCGCCGATCGTATTTGCCATCGCCCTTTTCCTGATGTTCCTGGTGCTTACCCTCACCTTCCGGAGTCTTCCGCAGGCTTTTGTCATGATCCCGCTGATCATGCTCGGCCTGATGGGCGCAATCTGGGGCCACGGCATTCATGGCAAGCCTATTTCCCTGCTCTCGATGTTTGGTCTCCTCGCAGTTACCGGTATTGTCATCAACGATGCGGTGGTCTTTGTCGCAAAATTCAACCAGAATCTCAAAGAGGGAATGAAGGTCTACGATGCGGTCTACCAGGCCGGAGTGGCTCGTTTCCGCCCCATTATCCTGACCAGTATTACCACAGTTGCGGGATTGTACCCGTTGATCCTGGCCCAAAGCCGTCAGGCTCAATTCCTGATCCCGATGGCCATCTCGGTGGTATACGGGGTTTTGTTCGGAACCTTTTTCATCCTTCTCTTCCTGCCCTCTATTCTCCTTGTCCTCAATGAACTGCGCCGGCTTTTGTATTGGTTCTGGAATGGCGAAAAGATAGCAGCGGAACTGGTCGAACCTTCGGTCCGCGAGATGATGCGTCAGGATGCTCACAATGAATTCCTCAACGGTGACCAGGCGAAAGGCGGAACTTCCGCCCCCTACCACAACCGTGGAAATGATGATCCACCTTATCCGGGCAACCATCCTTCATCTTCTGAGGATCCTAAATTCCCACAGCCATGAAAAGATTCAATCTGAAATATACCATTTTGGTCTTCGGGATGCTGATGGCCATGCAGGTAATGCCCGGTCATGTCGTAGCTCAGCAACCTGTCAGCCTGAGTGAAGCCATCGAAATGACCCTGGCCAGAAACTTCGACATCCGGCTGGAACAAGCCCGGGCCGAGGTCTCTCAAAACAACAACAATTGGGGGCAGGCGGGGCGCTATCCCAATATCAGCCTCCAGTTGAACAGCAACAACCGTATCAGCACGGTCGACAATCCGGCGTCCTTTATCAATGGTACCTTCAATACCCAAGGGGGAACCGGTACAGTCAATGTCGCCTGGAATATATTCGCCGGCAACCGGGTCAATATCACTAAGGCACGGCTCGAAGAATTGGAGCGTTTGTCCGAAGGAAATGTGGCCTTGGTAGTGGAGAACAGTCTGCAAGCGGTGGTTCTGCAATACTATGCGGCCCTCATTGAGCAGGAACGCGTGGCCAGTCTGGAAGCCAATCTCGCCTTGTCCCGGGACCGCTACAACTACGTCAACAACAAGCGTGACCTGGGTACGGGAACTACTTTCGAGTTGCTCACGGTGGAAAGTGCCTACCTTGCGGATTCGTCCGCCCTCCTGCAACAGGAACTGTCGGTCCAGATGGCCAACCGCCAACTCAGCCAGTTGATCGGTCTTCCCCCGGATTCTCTGGTTACTCCCAATGAATCCCTCAAGACGGATTTTTCCGCCTATGATGCAGAACTGCTGCGCAGCAAGATGTTTTCCAACAACCTCACCCTGCGCAACCAGTTCATCAACCTGGAGATTCTGCAAAAGGACGTGGCCCTGGCCCGCGCCAACCAATACCCTGCCATCAGTGTCGATGTGGGAAGCAATTACTCGCTCAGTCGCTTTGACCTGCAGGGACGTGACCCGGCCGGGGGTAGTCAGATCGACTACTACGCCAATTTCAGCCTCAACTTCACCCTCTACAACGGGGGTATGATCAAGCGGGCCATCCGCAATTCATTGGTGAATGAAAAGGTGGCAGAGCTTGGCATCGGGCAGATGGAGCAGAGCATGGATTACCAGTTGCAGGATGCAGTGGCTTTGTACAATACCCGCCGGAAGGTGCTGAATGTGGTGAACCTGACCATGACCACTGCGAAGCAGAACCTGGAGATTGCCGAGGTAAAATTCCGCAATGGCACCCTGAGTTCCTTTGACTACCGGGATGTGCAGGTGGCATATCTTGGGGCGGTTCTGTCCCGGAGCCAGGCCTTGTTCAATGTGATGGACGCTGAAGTGGCTTTGTTGCGGTTGACGGGTGGGATATTGGACATGGGGAAATAGGTTGGCCTCAATACGAAGCTGCGGCCCTTAATCCCGAATTTTGGAGCCCCCAGATGATGTGGGAATTTTAATCATTCAGATTCCCGTTGTGCTTCTTCATAGGGCAGGAATTCGGAGGTCCGTCGCCAACAATCCCATTCAGGAGTCCCACATTCCGCAGGAACATCATTGGGGATTTCCTTTTCGGCCAATGCTACGTTGCCGGGCCTGTGAACCATAAAATAGTCTATTTGCCCCTGCTCCTCGGATCCCCCCATTTTCACCAGCAATTGTTCAAAATGCCGGGGTTCCCAGGTGACCTCACTTTCATTGGCTTGTTCATTCTCTGTCCTTTCCTTTCCCTCTGAATCTTGTAAAGGTTTTTCTTCCCGGTCTTCAAACTGCAATTTCAACAGGCCATTCTCAACCAGATACGTTCCCCGGCCGCTGCGGTTTTCCTCGAGACAACTGCCGGTGTAGCGAGATTCAAATCGCCCGGAATTCCAAAAGGTGAAATCCCGTTCCATTGAGAGGGCTTCGTAATAGCCGTGTAGCGGGTGAGGCCCGGCGGGAATAAGGGAGTGGGGGTTCAGAGGTTCCATGTATGCCTTTTGTAGGTTATGATCATTTGCTTCCGATTGCGTCCACACCGAAGCATGAACCCCGAGGAGGAGAAGACAGGTGATCGTATATGTTTTCCAGGAGGAAGGCATTAGATAAGATACGAATTTAGCCTTGGACTGTTGTATTACTTCACTTTTGCCTTCAGCGCGTCCAGTTCCTTCTGTTTTGCCTCTTTGACTTTGTCATCCACCATTGAGGTCTTTGTATTCAGTAGCATATTGCCCGACCTCCAGACATAATCCTCTATGGCACTTTTCCAGCTAACAGGGTCTTCTTTGTGGAGCTTTTCAGCCTGGAGGACAAAGAGGTCAAATGTTTTGGTCCAGATGCCCGGCATGATCCTGGTGTATTCTGCCTGGTGGGCTTGCTGAAGGTCCGCGCTCAGATTGATCCATTCATTGTGCAGGGGCCGCCAGACGTTGAATCCATCGTAGCCTTTCTTGGCAGCCAAAATTTTCGTTTCAGACTCCTTCATCAGCTTGACAAATTCCTTGCCTTCATAGTAGGAATTGACCGCTTTGTACCTGGCTTCTACTTTCTCAGAAGATGTAGGATAATTATGGCCAAACCCCCAGAGTTTTTTGAGTTGATAATGGTCATCGTCCAATTGCTTCTCACCTGTGGCATCCAGCGTCCCGGCCTTTTGCTTGGTGATCCCTCCTTCGGCCCTGACCAAAAGCCCTGTAAAAGCAGTTGTCCATAGCTTCTCTAATTTCTGTTTCCAGAGCTTATTGTTATCGGGATCAGAAGTTCGATCTGGCCCATGCTTGGCCAATTGGATGTAGACATTCCAGGCATCACTGGGACGTTGGTCCATTCCGGTTTGGGTCAGGTTGTCCGCTTCCCAGCCATAGGCCTCGAATTCGTTGAAGTCATGGTCGTAATCCAAGGATGGATTTGCCCAGCCCCTGCCGATCTCGGAAGTGGAAAGGTACTTGAATGGGTTGGCTCTCTTTTGACCAACGTGTACAAATTCGTGGCGGATGGAGCTGTACAGGTTCGCGGCGTTGTTGCAGAAATTGTCGCTGATCTCTACGTGGAAATCCATCTGGTCCTTGGGCAGCGCGAGGGTATCCAGATATTTCCGCATTTCTGCCTTGTCGGTTTTGATTTTCTCTGGCCCTTTGGTGAGCATGGTTTGCAGCCAGGCTTTGGCTTTGGGACCGAGGGCGGCGTGGGCGGATGAAGAATAGGTATGGTGGACTTTCCCCCCGTCTAATACCGAGAGGTCAAATTGTGCCGGATCTTTTGCGGCCAGGGCTTTCATGATCTCGTCGATTGCTTCCTGTTTCTTTCCGGCTTGCAGGAATGCATTCACTTTGGTGACGACGTCTTCTTCGAGGTCGGGGACTTCTTTGGAGGGCGTTAGCTGGAGCGCGGCATTTTGGGGAGGTGCTGCCTGGCGTTGAAGGGGGGCAGCGGTGAGTTGGGCTGTCCCAAATGAAGCGGAAGGACTTCCGGGTTCACGGGTGAGGCTGCGAACGGAATCAGATTGGTTTTCAAGACCCCCTGATTCAAATCCTTTGTTTTCGGGCAAGTGTTGGTGGGCAGTGCGTTCGGGCTGATACATATCAATGACGGTTGGGCTTACTTATACTGGATGCTTTGACAGAGGGGGATTCCATATAATATACTTATTTTTCTCAGTGATAACTAACAATCAATGCTTTACCACCTTCAAACTGACCTCTCCCCCTGCTTCCGACCCAATATGCACGAAATACAATCCTGCTGCCAGGCCATGCCCCCATTCCCAGGTATTGCTTCCTTTATCCATCCATTTAATTGTCGGTGAACTGACCTGTTCTCCCCGGATATCGTGTACGGTCAATTCAACATTGCCTGGCTGAATCATCTCTATGCGAAGCGTTGAAGACTCTGAGAATGGATTTGGATAGCACTGAACCGACATCCTGGCGGTAACCATTTCATTCAATCCGGTGATGCCCCCGGTCGAGGTATGCAGAACCGTCCCTCCCCAACCAACCGCCCAACCCTGGGTTGGGCTGGCAAAGCAGATGTCCTCAATGGTGGAGCCAAACGGACTTGTCTGTTCAGTCCAGGAAGCCCCACCATCTTCAGTTGCCCAGATTTTCCCCTGGGTCCCGGCAATCCATCCGCGTTGGCTGTCAATGAACTGAATCGCATTGATGTCTCCCTGGTAGCCGCTTGGCCAGAGGTCGGTCCAGCCATTGGAGGTACCCCCGTTGGTGGAGCCGAAGACAGAACAATCGCCCCCGGTGAAGCCGGTATCTGAGCCTGTAAAGTGAATCGCGTTGAGGTCGCAATAGAGATCGGAATCGGTCACGGAAAACCAGTTGTTGCCCCCATTGGTGGTGCGGATCAGGGTCGTAGCATTCCCCACGGCCCAGCCCCGGTTGTTGTCAATGAAGAATACCTCGTTGAGGTAATTGTTGGTGCCTGAAGTCTGGTTGGTCCAGGTAGCTCCCCCATCGGTAGTTGCAACGATCCAGCCATTGTACCCCACGCACCAGCCGTGCAGGGCATCACTGAAATGGATGCTTTTCCAGGCGTAACTGAGGTGCTGGATGTTCCAGTTGCTTCCACCATCGGTACTCCGGTAGATCTGACCCTGCTTTCCTGCCAACCAACCTGTATCGGCATTGACAAAGAAGATATCCGCCCAGTCTCCGGCCTGACCGAAGCTCTGGCTCATCCAACTCTGCCCCCCATCCGTCGTCTTGCGAATGGTATAATTATCCCCCGCAGCCCAGCCGGTGAGGCTGTCCACAAAGCATACCGCATTCAACCAATGACTGGTCCCGGCATTTTGTTCAAACCAACCGTATTGGGCTTTCAGGCCGGATGATGTCCAGCCAATCAGCAGAAACAGAAATACTATCAGGGTAGACTTTTTCATACTTCTAATGTAAAAAGGTCTCCCTGTGACGGAAATGACGCTTGTTAGAAAAATAACTGATTAACAATAGCGTCCTGTCCCCTCCCCAAAGACCCTGTGCGTGTGCAAAGATGATTCCAGTTGTGGCAGTTGTGCCAGCTGTGGCAGTTGTCCAGTTGTCCAGTTGTCCAGTTGTCCAGTTGTGGCAGTTGTGCAAGTTGTGCCATTGTGCCATTGTGCCATTGTGCCATTGTGCCATTGTGCCATTGTGCCATTGTGCCAACTGAAAGGAGCTATGGACTAAACCCTCCCGATCCTGTATCTTTACTTTATGAAGCCATTCAAATTCATT
>CAYGRE010000160.1:0-10835 GCA_964352215.1 uncultured Bacteroidia bacterium
ACAAAGAGGATCGATTTGCCCTGAAAGAAGAAGCGGAGGCAAAAGTTGACATGATAACCCGGGAGATCCACCACCGCGTAAAGAACAATTTCCAGACCGTTTCCAGCCTTTTAAATCTGCAGACCCGCTATCTACAGGACGAGTTAGCCAGAAATACGCTTTGGGAAAGCCAAAACAGGATCAAATCCATGGCTTTGATCCATCAGCAGTTGTACCAGCGGGAAGAGACCGGATCGATCAATATAGTGGAGTACCTGGATGAACTGGTCAAGGAATTGAGCTATTCTTACAATGCAGAGGACAAAGGGATTGAAATAGGGGCTGAAGTTGAGGAAATGGAACTGCATCCAGAAGTAGCGGTTCCACTGGGTTTGATTGTCCACGAGTTGGTCCTGAATTCAATTAAGTATGCTTTCCCAGAGAATATAAAAGGGAAAATAATGATAAAAATATGGCGTACTCCCGGAAATCTTCACATGACTGTAAATGACGATGGGGTGGGTTTGCCGGAAGGAATGGAGCCATTGAAGGTGCGCACTTCTTACGGAATGAGGTTGGTGATTCTGTTCACCCAGGAGTTGAAAGGTGAGGTGAGGTATGAAAGTGAAGGGGGGAAGGGGACACAGGCGATCTTCAGTTGTCCATTGAATTGAGGTCTAACTGAACCCACTCCCATAAGAATTTGCTCTCTTAACAATCCACTCCCTTAGGAATTCGCTCTTTGTACAATCCACTCCCTTAAGAATCCAGTCCATTCACTAAGTAAACCCGGCCATTTACCAGAGAGTCTTTTTCATTTATGAGGATATGGCTAATTTGAATCCCAGAGACTTGATCCATTTTTTAAGCCGTTTGGGGGTCATATCTGCAAAAGAATCTAGTTATGGAAAAATTTAGCGAGCTGAAGGATTATATGGTGGGTCGGTTAAGAAATGAGCTGGACTCCAGCCTAACCTACCACAGTGCACGTCATACATTGGATGTGATAGAGTCTACTGAGCGGCTTGGAGTTGCGGAGAATGTGAATGGAGAAGAAATGGATCTCCTCCTGGTGGCCGCCCTGTTCCATGATTCAGGATTCTTGCTTTCCATGGATGAGCACGAAGCCCACGGTTGTATCCTTGCCAGGGAGATTCTACCCGACCATGGATTCACGACCGATGCCATAGATGAAATCTGTAAATTGATCATGGCTACCAAGCTTCCTCAGACCCCGGAAAATCTACTCGAGCAAATTATATGTGATGCAGACTTGGATTATCTGGGGAGAAAAGATTTCTTTACACTGGGAGAAGGCTTATTCACAGAATTCCTCTCCCGTGGGATCGTAAAAGACTTTTGTGACTGGGACAATCTTCAGATTAAGTTTCTCTCTGGTCACCGTTTTTTTACCCAAAGCAGCCTTGCCCTCAGAGAACCAGTAAAAATGCAACACCTGGTTCAGGTCAAGGAGAGAATAAAAGACTGTAATTCAGTAAATTGAAAAACTTATATATCCGGAATCCAAACACCCAATATTCATGTCAAAAGAAATTAGGATTTTATTCCCCACAGAATTTGGCCCGCTTGGCGAAAAAGCAGAGTCAAATGCGATTCACCTGGCTGAGAAGTTCGATGCTGAATTGGTTTTGATGCATGCCTTCAACGTGCCTACCGGTCTTTCCCGCTTATTTTCAGATGTCAGTGAGGAAGAAATCAGAAAGCGCGCTCAAAGTCATATCGATGAGTATGCCGCCAGCCTTCGCAAGAAGACCAGTGTATCTATCAGCACCCTTGTAAAGCACCACAGTCGCCCTGAGGTCGCCATTGTTGAGACTGCCAAGGATATTGATGCCCGGATCATCATCTTCGGAACCAAAGGAGGAAGCGGTCTTCGGGATGCGCTTCTGGGGAGTGCCGTTAACTACGTTATTCGCCATACGTCCTGCCCGGTGGTTACTATGCGGAACGAGCCTGAATATGGTGGGTTCAAGCGTATTCTCCTTCCAATGGATTTGGCACAGGAATCAGGGGAGAAACTGGGATGGGGGGTTCAATTGGCCCTTAAATTCGGGGCAGCCCTCTATATCCATGGGGTTGTATCCGGATCAGCCAGTGACCAAATGAGACTCCAGGAACGCGTAAAGTGGTCCAAAGATTATGCAACCAAGCATGGACTTACCGATATCCATGTAACATTTGAAGAAAGCTCTTCATCTATATCGGATACCATTCTCAGCTATGCTGACCGGGTCGATGCCGACTTGATCTGCGTCATGACCCAGGCAGAATCAGAGAGTGGACTCAAGACAACTGTCCTTGGCTCTGTAGCCGATCACTTGGTCAACCACAGTCAACGTCCGATAATGAGCATTCGTCCGGAGCGCCACTACTCAGGACGTAGCTTCTCCTCACCCTTGTTTACATAGTCCTTTCGGAAGCACAGGATACCATCCTGTGCTTCCGGGACATTTGTAACTGTTTTTTCCGCCTCCCCCTTTCTCCCAATTGGCTCATTCCACTTGTTCAAGGAGCACGTCCTTGTGAAACATCTGGCAGAAATTCCACTTGTTCATTGAGCAAGCGCTTGTGAAAAATCAGGCAAGAAATCCTCTTGTTCAATGACTTGCCCTTGTGAAACATCAGCTGTAAGACAAAACTTGTAAGTCTCCCTGGATCAATACAAGTTTCCTTGTGAGAGAGCATCAGATATTTAAACTGTATTATGGGGATCATCAAAGGTTCAAAAATTCTCGTCCTTGGTATCTTTTTAACTGGAAGCTTGTTTTGGAAAGCCTTTGGCCAAGCCGATTCAGCATCCTTTGAACCTGAAATTTTTCGGACAGAGGACCTTTTGGTCCGCGAAACCGACAATTCCAACCGCATCTCATCTGCAAATCGAATCCTGGAAAATGGGGATGAATTGCCAGTCAGAACCATCATCATTTCCAAAGACGAAATCCGCCGAAATGGATTTATCACGCTGGTAGATGTACTGAAGACTCTGCCCGGTTTCAGGACCTCACAGCCAGGTTCGGCACAATTGGGTGAGACCTTTACGATGCGGGGCCTGGTCGGAAATATCTACACCAAGATTTTAGTAAATGGGATACCCATCGAACCTTCGGTAGGTCCTGGCATGCCTATCAGTGCACAACTCCCGATCCAGGCAGCGGAAAGGATTGAAATTACATTAGGGCCAGCTGGTTCTGTGTTTGGTGCCGATGCCATGGCTGGGGTCATCAATATTGTCATGGGTGAAATTGACCGTCCCATCGAGGCTTATGGAGGAGCTTCTCTGGGAAGCCAGCGAACTTCCTACCTCCACCTTTCCCTGGGAGGAAAGTTGGGAACGGCTAAGAATGTAGTCGACTACAATTTCTATGCAGCATCATGGAGCCGGGATGACATCAATTATCTCTGGAACCGCGACGATTTGAGTACGATCAACTATGCCCTGGTGGATGACAACCCGTTTTGGAGGGGAGACCCGGACAATGACAGCACTCCCAACTTCAGAGAAATGCCTCAAAATGCCCAGCTGCTTGGGGTTTCACTGGGCTACAGAGGCTTGTCATACAACTTTCAGTATATGACCCGGCAGGATCCCAGCTACCTGGGGAGTTATGTGACCGATATTGACTACTCCAATTCCAATGCCTTCTATGGGGATGTTCTGCAAACCCATCAGCTGAGATATCAGAAGTCTACCAGCAAATTGGATTTTACCACCAATCTGTCCGGGATAATCTACGAGCTGGACGAAAATTCAAGCTACGATGGGATTGCACATCCAATTTCATCCGACCGGAATTTCATGTATGGTTCTTCGGTAGATCTTCAGGTCGAGCAATTGGTAAATTACCGGCCGGGAGAAAGATGGAACATTCTTTTAGGGGCAAATGGTTCTCTGAATTCGGGGGAGTCATTTCAAAATTACCTGGACCGGCCCTTTGCAGACAACTCAGCTAAACCATCCCAACCAGGCCAAGGTCCATTGGTGATCCAAAACTCTTCTTCCGATTCCTTGAGCAATATTGAATCCTTCTCCATATTTAACGAGTACCAGGACATCAACTATGCCGCTTTTGGTCAGGTGTACTACCGATCCGGCAAGTGGAAATTGATAGGTGGACTCAGGTTTGATCACCAAGCCTATGCTGGAGACTCAATGAATTTCACGAATGCTTTGAGTCCCAAAATTGGTATCTTCTTCAAGCAAAGTGAAAAACTTCGATTCCGTGGTATGGCAGCCCGGGGATTCAGAGCTCCCGGCAATTACTATATCACCAACAATTACCGGGGTGGGATTGACCCTGTTGATTCCAGCTATATAGTGAGTAGGTATGAGGCCAATCTTGAGCCCGAGTACCTGACCAATTTTGAGCTGGGAGCAGACCTGAGGATCAATGCCAATTGGGACCTGAGTTTTCATACGTTTTACCATCTCCGGGAAAATAACCTGATACCGAAATTGTTGACTCCTGACGACCTGTTTGCTGAAAACCAACAACAGGGTGGGCCAGGATCACCCGGATGGGTACCCCCTCAACAACTGGATTGGGCCACCTTAGGCAATTATGAAATTGGCTATTACAATGCCAACTCTTCCTCTCAACTACTCGGGGTTCAGGGATTTCTCAATTTCGACAACGATAAATGGCTGCGGGCTGAGTTGTTTGGTCAACTCAATTTCGGCTCAGAACAGATCGAATTTGAAAAGCTGGATTCCCTTGGTGAAGAAACCTCCATTACGGTGACCGACGCCAGCTTTTCCGATATGCCGGATGCCATGGGGGGATTGAATCTCCATTTCAACATTGTAGAAGGCGTCTACATTTCAGTCTATACCAAAGTCTTTAGCGAGTACAGGTGGGCTTTGCAGGTAGTCAACGATTCACTCCAAATCAAACCTTCTCAAGGAGGGTATTACAATGTTGATGCAGTGGCAAGTTGGGATTTGGGCAAGCGGCTCACCTTCTATTTGCGGATGAACAATGTGACGCGGTCATCCAACAAAGGGATTTATACCAATTCATTGTCAGGCTACCAGTACCCCTACATCCCCCAACCGGGAAGAACCGTTATGGGTGGATTGACCTTTGACCTGAACCGAAAGGAGGAGTACTGATGCAGTGGCAAAGAATCTTCTTACTGTGGTGTTTGGTGCTGTCATCATGGGTGGCAGTCGGACAAACTACTGATCCGGTTGGAGTGGATAAGACTGACCCCAAGGCATTGCTGGCCGCAGCCGCGGACCAGGAAGGCGAAGAAAGGCAGAATACCCTGGAAAAAGCGGTCGAATTGGCTGAGCAAATGTCTTTTGATGAAGCAGCCAGGACAGGCTACCAGAAGCTGATAGAATTGTACAGCAATGAGCGTAAGGTTGCCCAGGAATTGAAAACACGGATTCAGTTCCTCAATTACCTGAATACGAAAACGGATGACAAAGCCGGAGAAGCGGAGGTGGAATTTGGGATCGGAAGGCTATACCTGGGTCAGAAAATTTATGATAAAGCTGCGGATAGATTCGGACAGGCGCGGACGCTCGCCAAAGAGGCTGGGAATGATTCGCTGTACTACGAGTCGATGAAATATTATGCCTGGTCCCAGCACCAGCAAGGCTATTCTCTGAGGTTTGAAGGAATGGGCGGGAATACAAAGGAGGCAACCAATATGGCGAAGTCAGCTTACCGGAATGCCCGCAATGGCTACGAAGCGATTTTGGATTTAGCTGAGCGGGAGGGGATGGAGTCTGAGCAGCTGTGGATTCGCCAGCAATTGGCCAGGGTTACACATGCCGAAGAGAGCTATACCGAGGAACTCCTGCATTCTAAGGAGGCACTCAAGTTGGCACGCAGGTTGAAGAACCCAGACGACATTATCACCGCCCTCAACAACCTGGGGTACACCTCAAAATTTCTGGAGAAAAACGAAGAAGCCCTGGGTTATTTTGAGCAAGCACTGACAGAATTGCAATTCAAGCCAGATCCGGGTCTGGAAGCGGATGTCCTGCTGAACATGGGGGTGATTCGACACAACCAGGGAAATTCCTTTGAAGCTATTAACCATCTTCAGAAGGCCGCTTCAAAAGCCAGCGAGGTCAACCGTTTAGAGGCTGCCGGCAATGCCTATGATTTCCTCGCATTGGTCTATTTTCAACAAAAGGATCAATACAATGCCTTGAATTACAACGAGAAGTCAATCGGAATTGCAGAGAAGAATGGTTATCCCGACCTGCTGTTAAAGAGTTACAATACCCGGTCCTTAATTTACAAGTCGCTTTACGAGTTTGAATATGCACTGGATGCCCAGAAGAAATATCTGGACCTGAAGGATTCGATCAACGATCTCCGGCAAGCTGAGCTGAGCAACCGGCAATTCAAGGAGCGGGAAATGCAATCCAACCTGGAGCGGATGCTGGAATTGCAGCAGTTAAAGTTGAAGGATGAGCTGGTCGAAGAAGAAAAGCGACGCCTGGAAAAGGAATTGGAACTGACATCCTCTCAGGAAGAACGCACCCGGCTGGAAGCCTTGCAGATTCTGGACCAGTTGGCATTGGAGAAACAAAAAGGGCGGATTTCAATGCTGGCGAGAGAGCAATTGATCAACCAGATCGAATTGAACGAAGAGAAAGCCAAGTCAGACAGCGCCCGGCAGGATGCCTTGTTGCAGGAAAAGATCGCCAATGAGATGACCGAGGCTGCCAAACAGGAAAAGCTACGGGCTGACCTGGAGGAAGCGCAGAAGAACCAGCAAATGCTCGAGAACGAGCAGCAGCAGGAGAATATCCGAAACCTGACCCTGATCTTGGTTGGAGGTGGTCTGCTGATGTTTATCATTCTGCTGATTTTACTGCAATTGCGGGTGAGGAACCGGCAGATCAAGCGGCAACGAAAAGAGATCGGAGCTGCCAAACAGAAGTCAGACGAACTTCTATTGAATATTCTCCCGGTGGCAGTGGCCGAGGAATTGAAGGAGAGCGGACAGTCCAAACCCCGCCATTACGAAGCTGCAACCGTCCTTTTTACCGACTTTGTAGGATTTACCATGATCTCTGAAAAGTTAAGTCCATCCGAATTGGTGGAAACGTTGGACAAGATCTTCCTGGAATTTGACCTGATCGTAGAGAAGAATGGATTGCAACGGATCAAGACGATTGGAGATGCTTATATGGCGGCTTGTGGTTTGCCTGATCCCGATCCTGACCATGCAGCCAAGGCAGTCCGCGCCGCCCTCGAAATGCGGGACTTTATCCATAATTTCAATGCCGGCTTACCCCCCGGAAGTGATCCCTGGAGCATTCGGATTGGCCTCAACAGTGGTTCTCTGGTAGCCGGGGTAGTGGGGATACGCAAATTTGCCTATGACATCTGGGGAGATGCGGTCAATACTGCCAGTAGGATGGAGAGCAGCGGAAAACCGGGAAAAGTCAATATTTCCGGAAGTACGAAGGGAGAGCTGAATGGTGAATTTGCCCTTGAATACCGGGGCAAGGTCGCAGCCAAAAACAAGGGTGAAATTGACATGTATTTCGTGGAGCTGGCTTGATCGATTGCTCCGACAAGTCGACTTGTCGGAGCAATCAATTGGTCGGGCTGCCAATCAATGGTTTATCAATCCATTGATTTCTTGAATCGTTCGATCAATCGACCAATTGATCAATGAACTCAGCATCCGTCAAATTCGGAATGGTGACCTTCAGGTTCGGAGTACGTTCCATTTCACGTTTGATGGCAAAGATGGCGCCTTCATTTCGCGCCCAGCTCCGCCGGGCAATTCCATTGTTCACGTCCCAGAACAGCATGGATTCGAGGCGGCGATCCGCATCGTCGGACCCATCCAGCACCAGTCCAAACCCGCCATTCATCACTTCTCCCCAGCCGACGCCACCACCATTGTGGAGGCTGATCCAGGTCGCGCCGCGAAACGCATCGCCCGCGAAGTTATGCACCGCCATGTCAGCGGTGACAAAAGAGCCATCCTTGATATTGGCGGTCTCACGGTAGGGTGAATCCGTCCCCGATACATCGTGGTGATCGCGACCCAATACAATCGGGGCAGTTATTTCGCCTTCCCGAATGGCACGGTTAAAGCGTTGGGCGATTTTGATCCGGCCCTCACTGTCGGCATAGAGAATGCGTGCCTTGGAACCGACCACCATCTGGTTCTCTTCCGCATTCTGAATCCAGTGGATATTGTCCTTGAGCTGTAGCCTGATCTCTTCCGGAGCCCCGTCCAGCAATTCCTGGAGCACCTCTGCGGCCAGCCGGTCGCTGGTCCTGAGATCTTCGTCCAAACCGGAGGCACATACCCAACGGAAGGGACCGAATCCATAGTCAAAGCAAAGGGGCCCCATGATGTCCTCCACATAAGAGGGATAGATGAAAGACCCGTCCGCATTTTGAATGTCGGCACCGGCCCGGCTCGCTTCCAGGAGAAATGCATTCCCATAGTCCCAGAAATACATGCCTCGTTCGGTCATCGCCTCCACCGCCAAGGCATGGGCACGGAGGCTGCGGTACACCTCTTCCTTGAACCGGGCAGGATCCTCCCGCATCATCAGCTCACTTTCGTCGAAAGTCAAGCCTTGCGGATAATACCCCCCGCCAAATGGATTGTGCAAAGAAGTCTGGTCTGAACCCAACTCCACCTGTACCTCTTCACGGTACAATGCTTCCCAGAGGTCAACGATATTGCCCAGGTAGCCCAATGACACGGCTTCCTTGTTCTGCTGCGCTTCCTTGATCCGGGGAATCAATTCCCCCAGGTCCTCGTACAATTCATCCAGCCAACCTTGCTGATGGCGTTTGTGGGCCGCGCTGGGATTGATCTCAGCGACCACTCCGATGGCTCCCGCGATCACTGCCGCCTTGGCCTGGGCGCCAGACATTCCTCCCAATCCGGAGGTGACATAGATCATCCCTCCCAGGTCGTTCTGGCCGGGGCGGTACCTGCGACCCGCATTGAGCAGGGTGATGGTGGTGCCATGCACAATTCCTTGCGGCCCAATATACATGAAAGAGCCAGCGGTCATTTGACCGAATTGGGTGACGCCCATCGCATTGAATTTGTCGTAGAGTTCAGGCTTGCTGAAGTTGGGGATCATCATCCCATTGGTCACCACCACGCGAGGCGCATCGGGGTGGGAGGGGAAGAGGCCCATCGGATGGCCGGAATAGAGGACGAGGGTTTGTTCCTCGGTCATTTCGGCCAGGTATTTCATGGTGATCCGGTACTGGGCCCAGTTCTGGAAAACGGAACCATTACCGCCGTAGGTGATCAACTCTTCAGGAAACTGAGCCACTGCGGGATCGAGGTTGTTCTGGATCATGAGCATGATGGCAGCGGCCTGAGGGGTCCGGGCCGGATAATCCCCAATCGGCCGGGCATAAGGCAGATGCTGAGGACGGTACCTGAACATATAGATGCGGCCGTAATCATCGAGCTCTTTGGCAAACTCTGGTCCAAGTACGGCATGCAGGGAAGGGTCAAAATACCGCAATGCATTTTTGAGCGCCATCTTTTTTCCGGCGGTGTCCAAATCGTGTTTCCTACCTTTGGGGTGGGGAAAGTCAGGATTCAGAGGACGGTTTGCAGGAAGTTCGGCGGGAATGCCTTGGAGGATTTCAGCTTGAAAATTGATTGCCATATTGCCTTTTCATCTCAGTTTCGCGAAAGGGTAAATTTCATCAAATACTCAGGTAAAACAAAGTGACATGGCCGTAGCAGTTGACCGAATCGGTTCAATGTACCCTTTCGCCTGCCACTAGACAGAACCGGTTCAACATAACGGTTTGCTTTACCAGTTCGAAAGCACCTTGTTGAAGATATCGGTGGTGAGGTTGTCGATGATCGTCAGGATCAACTCACTTTCGACATCGCTCAGGTTTTGGTTGGATTCAAAGTCTGAGAACTGGGTGAAAGACTGTTGCCAGGAATCTTCGGGATATTCGGTGCAATCGTAGAGAACGCGTACCGAGACGGAGAGTCTGTTCTGAGCTGCGGTCTCATCTCCCTGGATGGCTACCGGTGAAACAGAATAGCCGGTAATGGTTCCTGAAAATTGGAGATCGCCATCATAGTCAACTACAGTGAGATTGGATTGGGATTGGAACTTGTCCTTCAGACCCTCGGTCAGGTCCTGCGCCAGGGTAGGTACCACCAGAGAAGAGGTGTTTTCAAACCGTTCAATGGACACGGTATTCAACCCTGGTTTTAGTTTGCCTCCCTGAAAAGAGTAAATCCCACAACCAGAGGCAGCGAGCAATACCAGGACAAGGCCGAAGAGCATAGATTTAGTTGATCCCATAATTCTTCAGCTTTCTATACAAAGTCCGTTCCGAGATCCCCAATTCTTTGGCAGCTTTTTTGCGGTTGTTGTTGTGTTTGCGGAGAGACTTGAGAATAAGATCTTTTTGCCTGACTTCCAGGCTCAGTGACTCCTCAAGAATGTCCGCTTCCTCTGCATGCTGGGGTGGACGTTCCTGTCTATTATTGTAATCAATTTCTGCGTCATTGACATAAAGCACGTTTTCCCTTGGGTCTTCAAATTCCTGGTAGGAGGTGCCGCTCTGGCTTGGCAGGGCTGCAACTCTGGTGGGTGCCCCATCAATCAGGCTAACCAGTGCTTTTTTGAGATCGTCGACTTCATCCCGCAGCTTAAAAACCATCTTGTACAGCATCTCAATGTCGCGCCGGGATTCGTTTCCATTTCCTTCCTCTGGCTCCGAAGAACCTACGAGACTGGGAAGATAGGAATCCCGTACATTGAGGTGCTTGGTGATCATGTCGCTGGTGATCGTTTCCTCCGGGATGAGGACGGTCAGCTTTTCAACGAAATTGCGCAATTCACG
>CAYGRE010000161.1:0-10400 GCA_964352215.1 uncultured Bacteroidia bacterium
GATTTTGCTTCAAGCAGGGCGATCTGGAGAAGGACGATCTGGGAGTCATTGAGATCAAGCAGGACTGCGCTTTTGTAGCGGTTCGGGGTTCCAAGGCCACTGCCCTTATCAAAGCAACCGACAATCAGCGGCTGAAAAAGAGGAAAATCAGGGTGCGGTTAGCTTAGTCATTCAATTTCTGATCATTATCAACCAAGATGCATTGTATAAAATGGACATAACTGACCCCAGAATTATAGAAACCGCCATTACAATCGTCGGATTTATTCTCCTTCGAATTGTATCAAACAAACTTATAGACAAGACTGTCAAAAGCAGTTTGATGAACAAGACACGGGGTAAAATCATAAAGAAAATTGCGGGTATAGCTTTGCTCACTTTGTGCATCCCCCTTATTTTGCTATTCTGGGGAGTTGACCAGGCAGAATTGGCTGTTTTTGTAGGGTCAGCGCTTGCCGTTATAGGGATAGCCCTGGTTGCTCAATGGTCATTGCTCTCGAACATCACCGCCGGCGTAGTTATTTTTTTTAATCACCCGGTTAAGCTGGATGATACGGTCACGATCCTTGATAAAGATTTCCAAATTGAAGGGAGGGTTAGCAGCATCGGTATTCTTTTCGTGATTCTGAAAACGCCAGCAGGAGAACAGATATCGGTTCCCAACAATGTATTTGTTCAGAAAATGATCAAAAAGAAAACAAATGACTAGATGCCTCATTTTTGCCCTGACCATCTTCTTTTCAGGTTTTTTCATGAACAACCTGATTGGTCAGCAGAAGTATGAAAAAGAGAGCCGTATGAAGCCCAGGGATGTGCCAGCTGCCGCTCTTGAATTCATGGATTTGTTGGACGTAAATAGTAAAGTAAAATGGTTTTGGGAAGAGGGGCTTGACGACAAGAGCGTCGAAGCAAAGTACAAACTCAACAAGAGGAAATACAGTGCCGAATTTGATACGCTTGGCAAGATCCAGGATATCGAAATGACAATGGAATGGACCGACCTGCCGGTACAGCTGAGGGACTCGATAGGTGCGCAGCTTGATAATTTGTGCGTACAGCATAAGGTAGTAAAAGTGCAAATCCAGTATTCCGGAACCCGTGCATCACTCCTGTCCAAAATGCGAGGAAGCGGCAACACTGAAACCTGTCTTACTAAATACGAAGTGATTGCAAATTGCAGATCAGAGGAAGGGATTGAATTATTCGAGTACCTTTTTAGTGATACTGGCCAAATGCTTTCCGTATTCAAAATAATATTCAAAAACTCGAGCCACCTTGAATACTAGCAAACCATTTTTGCTTATTGCTCTCCTGTGCTTGTATTTCATTAGCGATACTTCGGCGCAAGCCACCTATCGCCTGGGCGGAATTTCAACGATCAACCTCCACCATAAACTAAAAAGCAATTGGTCATACAATACGAAATTCGATTCCCGCCAACTTATCCAAAATGGGGATTTTAAGGGTGTTTCTGAAAGCGAATTCCAATATCTTAGTACAGACCTTTCTTTGATTTCAGCAAGAAAGATATTGCTCAATTCCCGAGTAGCGGGAGGATATCTGATCAGGCTTCGAGAAGGCGAATTCTTTCATCGGTTCATCCAGCAGTTTACGGTCGTACAAAAAATTACGGGTTACAGAATAGCGCATCGTTTTGTGAGTGATCAGACTTTTTCATCAGCGGCAAGCCCCACGTTTAGGCTTAGATACCGGGTCTGCTCAGAAATCCCCCTGCATGGAGAGGGCGTTGATGCAAATGAGTTTTATCTGAAATTCAACAATGAATATCTAAATATTTGGCGAAACGCTGTTTATGACCTCGAGGTACGGCTTGTTCCCTTGCTTGGGTATGACATTGGTGGTAACAAGAAGATTGAAGCTGGATTAGATTACAGGGTTGATTCCTGGTTGAAGGGGGATGCCCGGCATAACTTTTGGATGACTGTGAACTTTTTTATTGAAATCTGACACTACCCGGTTTGGGGGCAAGCAGTTCAGGTCCCAGTCTGGACCCTCAAAGTCGCAGGTCTGTGCCGCCAGGGAGTTTAAGGGCCTAAAATCCATGTGTGAGCTGATGGGTATCCACCTCTGAGCTGATGGGCATCAGCCTCTGGGCTGATGTGTGTACACCTCTGAGCTGATGTGTGTACACTTCTGAGCTGATGTGCATCAGCCTTTGAGCTGATGTGTGTACACCTCTGAGCTGATGGGCATACACTTCTGAGCTGATGGGCATACACCTCTAGGCTGATGGGCATACACCTCTAGGCTGATGGGCATACACCTCTAGGCTGATGTACATAAGCCTCTGAGCTGATGAACATACACCTCTGGGCTGATGTGCATCAGCCTCTGGGCTGATAACCATACCCCCCTGAGCTGATGCACATCAACCTCTGAGCTGATGACCATACCCCTCTGAGCTGATGACTATCAGCTTCCAAACTGATGTCTATACACCTCTGAGGTGATAGGTGTACACGTGTGAGGTGACAAGTATACACCTCTGAGCTGATAACCATAAGCCTCTGGGCTGATGTTGCAGTCCCTGAGCATGTATTATCCGCTTCTATGCGGGCATAGACCTCGATTTAGCAGGCTTGGATGTTCAAGGTTACGGGGCTGGAGGTGCCGCGCCGCAGGTTTGGACCTGCAAGGTCGCGGGGCTGGACCTGCAGCTTTAGGACTGTTTGCCTTGCTGTAAGCGGCCTCAAATATGCGAACCAATTCCACAAAGCCTTTATTAACAGTACTTATGAGTCACCTCTTGCAGGGCATAGTCCTGAATAATACGAACCGGGTCAGCCCTGTCGAAAAGCTGGGCCAGGGAAATGGCATTTCAGAACCGAGCTCAGGGTTTGATAAACCTCAAAACAGTTTGAGCGTCTGAAGTATTGACCTTTACAAAATAAATTCCGCTGCCAATACCTGAAACATCGATTACACTTTTAGTAGATGTCAAAAGCAATTGCCCCTTAACCGAGTAAAAAGCAACACTTTCCAGGGTATTGGGCTCTATGTTATTTAAATGAATCCAGGTAGCACCCGGATTGGGGTACAACACAATTTTCCCTTGAGAATTGTCGGCCAATGACAAGGGCGACTGGTACTCAAATGCACCTATGTCCAATGCATTCACCACCTGCCTGGTTGCACTACCCGTATGCAATACATATTCATTCAACAGATCATGCTCTGGAAGATGGATCGATGGAATCGCACTTCCTTGATCAATCAGCGGCGAAGTATTCTGCAAACTAAAGTCCTGATTCACCAAATCAGTAAACAATGGATCAGCCCCATTCAGGTTATTGCCCTGGTCGTTCACGGTACCTGAGGGTGAACCGTTGTGAGAATTTACCCAACCCGTTTTTATCCAATTGTGGTGAAGGTTCAAGGTCCCGGCATCATTCGTCATGGCCAACGCGTTCCCACTACTGGTAGTGTAGATCACATTGTTGAACGCATGCATGGTTTCATCCTGGGTGGAGAGACGTGCCAGGGTGGTATTGGAATTTCTCGTGGAAATAACGGTGTTGTTGTAAAAATAGAGGTTGCCTTTTCGGTATTGAGATGTTGATCCCCCGTCACCCCCGTAATGCAGGATTTGAGAGTTACCAGCCCCGTCCGGTTCTACCAGGATATTCCCATAAACATAAGTCCTCGCATAAGAAGTATCGTTGTACAAGGCAGCTGATCCGGATTCGACAAGATCCAATTGACGGTTTCCACTTTCAATCCAGTTATAGCGCACCACAAGCCCTGCTGATCTGTCTTTCAGATTGTTCCCGGGGGCTCCATTTCTCAGAGGACCAAATCGATTGTATTCATAAATGATTCCAAAGGCTTCCGTATAGGTATTGTGTTCAAAAATGCTTCCCACAATTCCGTTGTCATAGATATAATTGTTCGCGATGAGGATGTCCTTGGTTTCTCCTCCACTGGCTCCAATGAAGATTCCATTTCCCGAATCATGGATGATGCAATCTCTGATGATGATGTGCTCACCCTTTTCGATGTGGATAGAAGCGGCATTGCTGGCATAGGTACCTGCTTGACCATTGTCCGATGTATAGCTGAAGGCCGGCCTTGCAGATCTTAGCTCCAGATTTTCAATGGTAATATAGCTGGGCAGACCATTGGCGGGCACACTGGAACCCCCAATTTTAATGAGACTCCTTTCTTCGTTCCAATAATCTAAATAGGTGGGTGTGACAGCCCCATCTCCATCCACTACTGGCTTTTGACCGCTTGCACCACTCACACCAATAATTTCGATTCTGTTTTGCTGGGTTCCTTGCGCATTGATCACCCACTTCTCCTTGTAAGGTGTACTTCTCCAATGAATATAGACCTGATCTCCGGCTTGCAACGAATCCCAGGGAACCTCAGCAATATTGGTCAGGGGTTGTCCGGGGCCAACATGGTAAGCGGTGGCAGAAAGCGTGTTCAATGACAGCAGAGAGATCAAGAAAATGGTGAGTTTCAACTTCATAGGGTTTAGAGGATGGTGAAGTGGCAGCTTAATCATGTCTCTTAAATTTACCAAAATTGTTGTCACCAGCTATGCTTCATCCCTCAACCCAATCCTGACCTGCTGCCCTCAACCCAATCCTGACTTGCTGCCCTCAGGGCACAGGGGTTGCTTTCTCTGAGTTCCGGGCTCCCTCGGAGAAAATTGGTTACAAGGCAGAAGAACATTTATCACATTTCCGGGTATTCTATTGTATCGTATCAATCAATTTGGACCTGGATATGGAAAAGGAAGACATTTCGGATCAGAAAAAGTTGGACAAAAAAGGCAAAGTCAGTATCGGGTTTGCTTTTAAGACCATTATCTGGCCGAGAAGGAAGATTGTATTCGTCGGATTGGGACTGATCATCATCAGCCGTTTGGCGAGCCTGGTTCTGCCAGGGGCAAGTAAATACCTGATGGACGATGTCATTCCGAACAAGGACATGGACTTGTTGAAATGGATCCTCATTGCGGTGGGTGTTGCGATTCTGGTCCAGGCGATCACTTCATTCCTGCTGACGCGGATACTGAGTGTGGAAGCACAATATCTGATTTCAAAGTTGCGGGTGAAAGTACAGAAAAAGGTCTTGTCTCTTCCAATCAGCTATTTTGACAATCATAAAACAGGAGCCCTCGTTTCCCGCATTATGTCAGATGTAGAAGGAGTTCGCAACCTGATTGGAACCGGCCTGGTGCAACTCATTGGAGGAACCTTGACCGCGATCGTTTCGCTGATCATCCTGATCAATATCAATCCTTTGATGACCCTGTATGTGCTGGTGCCCATATCCTTGTTTGCATTCATCGCGTTGAAAGCATTTGCTTACATTCGTCCGATTTTTCGTAAGCGGGGCGTGATCAATGCAGAGGTCACCGGGAGACTGACAGAAAGCCTGAATGGTGTGCGTGTCATCAAGGGTTTCAATGCTGAGGAGCAGGAAAATAAAACCTTTGAGGACGGGGCTGAAAGGTTGTTCCAAAACGTAAAGAAAAGCCTTACTTCGACTGCTTTGGTGACCAGCTCGGCTACCTTTTTGTTGGGAATCGCCTCCACCGGCATCATGGGTATCGGTGGGTATCTGATCGCTTATGGGGACATGACTTTTGGTGAGTTCCTCTCCTTTACACTGTATCTCGGCTTCATGATTGCCCCAATCGTGCAAATGAGCAATATCGGCAGTCAATTGACCGAGGCATTTGCGGGGCTTGACCGGACCGAAGAGTTGATGGCTTTGGACCCGGAGAACGATTCCGAAAGCAGAAATATCGAATTGGAAGAGATCGTAGGAAATGTGCGTTTTGAAAATGTCTCGTTTTCTTATGAAGCAGGGAAGGAGGTCTTGCACGACATCAGTTTTGATGCGCCCAAAGGATCGGTAACGGCATTGGTTGGGACGTCTGGTTCAGGTAAATCCACGATCGCCGGGCTGGCTGCAACATTTATGGTTCCCGACAGTGGGAAGGTCCTTATTGATGAAATCGACTTGTCGACGGTTAGCCTGAAGAGTTACCGTCAAAATCTCGGAGTGGTCCTCCAGGATGACTTCCTTTTCGAAGGAACGATACGGGAAAATATTCTTTTTCCGCGTCCGGATGCAAGCGAGGAAGCGCTGCAAAATGCCGTTGCTGCTGGCTACGTCAATGAATTCACAGACCGTTTTGAAGACGGATTGGATACTTTGATTGGGGAAAGAGGGGTGAAACTATCGGGTGGGCAGAGGCAGCGCATCGCCATTGCGCGAGCGATACTGGCGAATCCCAAAATCATCATCCTGGATGAAGCGACTTCCAACCTCGACACCGAGAGCGAAGCACTTATCCAAAAAAGCCTGGCCGAGTTGATGAAGGGCCGTACCACTTTTGTCATTGCTCACCGTTTAAGCACCATTCGAAAAGCCGACCAAATTCTCGTCATAGAAGAAGGGCGAATTGCAGAGCAGGGGTCACACGACGACCTGATTGCGAAGGAAGGCCGCTATTACGAGCTGTTTACCTACCAGGCCCGGATTTAGGCAGCGAGCTTTTCACCCCGACGTGAGCTTTTCAGTGACAGACAATATTCATAACAGCTTACAATTGGGGCACTTACCTGAGCCGAGTTAAATGAAATGACTGGAAGAAGCAGAAGATGGATTTTCAATGGTCATTATTATTTAGCTGACATATTTCGATGCATCAAATATGAAACTCCGGAGAATGGTTATGAATTCCCAAAATTGGAAAGGTTTAGAACGTACCCTGTGCTCCCGGTCATTTGTTATCTTCGCTGACCTATGAATGAATCTATTCGGTCGCTCATTCTGCAGCGGACAGGTGCTTCTTCTTTATTTGAAAAAGAGGTGATCCAGGAATTGTGGAGTGGGTACGGGAAAATATTGCGCGTCGGTTTGGAGAATGCTGCTGTCGAAAGTGTAGTGGTAAAGCACGTTCAGTTGCCGAGATCTAATCAACACCCCCGCGGATGGAATTCTGATATCGGTCATCAACGAAAGGTGAAGTCATACAAAATTGAAACGACCTGGTATGACAAGTACAGCCGTGACAGCAGGGCCCGTCTGCCGCAATGCCTGGCCATCGAGGCGCAGGGTGAAGAGGTATTGATGGTACTGGAGGACCTGGATGAAGCAGGCTATCCTTTGCGCAAGCGGTCGGTCACCTGGGAAGAAATCGCTGCGTGTTTGGCATGGTTGGCACGATTTCATGCAAGCTACCTGGGGATAGTTCCAGATGGACTTTGGGAAGTGGGGACCTACTGGCATTTAGAGACCAGGCCTCAGGAACTGGCAGCATTGGATGATCTTCGGCTGAAGGAGGCCGCCCCTTTAATGGATGAAAAACTGAATAGCTGTGCCTACAAAACGTTTGTTCACGGGGATGCCAAACTGGCCAACTTCTGTTTTGCGAAAGATGGACAGGTCGCCGGGGTGGATTTTCAGTATGTAGGGGGCGGCTGTGGAATGAAAGATGTGGCCTATTTTATAGGAAGTTGCCTGAACGAAAGGGAGTGTGAAAGCTTAGAAGCACAAATTCTGGATACCTATTTCAAGTGCTTGCAAAGTGAAATGGGGGAAAGAAATGAGGCGTTGGAAACTGAATGGCGATCTTTGTACCGGGTAGCCTGGGCGGATTTCCACCGCTTTCTCAAAGGATGGAGCCCCGGGCACTGGAAGATCAACAGTTACAGCGAGCGGGTAACTGCAGAAGTGATCAATAATCTTTAGCAATGGACCTGTCACAACTTTCTGATATCGCCATCAAGGCAGCCCTTTCCGCAGGAGCAGTCATTCAGAAGTATATGCATGATGACGTTTTGGTGGAGAAGAAGCAGGGAGGGACGAGCCATGCTTCACAAGTCGTAACCGAGGTAGACAGGGAATGTGAAGTCGCAATTTTTGCTCATCTGCTTCCGACCTGTGCGGAGTTTGAAATAGCTCTTTTATCGGAAGAAACCGAAGATGATGGAAGTCGGTTCGAAGCGGATTTTTTTTGGTGCATTGACCCGATGGACGGAACGCTTGCTTTTATCAATAAGCATCCCGGTTTTTCTGTATCGATTGCCTTGGTCGCCAAAGACGGGACACCCTATATCGGAGTGGTATTTGATCCCAGCACGGATACCTTGTTCCATGCGATCAAAGGAAATGGTGCTTTTAAGAATGGTCGTCCCTGGGAAATTATGCCTCGACGTGGCCATCTAACCTATGTGACCGATCGCAAGCTGAAGGATACCCCGCGTGCAGCCGCTATCGAAAGTTTACTACATGAAAAGGTCGCGCAGTTGAAATTGAATGGGCTACGAGAAATTGCCGGAGGAGGTGCAGTATTGAACAGTATTCTCGTCCTGGAAAATGGCCCTGCCTGCATGGTAAAGCTTCCGAAAAAAGAAAGCGGCGGGGGAAGCATCTGGGACTATGCGGCTACGGCCTGTATTTACCAGGAATTAGGGTTGCCCGCAACGAATTATGACGGCGGGAGATTGGACTTAAACAGAAAGGATGGCACTTTCATGAATCAGCAGGGTGTCTTTTTTGCCAATTGGTAGATGTGTAGTTTCGGTGGGGCAGATATTTACCAATCAGCCCCTTATATGTCCCCCTTCCCACCCTCAGGTTCCCGGTTTTACGCTGTAAATTATCGACCACCCTCTTCCCGGTTCAGGCTTGTCCGAAACCCTGACCATATACCATTTGTAAAAATTGTATACTTGTACCTATACCCAGGAAGGCTTTATCGAAATCACCTGATCCATGCCAGATAAAATGTATCCCCACTCTGAACTTCAAGGAATGACCCGTTTGCTAACGGATGCCACCATTGGGGTCACCGAGGTGGTAGAAGCGATGCACAAGCAAATTGTCCATCCTCCATTTTTTCCTTCCTCTCCCATCCAACGTATGGTCTCGAATCTTGCCGGGCTGGCCTACAAAAGTGTCAAAGAGGGCGCCAGGGTCATCGGCGGAGGCGTGGAAAAGACAATTGGCCAATTGGGGACTGTGTCTGGGTCAACAGCTTTAAATAAAGAAAGGGAAGCCATGCGTTCCGCTTTGAACGGTATCATTGGGGATCATTTAGAAGCCAAGGAAAACCCACTGGAGATCAAGATGCAATTCCGGTACCAGGGGAAAGCGTTGCCGCTCGATCCCGAAGGCATTGCAGAAACCTATCCCGAGGTCAATGGCAATGTCCTGGTGATGGTGCATGGTTCCTGCATGAATGATCTTCAATGGACACGCAAAGGACACAACCACGGGACAGCGTTGGCTGAATCGCTGGGCAAAACCCCTGTATACCTGCATTTCAACAGCGGTCGCCATATTTCCTCCAATGGTCATGAACTCAATAGCCCAGAGGTATTTGAAAAAATTAAATTGTGGCTGGCCTGACCATCCGCATCCCTACTGTTTAAGAAGCCTCAGAAAACCACTTCCACCTTCGAACTGTACCTCGAGCTGGTAGATGCCATTGGCTTCCTGGAGGAGGTCCAACTGGATGCGGATGATTGATCGATAACAATAATAAAATTGCCACTTCCCGGATTTGGGTAAGCCCGGGGGACAGGCCACTGAGATCCTCCGTGGTGGCACCGTTGCTCCAAAGGAAGGAATCCTCAACTGTACAGCCCAGGGAATCAGTTACAGTGACGCAGTAGGAACCGACGGTTAAATTTGACAGCGAAGAAAAAGAATGCTTGATTTCAGCACTTTTCGCCCCATGTTTTCTTAGCGATTGTTGGCATTAGTTTTCATTTGTCAATAGCATACAGTTTGTTCATTTGCGAGTTTATTACACTTTCAGGAGTCATTTTCATCAGTAGTTTCATAATTGGCTGTCCAATGGTACTATGCGCCATTTTTCCAAATTGCCAAGATGTATTAACAACGTAATCTACTTTTTTTCTCCTTTTTAGCTGGAACTCTTCAAATGCTCCCTGAACGTTTTGTGGAGATTTGGACAAATATTTACTGATGTAAAAAGCATCCTCAATACCCTGACAAGCTCCTTGCCCCATGTTAGGAGTAGTAGCATGCGCGGCATCACCTATAAGACACATTTTAGACTGGTGCCAATCAGGAAGTCTCTTTAAGTCCTGAAGTGTTGCCTGATGAATATTCGTTGATTCTGTATTGGTGATAAGTTCATTTATAATGGGAGAGAAACTCTGAAAAAGTCTTGTGATATAATTTTTCCGATCCATTCCATCTTTTTTTTCAGATGCTCAACATTTGCGACTGCAAACCAGTAGACTTCCTCTTTCGCGATTTGAGAAAAACCAAATCTGATTTGTTTGCCCCATGCTTCTTGTCCCAGGCTTTTTAAAGAATCTGGCAGGTTCATTATAGAGATACCTCTCCAGCAAACTTGCCCCGCATTGCGTAATACAGAA
>CAYGRE010000162.1:0-10343 GCA_964352215.1 uncultured Bacteroidia bacterium
CCCTCATAACGACTTCCCGACCCAAGGTCGGATCAACCCAGACCTTCCCCCCGCCCTACATTGACTCCGGGCCCCGGCCCACCTGACCGAAAGCAGGTGCCGGCCTAACCATAAGAAAAGGCCCACCAGACCGAAAGCAGGTGCCCACCCGACCAAAAGCCGGACCTCCCGTCACTCATCCCCCCAACCTACTGACCCCAGGTCTGTCCATCCGGGACCGCGCCGGGCGCGTTTGCTACCCAGCCCAGTCGCGCAGGTACCTGGCTCAACCAGGCACCCGCCCTCAGCCAGTAGCGTCCCTGGCTGGGTCAGTAGCCAACAGACCTCCGCCAAGTCCATTTGGTGGATGAGTCAAGCGCCAGCAGCGTGCTGGCAGGCAACTGCCTGCCTCCTCTCAAGTCGCCGCGAGAGATGACTCAAGTCAGATTGGGGTTGCGGTCAGGATCGCCCCTGACCCGAGTCAGTCGGCTGGGAAGATGTGTCAGTTATCGGCATTTGGAGCCTCTGGGGCTACATCTCCCCATCCCGAATCCACCAATTCGGATAGATATAAGATTCCAGCGAAGACCCCAGATGCTTGTCATGGCGGTAGCCTCCGTAAACATATCCACTCTCTTCTCCCATGCTATCCCGGTACGCCTTCATGGTCATCTTGTTCAGTTTTGCTTCCATCCAGTAGAAGAAATCAAATTCCCAGAGGTGGCGCGTTTCTTCGTAGACATCTACCAAAGGAAGAAACCATTCGCTGCATTTAAGATACAATTCGTTCAAATCATCGTCCGGTCCCATCAAGGCCATCCGCTTGAAAAACCGGAAGTACATCTCAGGAAGTTTTCGCCCACTTGCCGCCGCCGCCGCAAATCCCCGGTCTTCATAATAAAATACCATGTCAAAGTTCTCCCGTTCGATATGGTTGGCGACCATCAGGGAGAGGGTTTTGCAGGCGATGGGATCAAGGTACCTGGCCGGGAGGTTGTCCAATTGGCTCAATACCTTGCCCGCTTCTTTCCAGGCTCCATTGGCAAACAGGGAAGAAGCCAGTTGGAACAGCAGGGTGTTGAATTCATGGGGAGGTAATTGCGCCTCGTTTTCCTGAATCCATTGGAGGGATTGCCGGGTATCTTCCAGGTCCCAGCTCCGTTCGATCAGCCCGATCCGCGCTTCCGCCTCCACCCGCAGCCGCAAGGTTTGTTCGCTGAGGTTGTCGGTTTCGATCCGGGAAATGAGTTGAATGGTTTCCCTGGCTTTTTCCCATTGTCCGGTCAGGGCGAGAAAATGAACCATCAGATTGAGATCGAGCAATGCCTCCACCGGCGCCCCCAAAGTACCCGCATTCATTTGGTGGGCCAGCTTCAAGGACAAAGCCTCGTAGACCGCATCCACATCGTTGAGAGCGAAAGCCATTTTTACCCGAAACTCCCGGTAGAGGTGGTCTGCCTTGCGGGACAGGCCAAAAAACCGTTTGTATTTCTCCCCAATGATTTTGATCAAACTGGAAGTAGTGCCCTCCGGGTAGAGAATCCCGACCCGCCAACGGTTGACATCCTTGGAAAGCTCCTGGATTTGAGCGATGATCTTCATGAGCATTTCCTCATTGGGAAGTTCCCATTCCACATCCGGGTCCACCTCCATCCCATAGAGCCGGAACAATTCTGATTTCAAATGATAGAGTCCGAGCAGCTGGTGGAATTCCTCCTCGGCATAGGCACGTTGCATTTCTGACGCAAGAATCCCAGGAACAATCTCCCAAGCACCATATTTGACCGCATGGGCAATGTAATTGAGTTTGTCGTTGCTGGAGGTGCTGTGGTGGAGCTGACTGGTAATGATCTTTTCTGCCAATACCTTTGCCACCTTGGTAGCGGTCTTGACATTGGGAATTTTCCCGCCCAGCAAACTATCCATAGAGAAGACCTCCATTTTCTTCATGCGATCGAACAGAATCAGGTAGGTCGGCTTGACCTTTACCTTGCCAAAAAGGAGGCTGATTTGCTTCTTTTCCTGCACCGAAAGGGAGGCCACCATATAAAATACCACCTCAGAATCGAGCTTACCATTTACCCCCAAATCTCTCCTGAACCTACTCATATACAAGTAATTACAACACAACAGAATTCCTTACCATTTCCCCCTCGTCCGAAATCCGGCTACTTATCCCCCCTCGAATATATCATTATTGTCTCATTCTAATTTTTATTCATTTAATCTTTTATCACGATGAGAAATTCTAATGTTGCCATTCACGCTCCTCAGCTCAACGCTTTGCAGGAGCAGGCTATCGACAACTTCTTCAATGGGATCGAGCAGATTCTTGATTTTGGAGAAGCACTGCGTCCGAAGGAGCGGCGAGACATTGTCAAGCTGGTCCGTCAGAACCTGATCTTTGTCCGCGAGGCCATGGAAGCGATTGATGAAGTCCCGGAACTCTTGCCTTCCTACCTGGATGAGCAGGTGATCAAGGACCGATTTGAGCTCCATGAGCAATTGCGTATGCTTGAGGACAAGACGGGGGCTTTCATGGAAAAGGTTCGGGATCTGCGGTTTGTGCTGGGACGCCAGTCTTTTGAAGATGGCCTTTCGATTTACCGTGCTGCCAAACTGGGCTCGATCAACCGGGTCCCCAAGGCCAGCTACTACTACAATCGGATGCGTCGCAGATTCCTGGCCAATGGGACGCCGAATTCCGAGAACTCGGATGACGCCAACAACCCTGATCAGACGACTGGTGATCAGAACACTCCCCTTGCCAACGATCCTCCTACCAATGTGGTCGTTGAAAATGCCAACGACGATCCCAATATGGGGAACGACGTAGGCTAGGGAATCTGGTCAACTGAAAGCCCATCGGGCCAACCGAAAGCCGATCAGCTGAAAGCCGGTCACTAGCATCGGGCCAACCGAAAGCCGGTCAGCTGAAAGCCGGTCACTAGCATCGGGCCAACCGGCCCGAAGAGCATAAAGGGGTCATCCGCAAGGGTGGCCCCTACTCTTTTGCGCCAAATTCGACCACTAATGCATACAGTGTCTTGGTGAAGATAGATATAACGAAAAAATGCCTTGACAACATCGTCTGCAAATCGCTTATTCGAGATAAAGTACTTGTTTCCCCATACTTGAAGACGAGCAAGCCTGGGGAAAATTTCTGATCGCAAATCGTTATTGACAGACGAATGGTTCGTCTGTCAAGTTTTATGAAAAAGATTGTTTTTCTCGATGAGAACTGCTTTCCGATCCCATGCTATGAAAACATTGCTCAAAATCGTCGCCATCGCCCTGGTCCTGATTTGTATCTCTCTGGAAGTATTTACCCAACATTCTCAGGCGGTCAACTCAACAACCTCTTTGTTACAGACAAACCCTATCCTGCTAACCCTATCCTGCTAACCCTATCCTGCTAACCCAATCCTGCTAAAAATGGATAGGATGACGATTCCGAAAGGATGAACTTACCATCAGCATAAACGCAACTACGATGCAATACGGCCTCCTTCGCTTTTCTCTCTTGCTTTTTTTGTCCATTCCCGCTCTTGCAAAGAGCCAATGCAACCCGAACTTCTTCATCACTCCCGATCCCAACAATGCGATCCTCAATACCGAGTGCTGGTTGGGGGGATTGTTCGACACTTTGCCGGGAGGATGGACCCGCAATGGATTCTATGAGGTTCCGGCGGAGCCATTGGGAATTTACAATTGGTCGATCAACGGGGGAACCATCCTCAATGGCCAGGGAACCAATCGGATTCAGGTCCGGTGGAATGAACTGTCGAATTCCCTGACCTCCCCCAGCAATACCAATATTTCCATCACCACCAGTTCCCCCGGTTGCTTTTACTTCGACCAGTACTATGAGGTGACGGGTAACCCCTCCTGGGCAGGGGGCGGGTTCGTGCTGGGAGGACCAGACAGTGTCTGCATTGGGAGTACAGAAAATTACTACAACCAATGGTGCCAGTTTTTTCCTTGTCCTGAGTTTGCTAAGTATATCCTGCAAGGAGGTGTGCTGGCCGGATCTGGTAGTAACGGGGGGCAAATGGGCGCGGGGTGCCAGGGAGGTTTTGAATACCTGGATACGATTGCTGTACAATGGACGAGTCATCCCGGACGCATCTGGGGGTTGGATGAGCAATTGTGCGTGCAGTGCGGTCCGATCAACTACAAAGACATTGTGGTAATGGGCGATGTGCTCGGGCCCGATCCGGCCTGTGTGGGAGATACCGTCCTCTATTATTCAATCGGCAGGCCTTCCGGGACATTCTCTTGGGTGGTAGCCGGGGGAAATATCGTAGCCGGTCAAGGGACTGATTCGGTGTGGGTCCATTGGCCATCGGCGGGCTCAGAGATTGTTCAAGTGAGCTACATGGATGCTTTGTGCAGTTCTGTATGGAGCAAAACGATTGCAGTGCTGCCACCTCCGGTTTCGGCTGTGATTTCCGGGCCGGATACGATCTGTGGGGGAATGACTGCGACCTATTCTATTCCGGCCACGGCCGGGCATACCTACAACTGGATGGTGACCGGAGCTACCGTACTGGCAGGCCAGGATAGTAATGCGGTGGTGATCCAGGGGGGAAACAGTGGAACAATTCTGGTGGAAGTTATCGACGCGGTGGGTGGATGCAGCGCCCTCGCGGCCAAGACGGTGGTCAGCTCTTTTCAGGTGAATGGCATCAACGGCCCTCTGTTTGGCTGCCCCGGTTTGCCGACTGCGTTCAATATCACGACTTCTTGCAGTAACTGTGGGATCGATTGGTCCTCTCCCGGTGGCAATGTAGTATCGGGTCAGGGAACAAATGCAGCAAATATTTCCTGGCCGGGGGCGGGTGCCCAATTTGTCTCGGTAGTCGTCTCGGATGGAACCTGCTCCGATACGCTCCTGGACTCCATCGGGTTGGTCACGATCAATCCTCCTGTCGGATTTGGACCTGACACCACCCTGTGTTCCGGTGCCAACCTTACCCTCGACCTCGGACCGGCTACCTTCAATTCCGGACTCCCATTTTACTACTGGTCGGTTACAGGTGCCTTCAACCAGACCTTGCTGGTCGATACCACCGGAACCTACACCGGGACCCTCGAATACAGCTTTAACAATTTCAGCTGTATTTATTCCGACACCATCCAGGTCGCCTATTCTCCGGATCCCAACCTCGTCGCTGACCTCGGGGCCGACACCTCAATATGCAGCGGCAATTCCCTCTTACTTTCGATCCCCTCCGGCCAGGACTCCGTCCTCTGGTCGAATGGAAGTTCAGACTCCACTACCATCGTTCCCGCTCCCGGCACCTATTCGGTCCAATTGATCAATGCCTTTGGGTGTACAGGGCGCGACACCCTCACCGTGGATACCCTTCCCAATCCGGTCATTGCACTGGGAGCGGATACAACCATTTGTCCGGGCGACTCCCTGGTCCTGAGCACCGGAAGTGGATTTGCCAATTACAATTGGTCCAATCTCCTGACCACACCCTCCATCACCGTCACCCAACAAGGTGATTACTGGGTGGAAGTAACCGATGCCAATGGCTGTTTGGGCTCAGACACCTTCCGTCTGGATTTGCTACCCGCGGCTCCTGTGGCCAATGGTGTCGTGGCACTGGACAGTTGCCCCGTCATTTTCTTTGCAGATTCCTCGGTGGGAACTGGCACCACCTGGTTTTGGGACTTTGGAGACAGTAACACCTCCAATTCCCAACATCCCTCCCATAACTATACCACCATCGGAAACGGGACTTACCCGGTTACTCTGATCACCGGAAACAGTTGCGGATTCGATACATCTGTTTTCCCAGTCACGATTGCCTGTCTGGTAGGAGTGGCTTCCGGGCTGGAGATGGACCTAACCGTATGGCCGAATCCGAATCAGGGAGTATTCCATCTGCGTGGAGATTTACCTTATGCCGGAGAAGTTGTCCTGGAGGTCATAGATGTACAGGGACGGACGATTTACCACCGGGAATTGGGCCTGATTCAATACACGCTGGATGAAACCGTTCAATTGGGCGAAATCTCTTCCGGCACCTATTTTCTAAGGGTATCCCTAGGTAATGACTTGTTTGAGCGTAGGATCGTCGTTGGGGCTGAATAAGCTTGATTTTCAGGAATGTCCTGCGCAATGCCAGCTGTCAAATGCGATGTAGGACTTGCCAGGTAATCAAAAAGGCCACCCCAACGGAGCAGCCTTTTAATTTTATCCAAATTGTCTTCTGTCTTATCCAGGCACAACCGCCCTTCAAATTCGTGTGGTCGACGCATTGCCTGTTGTCCAGGTAAAATGTCGCCGCTCTGGTTTATTCTGTCAGGTCCGTGATGATGAACCCATCGTATTCGTACTTGCTTTCGTCCAGTTCGAAGGTCACATCAGTGATATTGGTATTGGTCTTGATGCCACCCATGGAATATTCGTAGGTAGAGCCGTTGCGGGCATACATTTTGGCTTTTCCGGGCATCTTGTCGGATTTGTTGATCCAGAGCTCGGTCTTCCAGATGTCTGCTTCCTTGTTGTTGGCGAACAGGGTCACTTTGTCCATGCCGCTTTCTTCTCCATCGTAGCGGGACTTGGTTTCGCCCTCGTAGACATTGAAGATATTTTCAGGACTCATCGCATCTTCGGTATAATCGGTCTTGATCAACTCCTCGTCGTCCACCAGCACTTGCCAGATATACTTGCCATTGCAGACCATGACCATATCCGGGAAGGAAATCTTGTACATATTCTTCTTCTTGAATACGACCTGCCCCTTCTTGACGATGGGCTGTTTCATATTCGGGTTGGACAGGGTATAGGTAAAGCTGGCGGATACGTCCTTGGCGCTGTCAAATTTCTTCTTGGAAGCAGCGATCACTTTGTCCGCTTCGGCGCTGCCTTGGGCCTGGGCCAGTGTGAAGGCACAAACCAAGCCCAGCATTGCGAACATTCTTATCAGGTTTTTCATCGGTGTAAATTTTTGCAAATGTCTGAATTCAAATCAATAAATCATAAAGGGTAACGATCTCCGAAACTTTCCACTCACCCTCTGTCTAAACGTTCAATTCCGGAATAGGTTTCCCTTTTCAGACTATGTCTCGCAAAATCTGTTCCAAAGCGTACTCATCCTGTACCAAAACATCTCTGGCCTTTGAACCGGAGAAGGGCCCGACGATGCCAGCGGTCTCCAATTGGTCCACGATACGGCCAGCCCGGTTGTAGCCTAGCTTCAAACGCCTCTGGATCAACGAAGTAGAACCCTGCTGGTGCTTGACAATCAGGCGGGCCGCTTCTTCGAACATATCGTCCAGGTCTTCCAAATCGCCATTTCCACCGCCTTCTTCGTCCTCGGTGGGCACATCTGGCAGGTAATATGGCGTAGGATAACCCCGCTGGCTGCCGATAAAGTCCACCAGGGCCTCTACTTCCGGGGTATCAATAAATGCATTTTGTATCCGGACCAGGTCTCCACCTGTCGACAAAAGCATATCCCCCCGTCCAATCAATTGGTCGGCTCCACCTGAATCCAGGATGGTCCGGGAGTCAATCTTGGACATAACGCGATAGGAAATACGGGCCGGGAAGTTGGCTTTGATGATACCGGTGATGACGTTGACCGATGGTCGCTGGGTGGCGAGGATGAGGTGGATACCAATCGCACGAGCCAATTGGGCCAGTCGCGCCACCGGAGTCTCGATCTCTTTGCCCGCGGTCATCATCAGGTCGGCAAATTCGTCAATGATCAGGACGATATAGGGAAGGAAACGGTGCCCTTTCTTCGGGTTGAGGCGCCGTTGGATAAATTTCTCATTGTATTCGCGGAGGTTTCGCGCCTTGGCCTTCTTGAGCAGGTCGTAGCGGTTGTCCATCTCGAGGCACAAGCTGTTCAGGACGGATATGACTTGCTTGGTGTCGGTGATGATGGCATCCTTGCCGTTGTCCAGCTTGGCGATGAAGTGGTCCCTCAGGTCGTCGTAGAGGTTCAATTCCACCTTCTTCGGGTCGATGAGCACAAACTTCACCTGGGAAGGGTGCTTCTTGAAGAGGATGGAGGATATGACGCCGTTGATTCCGACCGACTTCCCTTGTCCGGTCGCACCTGCGATCAGCATGTGGGGCATCTTGGAAAGGTCGGCGATGAACACTTCATTGGAAATGGTCCGGCCCAGGGCCAGGGGCAGTTCCGCTTTGGTATCCCTGAATTTCTGGGTGGCAAGCACGGAACGCATCCCGACGATCTCGGGGTTGCTGTTCGGGATCTCGATGCCAATCGTTCCTTTTCCGGGGATCGGGGCGATGATCCTGATGCCTAAGGCAGACAGACTCAAGGCGATGTCGTCCTCGAGGTTTCGGATCTTGGAAATCCGCACCCCCGGTGCGGGGACAATCTCATAGAGGGTCACGGTCGGACCGATGGTGGCTTTGATCGATTTGATATCGATCTTATAGTGCTGAAGCGTCTGGACGATCTTGTTCTTATTGGCTTCCAGTTCGGCGCGGTTGACTTCGCGGCTCTTGGAGCCGTCCCGGTGGTCGAGCAGGTCGATGGTGGGATATTGATAATCAGAAAGCTCCAGTTTGGGGTCGTAGTCCTCCCAGTCGGCCAGGTCTTCGTCTCCATCCAGGGTTTCTTCATCCGATTCAGGAACGATCTTCTCGTACTTGTCCTCCCCGTCTTCGGACTTCTGGATATTGTCTTCGATGATCTCCAACTCCATGTCTTCCTCGTTGAGGTTGTCCTCAATGGCGAGAGAGAAACCGCCTTCGGCTTCTTCTCTTGCTTTGGCATCGCCGCCGATTTCGGGAATCTGATCGGGGCTGGGGAGTACGGGGTCCAGATCGACGCTGCCTTCAATCTCCAATTCGAGGTTACTGTCTTTGGCTTCGGTCTTCTTATTGTTCGGAGGTGTTTCCAGCTCCAGGGAAACGGAATCGCCCAGGCCGACTTCTTTGTTGCTGCCCTTGGTGGTGGATCCTTCCGCCTTCTCGTCTGCTTCGGTTTCCGATTGCTTTTCCTCTGCGGGGACATTCCGAACCGAGATTTCAAATTCGTCGCCTTCGTCCTCTTCGTCGCCTTCGTCCTCCTCTTCAGACGTATTTCCGTCTCCATCTTCTTCTGAGGGGTCTCTGCCATCCTGACCGGCTTTATCTTCCGGCCCTTCGCCTTCCTGGCCCTGCTTTCCTTCAACTGCGTCTCCTTCTTCAATCTCGGGCTTGAATCGCCCCAACCATTTGCTGACCGGAAATTCGGTATTGAAATTCAGAACGATGAAGATGAGGGCACTCAGCAAGAGCACCAGTCCGGTCCCGATCCGTCCCATCATGGCGATGAGTGATTCGTCAATGGTGGCTCCAAATCCTCCCCCGATCAGCCCTTCACCTTTGAAGATGATAGAAAAGAAATATAAAGTAGCCGATCCCCAGACCACCAAAAAGAAGGCGTATTTGAGGACTTTGAGCAGAAATTTATAATAGTTGTTTTCCAGGATGGCGAATCCCAGCAGGCCCGTATAGAGGGGGATGAGGATGGACATGACGCCAAAGCCTTTGGCGACCATCAGGTCTGAGAGCCAGGCGCCAAATGCACCCAACCAGTTGGAAGGGATGGAATCTCCCCCATCCAGCACGCTTTGATCCAGTCGACCGGTCCAGAAATGGGAAACGATGCTGATGAGCATGATCACACTGAGGAAGATGATGGTCAGGGCGAACACCTTCCGTCCTTCAGGAGAACGTGCGAATTGGAAGAAGGTGCTCAGATAATTGGAGGAAGCTTTCTTCTTTTCTTTTGCCTTTGGCTTCCCTTTGGGTTTGCTCCGGGTTGCCGGTTTCTTTCGAGCCATCTTTACAGAATTACTATTGGCCATTTACGGTTGGGGATATCTTAACTGACCAGGCAAGTTAGCCCAGCGGGATGTGGTATTAAACCTAAGATTTGCAGGCAAATGGGGGTTGTGACTACTATTGTATACGTCACTGGCCTGCTGAATTCTCAGGCCTCCAGGCAAACAGCAGCTTCAGGCCATCTTATTTTGAGCAAAGAGTGCCCGGCTGTTGTAGACTAATCGTACGGTAATGGTTGGTTTTGGTTCTGGATTGGATTGGGTTCCGAATCGGATTTGGTTCCGAATTGGATTGGGGCAAGCCCCCTTGACCAATCGCCGCCGCTAGTGGCTGCCCTGCTTCCTCAGGCTCCCCTCACGCACCAGGTGCTTGCAGATATGCTTGGGAAAATCGGGCCCTGCATAGACAAATCCGGTATAGACCTGGAGCAGGTTCGCGCCGGCTGCGATGCGGGCGGCGGCATCTTCAGGGGTCATGATGCCCCCGACACCGATGATGGGTAGGTCGGGGCCGGCTTTGGCGCGTAGATAGCGGA
>CAYGRE010000163.1:0-10247 GCA_964352215.1 uncultured Bacteroidia bacterium
CGACGCTCACGAAGAACGTGTCCAGGTCCAGATGCACTACGGCGCGTTTCTCGTTCAGGTGGATCATACATCTCCTTTATTCATTTTTTTGTCACCACACAGCGTATCCGATTGTAAAAAAACATAGGCCAAGCGGCACACCTGTCACAGCAGGATGCGAACCGCATCAGCTCATATCATTTACATAGCGGCCAGCTGCCCGGCAACGCACTCTATTCAGCATATACGGCTCCTTAAAAAAGGTGCTACCAGCCCGGATTCCGCAATTCTCCTTCCAAAAGCTTAGCGGACATACCGGGACTGGCAGCTTACCGTTGATTGCTGCTGAAAACACTTCCCGCTTCCCGGCGGGACATAACCATAAAAATTCCGTGCGATCGTTAGTCGCGTTTCTCTGTTTTATTCCGTCACAAATCCTTCCCTGCTATGTTCTTTTGACTACAATCCTTATCTAATTGGGATTTTAGCAAAAAGAACCCCTCGATATTGGTGCCATTGCTACCATTAAACGCAAAACCCTCGTCAGGCTTGCATCATCCGGTTAATTTCCTTAGCTTTATGCCAAGTCAACAGGACAAATATCCTAATAAAAATAGTAATAACCAATACGGTAGCAAAAATAATTAGCTAAGACTATGGGTCTCATCAAGTCCAATATCCGCTATTTACGCAAGCAAAAAGGCCTCACTCAGGAAGGGCTTGCGAAAGCAATTGAAGTAACTCGCTCTGTAATAGGAGCATACGAAGAGGGGCGTGCCGAGCCTAAGATTAAGACCATGGAATCGATGGCTAATTTTTTTGGCATTACGCTCGATCAGCTCATCACCCAGGACTTAGCAGAAGTCGCAGGTGCCCATATCAGGGAACGTGACCGGGACATCGACCAGGGTGACTTTACCGGGCGTAAACTCCGCGTCCTCTCTATCACTTTGGATTCCAAGGAACGGGAAAATATCGAGCTTGTTCCCGAAAAAGCAGCTGCCGGATACCAGGCCGGTTATTCAGACCCCGAATATCTGGAAGACCTTCCCCGCTTCCAACTCCCCATTCTCCCTCCCGGCACCTACCGGGCATTTGAGATCACGGGTGATTCCATGCTCCCATTGCTCCCCGGTACCGTTATCATCGGTGAATACGTTGACAACTGGGAAAATATCAAGGACAACAACTGTTATATAGTTGTCACCGAACAGGATGGCATCGTTTACAAACGCGTTTTCAGCCGTATCCAAAACGAAGGAAAACTCTACCTCCACTCCGACAATACCCTCTACCCCCCCTATTCTGTCCCAGTGGCCCAGGTCCTCGAAATCTGGCGTGCCAAAGCCTATATCAGCATGGAATTCCCCGACGGGGAAATGAGCCTTACGAAACTGGCTGGGATCGTAATGGATTTGCAGCAGGAGGTGATCAAGATCAAAGGGAATTGAGAGAACAGGATAAGCGTAATGTGAAAAACGAAGGGAAAGGGTTATGGCGAAGCAAGAATTTCACAACCGAGAATTTGAGGAAACAACACAGCTCAAACTATGGCTCTTCAAAGCCTACCTAAAAGGACCAAAAGCCCGACCTATGAAAAAAGAGTGGGTCGACCCCATTCTCAAAGAATGTAGAGAATTAAATGTCCCTTTTTTCTTCAAGCAATGGGGAAAACCTAAATTCAATTCTAACACAGAAGATCCAACTATTTCCAAAGAGCATCCCCACCATGCGAAAGGCGGCTGTCATCTTGATGGTCAGATTTATCGAGAAATGCCAGTGCTCGCCTGAAGTCCCAAATTCATACGCACTCAACAAGGCAAAAAGATCCAATCTTCCCCGGAATCGTTCAGTATACCCAAGCTTCTTTGCAGAGCAGCTCACAGACGATCAAGGCCCGTCTTGCCAAGGGCAAATATACATTTCCAAGTAACCAAGGAGGATTGCGCTCTAAAACAGGGTCCTCTGTTTAGGGTATCCACCCTCAAGAATTAGGGTTCGAAGTGTCAAGGCCGTACCCTCGGGACCACCAACCATGAAGGTTGCAGACCTAACATGCCGACACTTCGCACCCTCAACCATGGGGGTATCAAGCCCCGGCACCGAGCCATCACACCCTCAACCCTTAAGCAAAGTGACCTAAAATGTCGACGGTCCGGACCCTCAAATCTGAGGGTCCGGACCCTCACTTTCCCAGCTACGGACCGTCCAGGGTCGAAGGTCCAAAGCACCAAGCTTGAGGCAGCAAACCCTCATCCCTGAGGGTGGAAAGCAGCAATGCCAAAGCCAGCGACCATAAAACCTTTAGGGTACTGACCCGCAACCCCGATGCTCACTACCCTCTAAGCTCGAGCAGACAGAGTAGCAACCTTGACACTTCCGACCGTCAATACCTCAGGGTTGTCACCCTAATCGGTGAGCATACGAACCCTCATCGCCCACCACCAAAAAGGTGATTGTGACATGAGATTCCCAATCATTGGGAACCTCTGTATTCTTACTTGTTCAAAACGATGAATTGCCCTTGACGAGTTGACTCAGGCCTTGGCCTTCACCTTATTCTTTTCCTTCGACAATTCTGCCTTTTTCGTCCCGTCAATCCGCATGCGGATTTCTTTCCCAATGCCCATAAAGCTTTGGTGGTTGAGGGGGAATTCAAGCAATACGTGGGCGAAGCTCAAGAGGAAGAGCCAGCGGAAACCGATGCCATAATTGACCAGATACAAAGCGATCGAAGCCACCCAGATCACGATGACAGCAATGAAACGCGCTTTGGGAACCCGGTGCCAACCGATGATCTGGGTCTTGGAAAACCAGTTCAGGTAGTGGTAGGTATAGGCAAAAGCGATGAAGCGGGCAAACATCACACTCACCGGATTGGAAAAAACATCTAACTCACTGAGGCCGCTGATCTGCAGACCACCGAAGTGAAGCATCAGAAATTGATTCAGACTTTCAAAAGTATCTCCATAGCTGCTACGCGCCCAGTCCCCAGCAGAATAGTAGGAAGGATCACGCAGGAATATAAAACAGGAGATGGCACAGAAAGCGAAGAAAAAGATAGAGAGGTAACCCGTGCGGCTACTTCTACGCAATGCCCCCACCAGCATGAACGCCCCCGTAAATACATAGACGTGGATCAAAGTCGGGATATAGACGGCAAAGGTTGCCCAATAGGGATTGTGGTATTTTGCATCCAGGGCAGTGGCGTAGGCCGGTAAACCCTGCATACTCTCCGGAGGGCTCGGAACATGGAAAAGGTAAGTTGCCAGGAGAAGCACTACTACCCCAAAAATCCGCCTCTGAGTTCCTTTGAAGAGAATCAGCAACAGGGCCAGGCCAAATGCGAAAAAGGTTATGTCGTAACCCCATTCATCCAGGAAATCAAGCAGACCTCCCAGGCCAATATCCGATAAGGCGTTGAAAATCCCATCCCCCATAACCGTTGCCCCGCCACCCAGCAGAATGGCAAAACTCAGGATCACCAGTGGAATATAATCCCATTTACCCGGTGAAAAATACTTCCGGTCGTGTAGCCAGGAAATTTCGGTCAGGTAGTGTAAAGGGCCCAGAATGGCGTATGAAAACAGAAACACCTCAAAGGGGAGGATAAATGCTGCCACCAGGGAAATGGCCATCAGGCCTATGTTCAGATAATTCGTTTGATCAGTAGTCACGTGCGTTCAAGCTTTGTGTTTATTGATTGAATTTAAAAATACTCCTTTCCCACTGAAACTTCAAACAAATGACTTCTCTCATAAATGATTGCCCATTCAGGGGTGAGAATGAACAATTTGGCAGCTAAAAGCGGGAAATATGGCATTCGTAATTATATTGTATTTTAATTTAGTAGCCAAAAGTTTAGCTGGCTCCCTTTATCTGCAAAAATCTATCAGCTGTGTTCCGAAAATTACTTGTCAGTCTTCCTTTGGTCTTGTTGTTGGTATTGTCCTCCTCACTTCTAAAAGGACAGAATATCTCCGGGGTGGTCAATGCCTATGCCCAGGTGACCAATATCAACGCCAATAATATCACAGTTGCATCTGCGGCAGGATTTGCTGCCGGTGACCGGGTGATGCTCATTCAGATGAAGGGAGCTACCATCAATACGACCAATTCCGCAGCCTATGGCAATATTACCGCGCTGAACGATGCCGGGAACTATGAACTGGCAACTGTTTCTTCCATTGCGGGCAATGTGATCTCACTCGGCAGTTCTCCCTGCCAAACTTACAACACCACTGGGCGGGTCCAACTGGTTCGTGTCTTTCAAGCCACCAATGCCACCGTCACCGCAAATTTGACCTGTCAGCCCTGGAATGGATTTACCGGGGGTGTCCTCGCTCTGGAGATTTCCGGAACCCTGACCCTGAATGCCAATATTGATGTATCCGGAAATGGATTCCGGGGGGGGATTGTCAATTCAGGTGGCTTCAGTTGCAATGATGCTCTCTATGTAAGTGGAGGCAATCAGGGCGGAGCCAAAGGGGAAGGCATTGCCGAATTTGTCGCCGGCCAGATCAATTCCAGAGGCAAGCAAGCCAATGGAGGCGGAGGTGCCAACCGTGGCAACAGTGGTGCCGGAGGTGGCTCAAACGGAGGAACCGGCGGTCTGGGCGGATTTACCTATACAGGCTGTTCGCCTGGAAACCAAGGAATTGGAGGCCTAACCCTCACCCAGTCCAATGGCCGTGCCTTTCTCGGCGGCGGCGGGGGCGGTGGTTTCCGTGACAATGGACAGACGACTGCACCTGGTGCGGATGGAGGTGGAATCGCGTACATTATTGCGGGAACAATCGCCGGCAATGGCAATGATATCCTCTCGAATGGTGCCACCGTAACCGGCATTACCAATGATGAAGGTGCAGGTGCCGGAGGAGGAGGAGGATCAATTCTTCTCTCTGTAGGAACTTATACCGGAGTTTTGAACCTGCGGGCCAATGGCGGCAACGGTGGAAATTCATTCAACAATATATTCACTACCCAATGCCATGGACCAGGTGGCGGCGGAAGTGGTGGCGTGGTCTGGTTTTCCCAGGGAGCTACCCCGGCCGGTGTCAACGTATTTTCGAATGGCGGCACCTCTGGTCTGGTCACCAATCCGACTCAACCCTGTTTCAACCAGCCCCACGGCGCTACCCCCGGCACCGCTGGCGTCGCACTTTACAACCTTGCTCCCCCGCTCGGAGCCACTGTTTTCCTTGGAAATGATACCATCATTTGCGCAGGAGATACCCTTATTCTTAACCCCGGAGCTTACACATCCTACCTCTGGTCCGATGCATCCACCAATTCAACTTTGGAAGTAACCACCACCGGACAATATGCGGTAACAGTTACCGGTGGTTGTGGCAGTGCCATCGACACCATCAATATCACACTGGCACCGCTCCCGACTCCGAGTCTTGGAAACGACACCACCATCTGCGCTGGCAACAGCGTCACCTTCAATCCCGGAACATTTACGACCTACCTCTGGCAGGACAACTCTGCCGGTCCCTCCCTGACCGGAACCACTTCCGGCCAATACGAAGTCACCGTCACCGATGCCAATGGTTGCTCCGCAGCCGACACTGCCATCCTGACCGTCAATCCACTGCCCACCGTCAACATCACCGGCAATACCAGCTATTGCCAGAACGACAGCACCCAACTGGATGCGGGCCCCGGCTTCAGCAGCTATGCCTGGAATACTTCCTCCAGTAACCAGACCATATTCGCCACCGTCCCCGGCAACTTCTCCGTCACCGTCACCGATGCCAACGGATGCCAAAATTTCGATCAGGTCACCGTGAGCATCAATCCATTGCCCCCGCTGAATCTCGGCGGTAATGTAACCGTCTGCGATGGAACTCCGGTAACCCTGGACGCGGGTCCGGGCATGACCACCTACCTCTGGTCCGACAACTCTGCCAACCAGACCCTCACCCCGACCACTTCCGGCACTTATTCCGTGACCATTACCGATGGCAACGGCTGTCAAAACATCGACTCTTCCACCGTCGTCTTCAACCCCAATCCGGTGGTATTCCTCGGCAACGACACCTCCATCTGTACGGGTTCTAATATCATCTTCAATGCAGGTCCCGGTTTCTCCAACTACCTCTGGTCAGACAATTCCACCCTGCAAACTTTCATTGCGGTGCAAGCTGGCAACTACTCCGTTACCGTCACCGACGCCAACGGCTGCCAGGGAATCGACGACATCAACCTCTCTCTCTACGTCAATCCTGCACCTAGTCTTGGCTCCAACTTCGAGCTCTGCGCCGGAAATGTGCAGCTATCCCCCACCGGTGGCCCTTACAGCGGCTATGTCTGGCAGGATGGCTCCACCAACCCAACCTTCAATGCCCTTGGCCCCGGCCTCTATGCCGTTACCGTCACCGACGCCAACGGATGCCAGGGCCTCGACGATGTCCTCGTCGTCCCCGGAATCGCCACGGTGGACATTGGCAACGATACCATCCCCTGTGAAGGTGACCCCGTCATGCTCTCAGCCGGTCCCTTGTGGACCAGTGTCGTCTGGGAAGATGGCACCATGGGAACCTTCCACACCGTGAGCGGTGTCGGCGTTTATTCCGTAACCGTGGTCGATACCATTGGCTGTATCGCCACCGACACCATGGAAATCACCAATGAAGTCCCCTATCCCACCCCCAGCTTTGGACCGGATACAGTGCTCTGTGTAGGTACCTCCCTTACCGTAGATGCCGGACCAGGTGACAGCTATATCTGGGCCAACGGCTCCACCGCCCAAACCCAGGTCATCCCCGCCACACCCGGACTTTACCAGGTAACTGTGACAGTTGCTCCCGGATGTGCCACTGTAGAAGGCATCATCATCACCCAGTCCCTCCCCTTGCCTCAGGCCAGCCTGGGCAATCCTGTGCGGTTCTGCGCCGGTGATTCAGCCATCTTCGATGTCACCAATTCCACTCCCGCCAGTTACCTCTGGAATACCGGCGAGACCAGCCCAAGCATCACCACCTTCACCGAGGGCACCTACGAGGTTTCCGTTACCAATGTCTGTGGTACTGCCACCGCCTCCATTGATGTCCTTCCCCTCATATTCCCCCCGAACCCTGATTTGGGACCCGATACGAGTGTCTGTGAAGAAATCTACCAACTGGATGCCGGTGTGGTGGCCAACTCCTACCTCTGGGGCAATGGCAACATTTCCCGTTATGAATCGGCTTACCATCCAGGTACCTATTTCGTAACTGCCACCAACCAGTGCGGCAGTGGCTCCGATACGATCAGCATCGTTGAACAATGCGAACCCGCCTTGTATTTCCCGAGTGCCTTCACCCCCGATGGCAATGGTCTCAACGACGCATTCGGTCCGGTTGGCGAAAATGTCGAGGACTACGACATGACCATTTATGACCGCTGGGGCAAATTGATATTCCGCAGCCAGAGTCAAAATGATTGGTGGGACGGCACCATTGGTGGCCAACCGGTGCAAGAAGGCGTTTACGTCTGGCGAGCCAGTTACCAGTACACCTATCGGGGGGAGACCAAAGTGCTCAACCTGAAGGGAACGATCACGCTTATCCGGTGATGAACAAGTTAATATTCAAGAGTGCATACCGAGACCAATCCGGGGGCAGGTCAATCGCCAAATCTAGTTGCGAGGCAATTTCCAATTCCCAAGGCTATCCAGTGGCCAAATTCCAACCCGCTTTCCGAGTTAAATTCCCGGTATTGCTGATATTGGTGATATCCATTCTCAGTTGGTCAGGATGTGGAAATAAGACACGTCCCCAGTCAGATATAGAGAACAGTTCCACAACCAAGGAGAATTCGACTCCCACTGGTACCACAGACAACTCAACTAACACAGCCAATTCGACCACCACCGACAACCCCACGACCACAGAATCCAACGAATTGAGAACTCCACGCAACAAAACACCTGACAATACCCCGGTCAGCTTCAAGCCCGGCCCCCAGATCATCCCCGGAGACGATTTGGTAAAATATTTTGAAACCCAGGGAAGAACGCCGGAAGGCAAACGCATTTACTTCAAGATTCCGGTCATTTTCAAGATGAGGTCAGACTTCCCCGGAGCCATTCAGGAAGCATTCATCGGAGTTTCGCCCGACCTGGACGAAGACGAAAAGGTCAGGTTGGACATTGACGACAGCGGCATGGGGATCGGCCTGAGTGATCGATTGCAAAACTTGTGTGGAGAAGAGAAAGTGTGCAAAGGCTGGTTGTTCGGTTTTTGGGGTCTATTGCTGGACATTGAGATCATCCCCGATCTTTCAAAAAACACGCAACCAAACGGACCCCCCAAATACCCCTTTGCCATGCGGGACCTCCGACCCCTTGAAGGAGCAGCGAACAGCAACCAGGAAGCCCAGATCTGGATCCAGGAGTAAATCTCACCTCATCAAGCATCCCCAATCACCTTCGATACCCAATGAAGAAGTTCATTCCTTCCAAGAGAGTCCGGGGAATTCTGTATTTCGCTTACCAAAGGACTTAATCGAGATCGCACCATTTTCTCATTCTTTCCCTCTAATGCCTTCAACAGGCCATTGAACCATTTTGGGAAACCACTTCTTCCCTGGAGAAATCGTTTCGCTGAACGTATCCGATATGGGAGCAAGGTCCATTCCCCCTCGATATACAAGTGGATGGGCTCCAGAATCCTGGCCAAATCCTGAATGTCTTTACGCTCATCGCTAGTGGAACGGTCAAGAAGTGTACGTAGCCATTTGTATGCAGCTTTGTAATCTCCGTGATAGAACAAAGCAGCCCAGATATTGTACCTCAAATCCAATTCAAGGGTCACTGGAAGGGTAGCCTCCCCAAGAATCCCCTCAACTTCCAATTCTATTTCCTTTACACGGTCCCAGTTCCCTCGATTGGCAGCGAACAACAATTGAAAGTTCAGACGGAGGGCAGCGATCCGCAACTGTTGAGCTTTGGGAACCGAAACCTGACCGATAGCGATCAACCCGGCCTGAAAAGCCTCGTATTGATCTGCAAAATGACAAGCGGCTAAAAAGTTGGAAATGGCTGATGCATAACGATTGGGGTGATCCAGAATCCGTGAAGGGTGAGCTATCCATGTATCAAGGTTATGCTTGAAATTAGATAACGCATCATCTGGACGATTTTCCAATTTTGCCAGAATAGCTTTTGCACTGAAAAATGCAATCGCGCCATCAAACGTTCCTTTCGGCGGGGTCACCAATTTGAAGTCTATCTGTTGGTCGGAAACGAGTCTTCGCCTCACCAGTGAGAAAACCCTATCGTATTCCTGAATCGCCGTTAATTCTTCTGCTATACTTTTTTGGGTTTCGCTCTCCAACTGTAAGAGTTGATCATAGTCTTCGGTTCCAGCATCCTTTGATCCCCTTAGCCACCTCCGGTGCCACCGTAAAAAAGACATTAAGGCGTGGGGGTCTCCGGATTCCCTGGCCTCCCGCATCCCTTTTTCAATGGTTTTCCGTGCGGCTTTCATCAGGCCCCTTGCTACCAGAATTTCAATATCATCTGTCAAGGCTCGAAACCTTGCTGACGATGTCGCCTGATAATTATATTCTCTCAAAGCCCGTAAAATGATCCGCCCCAAATAATGCCGGGCTGACCCCAACTTTTCAGCGGGAATATCCTGCGCAACCCTGGATCTTAACTCCGATTCGGCAAATTTATTCAGTCCTTGCAGTGCCTTGAACAATTGCAAATACCTAGCTGAATCACCACGGTGACGGCTTGCATAACGCTGGATATAGCGGACCTCAGGAGGAGAAAGGCTCCGAATGAGTGCATGAAGTTCTCGGGAATTCATCTTTTCAATTCAATTTCCAACAACAAAATAGACCAATCAGGGTGCAAAGGCAAAGGACCAGCTCTTTTTCAATTCAAAAAACCGGCGCCATTCTGGTGAATCTTTTTTACCTGTGATGAGTACATTGAGTTATCACGAATCAATTATTGTAAAACCATGAAGAAGCACATCATCAGATTATTTGTCTTCGCGCCCCTTGCCCTTTCCATTTGTAGCTGTGAAATCAGTAATGCATCCAATAATGACCCTGAACAGGACACAGTTCATGAGAGCATTGCGGCCAATGAAGGTCAAGCTGATCATGAGGGTATCAGGTCCTTTCCAAATCAACCTGCTCAGGAGGCTGGTAGTCAATGGACGATCTACTGGCGGTCCGGAGAGAGCTGGAAAGAAGGAGGAGGCATTGGAACGGACGATTTTCCAATTTTGCCAGAATAGCTTTTGCACTGAAAAATGCAATCGCGC
>CAYGRE010000164.1:0-10218 GCA_964352215.1 uncultured Bacteroidia bacterium
TGAAGGAATCATCTATTCTTGGGCACGGTCATGATTTAACCGGACGCCAATGGGTCGTAATTATTTTTTATGTTAACATCTGTCTTTATGGAATTTGATTTCACCACCCAATCTTGATTTTGGTAACTAAATCTATTCAAATGAGTATAGGTAAGATTGAATACTGGCTGACAACTGGGCTTAATCGATTTAAGAAACGGTTTTGGATTGTATTCTCAGAATACAGTCCTCTAGAATCTAATCATGGCCGCCTCATTATTAATCTGGCAATTAGTCTGGATCTGAAGCCTTTTTGCCCTTTTGCCCCAATTGGGGATTATAAAAGCAAAGGAAAAATAATTGACCGCAACCGTGCTTTGAAATTGATACTGAAAATTATGGCCAGACTCGAAGTGGAGAACAATTCGGATTTAGCTGGAAGGATTGTTTTAGAAACTGTCAATTTAAAAGAAGCACACAACGAAATCGGCAAACTTGCCAATGTCATAAAAAGAGCTTATTCCAAAAAGCCTAGTCATCTTGGACAAGAATTGGCCATATTTCGAGCAGACCTCATACATCGTGAGTCCGACTTTGGAATTGGGAAAATGAAAGGCAGTGATTTTTTTGCACGTTTTTTAGAATCATACCGGAATTTGAAAATGATTATTGAGTGGCGGTATTTCATTGCTGCCAGAAACTATGAAAAAACTATTCATGCTGAGGATTATAGTATCTGTAAACTCTCCTTGCATCATTTAGAATTGGAGATGAACCAGATAGAGCATCCCGGGAACTTACTAAAACTCCTTTCAGACATAGGTAAATTCCAAGAAAATCCCAACTGGGTCCGATTCAAGTCTCTACTGGAGGTAATAGACGAGTCAAAGAAGAAAAAGTTAATTCAAGATCGGGAATTAGCTGATAGCTATAGAATACTAATGAATTTCCTAATTAGAAGGATTAATTCTCGAGATGAGAGAATCCTCATTTATGCAAAGAGGCTTTTTCTTGAAAACATTTACAATGGCCTATTATTAATAAAAAGGAAAATATTGGCTCGGGATTTAAAGAGTATTCTTTCCATTTTCATTCGACAAGAGGATTTCGATTCTGCGAAAAAATTTTTCCATCGATATGGGGACCACATTCTTGATGATCCAAATAGAATGGCTTGGAGATACAACAATGCAGTATTGTTATTTTCTCAAAAAGAGTTTGAAGAGGCAGGTGATTTGTTTCAGCAGGTTATGCATAGCTCAGAAGACTATTATCTAAAGATAGATGGCAAAATTTATGCTCTTCGTTGTCTGATAGAGCTTCAAGTCAAAAACGAAAGCCATCATGTAAAGTTTTTCCCTGGGTCTTGGGAAAGCTTTAAAAAATTTTTTCTACGACAACGAGATTTGCCAGAAAAGACATATCGTTTTTGCATTTCATTCGTGGCCTTAATGGCTGAATGTTCTGACATTTGGCAGTTACCTAAGGATTATAGAAAAGATAAATGGAATTCTTTAAGGCTAAAAGTCGATCGTATTGATGATGAACATGTTAGGAAATGGTTGTTGGGTGTAATTGATAGATGCCTTGCTTTTTCGAAGTAAGACAATTGCCAAATCGCCTTGGGGTGTTATTATTTCTTTAAACTGTCCCTGCATTTTTTCTATTGCAGAATAATTGTTACGTAATTATCAGATTTACGACAAATAAATGGCGCGTCTAAGACTGTAATTTTTCCAAAATATTGGGTTTTCTCATCGTACAGTCTTTCCTCAATTTGGCACCAGCACAAATGAAAAAAAATGAGACAATTAATCTGCATATTCACCTTGATTTCCTTTAGTACTTCCCTCCTCTCTCAAGCAATTCCGGTAATCAATTCCATAAATTCGGGCTTCTGTATCGGGCAAGAGGTTTCGGTGAGTGGGACAAATTTCTTTTCTCCAGCACTCAATGGGACTGCGAGTTATGTATATACCAAGTGCTATCTCGGCTCCTTTCCATGTACCACCTCATCAAGTAGTACCACAGGGCAAAATTCGACCATAGTGGCTCAAATTCCCTCCGCATATACAAGTATTACGAATGATACCACCTTGGATTTAACTGTTGTTAGAAAGTATGACGATAGTTCATTGGTTTCATCTGCCCCATCATCAATTATAATCTCCAACCCCAATGTCATAATTTCATATCCGCCAGGGCCCTATTGTAAGTCAGATACCAATCCAACACCCACAATAAGTGGGATTAACTCAGGAATAGGCCTTTTTTTTACTCAGACAGGTATTCCATTGCAAATCTCGCCGACAGATGGAACCATAAACCTTCAAGAATTTGCAGCTGGAACTCATAATGTCCACTTCAGCACCCGACACCCTGCGTGTCCAGATACAACTACCTATCCAATAACGATTATTGCTCCTCAAAGCTCTTATGCCAGCTATGGAGGGGATACTATTCTAGAAAGGTGCCAATCTGGGACGATATTGTCAGACAGCCTGTACCCCCTCGGTGGAAACTTCCAGTCGGGAAATTCCAATCTTATTTTTACGAATTCATTAACAGGTGAGATCAATCTCGCAATTACCCCAGCTGACACATATACCTTTGCTTATCTTCCCAATATCGGATGTTTTGATACGGCGGAGATTAAGCTTACCGTTATTGAAAATGACTCAGTTATTCTCACATATCCAGGTATTGGAAATGGAACTGTCTGTAAGGGTAACCCCAACCTGGTACCCCTCATGAGCGGTGGAGTTGCCTGGGGAACATTCATTGTTACCCCAACACCTAATGGATTGTCAATCGGCCCCAATGGAGTCATTGATCCCTCCGCGAGCGACGCTGGAACCACCTACAACATCCTTTACAGAACCGTTGGCGATTGTTCAATTGATCAGTTTATCACTCAGGTTGCCTTTGAAGAGGTACCTAATGCATGGTTTAGCCTTGTCAACCAATTCATTTGTGAAAACGATACACTAAAAATAGATTCAGCTGCCAATCCACCAGGTAACTACGAAATACTCCAAAATAATTCTCCACTTCCATTTCCCCCCTTTCAGGGAAACTTAGCTCCAGGAAATTACGAATTGAGACACATCACTTCCGGCTTTACTCTCGGACTCTGTACGGATACGTTCACCTTACCCTTCACCATTCTTAGAATGGACAGTTCCCATTTCGAATATCTGGGGGATAACTACTGCCAATCCTCTGGACTGGTTAACCCTGCAATCTATGGGCTGGGTGGAGGGATTTTCAGCTGCAGTAGTCTCGGAAATGCTCTTGACTCTACAAATGGCCAGATTGACTTGATCCAATCTTCTCCGGGAACCCACTATATCAATTACCAAACCAACGGACCATGCCCTTCAAATTCACAGGATAACATCACTATTCTAAATGCCCCGGATCCAAGCTTTTCGTATCCTGCCTCTCAGTATTGTACTACTGATTCCTCGATCCTTCCAGATTCCGTAGTGAGTTCTGGAGGAATCTTTAGTACTAATACTCCAGGACTGAGTCTGGTTGATTCTACAGGGCAAATCGATTTTAGTCAAAGTTTAAAAGGAACTTACCAAGTTTTCCATACACTTTTACAGTGTAATGCAACCTCTAGCTGGACTATTGAACTTCAACAAACCGACACCACCATTGCCATCCTGTTTCCTTTTGACTCGATTTGTCGGGATTTCGCGGCTTTATTACCTTCTCTTTCCTTTGATCCTAATTTGGGGCAACCGGTAGGAGTTTGGAGCCTCGCCAGAGAGGGTCAACCTGTACCCTACACTGGAGGTTCCATAGACCCCACAATTTATTCGGATGGATTGTTTCAGTTGGAATTCCAGTTACAAGGTTGCGGAGAAAATCCTACTGATGAGTTTAGGTTATTGTCAGCCCCTTCAATAAGTCTAACCTATGGAAATGAGGAATTCTGTGACAATGTTGAGTCAGTGCCTGCCAATCTGGTGGTCAGCCCAGCATCGAAAGGTATATTTTATAGCTCCGATTCCGGACTTATCCTCTCAAACTCAAGTGGGACAATTGATATTTCTAATAGTTCTGAGGGCAATTACACAGTTACCTACAAAACCTTGGGATTCTGCAATGACTCTATTATTGTTCCAATTTCAGTCCACCATACACCAAGACTATTTACCCTTGAGACAGGCCCAGATACCATCATTTGTGCAGGAGATTCCATAACCGCAAATATTTTCAGTTTGGATCTCAATCAATATGGTTTCCTCCTAAATGGAACACCACTGAATTATTCCGGACTTTCGTCAGTTCCGTTTATACCAAATGACGGTGATCTTCTTACTGGTTGGACCAGTTCAATTGAAGGATGTTTTGATACCCTTTCTAAGCAATTGATAGTCGCTCCAAAGCCATTTATCGAAATGGTGGACAGCGGCCTATTCACCGTAGGAGAACAGGGTCTCCAAATCCCTTTCTTCAATGGCGTTCCCTCCACTCTCCTTGAATGGCAGTTAAGTGTTAGCGAAACCGTTTTGGATTCTGGAATTGCCACGGACCTTGGACCAGGAGACTTATACGCAGTATCAATTCCCCCTTCATCCCAGGAAGGATACTCACCGTTTCCTGCTTCACTGAAAGTGGAAACTACTGCAAGAAATTGTATAGGAGATCCTTTAATAGTCCCACTAACCATTCTTCCACGGCCCGGTTCCATTTATATCCCTGAAGCTTTCAGCCCAAATGAGGATGGGTTTAATGATTGCTGGGAAATTCGATGGAGTGAAGAGATTGATCCCTCCGAATTTGAAGTTCAGGTTTTCAATCGTTCCCAGGGACTGGTCAGCGCAATTTCCCCTCTCACTTCTTCTTGGAAAGGAACATTTCTACCTGATGGAGTCTATTCCTGGGTATTATTTGATAAAACCCAAAGCCCTATTCAACAAGGTGGATTAACCATCCGCCGAAAGTAAAATCTAAAGCCAAACAAAATGAAATATCAAATCACATTGATCCTGCTCATAGCAGGGACGGCCCTCGCTAACTCAAATCTGAACGGTCAACAAATGCCAATTTCTCTATTCCAAAGAATCCAGCCGGGGTGGTTCAATCCTGGTCATTCACCAGAGAAGGATCTTACGGAAGTCTTTTTATCACAACAGCAACGAAATATTTCATTTGCAGATTTCCGTTCTGGAACTTCCCTTTTACATCTTCAGAGTGGACTGAAAGGCAAGTCAAAGGGATTCAGCATAGGGCTTCAGATGAGTCATGATAGGGAACATACTGAGCAACGCCTTTCTCTGAGCCCTTCCATTTCAGCCAGGGTTATTCAAAAGAGCAATTCATGGCTTTCACTTGGAATCTCTGCAGGCATACTCAACTGGAATTCTAATTATGTGGACAGAAGAGTCGGTGACGATAGAGATCCTATCCTTCAGGGCCGCAGTAATTTTTTAGAACTCGATGCAGGCGTGGGAGCCCAATTTCATCTTGAGAACAAATTTCTGGATATAAATGCGGAGGTTTCAGCTACACAATTGACAGGTAACCTCATCACAGACCAATTACCTGGTTTGGAAATAATTCCACATTTCCAAGGAAGGTGCCGAATCCTTTTTAAGCCTGTGTACAATCTAAAAGTAGGCCCTTTTGGTTGGTATGGAAACACTTTTAATAATTCAGAAATCTCCTACCAAACAGGCCTCACTGAGATGGGTATTACAACTCATTTTATTCGGCAAGGATTTTGGATAGCAAGTTCCTATCGTCTGGATTTCTCAGCAATTAATATGGCCTTTGGATTGAGGAGCTTTCGAAATGATACAATCAATCGCCCTGAAAAGGCTCCCTTCCAGATGGATATGCAAATGGCATTTTCCTATCCTGTGCAGCAAAGTGGAATTTTCGGCCCAAGTGTTGAATTGGGGCTGGTCTTTCATTTAGGTAAAAGAATTCTGAGTACGGTAGATACATTCCACAATGCCCATATGTTTTGGGATGGAGAAGCAAGTAATACGCAGCATAAGGTCAATTATCTTGATCCCAATGGCCCTCCCGGGTTGACAGCGCAAACAGAGGTGTCCGATAAGCAGGTATATCTCACTTACTCCTTTCCAGACAATAGTCTTCGGTATGCAGGTGAGACGCCGACTTTACGGGATACCGTTTTGGAAGACATTGGATATGAATGGATAGGAGTCAATGGTCTATTGGAAAACCTGATTTCAGAAGTTATTCAGGAAGCCCTTCATCCAGATAGCAATCATGTAAGAGACCCAGAAAACCTTGAACCACTCAAAAGTATTTCTTCTATCGAAATATCCTCTTCCCTCCGGGAAAGTGGGTTTGGCATACACATGAGTTCGGGCATGCTATATAGCGGTGATATTGGTTTCAATAATCCTGGCGGAGATACCCTTTTCATTGAAGTCATTTTCGATGAAAGGGATACCCTCCTTGCCTTGACCACCAAGCAGTACCTAAGCAATCTTGAGTTGTCCGCCTTGAAGCTTCATGGCATGCGTAAGAAACTCGATTATGAGCTGCGGAAATCCTTCGAGGATAACTTTGATGTTATTTGGGAAGGACAATCTATAGACCTTGAAAATTTTCAAACTCCAATATTGATCAAGAAGCTCAGGATTCTCTCGGACAATCCCAATCAACAGGCATTTCAAGTTAATCAGATCGAGATGAAACTCGCTCGGCACAAGCAGTATTGGGCCGAGGAAGAGGACGATGGATGGATGCCAGTCGAAGAATGGAAGGAGCAGAGAAATCAGCAAAAAAAGCGAAAGAGAAGAACACGCAAATAATCCAAAATAAAACCCATTGAGTCTTTATAGCCCATATCATGAAAGAAAAAGTTTATTCAGAGGATCATCAAGATGATGGAAAAAATTTCTACAATCCCAAAGGTCAGTTAAAACTCGGCCGATCATTGATGCCTCCAAGGTTCTCCTTGTCAGCCAGCCCTGTAAACTCCGAGGACAAGTTTTCACCCCATTCTGAAGAATCGCCAAGAGATGAAAAATCTCAATTGTCATGGGAGGACAATAATAAGAATAGTTCTTCACAAGAAGCTTAATCATTCATTTCATCAAAATCATCAAGTAATTAATTATGTCACGTTCCAACAATATAAAATCCAGCTCAACTCAAGTAGTTCCAGTTCTGTCCTGCTATTGGAGAATATATTTTGAAGGATTTAAAATATCCGCAAATGAGGTAACAGGGCTCGATGAAAAAATAAGTTTGATCCCTTACCGTGCCGGTAATTTCTTGAATGGATTCCAGCAGATCCAAGTACAAGAAAGGCAAAATCAAATATTGAAAGTGAAATGGGGTATTTTTCCTGGTGGGCAAAATGGGGCTGACTTAATTCAACTTTGGCGAGATACCCGTTCCTATTACAACAAATACAACACCATTGACATTCTTGTCACCCTCCAGGATGACAATGACAATGAAGTAATGTACTGGGTATGTAGACACTGTATCCCTACTGAATTCCTAGGGCCAACCCTCCAAGGCCAGAAAAGTGAAATTGCCATGCAAACAATTTCACTTTCAGTCGGATCTATCCAGAGTTACTATGTCGATGTTTACCCTGACATATTGGATTCATTTTTTGAGAAGTTTAAGCACAATAAACACTAAGGAATTATGGAAAATCATGAATCCTTTTTTGAAAAAGATGGGACAAATAGTAATGACTTGATTGGGGAGCATTTACTAGCAAGCACTAGCTTCGACAACATTAGCGCTGGATCGTCAATGCCTCCTCCTCCCTTGCAATTAACAGCTGATTCGTTTGAAAGATATTCACCAGACAAAACAGCAAAGCAACTTACTGTACAGCCGAAAGTTTTCGAAGAAACTGGTAACGAGGAAACGAAAAATGGACCGGAAGATGAAATTGAATTTGAAGTAAGCCTTTCAGAAGAGGATATTGGTTTATTATTGGCGGAAAATCTAGAAGATTCCCCAATTCAAAGAAGTAGCAAAGATTCTGTAGAGGAATCTGGGAATGGGAAAGAGTTAAACCAATCTCGATCAGAAAAACAACTTTTCGGTCACCCACCATCTCCTATCAAAGCATCAAAAATTCGTAAAATTTGGTGGAAAATTAGATCCTTACTAAAAAAAAGAGGCTGGGATGGAAGGGCTAGCATAAAGATAACTTTGGTCTACCCAGATGGGGTAAAAGTAAGGATTGATTTTAACCCCTTTGATACCTACTCTGGTGATGAAATTCCTCCCAAATTGGACAATTTCGATAATGGGTTCAATACCTCACGGGGTGGAGAAACTGAAAGACAAAAGAATTCTGCTCAATCTGAAGGGGAAAATGATCATCCAAATTCTGGATCTTTCGTTAATTATTGGGGGTATTTTATTGTACTTCCCACTTTGGATACAAATGGGAATCTTCAAGTCCAAAGAATTGCGTTCGCGAAAAAGATGAGTAGTGGCTTTTATAAGCCTTTTTGGCAGCAAGGTGATCATGTAGATACCAGAGTTAGAATGGATAGTTTTGGAAACGTAATTAACCCAACGAATGGACAACCAATTTGGCCAATCCCCGCCTCAATCAAAAAGCCTATTCATACCTATTTTAGATTTCCTGATGGTAATGAAGTACCACGGGTTTTCGAATCTGGGAAGGATATTACTGATGAGGTAATTAAAGACATAAAGTCGGGGAATTATGGGCCAGTTGAATAGGGCGGCTAGTTTTAATAATACAAGGTTCTCTTTGGTATTACCATACTTATTCTTGTTGGTGTTGAGAAAAACCTTTTTCCTCGAAATAGTAGTCATGACTCATTAATTCATTCAAAAATATAATTATTCATATGCGAGAATCCAGCGATAAGCAATCTAATGGTGGCTCCCTTGATAACTCCAATGAATCTGAATCCCTTGAGAGTTCCTTATCCCTAAGTGGATTTGATCATTCATCTTTGGGGGTATGTTTGCCGCCTCCTCCTTTCCCGTTTTCTGATTCAAATACAGAAGCTTGTTTTCCAATTCAAAGAAAAAGTAATAAAGTAGAAGAAAAAAGATCTCACCCTAAAGGTGAAAATAAACAGGATGAGAAAGACGAAATTCCGGTCGATTGGTCAACACCGAAGAAGGTAATGGTAATTGGCTCCCCCTCACCCGCCGAGTTGGCAAATCACCCATATCAATTCATCGATGCTGCTAAATATCAAGGTGTTGATGAAAATACAATTTGGATCATTGAACGTACCGGATATGAGCTTGGTAAGGTTCCAATTGATTATATTGAATCAGCAATCGGACCTGGAAGGATCATTTGGGTCACGCCTAAGACCAACTTAATTTCAAATTTAAATAGGATTCCTGATAAGTCCATCGATGAATTTCGCGTATTTAGTCACGGACTTGCTGGCAAATTAACTCTTAGGTATGGTTGGAGTGATAATGGCAATTTTAATTATGGCTTGACAGTATCACAAGTGTCAAAGCTAAAGGGGCAGAAGTTCACCCAAAATGCAAAAATCGAATTTCACTCGTGCAATACAGGATCTGATTCTGAATATGGAAACCTTGCTGAAGAATTTGCTCAAGTAACTGGAAAAGAAGTTAAAGCCTGGACAGGTAGAACCTCTTATTCGGAAATAAATGATGGAGATTCAGATGGAGATACTGGTGTACATGCTTCACAAAAGGATCGTGGAGGTAGTAAATGGACAGGAGGGTATGATCTCAACGAGGTCTATAGTCAAAATATATTAGGTCGAGTTCCCAAACTAACTACTTTCTCACCGGGAAGCGGGTTCGATTCGACGATAGCTATCTCTGTCCGGCTTCCTGCTTCAAGAACTTTCTATGTTTCTTCAAAAGGCTCGGTAAGTGTATCGTTTCCCTTTCCCGGTTTTCGAATGCCGAATAGGAAAGTCAGGGATTCTGATGCTCTTAGGGTCGTTCTATGGAAGGATCTTGATTACAGTTTTGATAGTAATAAAGGCGAAAAAATCGTTTACCCTTCCAAAAATGGAAAGGCCAAATTTTCTGGACTTTCTGCAGGGAAATACTACTTAGAAATCATCAACAAAAATGCTCCAGTAAATTATGGAGAACAATTCATTAGTGATATCAGAGTTCGGATAAATTAATTTTTTTTCCTGTACCGAAAGCGGATTTCATGTTCCACTCAATGGGCGGGTTAAAAACTCTCCCTTGGAAAAATCCAGAGGAGGAAGGATTCTAACCCTACCC
>CAYGRE010000165.1:0-10101 GCA_964352215.1 uncultured Bacteroidia bacterium
CATTATCCAGGAATGTGTATAACCCATAAGGGGTGAGCTTCTTGGCCCCGACTTCTGCTGCAGATAAATATACTTCCCATGCATCATTTAACCAAGCACAGCATTCATCGGGGCTTCGCCCGTCCGGATCAATCAATAAGACCGGATTCCCCATCACATAATTGTAAGGCGACCACTCTGGAAACTCCGTCGCCAACGGATCCAAACTCAAAAACCTCCCATAATCCGCATCGTAATACCGCGCCCCCCGATAATCGAGCCAGGACTCCTGGTCCCGCTCATGCTCGGTCGTCATAAACCGCTCTGGCCCTTCCAAGTGCCAACTCCGCAATACCTTCCCATAAGGATAGTAATCAATCACCGAGACCAACTGCCTTCTGATCTGACAAGACATGCTCAGGCTGTCAAAGTAGACTTCTGGCCGGTAACTTACCCGGATATTTCCCAGGTGGTCTTTGACAAAGAATTTCAAGCTCGGTGGATAAACCGGTGCCGCACTGTCGGTGGGCAGGGGTTCTTCCTTGGCTGACAGGTGTTGCGCGATGATGTCGGAAACCTCGGCAACCATTGGGGCCAACAGGACCGGCGCCAGGGGTACCGACTCCTCGCTGCTCAATTCCTGACTGACCGCAGTGCCAGCCAATCCAGCCAATAGGATATTGCGAACCTTGCGCAGCCACTGCCTTTTCTTCCTGGGCTTGGGTTGCTTGCGACCTGGACGAGACCCGTTGCCGGCATCGTCTTCATCTACTTCTGTGGATGCCCCCGAAACTCTATTCCCGGAAGAATCTGCAAGCGCCAATTCATACTCCGCGATCAATCCCTCTCCATAAATCGGTAACGTCCAGACCGAATCCCGGTCATCCCAAATCGCAATGCTCTGTCCCCCCGCATCCCGCAAATAGTAAGTCCGGTCAACCCCAGTGCTGGAAACCACCTCCTTCAGGATTCTCGCATCCGCCGAACCATAGACATAAGATACCGAGTCTGTCCCCGATCTCCGGTACCCGGTCGGCAAATTCTGCGCATTGTAATGAAAGCCACTCAGACCACGCCGGGAGTCGCCACTCAGGTTGCCATTGGCATCATAGCCAATACTCGCCTGCACCATACCGCCAGTGCGTAACTCCTGCAAAAGATTGGTGCCAGGTGCATAATGGTAACTCCAGTTGTCCCCCAATCCCAAGCTCATCACCGGGCCGGGATCAAAGAAATTGTAGCGCCAGAGGCCAGTAATATTTCCCGCTGCATCGTAGTCGTAACGGGCATCTCCATAGTAGCGGGGATCCGTCTGCAACTGGGCTACCCCAAAAGCCAGCCCACCATCATACCCATTCCCGGACCGCGGAAAGGTCTGCTCTGGAATCGAAGCATCCGCGCTCCGCAGTCGGTTCAAATGGTCATATTCAAAGCCATAAGTGGTCTTTGCCGTAAAACCAGGGTCGCTTACACCTTGTCCCAGCGCCTTCAATTGTCCGGCGACCTTGTAATGGGCCTGCCATCCATTGATGGCGCCATTCCAGTTTTGGTGATGCTGTACGGCACCAGCGACGGAACCAAATCCACCACCCGGAACAGCCCCATCGTAATACAAGCCAAAATCAAAGAAATGTGACCTCAGTTTGGTCAAGCGATCCTGGTGGTCGAAACTGTACGAAATAATATCTACCGGAATCGGGTTGGGGCATTCGGAAGAGTGAGCGAAATAGGTCAGCGAATTGGTCAACCCCGTTCCCAGAGAATAGCCGTATTCAGCCACCAGGTAATCATTGCCATCCTTGTTCAGGAACAACTGCTTCAGTCTTCCCTGCGGATCGTATTGGTAGACATGCTGTAAATCCTTGACCCCGTCAGCGCCCAGGTCAATCGACACCCTGCCCGGCTGCCCCTGTAAATTGTAATCCTCTGTTTCGACAAAATATGCTTCGCCGGGGTTGGCGACCGAGATGCCGGCACGGGCAAACTGCTTTGCCATCCAGCTTCCCCTCCCTTCGTCATCGTAAGAAAATACCGTTTGCTCCACCAGGTTTCCGGCTTGGTCATAAACCAGTTCGGCAGCTACCCGGCCCAGGGTATGCGCCTGGGTGGGAATCAAGGGGGCCAGGTTGGGATGGATGGTATTCGTTGCCACCGGAGTCACATTGCCGACCAAGGTATCCAGGGGGTAATCGTAGCGGAAAGCCTTGACCAACCGCTTGTTCGTCTGGGTGAAAAAGATCCGGGGAAACTGCTCCTGTGACAGGAGAGAATCCATCAAGATGGAAGTGTTGGTCTCTCCCATGGGGCCATCGAATTCATCGCCGATGCTGTGGATGCTTCGGTAGAGCAGATCGGGTCGGGTCTGGTATTCAAGGGGAGGGAGACCAGTATTGTTATACGCGAGGGGGCTATTGCCGAGGTCGGCAGTCAATTCCTCCTTGAGCCTCCCCAAGTGGTCGTATTCAAATACCCGGAAACGTCCGGAATGACGCAGGTTCTCATCCTGCATCAACTTCAAATCTCCAGCCTGGTTATAGAAGAATTTACTTAAACCAGCATCCGGCGTCCGGTGTTCGATCACCCAGCCCAAAACATTGTACTGGCTGGAAGTCTCGAGTTTATTGGGGTGAATGGTCTTGGTGAGATTGCCCACGGCATCGTGACAGAACAGGGTGAGGGCCGGACCGGCAGAGGCATTGTTGTAGTCTGTAAAACCCAAGGTCGCCACCGTCCTGCCAGCCGCATCCGTAAAGGCATAGCTTTCCTTGCCATCTTCATCTTCTTTGTGGACCTGGTAGAGCTTCTTCTTAGGGAGAGGGAGGCTGGTGAGATAGGGAAATACCTCCTGCATCTCCGCGAAAGTTGCTCCGGTGACCTGTTGGAATTCTTCCAGAGTGATGATCCGGTAATCAACTTTCGCAGCTTTGTTTCCCCAGATCGAATTGCCAGGTTTGGAGGACCGGAGCAAGCGCCCTTTGCTGCTGTTCTCGTATTGAGAAACGGTGGGCAACGAAGATGGCAATCCCGGTTCATAATCAAAATTTCCTTCCTGAACTTCGAATTGAGGTTGTTCTATTTGTACCGGCCGGTTCCATCTGTCATAAGTTACCCGGCCCTCATATTCCTTGGTTTCCCAGATCGCATGGCTAAATACCCCAATCGCATTTTGAACATTGCGGCCCAAGGGGTCAACCCAATTTCGCAGCTGAACCTGCTGCATAGCGTATGAATCCCGAATGGGCAAAGTCGTCAAATGGTTCATTTTGATGCGGTCATCCCAACTCAGATGGCGGTCCCCGTTCCACTTATTGAACCAATATTCCTCCCGCATTTTTCCATTGAGGTGGTGGTCTACCATCCGGCCCATATCATCGAAGTGGTAACGATCAATTTCCCCATTGGGTGAAACAACCTCTTTGAGGTGGTAGCTGGGGTAATAGTCAAAGATGGTCACCTCCTCGATCTGCATGAGATTGGTGACCGTGACCGAAAGGGGCACCCCAAAGAAGTCCCGGTAGATAAAACTCCGCGCATTCCCACATGAATCAAACTCATAGAGGTATTCGCCACGTGGATATTCGTAGATGGTATGTAAATGCCGAACATCGCTTTCTTCCACCACCTGCCCGTGCATATTTCGGTCAAAGACATGGTAGGTTTTGATGGTAGGAGCGGTGGGTTTCCATGCGTAACGAACCGAGGTCCCATTCCAGGGCTTGTCGACAATGGTCGTATCCCAGAGATTGTGGGGACTGGGATAATTGGGATTGGGGGCAGAGTCAATCCGGGTATAGGTATTGAAGACCGTATCCGCTTGCTGGTAGATGGCACGGAGGTAAAACTCATTGTCCAGCATATTTGCGAAATTCTTGCGCTGTCCATCTCCTTCCAATTCAGGGCCTGGTACCGTGCTGTCAATGATGGCCGAGTTGGCTTCTGCCAGGGTGGCAAATCCGTGTATCTTATTGCATTGCTCTTCCCCGTGTAAATGCGGGAAGAAAACCAGGGGGCTTACCTTGTCCTTGCTGTATTCCGACAAATTGGGTTCCCGGATTTCCTTGCCATAGTTGCGCTCGGCCCCTTTAATCCAGTTACCGTTGAAGGAGGTGCCGTCTGATACGAAATAATTCCCGAAGTACTTGATCTTTGAATCCGGCCCCAGAGCGAAGCCACCATTGAAACAGACCTCATTGGGGTTTTGGGCATGAAACTCCGGCAAGGCATTAAAAGTGCTGAAGTCCATAGCAGCAAAGCTGTCGATGGGGAAGAAGTACCAGAGGCTGTCCTTGCTCTCGATATAGCGGGGATCGTCCGTGATCTCCTGGATAATCCGATGCCGCTGCACCGGTTTGCCTTCACCAAAACAATAGACGACGGCATGATTGCCTTCACGTTGGAAATCTCCGGGGTCATTGTCATTACAAGTGGAACCATATAGGGTGCTGTCAACCACCTTAACAAAATCACCTTTGACATCCCGGAAAATATCCCATTCAAAGTAGGTGGAGAGGCTGATGGGTCTTTCGTCAGGATCGCCATTCCAGGAGGAGACGCGCTTTTCATACAGGGTATTTCTGATCCCATTTTTCCGGGCCAGGTAAAAGGGCCGCATCGAACCTATATAACGGGTGGCATAGACATCTGCCCGGTCGAGAAATGGCTCTATGTCATAGAGGTAATAATAGTTTTCCCGGTGATATGCTTCGGGTATTTCATCGTTGGTCTGGGTTACCGAGGCCAACTGCCATGAAGGTTCGGCATGGTGGGTGAACTCATTGGTCAAAGTATCGAAATAGGGCCTTTGCGTAAACCAATTCAGAACCCCCATAGGTGGCCGGTACATTTCCAGGTAGTCAGAGCCGATTTCCTGCCGGGCTATGTCCCAATCGTAATAGGTATAATTGACCCGGCTGGTAATTCCTCTTCCTGTGACAGGGTCAAAGTCTGTCGTTCGCTCTTCGGTCTTGTGGACAAAGAAAGAACGCATATAGTTGGAAAATTTCCCACCCCAGGTATAGAATGGATCGTAATCGAATAATTCGTTCTGCTTCGCAAAGATCACATTGCCACCAAAGAAGCGAAAGAGGGTATCGAAATGCTTTTGCCCATTGTCGTAGGCCAGGATGGCATCGTAATCGACCTCGTGGCGATTGGTCAACCGGCCCTGCTCATCGTACTGTTCCACCTTTTCCATCTTCCCAAAGAGGAGGGTATCGGTAAATGTTCCCGTTTGATCCCGGTAATGGTATTCCGTCCTGGCTCTGGGGCTATTGGGAAAATGACTCGGAGAATAAACCACTGCCCTGCGAAAGCCCCAAATCCGGTCGGCTTTGCTTTTTGCATTTCTTTTCGCACTGAAATGGGGATCCCAGTCCACTCCCTTTTGGAGCAAAATGCGGTCGTGAAATTCGTAGGTGCTTTCCTGGCCGTTGTTTCCGTCTTCACGTGTGACGCTGGCGACCGGTATCAGGCGTTGGTAGACTCTCCCACCGCCTATGAGTTGATAGCTCTCGTCGTTGTTGGGGCGCAGTACATTTCGGTTCCAGGTAGCAGTATCTCCCTGAGCCCAGTTGTAAGAAAAGTCTGTCCGACCCCCAATTTCATTCCAGGTGGAGCGGATCATAGTTGCTTCACAAAGTTCAGGCGTACTGCGGTCGTCTTCCAGATATTCAAACCAGGTATAGGAAGGGTCGGTACCCCGAACCCTGCCGAGGGTATCGGTTCCCAGCCTGCGGATTCCCGAAAGCAAAAAGATATTCCGGTACATGGTATCTCCCTGCACCAGTTTGTAGTCATAGGCCCAGACCGCGAGCGGGTCGGCCCGGTTGACATTGTTTAGTTTAGGCACCTGAGCCAGGCTGTACTCCATTTGATACGCCTTGGTTCGGACCCGGCCATAGCCATAAGCTCCACTGGTAGTCATGAATATAACCGAATCCAGCATCCAGGGATTTTTAGAAATCCGGGCCAGCTCCATACTTTGCAAGTGGGTATCCGTCCCATTTCGATGGCCATTTCCCATACTTCCATCATCGAGCGAATAATTCCCCGGAGGCATGGGGTTTTTCGTGGCTTCCCTGGTCACTGCAGTCGGCTGATTCGGACCGGAAATATGGAGCTGGGTTTGGCTGAAAGTCAGGGTTGGGTCCAGATACCAGAACAAAAACCGATCTCCATGCTTTCCTTTGCCATAGAAACCGGTGGAGTTCTTTTCCACTCCGAAACGATCGGTTCTAAAAAGGGGCTCCAGAGGTGCACCACTGCCAAACCAATTGGTTCGGTTCAACTCGAACCCATCCGCCGGACCCAGGCCGGAGGTATCGGGATAGTTGTTGAACCGGTGGTAATAGCTTTTATCATCTTCACTGGGTTGCCTGTGGTTGAGGTTGTCAGCAGCCGGTCCGATCTGCACGACAAAACCCTCAAACTCATTGGGGAGATTGGGCATGCGGAAGGTGTTGTCAGTAATGGCGTACAGTGGGGTAGACTGGTAGGCCGGATTCCACTTGACGATGTTACGCAAGGTGGAAAATACCTCATAGCCATTCTCATAGTAACCGCTGGCATTGTGATAGAGAGGATTGCTGGGCATAGCCGCATAGCGCACATCCCACTTGCGACTTCCAACCGTATATTCATTCCAACCCCATTGGTAACTGGTCGGAATGGTTTGCAGAATTGGAATATTCGGGCTGGCCCCGGAACCAACCCGGACATCAAAATTCATATCCGCGAATGGCAAACTGTCTGGCAATTTGATCAAGCTCCGCAATTGGTATTCATCCCCCGAAGGCAGTTTTTTCAAATCGTTGCCGGTAATGCGAGGGGATTCAAGGACAGAATGGGTAAATGGCAATGCGGGTTCTCCGGTGCTGGGGGATTGGGTTGCATAGGTCCTGGCCCAGATAAACGCATTCGGGTTCAGGCCCGGTATATTCTCCTGAATACGAAATACAAATGGGTTTTGAGGATGGATGATGGGCTTTTTTTCTGACCAAGGATTTTGGTAGGCAGCGGGATGCATATACCGTTTCCAGTCAGGGCTGAACATAACCAAACTGTCATCCAGTGCCGGACGGTCGAAGAGGGTTTGTGAAAGGGTCCCATCTCTCCCTTGAAACCAGACGACTTTCTTGCTGTAGAGCGAATCCATTCGCTGGACCTGGGGATCGCTGAGAATTAAAAAACGCCCATCTTCCAGTTCATCCGGGGTCAGTTCATTTTCAGGGCGCCAACTCTTGTATTTGAGTTCCACCCGGCTATGCTCACCTCCTTGCGCATCAATAGCTGTAACCGATTTGAGCAAAATGTCACGGTAAACCTTCGCACGTTGATCCAGGGCATTGGCAGACTGGATGACAATCGTATCATTTTGCGAATTGCCCAGAAATACCCAGCAAGGGAGATTTCCAATTGGACCATTCGAAGCATTCCATGGACTGTTGGAACTATAGGTGGTGGTATCGGTCCAGTTAGTGGTATCAATCTGATTGGTGATGGTCAGTTCAAGTGGCCAGTTGCCAATCGTATCCACCATTTGCCTGACCGAGATTTGTTGCAATTCCTGGTAGGGGTCGGATTCGCCAAAGCCTTCGTATTCAAACAGGATATGCTGCCCGTTGGCATGATTGGGGTTGAGAATTTCCGTCAGGTGCCACCGGGTAATATCAGCTTTGGGAACAATTCCGGCCGACGGTTGCTGGTTCAGCCAGGCTGTCTGATTGGTGGGGTTGCGGTGGCGGTATTGTGGCAATGCAAATACATAGACCGTTCCATCAGGCAATACGGCCTCCCATTTCTGCCCACTGAACCAGACCTCGACATAAGTTTCAAAACCATTGAGAATATACACGGCCTTGTCTTGGTCCTTGGGGTGTTGAGATTTGTAAACAAGCCGTCCCGATATGCCACCTGGCAATTGGATACGCGGATTGGAGTAGAAAATCTTGCCAACTTGTGAAGCCGCAAACGGAGAATATCCATCCAGGTAAACCGTATCGTTGAAGTACCCGGTGTCCTGAGCAAGTTCACCGGGGAGGAAGTCAAAAGCAGCTGTTTCGACGGTTATAGCCGCATCAGCCAGGGACCAGCCTTCTCCATAAGGAATACCAGCACTGTGCTCTGACTCATAGCTGGTCAGGGTGGCACTGTTGTATTGTAACCGCAAAGGAAAACTCAAGCCAGATAAAGTAGTCACCTCGCCAAATTCATAGCCCAGGCTCAAGGCACCAGTGAACAAATCCACTGAGTTAGAGACAGGACCTGCAGACAAGGTGGAGGGATCTACCTTCCCGGAAGGAGGTTGTGAGGGTTCGTTTCCACCAACAAATTGGGCATCAGAAAAAGAATACAGGCAAAGGCATCCCAATAGCAGGACGCAACGCATTAGGGTTTGCATATAAATACAGTTTTATAGCGTATTGTACAGGATGATGATTAGACCGGTTTGTTTAACTCGGAATCAAGGTAAGAAGAAATAATCCAATATAAAAGTCGCCCCTCGAATGAGAGACGACTTTTGCATAGAACCTCCAATCGTTCGAACTGTGGTTTTGTGGGTTAAAGCAGGGAGAAATACGGCATTTTTGGCCCCCGGCTGTATCTTGCGTTAATGCTTTTGTTCTAAGTATTTTTGAAAGTATGTCTGCCCAGGAGAATAAAATAGAGATTGAATTTTTAGACCATGTGGCAATTCGAGTTGCCGACATGGAAGCTTCTGCCCGATGGTATGAAAAAGTGTTGGGACTGGAACGGTATCAATTACCTGAATGGGGAGACTTCCCAATTTTTTTACTCTCCGGAAAATCAGGAATTGCATTGTTTCCTGCGAATACGACTGACCCTAAGCTTGACCCATCTTCAAGGAATGTGAAGATTGACCACTTCGCATTTAATGTGACCAGGGAAAACTTTGAAAAAGCCAGGAAAAGATATGCCGAACTGAATTTGGAGTTCAATGTTCAGGACCACCATTACTTTGATTCAATTTACACGAAAGACCTCGATGGGCATACAGTTGAATTAACCACGATTAAAGTGGATGAAGGAGCATTTTACAGATATCTCAACGAAACCCAACGCTCCTGCAATCCAAAGACCTGAATTCTTCTAAACCCATTAAAACAGATAGGTATTTATATTTGCGATTAACTACGAATTGTGTAGCTTTTCGCAAACGCAATATTTTCTATGGAATCGACATACAATTATATTGAAAACTACCTAAAAGAAATACAATCGAAGGGTAGGTATGCTGTAACTTTAACGGAATTAAAGAACCGATTCGATTCCTCAGAAAAGGCCATTAAGCAAAGCATCTTTCGATTAAAGACCAAGAAGCAACTTGCGCAGGTACGCAAGGAATTTTACGTCATTGTTCCTCCACAATATTCGCACAGAGGTATGGTTCCATCGACCCTGTTTATCGATGGCCTGATGGATTATCTGAACAGAGAATATTACATTGGATTGTTATCTGCAGCTGCATTACATGGTGCTGGACATCAACAACCCATGCAGTTTCAGGTGATGATCAAAAAACCAGCATTGCGAGGCATTAAGAATAAAAAGCTGGACATCCATTTTTTCGTAAAGAGCAAATGGCAATTGGGTGACATTAATGAAAAGAAGACAGAAGCTGGATTTATAAAAGTTTCATCACCTGAATTAACGGCATTCGACCTTGTGCAGTATAGCACAAAGATAGGAGGGCTAAATAGGGTCATTCCAATTCTCGAAGATCTAATTGAAAGCATCAATCACGCAAAACTGAATAAAACTGCTAAGTGCCAAAAAACACCAGATATGCAAAGATTGGGTTATCTGTTGGAACAGTTAGGAAGTGAAAAACTCGCTGCTGTACTCTTCAAAAGAATTGGGACGAAAGTTTTGGGAGAGATTCCTATATCATTGGCGCACAAAAATCGAGAAGGAAAATTGAACAGCAAATGGAAAGTCATTATTAACTCTAAACTCGATTTCTAATGTTACCAAGACGATACATAGAGGAATGGAAAGAATTTGCGGCATGGCCCGAAGACGCTCAGGTAGAACAAGACTTAATCATTGAAAAAGCAATTTTAGAACTGTTCTCTGATCCATTCCTAAGAGAGCGATTAGCTT
>CAYGRE010000166.1:0-10044 GCA_964352215.1 uncultured Bacteroidia bacterium
GGGTTTACTCCTCGTCATAAACGAACGGTGCCCGATCTGCCCGGAGCAGATCGGCATTCCAAGCTGGAATTTCATCCGCCGGAATGCGCTTGAAGAGGTAATTCCGTTCTTGGCCATACATGACGAAAGTTCCATTTCTATAATCAGCGAATGCGTGCCAATTCCCAACCGGAGGGAGGTAGAACAGTTCATCGCCTTCCCATTTCAAACGCAGTTTGAAAAATTCATCCGCGCCCGGTTCACGCATCCCTGAGATATCAATCAAGCGAATTGTTAGAAAATCCCCTTCAATCAAGAAATTCATAATCGAAATGGGATGGTTGCCGATCTGATGGGGTGCGGGGGTGCTGTGGTCAAATCCCCAAATACCTGCAACGTTGTGGTGGCTACCCAGTTTTGTTGTAGCGGTGCCTTGAGCAAAAATACTCATGGGGAGAAAGGTCAAAATGAAAAGTAATAATGAAAGACGCATGTATTATTCAATGAATTCCAGTATCAGCGGTGCCATACAAAATGTAACTAAACTATCCTTGAAAAACGAACATTAGAAGATCACCCAATAAAAAATCCACCATTCCCCTGCCTTTCTCCCAACATACCCTTATTTTTGCACCAGAAAGGCTAAACCCTTTCTCTTCATATACGTTAAGCATAAGTTATAGAGCATATCTACACAATTAAGTAAAACTGAATTTGAGCAAGGTCGTAACACCTTACCAGGACAAGGAGCGCTCCAAAAAGGAGCAGGTGACGGAAATGTTTGACAGCATTGCCCCGCGCTATGACTTCTTGAACCACTTTTTGAGCTTGGGAATCGACATTCTGTGGCGCCGCAGGGCGGTTCGGATGCTGAAACCTTACAATCCGAAGGTGGTGCTGGACATTGCCACCGGAACTGGTGACTTCGCTATCGAAGCGTTGAAACTGAATCCGGACAAGGTGATCGGACTGGACATCTCTCCGGGGATGTTGGAAGTCGGAAAGCAAAAGATGGTAAAGAAAATGGTAGACGACCGGGTAGAAATGGTACTGGGCGATTCAGAAGACCTCCATTTCGAAGACAACAGTATCGGCGCGGTGACAGTTGGCTTTGGAGTGAGAAATTTTGAACACCTCGAAATCGGCCTCGGAGAAATCCTCAGGGTGTTGAAACCGGGGGGCGCAGCGGTGATCCTTGAACCTTCTGTTCCGAAGAAATTCCCCATGAAGCAGCTCTTTGGGCTGTATTTCAAAGGAATATTGCCTTTGATCGGACGCATGGTTTCCAAGGACTCACGGGCTTACACCTACCTGCCCGAATCTGTAAAAGCCTTTCCAAATGGGCAGGATTTTGTAGACATTTGCACCAAAGCCGGTTTTACCAACGTTAAGTTTAAACCGCTATCTCTTGGAATATGCTCGCTATACCTCTTAGAAAAGTAAGTTTTGTCCTTCTCCTGCTGACCATCCTGGGCTGCGGTGCTATGAAAGCACAGCGCATGCACTATTTTGACGTGCGTCCCTTTAATCTTGGTTTTACCATGGGAATGGGCATCGGTGGCTATGATATGACCCACCAGATCAATCAAACTGACCCTCGTACCGGCCGTTTTCTTTACGATGTCAGCCTGGTCCGCAAACCTGCCATCTACCTCGGCCTGGTCACATCATTCAAATTGATCAACAATATCGACATCCGGATCACACCAAGTGTGACCCTGGAAGAACGGGATTTCCGATTCAACTTCGACTCCACCACCACCTTTGACGGGGAATCGGTGGTTTTCAAGAAAATAGAATCCTCCAACCTGAACATCCCGATATTCTTCAAGTTCAAGACGGACTACTACAAGCGCACCCGACTGTTTGTGACCGCTGGTATCCAGCCTACCTGGAACCTCGCGAGTACAAAAAAGGTGCGGAACGATCCCGAACTGCTGAAGACGGAAAAGTTTGACCTGGCATTTGTGACTTCGATCGGGATAGACTTGTATGGAGAAAAGCTAAAATTATCTCCTGAATTGCGGTACACCCGAGGCCTACGGAACCTCTATGTACCGGACAATACGGTCTTCCCCCGAGCGATCTCTGACTTGTTCGCACAGATGCTGACCCTCAATATCAACTTCGAATAAGGCCGGGGCCTTTTTCCCACAAAAGCCCAGACTCTTTGCATCGAAATAAGGTAAACAACCTTTATCCTATTCTTACCTCATTGCTGACCTCGCAGCCTTTTTTCCTATATTCCAATATCAGGACGTTTAGGTAATCATTGGTTTTGGAAAATTATGGCTACGAGAATCTACTTTGTAATTCTTATTTTTTGTACTGGTATAAGTTCGGGACGCACCCTTGGACAATCGATTCCCCTGGTTACGATTGCAGAAGCAAGTGACGCTGACCGGCTCAACCCATTGACCAATGTTTCCGCGACGGGTTCTTATATCAGTGAGTACCTGTATTTTTCACTGTTGGGAACCGACAAGCAGACCGGTGCATTTGTCCCATTAATCGCCGAGGACCTGCCCAAGCTTTCAGAAGAAGGAAAACTCTATACCTATACGATCCATTCTCAGGCCCGCTTCAATTCCGGTAAGAAGATCACCGCGGAGGATGTGGTGTTTACCATGAAGTTGATCAAGAATCCCTATGTCGGCAATGATAACAACCGGTCGCAATATGCGGAAGTAGTCTCAGCGAATGCTACCGGGGACAGAACGGTCGAGATCAGATTGTCCCACCCGAGTTTACAGGGATTGAGGGCCAGTGGAGATTTTCCCATTTTCTCGAAGGAAGTGATGGACCCGGAAGGAGTGATGGAAGGGTTCACCTTTGAGCAACTGAACAACCGCAAAACCCTGGACCGGGACCAATTGTCTTTGCTTTCTACTCTGGGAAAACAAGTGAATGCTTTTGGGAATTCGGTGCAGAGTTACAATCCCGACGCAGTTTCAGGTCCCTACCTCCTTGAAGGTTGGAAGCGGAAGGAGTTGATCACCTTGGTAGCCAATAAGAAATTCTGGGGACAGAAACTGGACAGCCCACCCAACCGATTTTTTAAGCAGAATGTTGAACGGATTGAAATTCACATTTTTGACGAAGAATCGGAATGGCGATCCGGGGTATTCAGCAAAGGTTTTGACCTCCTGGCATCTATGCCTCCGGGCCTGTATTCAGAGTTGTCCAGCATCCCGTCTTTGGTAGATAAATACAGTTTTCTCTCCCAGCCCGGCCCTTCTTATGAATACATCGGGATGAATCTGAAGGGGAAAGAGAAAGGGAGAAAGCCTTTGTTCCAGGATGTGGAAGTCCGGCAGGCCATTGCCCATTTGGTGGAGGTTGATCTGTTGCTGGAACGGACGCATTTCGGATTGGGGCAGCGATTGGCAGCAGAATATCCCACCTTTTACCCTGATTTTCAGAATACCGACCTGGAATTGGTAGACTTTGACCCGGCAAAGGCCAAGCAATTGCTGCTCAGTGCGGGATGGAAAGATACCGATGAAAATGGCCTCTGTGACAAGACAGTGGGAGGGGAGGATGTCCAATTTGTAGGTGAGATCATTTACAATGAAAATGCCCCGCAAAGGAAAGCCATCGCTGACAACCTGTTTGTCAATGGCAGGAAAGCCGGGATGTTGCTGACCGTGAATGGATTGCCCTGGGAGGATTACCTGGCCCGTCTGCGCAGTGGAGACTATGATATGGCAGTTGGTGCCTGGGTTTCAGATCCCAATGAGGATTCCTACCGCCAAATCTGGCACAGCAGCAATTGGGGGGATGGTTCTAATTTCGGAGGCTATATCGACCCGGTGACCGACAAGTTGATCGAATCTTATGATCAGTCTCTGGAGATGGAGGAGCGGAAGACCCTGTCAAAGATCATCCAGGCCAGGATTTACGAAGCCCAACCTTATGTATTTCTCTGGTCAAGAGAACTCAACCTGGTACTGAAAAAGGGCCTGAAAGCTGAGGTTTATCCCATGCGACCCGGCTTTTGGATCGGAGAATGGGAGGAGTAGAGGCTGCCCCGGAACAGTCTTTTTTACGAATCAGTATTATTTCCGGGAGGTATAGGTTAATTTTGCAACCATAATTTATCAATGCATCTGAAGGTTACACATGCATCTGAGTTGTTATTAGAAAAGCTATTTAATGGAAGCAATCAAAGATATACTTGACGAGAAGAAAGAGGCGTTCCTGAATGAATTGTTGGAACTGTTGCGGATTCCCAGCATCAGCGCTGACCCCAATTTCAAAGCGGATGTCACCCGTTGTGCCCATCACGTGAAGGGTGCTTTTGAAGCGTTGCATCTTCCCGTAGTAGAGATTTGTCCCACTCCGGGTCACCCCATCGTCTATGCAGAGACCGAGCAGAAAGCCGATCGTCAGACGATTCTGGTCTATGGGCACTACGATGTGCAACCACCAGATCCTTTGAATCTGTGGGACAGTCCTCCCTTCGAGCCGGTGATCAAGCCAACCAGGAATCATCCCGACGGCGCCATATTTGCCCGCGGATCATGCGATGACAAAGGTCAGTTCTTCATGCACGTGAAGGCTTTGGAGATGCTCCAGGCGGAGGGAGAACTCCCTTGCAATGTGAAGTTCCTGATCGAGGGGGAAGAAGAAGTCGGCAGTGTCAATCTTGAGAACTATATCCGTACCAATGCGGAGCGGTTGGCTTGCGATGTGATCGTCATCTCTGATACCTCCATGATCGCCAACGATACCCCTTCCATCACCTCCGGCCTCCGCGGCATGACTTATGTGGAAGTCGAAGTGGTTGGTCCCGACCGGGATCTCCATTCAGGCGTTTACGGCGGTGCGGTGGACAATCCGATCAATGTTCTCTGTGAGTTGATCGCAGCCATGAAGGACGAGAATCAGCACATTACCATTCCTGGATTTTACGATGATGTTGTTGAATTAAGTGATGCCGAGCGTGCGCGGATGGCGGAACGGCCCTTTAACTACGCGACTTACTGCGAAGACCTGGGCATCAAAGCCACACGTGGCGAAGTTGGCTATACGCCGATCGAGCAGACTTCTATCCGACCTACCCTCGATGTCAATGGTATGTGGGGCGGCTATATTGGAGAAGGTGCCAAGACGGTACTGCCTTCCAAAGCCTCTGCGAAGATTTCGATGCGTCTGGTCCCTGACCAGCACCCGGATATAATCTCAGAATTGTTCCAAAAGTACTTTGAAGAGATTGCCCCAAAGAGTGTAAAAGTAACCGTCACCCCGCATCATGGTGGACTTCCAGCTGTAACCCCAATCGATTCGGTTGGTTTCCGGGCCGCGAGCAAAGCCATGAAGGAAACCTTCGGCAAAGAAGCCATTCCGACCAGAGAAGGTGGTTCCATTCCGATCGTTGCCATGTTCAAGGACGTACTCGGTTCAGATACTGTCCTGATGGGTTTTGGCCTTGATTCAGACAATATTCACAGCCCCAATGAGCACTACGGTGTATTCAACTTTTTCAAAGGGATCGAGACCATTCCCTATTTTCACAAGTATTTTGCCGCGCTGAGTCAAGAGTGATTTGCGGATCAGGGCAAGTATTGATTTGCCTTACAGGTCGAGAAATTAGTAGGTTATAAATAGCATAAATGACCCTTGGGGAGAAATCCTTGAGGGTTATTTTTTGGGTGCGGAGTTGGTGGCCGAATGGAAGCGGACCTGAATGAAAGCGGACCTGAATGGAGAGCTTGGGTGGATTCGGGGGAATGGGTATTGGAGCAGGGGAGATTCAGGATTGATTATGGGGCAATTAATTACGATATTATAGGAGTAAGTTGATCAACTCGAAAATGTCGCTAAAATTTTATTCTCCTACCGGAGCCCGCATTGCCCTTGTCTTATTTCTTTGCGCCCTGTGTGTCTTTTCCTATGGGCAAGATTTGCATGCGCAAAATCCAGAATTCATTTTGGAAGGTAGGGGACTTGTTTCATCGGTTGATGGGGAGCATCGGGCTGTTCTTCCTCCTGATGGAGACAGGCAGGTTGTCTCATCGCCCGGTATTGACAGCGTGTTGCGTGAGCATTTCACCAATTACCAATTGGTGGCCCTGGATGAAACCCCTCTGCGGCAATACGCCGCTTCCAACCGTCAACAACCCACTGGTCAATTGACCAGTGCCCTACCTCCCCAATTCCGGCTCCGCCTCAATACCGGTGCCGCCTTCCGCGGAACCATTGACCTCACGGTCAACAACATGCGCAGCCCGGATTACCGGGCGACCGCCGGAACCGCCACCGGGGTAGAAACGGTGGCTCCTCCCACCATCTGGACTTATGAAGGAAAGCTCAGGGGCTTTCCAGACTCCCAGGTTAGGCTGAGCCTGTACCCAGGCGCCATCACCGGTTACATTCGCACCGCATCCGAAGTTCGGTTCATAGAACCCTTGCGCAACCTGGACCCTGCCGCGGCAGCAGGAATCTACATTACTTATACCAATTTGGATGTGGTACCCATGACAGAACCCTTCTGCATGGCAGAGTTGGTGGAGGAGCGGGGCAGCATGTTGCGTCATTCCTCACCTACCAATACACCCTCAAACACCCCTCCGGACCAGACCAATATCTCCGCTGGCGACATTATAGCCGGGTGCAGCATCCTTGAATTGGCTACCGAAGCCGACTACGAATGGTACCAATACTTCAGCAGTTCTGTTCCTGCCTCAATCGCCGCAATAGATGCCATCCTCAACCAGGTCGAGGGGCTCTACTGCACCGATCTGAACGTCCGGTTTCTGATTACCAACCAAAATGTGCAAACCATGCTGGCTGACCCATACACCAGCGGCACCCTCCTGGACCGCTTGATTGAATTCAGAGGGTTATGGAACAGCACTCCCCCCTACAATACATTTCCCCGTGATCTGGCCCACATGTTTACCGGGACGAATCTGCCGGGTTCGGCGGTGGGCTATGCCTACGTGGGAGTGGTCTGCGGGTCCGCCGGATATGGGATTACCCAACGCTTCAATTCAGGCATTTACGGGCAAGTGGTAGTTGCTGCCCACGAGATCGGGCACAACTTTTCTTCACCTCACAGCACCTCCGTCAGTTGCGGAAGCCTGGGATCAGTCATGTGCCCGTTTGTCCAATCCAATTCCTTCTATTTCTCCGCGGCCACCATCGCCCAGATCAACGGACACATCGCCAGCCGCACCTGCCTGGGGCCTCCGGATTTGAGCATCAGCCCGGTGACCGCTACCCTTTGCGCTTCCCCCACCGTCAACTTTGTTGCTACTTTTGGCCCCGGTTATTCCTACCAATGGTACCGGGACAGCGTGGCCATTCCGGGAGCGACTTCCAATACCCATCTCGATTCAGTACCCGGAACTTATATCGTGGACATATTCGACTACGATACCGCCTGTGGCACCTGCACCGCGTCCCTGGTCGCCTCCCTTTCCGGCCGCACCGTAATTGTCACCAACACCAATGACATCGGAATTGGCTCCCTCCGCAATGCGATCATCAATTCCAATGGCTGTCCGGGAAAGGATACCATCCTCTTTGCCATCCCCGGAGCCGGGCCGCATACCATCAGTCCACTGTCGCCACTCCCGGCCATCACCGACACCGTCTTCATCGACGGCTACAGTCAGGCCGGAGCCATCCCGGCGACCGCCACCGTCCCGGCCACCCTGATGATCGAACTGACCGGAGCTTCCGCCGGGAACTCCTCCGGGCTCAACATCACCAATACCCCTGACTGTAAAATTTCCGGTCTTTGCCTGAACGGATGGCTTGGCTTTGGCAGCGGGCTCGGTTCCGGGATTGTCCTGCGAAATGCGGACCGGGCTGAGATCACCGGAAATTATATTGGTACCAATCCGGCCGGGACAGCGGCTGCCTTCAACCGCGAGGCCGGGGTCATTGTCAGTGGGAACACCATTGATGCCGTGATAGGGAGCAGTGATCCGGCGGATCTGAACCTCATCTCAGGCAATGAGAATTCCGGGATCAGGATCAGCGGGGATACAGGAGTGGTGAGAAGAACCATCATCCAGGGCAATTACCTGGGTACAGATATCACCGGGACGATGATGATTTCCAATTTCTATGGAGTGTCCGTGGACCGCGCAGATTCAACCGTGATCGGAGGCCAGGGGACAAATGAGGGGAACCTGATCTCGGGGAATTCATTTTATGGTATTGATATAAGGGGAGTGGGAATCAATTCAGTGGTGGAAGGAAACCTGATCGGAACCGATGTCACCGGGACGGTGGGCCTGGGCAATGGCAGTGCCGCCTTTACCTTTCCCTTTGGTGCCGGTGTCCATGTGCAAAGTGGACCCAACCTGATTGGAGGGTTTGGACCAACTGCCCGCAATGTGATTTCGGGAAATGCACGGGGCATTTTGGTAGATCCTTCCTTCGGCAGTCAACAGCAGGCGAGGCCAATAACCGACGTCGAGATTTACGCCAATTATATCGGGGTGGATATCAATGGGGTATTGCCCCTGGGAAATTTCGCTACCGGGGTACTTTTTATTCACTCTCCCGGCACGGCAACCACCCCACCCACTGGCCCCGGAAATCTCAAGAACAACTGGGTAGGCGGGTTTATTCCTGACTATGCCAATCTGATCGCTTACAATGGAAATGCTACCCTGGGAAACCAACCTTGGGACAGCGCGGGCGTCGCTTTCCGGGCATCCTTTACCCCAACCAATGTACGCGGCAATACCAAGGTCCTGCAAAACCAGATCTTTTTCAACGGTGGATTGGGCATTTACATCCAACCCAATGCCCTCCGTTTTCCTTCTGAGTACAAGCCTCCGGTTCTCCTCTCTGCGGTCAGGGATTGCCCCAGCAATACCACCACCATCAATGGCGAATTGCAATCCAACGACCCCAATACCAACTACCATATTGAATACTTCTACAGCCTGGTTCCCGATCCTTCCGGGACGGGAGAAGGCGAAACTTACCTGGGATCAGATACGGCTTTGACTGACGGAGCTGGCAATGCCTCATTTTCAACAGTCTTCCCAGCGATGGACATTCCGACCGGGACTTGCATTTCCGCCACCGCTACCGCCCTCGATACCGGCAATACCTCCATGTTCTCCAACAATATGTGTATCACCCTTGATCCGCTGGTGATCACCCCACAACCGGACTTAAACGTCTGTTCCGGAAATACTGTGGCTTTGGTGAACTTCGATCCTGCGGTCGACGTGGTCTATACCATTCCCAATTACGGGGTGGTGACTTCGGATTCGTTTTTCTGGTCCAACCCTCCGGTCGGTTCTCAGATTTTCATCATGTCGGTGGATACCTGTGGACGGGTGGCTTATGACACGGTTGCCGTCAATGTGATTCCCCTCCCAACGGTTGATTTTGGTCCGGATACGATCGTATGCATTGGAGATACCTTGACCCTGGATGCCGGAGGAGGACTGACTTACAATTGGCAGGATTTTTCAAATGGGCAGACCTTTGAGGTGACCGGGACTGGGCAGTACTTTGTCCAGGCTTACGATGCCAATTTCTGCTTCGGACGCGATACGATCAATGTGCTGGTTGATGGTCCTTCGGTGAGCCTTGGCCCGGATACGGTATTCTGCTCCGGTGGGTTGTTAGATGCAGGTTACCTGGAAGGCGGAACTTACCTCTGGAATGTCGGAGGGACGGATCAGTACCTGGCGGTCGATTCGGCTGGGGACTATGCAGTTACGGTAGCTGACAGCAATGGTTGTTTGGCCCAGGATACGATCAATATCATGCTGGATTCGGTCTATGTCGATCTGGGCAATGATACCGTCTTTGTGGGAGGCGATTCTCTCTTTGCCGGGAACAATGGTTGCAGTTACGTTTGGTCCACGGGGGAATCTTCGCAGACGATTTTTCCGCCGGCGCCTGGTGCTTACCAGGTGACGGTCACTTGTCCCAGTGGTTGTGCGTATGTGGATGAGATCATCTTATCGAGCCCGCCCTTTGATTTGGAATCGGTTGCGTTGACGGCACGGTCGGAGGGGGAGGAGGGCATTCGTTTGCTATGGAGTTGTCTGCCGGATGCATGTGAGGGGAGGTATGAATTGG
>CAYGRE010000167.1:0-10011 GCA_964352215.1 uncultured Bacteroidia bacterium
CCGCAAGACCCGAATCCTGAGGCGAACTGAAATTGTCAGAAGCCACCGCATAATAGATTGAAGTCGAACCCCGGTAGACCAAAGTTGCATCATTGGCAGTGGCCGCCATAGCAATATTCTTTTGGGCATTGATCCCCAACGATACCGGTGCATCTTCCCAAGAAAAAGTCGACCCGCTCAGAAAACTCAACCAATTCGAATCCTGGTCATTTTTCCCCATTGATCCCAGGCCAAAGTTTTCTTCTACGGTCCTTATCAGGCTGTAATGGTTATAGGGAGTGGAAATCTGAGTGCCGGGAGTGATCATGTCTCCCAACAGCACAGTGTAGATCTGATTGGGGCCATCGTAATTGGTATCGTATCCAGTGGCATCGTAATCAGCTTCGTCAAAAGTGATTACCACCAGAGTACCCTTCGGAATATTAGAATTGGCATAGGCGGTTTGTGGATCCGTCAGCACCTGATCCAGGTTCAGGTTCAAACCGATATTGTCTTGGTTGTACTTTCCCCCTCCTCTTACTTTCGAACTCTCAATGTCACCAAGCACGATCAACTCCAGGTAACCGGCAATTTGCGCATTCAGCAGGGAGCGTGGGTTGGTATCTTCATGGGTATTGAAAAGGTAATGTCCATCGTTCCAAATATCCGGGGTGTACCAACTGTATTCAGGAAGGGTATTGCCAAATATATCATCCCAGAATACGGTGTCGTCAACAATGTTCTTCCAGCGTTCCTCTTGCGATTGTATCCCGTAAAAAGAGGCGAAGGCATTGTGTTTCCGAAAATAGCTGGCCAACTCGGTGGCGCTGTTCACGGGAAATTCATTGGTCGGCTGAGCTGTGGAAGGATATTTTGGGTTTTCCCAGGCCGGATTCCACGGATCATTGGGGTAGTTCTCCATATATGCTTTCCAGGTAATCTTTTGGGGGCCTTTCAATGGTTGCATCAGGTCAACCAAAGTCCTTTGCGGCAGTGGTGGCCACGGTGGCGTATCATTGGAGACATTGCATAGTTCCCCAGCCAGTGAAGCGACGTAATTGGTTTGAGAGGGATGAAAGCAACCGAAGTAGTTGGTCATATTGCAACCCGCCCTGGCCAGCTTTTCCATATAGGGGTGCTGCATCACATAGCTGCGGTATTGGTTCTCAAACATGATGATCAAAATCCGGTCAAATGCCTTTGCCATTGTTTCAAAAGATTAAGTGAAAGCCTTGTAGAAAATCATATTAGGAAAAATTGTGCATCACTGAAAATCCCAATAAACAAAAGTTTCTCAGGTGAATAGATCTGGGTCATATTGATCTGACTATCCTCAGGTATAAAAGTGACCAAACTCCTCCCATGACTGCTCCGGCTTCCTGAAATTTATGCTAAACATAAATTAAACATGAACAGTAAGCTTATCGAAATTGAGGGAAAAGGTTATCAACTGTATGCGGATGGCAAGATCAAAGATCAACAATCCACCCTGCACGGCCTGGCGGGCTCTCAGCTGGTTAAATCCTGGGGGCTTGAACCAGTAGGAAAAAATTTAGTGGACCGGGTAAATAAGGAAAAGGTTGTTTTACCCCCAGGGCTCCCGGAAGAGATTCAATCCAAAGCCATGGGAAAGAAGTTGTCAGAGATAATCCTTGACGATTCGGAGGAAATGGTCACTGAAGGATTAGAAAACACCGAGAATACCGGCCTTGCTCTATTTGCGTTTGGAGTTACCACCGCCATTCTGATCGGTTTATATTGGTATGCCTCAACCCATTTGCCACCAACAAGGGAAGGAGTCAATCAAGATTATAAACCATCCGACAAACTAATCAATGACCTAGTCAAAGACATCCAAATAGAGGGAAGAATTCAACAAGAATACATTCGCCTCCCCAACGGAATCAATTACCTGGGAAGCAATGGGATCATAATGGATTCTAAAAACCAGCTCAGCCTGGCCGTTTCACCTGAGCTGGTAACTCAATTAGGAATCGCGCCTTCAGGAGTGAATGCATTGGAAGAAATCAGAAAGCGGTAAAATAAGCGAAAGAATTGAACCAGATGCTGCCCCTATTCCTTTGCATGCTGTTTGCATCTGAGAAATGAGGATCGCACCTGATCAATACGTTACCTATTGCCTCAGTACCCCAAAGGTACCCAAGCCTGATTCCGTCTGAATCCGCAACCAGTACATTCCCTGAGGGTGATTACTCAAATCCACCTGCTTAAGGTCATTATCCCAGACCTCTACTTTGCGCCCGACCTGATCGTAAACCTCCAGGCTAAGGATTTCCTCATCGGTCATCACCTCCACCTTCGAGTGGGTAGGATTTGGAAAGACACTCACAGTGTTGGTCAACTCATTGACCAATCCCACCACGGTTATATTGAAAGGTCCGGCCAGGCCAGAACTGCAATCCAGTCCCAAACTGGGATCAATCGCCTCCACATAATAGTCTCCGGATGCGGTAGGTACATACCAGTTGTTGGTCGCGCCTGAAATTGGATTCAGGCTGCCATCATACCATTGGTAGGCGGGACCGGCTCCGGAAGCATAAAGCGTATCGTTGGATTGACTGATAGCTGGCATCGGAGGCGTATTGATGAAAGTGGTGAATACACTTTGGCTCCTGTACCAACAGCCGGTTGCATATTCATAGCGATCGTAGTAATAGTTTCCGGTATTTTTCACGAATATGACGCACTGTTGGTTGATCCCAATGTCGCATTGCGATTTAAAATAAATGGTATCTCCCCAATTCCAAATGAAATAATATGAATTGTAGTCAACCCAAGTGAAGATATCGATCGAATCCCCACTACATGCTCCAGTTGCTCCTGCATACAGCACAGTTTGGTTTTGGGTCAGGACTGCTTCCAGTACGACGGTGCTGGAAGCGGTGTTTCCCTGACCATCAGTTACAGTCAGGGTCAGCGTGTCTGAAGTAAACTGCGGAGTGTTCACCTGTATCCGGTTGGTGGTAGCTCCATTGGACCAGGAATAAGAAGTGTAAATCGAGTCGGTCCAGATTTCAGTCCCCTGAAAGGCGCAACTCCACGTTTCATAGAAACCAGGGCCAGCCAGGTTGATGTCCGCCTCGGAATAGATCACAGGAGCTGGGATTTGTGCATTGAGACTTCCACCAGAAAGGAGAAGGAAAGTGGCGCTGTTAGCAATAAAGCAAGTCAACAGGACGAGTAAATGGAAGGGTCTACACATGCTCATAATAGGTTTAATTTTATGACAACGTAAATATAGTAAAAATAGAAAACCACTAACTATGAATACCATAGACTGCCCATGAACGAAGCAAATAGATAAATGCCCCAATTTACGCGATGAATGAAATGCGCTAAATCCAACTTTGGCACAGCCTTTGTAATAGTCTCCAGTGTAAAGGCAGAAGATGAAAATGCCAACTGATAATTTTAAATCGATAACCCAATTAGAAGACTATTATGAAAAAGACAATGATTGCTGCACTCGCCCTTTTCCTCAGCCTCGGACTTACCCTGGAAGTATCTGCTCAAAGTGATGGCGGAAAGATTAGCAAATCTGACCGGGCCAGCAAGACGAGCCTCAAGGTAAGCGAAGCCTCTTCCTCAAGTACTGCCAGCACCCTGCTTTCCGCTACAACGAAAAGCAAACAAGTTGCAACCTTTGAGCAAGCAGATGTACTTCGCCAAAAGCCCAGCAAGGCCCAACGCTCCTCACGGTACATTCGCAAAGATGCCATGGACTGATCCCGGTTGAAAAACGGGGCTTCACCCACACGCAATACCGACAAAGTTTTTAATATGATGTCCCTCCCGGCCCCGGCCCGGAGGGACTTTTTTGATACCCACATTTAACCTAAAACCGAACAATAGGAATTTCAGAACCTATACCCGAAGTTTGTTCTTACCTAAGAATCAACAATTAGCATTTGACCAAGACATTATGAACATTTTTAAGGGCTTACTATTGGCTGTTATGGCCACATTGGTATTTGTAGGATGTGAATTGGAAACACCAGACGTTTCCCCTCAGGAGGGTACCTGGCAAACAAGTGCACGGTCTTATGAATTATACCAGGACGATGTCTTCCAAAGCGGAGACACCCTCTCCAATGACTCTACCAGATGGGTCTTCAACAATGGGGGAATCGGACAAATCATTGAAAGAGATACCATGGTCACCAATATTACCTGGGCTTATGCCAACGACCAGGTAGTACTTGCCCCTACCGAGGCCGGGTTTACCTTAGTATTTGATGTGCTCTCTTTTTCAGACAATGCCCAAACGTGGCTCCGTACGCAAACCATTGGAAGCACTCCCCCAATTTCACGTATCGAAACCACTTACGAGCTAGTCCGGATCAACTGATATCCTGCGCAGAACCACATCAACTGATAATCAAAACATCATGAAATATTTCAAGGGCTTTATATTCGCATTGATCGCAGTACTCGTATTCTCCACCTGCAAAAAAGACGATGATCCGGTTGAACCCGTCGGGCCAAGTCAGGTCGGAACCTGGGAAACAACCCAACAGATCTATTCTTATTACATCAGTGGCGTACTGGATTCCACCAGTACCATCACCACCGATCTCCCTACCTATGAATTTTACGAAGATGGAACCGGAAGGACCATTGAGGCTGACACCACTTTTTCAGAAATTCTCTGGTCTTACGACAACGATAGGATTGTTCTTACCAACGGCTTAGGTGGAGGACAAGCCATCGTAATGGAGGTACTTGAATTCACTGACCAGGCTCAAAAGTGGCTCTACTTCTTCCAGATCGGAAGTGGTACCCAAACAGAGCGGGTGGAAAATGAATTCTCCTTGGTAAGGGTCAATTGAAATCCCGAAGTTTACCTTAAATTCGGGCATGTTATTGAAGATCGACCTGAGGGGTAAGACCATCAATGCACTTGCCGGCCTTCTGGATGTGGAGTCCAAACAGATCCATACCAAGGAACTGTATTTTGGAAAAGCTCACACCTGGACCCTGCGCCCCACCGCAGACCGCCTGGAGTTGCAGTGTATGCTGGACTTTCACCCCGTTGATGCCATACCTGTTGATACACCGTACCTGACCTCAGGCACCGTGATGGGCCAGTATATGCACCCACGTGCGTATACGGCACATACAGCCCTTAGCAATACCATTCTGGAAGTCTACAAGCCGGTCCTCGACAAGGGCAACGAATTTCCCTGGCTGGCCAGACCACTGGAGATCACCTGTAGCCTTCCCCCACTCCTGGGCTCGGAGGAAGTCTTCGAAGAATTGTTTGGCAAGATTGGCTACATCTGTGAAGCAGAAGCTCTGGACGGCCCTCAGCTCTACCAACTCACCATCAAAGGAAATTTCAGCCTCCCCAGGATATTGTGGGATCTCATCATGATCCTTTCAGCGATGGACATTCACCGCTTCTACTGGACCCCGGAGGAACCGATGAACAAGATTCTACAACGACTTCCTGAATATGGTCCCCAACATCCGGCCCCAGCCCTTTTGGAAAGAGCCTTTCGCATCAACTACCAATCGCTGTACGATACCAGAATCAAACTGCTCGCCAGAAATGATGATCCCAGTGAAGTGAGCGGCGAAGAGGACCAAAATGCCTTTGCGGTGGAAAGTGAGGCCTGGAACATCGAAGAAGGTCTGGAAAAAATCCACAACAGCTTGAAGGATCTGGGCGCTAAGAAATTGGCCCTGTTCAATACGACTGGTCCCGGCCTGCTGGCAAGGCTGCTCCCTGACCCACAATTCGAGCGCATACTTGCCTTGGGGGCATCACTTCGCGTCCAACAGCTGATTGGGCAGTTCCTCGGTGCATTGGATATCCCTGACACGCGAAAAACAAGCGTTCAACTGGCCATTGGGTCCCTCCTCTTTCGGGATGTCAGAATTGACCACCACGATGCCGTGATTATTCCCGATGGATTCTGCCAACTCCCGCAGCACGGAATCGATGCCGTTGAAGCAAATATATTTGGGGTATCTCAGCCCAGTGCCGTGCTCATTCTCATACCCAATGCGGATTACAACCCATTGATCAAGGGACTTGCAGCAGGTGCAAAAAGACATCCACGCCATCAATTTGAGTGGGGAAGGAAGCAGATTGCAAAATGGGCGAAGAAGGTCGGTGAGAAATTTGGGTACAATGTCCACACCATTCCGGTTGGTCCTGAAGATTCCCAGCTAGGGCCTCCTGTTCAATTAATTCTTTTCCAGCACCATTCCCAGCTCTGATAACCTATGGAAATCACCCTCCCGGAAGTATCGCTAGTACTCCTGCTCGGGCCCTCCTGTTCGGGAAAGAGTACATTTGCCAAAAATCATTTTCGCAAGGAAGATATATTGTCTCAGGAGCAATTCCTGAGAATGGTTGCCGGAGAAAACCGGAGTCCCCGCGCCCATCAAGATGCCCAGTCGGCCCTGACCTATATCCTTGAAAAAAGGCTTCGGAATGGCCTCCTGACAGTGGTCGATGGCAGCCATGTCTCCCAGATCTCTCGCAAATTATTCCGTCAAATCTCCAGGAAAAGCTATGTTCCCATGTATGGGATCTGGCTGGACCTGCCCGAAGACGTCCTCCGTGCCCGTTTTGAAGTGCTGGACGATCCCCTCCGGAGCATGAGTCAAATCCGTCAGCAGATGGAAGAGTTGGCGAAATATGACCTGGGACTGAAAGCAGAGGGCTTTCGCACCGTCTACCGCCTCAACTCAGAGCAGGAAATAGACGAGGTCAATATCAACATCAAACCCCTCCCTTGTAACCGACAGGAGGAAACTGGTCCTTTTGACCTGATCGGCGATGTCCACGGCTGCCTGGATGAATTGATTCTCTTACTGGCCCGGTTGGGGTATCAGGTAAAATTAAACCCCAGGAAAGAAAGCACTTATGTTGTCACCCCTCCAGAGGGCAGGCGAGTAGTATTTGTCGGAGATTTGGTGGATCGGGGGCCCGATTCGCCGGGCGTTCTGAAATTGGTGATGGACATGGTCCAGGCCGGAACCGCCTTCTGTGTGACCGGCAACCACGACGACAAGTTCAAGCGGCACCTGATGGGTCGGAAAGTAAAAGTGGCCCACGGGCTGGAGCAGACCCTCGCCCAGATGGAAAACGAAGACGAGGAATTTGAAACCAAAGTCAGACAATTTCTGCAGAGTTTGCCCGACCATCTGGTGCTGGACGGTGGCCGAATCACAGTGGCCCATGCCGGAATCAAAGAGGCCATGCAAGGCCGGCAATCAGGTGAAGTGCGCTCCTTCTGCATGTACGGTGAAACTACCGGTGAGACAGATGAATTTGGCTTGCCGGTTCGCCACAACTGGGCGGGAGAATACGAAGGCGAGTCCATCGTCGTATATGGACATACCCCGGTACCGGAAGCCATCTGGCAAAATCAAACCATCAATATTGATACCGGCTGCGTATTTGGCGGCGCCCTGAGTGCCCTGAGATTTCCCGAAAAAGAGATCATTTCCGTACCCGCCGCCAAGGTCTATTCAGAGCCGAAACGCCCCTTGGCGATGAACCTCCCGGACCTCCAGCAAAACCAACAAAGTGAATTCATCAATTTTGAACGGATTGCCGGCCGGAACCTGGTCACCACCCGCGACAACTATTACATTACCATCAAGGACCAGGCTTCCCCATCTACCCTGGAATTCCTGGAATTGGGCGGGCTGAATCCACGGTGGTTGATCTATCTGCCGCCACGGCTGTCTCCCACCAAATCCTCGACTTTACCAGGCTACCTGGAGCACCTTACCGAGGCCTTGAGCTATTATGCCAAGAAGGGATTGGACAAGGTACTCGTAGAAGAAATGCAGGGAGGAGAGGAAGTTACCATAGTCATAGCAAAGAATGAGGTCACTGCCATTAAACGATTCGGAATCAGGGCAGAAGGCTTCGGTGCTGCAATCAATTCAAAAGGTCATCCGTACTTCAAAAGTGAACTCAGTGAGCAGCAATTCCTGAAGCGGTTCCGAAAGGTGATTGACAGCCTGGAACTCTGGGAAGCCTTCGATACCGACTGGTTCTGCATATCGGGGGAGATGACTCCGGGAGCAAAGAATTGGCAAGAACTCGCCACGAATTTCCATCGGATAAACAGTGCAGCCGACGCTTCCCTCGCGGCCCGTTCGGATGCACTTCGGGCGGCGGGGGAATCGGGACTTGATGTCCAAAGCCTCTTGCAAACCAATGCGGTCTACCAGCAATACCAGGAAAAATTCGCCCGGGTTCTGAAGCAACACGACCTTCCATTTGAGCATTTGGAAGACCTTTGTTTCTATCCATCCTACCTCCTCGCCTCTGAGGGAAAAACCTACTTTGACAAAGAGCAGATTTGGCACCGGCAAATATGGGCCAGCCTGGATGCTCCGGATGCAGACCTGGAGGAAATTTGTCGAGACCTGTTCAAATCTCCCTCCTACCATTGGGTAGACCTGAACTCAGAAAAAGAAAAGCGCAAGGCCATCGCCTGGTTTGAATCCCTGTCAGAAAAGTGTGGGGCTGGCGTGACAGTCAGGTCAAGTACCCTGCGGATGGAATCCGGAACAGACCTGATCCAGCCCGGTTTGACCGTACGTGGCCGTGAATACCTGCGGTTGGTCTATGGCATGGACTATGACCGTCCCGACCTGCTGGAGCGCCACCGCCTGCGCAGACTCAAAGACATACGCCAATTGACGGTCCGGCAACTGGCACTTGGCATTGAAGCACTCTCACGGTTTGTGGAAAAGCAAGACCTTACCAGTGTGTACGAGTGTAACTTTGCCCTGCTTGCATTGCAAACCAATGACATCGACCCAAGACTGTAAGCGAAACAATTGATCTGTATTTCCGTAAAACATAGTGTACCGTTTACCGAACCCTTATTTGAAACCATGAGCAACTTGATAAAAAACAAAAACGGAGTCTTCGTACTTCCCGGAATCGTGTCCATCTTTCTACCCGGCGTCGGGCAGTTGATCAAAGGCCACGTGAAGAAGGGCGTAACTTTTCTGGTCCTTTGGGCCGCATTCTGGGTCGTATCCTTGATTTTAGGATGGATTCCATTGATTGGCCCCCTTTTGACCGGAGTGGGGATCATTGCCCTGATCATCAACGTAATTGATGCTTTCATCTCCAAAAAAGACATCAAAGAGCTACCCATCAACCGGTAGATTCTGAGAACATATCCCGGTATTTTTTGATACCTGAAAGGAAGTCTGGTCCTCAGACTTCCTTTTTTTGTGCGCAATGGAAGGTAGATTTTGTGGCCAAATGCTTTGAATCGGTTCCTTTCCTTGCTTAAATTAGTCCGGTACTCATAACCCATACGATTTTATGTCCTCTTCAAGCCACTATCTCAGGTCCATCAACAAAGCCCTCCAGTACCGTGCTACCTGGTCTCCAGGCAGCCCCATGAAACTCGGAGATGTCGGTTCTCTTGAAAATGGCGTGTTTGTGCAGGAGTCCTCCCTTGAGAACCTTGGGATCAACATCATGCAAACCGCCTCCGGGGAATCATTCAACCAATTCAATTATACCTCCGATACCGGAGTCAGCATCGGTACCAAAGCAAAGGGAAGTGCAGAACTTCCCGGAAGCCAATTGTCGGTGGATGAAGCTGGATTTTCCATTGACCTGAGTGGTGAGAAAGCAGTCATTTTTAAGACTGGGAACCCCAAGGAGCATAAGATCACCAATATTGAAAACATCCGGGAGTTGATCCAGGAGTTGTATCAAAAGGGCAAATGGCACCGCCACTGGGTGTTGATCAGTTCTGTAATCGAGGTGGAAGCGGCCACCATCATCGTATCGGGTGGCAAGAAGGGCCACATCGACATCAGTGCCAAAGGAAAGGCAGATGTTGCCGAAAGCGACCTCATCAACCTTGACCTCGGCCTGGAAGTCAAATGGAGCAAAGATGTGGCCATCAACATAGTTGCGCAACAGGGGGCTACCCCACTCTACCGGGCCCATGGCTTCAAAAAGACCTGGTTCCTCGGTCGGGAAAGGTTTGCCACCAAGGACATCAGCGG
>CAYGRE010000168.1:0-9948 GCA_964352215.1 uncultured Bacteroidia bacterium
GAGCCATAAGGGACATTGGCCCATTCAGAGGCATAATTGAAACGTATATGTCCGGATCATCTATTATACCGGAGTCCATCCCTATACTTTGAAGCCGACTTATACCGCACGCACCGAACAGGAGCGGGATGACCAGCACCGGTTCTTCTTTTGGTGGAAACCTGAGAACAAGGGCTGGATCAAAAAGACCCTGGAGAAATCCGGGAGAGAAGATCTGGCCGAGCGTTTGCTGGAAGGGCAGGGGAAAGGAAGTCTCCCAAAGGCCAGAAGTGCAAAGGGCAGGAAAGGTGATGCCAAGAAAGGCGATGCCAAGAAAGGCGATGCCAAGAAAGGGCGTAAAGCAGGAACCCCGAACAGAAACCGAGGCAAGGGGTAGGTAGTTTCTTGACGGTAGGGACATTTACCAATTCGATCCCCTCGAAAGATGTGAAAAGTGTCACCAGCTTTTTCAGCGGAGGAGACGAAAAGGTTGTGCAACTTTCGTTGCAGCCTGGTCAGGAAAATTTATCCACCTTTGAATCATTCAAACATTAATAGATTTAGACAATGGGATTATTTAGTAACATGTTCGGAACGAAATTAGATGTCAAAGAACTGATGGCAGAAGGTGCTGTAATCATTGACGTCAGAAGCCCAGGTGAATTTCAATCTGGTCACATTCAAGGATCAAAAAACATTCCGCTGAATACCATTTCCGGAAAAGTGCAGAAGTTTAAAAAGTTAGACAAGCCTGTTATTCTGTGCTGTGCATCCGGTAACCGGAGTGGCCAGGCTGCCAGGATCCTGAAGGCTGAGGGAATTGATGCCCACAATGGTGGTGGATGGAGAGCCTTGAACGGACAGTTAAGGTAGCCACGCAGATGCTTCCTTGACCTGAATTCCATAAAACATATTCGTGTATGTTCGATTTTGTGACAAGGAGGTTTCACATAGCCTGTTAGATAAATACACAATCTGGCTTAACTCCAGAGGAGTACCGTATCCATAAAGGTGGCTGATCCCAGAGATCAGCCACCTTTATCCTTTTAAGTGGATTTTCGTGAAAGTTCACTTGTACAATACCCATGATGTAAGATGGGTTTAGAAATTTCCCCTCTCCTGTGCTTTGTGGGAGTTTTTTTGTTGAAATAGTTCTCAATTCTTTGGTTTTGCCATTAATTCTGACTGCCCCACCTTTGTAGCAGACCAACAGAAACACTTTTTCAATTTTTTATACCTACAACTCAAACGACATGAAAAGACAAATCAACCTTCTAATCGCAATGACATTTATTGCCGTTCTTTTTGCTGGAACCTTCAACCAAACCCAGGCATGCCACCGTTCCTCTTTGACCCTGGACAATGTAGTTGACTTGCAAAATGGTACTTACCAGATTGACATGACCTACACCTGCGGTGCCGGAAACACCAATGGGCAATGGGGGGGGCAACAACCCACCTGGACCTATGCATTTTATGCTGCTGGAAATGCCACTTTCACGGATTATCCAGACTCCCTGATCAGTCCCAATACGGGAATCCCCTATTATGGATTTACTACCCAGGACGACACTGTTCTGGCCTACAATTCCTCTGTTTACTGGTGGGCCTGTATTGATGCGAGTTGCGGACCGATTTCCACGGTTTCTCAATCTATTTCTGTGATCACCAACGGTTTGCCGGAGAGCATCGAATTGATCGGAATGGAAGGCGCTGGAAATCCCAATGCAAGTTGTACCGGACTTATCGTGTACCCTGCCTGTTTCGGAACCGCTGTAGATGCCGGGCTGGATGAAACAGTCTATTACGGCTACCAGCCTGAAGCCTGCGTAACCTTGACCGCTAGTGCCACCGGAGGCTCCGGAAGCTGGTTCTACAGTTGGGATGCTGTACCTGGCCCATCTCTGACGGTATGTCCTAACACCACGACCACCTATACCGTTACTGCCACGGACAATGTCACAGGGTGTGTGGTTACAGATGAGGTCACCGTCACCGTGATCGATGTGGTCTGCGGACCCAATGACGACAAGGTTCGGATGTGCAATACCTCCGGACAAAGCCGCTGCGTGCGGGCAGATCGGGTCCAGAACAAGCTGAACAATGGCTGGACCCTCGGTTCATGTGGAAGCAGTAAGTCCAACTTTGAGTCAGAAGGTGGTGCAGTCAGCATCCTCGACCTGGACATGCGGGTCGGACCCAATCCCTTTTCCGATGTGACCATGATCCAGGTAGATCTTCCTGCGGATGAAGCGGTGACCCTTGAAGTCTATGACATCAATGGCCGACTCATCAAGCAACTCCACGATGGAGGTCTGCAAGGTGGTGGAAAATCATTCGAGTTCAGTGGCAATGGGCTTCCCAAAGGACTGTACATTGCTCGCCTGACCACTTCCCAGGGACAATTGATCACCCGCAAGCTGATGCTGCAATAAGGATTATGATGGGAGAATAATTCATCGTTTACCATCATTTTCAGGACCGGCCACTCTATTCATTGGAGTGGCCGTCCTTAATTTTGTCAGGCCAACTGCGCATTCGGATTTTCTGCTTTCCGGGTGCCGTCCGTCCAGAGCTTTTTTCGATCAGGACCTCAATACATTCTGTTCGTTCCCAAACCTGCGGAAACTGAGGAGTACGCTCAGTACTGCCAAAACCAGCAAGGATGAGACGACCAGAAACATTTGAAAAGGATCTACCGTACCTGCGATGATTTCCTTGGTCGCCAATACAATATTGAGTACAGGGATCAACGCGGTGCCATTGGACAGTTCTACTCCCGGAAAAGCTCCGATCAGGGCCGGAACAATGGCTACTACCTGGAGTGGAGCGATGGTACTTTGCGCCTCCTTGAAATTGCGGGCATACAGGGAGATCGGGGTCATCAGTCCGGCGAAAAAGATGGTCAATAAGAGCATCATTCCCATCAGAGCCAGGATAAACCCTGGGCTGAGGATATCGTTGACCACTTGGGTGATTTGCTCAGGGAGGGCATCAGACAATCCCAGACCAATATACAGCCCCAGGAAACCCAGTGAAGTGGTGAGCATTCCCATCAGGACAATCACCCCCATCTTACCAACCAGGATTTTCCATCGATCAATCGGAACTGTCAAAATGGTCTCAAAGCTGCCTCTTTCCTTTTCACCGGCAAACATATCGATCGAGGTATACATACAGCCCAGGAAAGAAAAGATGATGATGATATAGGGCAGGAAACCTCCGGCCAGTTTACCCATCACCTCTTCCCGGGAAGCCACTCCGATTTCTGCGATGTGGACAGGCTCAATATTGGATTGACTGAGTGAGAGTTCTGAGAGGCGCTGGGCTTCTCTTTGTTCCTGAAACATCCGCAGAACAGTTTTCAGGCGACTTTTGACACCTTGTTCGGTTTGGTCGAAGAACATGGTGATTTCTCCGGTATTCCGACCTTGCACATCATCCGCAAAAGTCGCTCCCAGATAGATACCGCCATCCAGGCTGTCGGGAATGAGCTCCCGGAAGGATGCTGAATCCGCCACCTCGACCAGTTCAAATTTCAACAGGGTAGGATCATCCAGGAGACTTTTCAGACCTAAATCATCGCTCTCTGCCACGAACCCAACCTTCATGGACCGGGTCATTTCATTTTCACTGGTACTTTTCGTAACCATCGCCACGACCGTAAAAATGAGGGGAAAGACCACCATCGGCATGATGATCATCACCATCAGGGACCGCCGGTCCCGGAGGGTATCAAGGGTTTCCTTGCGTAGTATGGTCAGGATATCCTTCATGCGTGCTCAGAATTGGCTTCGTTGATTCGGCGGATGAATTCATGGGTAAGGGAAGGGGCCTGCATCTGACTCCTGAAATCACCCATACTGCCTGAAAAGATCAGGCTTCCCTTGTGGATAATGGCGAGGTCGTCGCAGAGCAATTCTACTTCAGCCATAATATGAGAGGAAAAAATCACCGTTTTTTTCCGTTCCTTCAGGTCGCGGATCAAAGTGATAATATGCTCAGCGGTGATGACGTCCAAACCCGAGGTGGGTTCATCGAAAACCACCACATCAGGATCGTGGATCAGGGCCCGGACAATGCTGACCTTTTGCTTCATCCCAGTTGACAATTGCCCGAATCGCTTCGAGGCGAAGTCATTCATATCGAGCAGGTCGAAGAAGTAAGCCCTTCTCTCTTTGAGATCATCCCGATCTACATGGAACAAGTCACCGAAATAGCGGACAATCTCGTTAGGACTCAACCGATCATATAATCCAGTGCTCCCGGTCAGGAATCCCATCTTGCTGAGGGCCTGCTTTCGGTTCTTCTGGATATCGAAACCGGCCACCGTGATGGACCCGGAAGTGGGTTTGAGGATCGAGGCGATCATTCTCAAAGTGGTCGTCTTACCAGCTCCATTGGGACCTAGCAGGGTGAAAACCCTGCCTGGTTGGCAAGTGAAACTCACGTCGTTGACGACCCGTTGCATCTTATCCGTTGTACCGGATTGCTTACGCTGTGCTTTGCTTAGGGGGAGCTCTTTTACCAGCCCTCGGACTTCGATCATAGGGTCAAATGTTCAACCAACCATTACGTACTTTGATCTGCTTCTCGGTAGCATTGGCATCCAGGGAAAGGATATTTTGCCCTCTCCTCTTCACCGCAACAGCCTTGGCCTTCAGCTTCTTTTCCTTGAATCCACCTTTTCCATCAGGACGGCGTACCAGGGCCGTGATCTTATCACCCTCCTTACTGTTCGCCCGGAAATCAGCAACGACCTCAGGGAAGTTCTGCAAATCGACCTTTTTCCCATTGAATGAGATAAGTTCATCGCCAACCTGATATCCCATGTCTTCCCCAAATTTGTTCATGCGATCGGTCATCGTAACTACATAACAGCCTTTCTCTTCGTCACCTTCGATGCCGACCCGGCCAAACGAAAGCACCTTACTCTTAGGGTTCTTTTCATAAATGACCCCGGCTTTGGCGAATATTTCCTCGAAGGGAAGCGGATTGGGGCCTTCAACGTACTGGGTGAAAAAGTCGCGCACCTCTGGATAGCTCAACGCTGCAATTCGATCGAACAGGTCTTCATCTTTGAAGGGTTTGTCAATACCATAGGACTTTTCCAGTTTCCGCATCAATTCCTGGAGACCCATTTCGCCATCGGAGAGGTCATTGAGGAGAATATCGAGACAAGCACCAATCAGGGCACCCTTTTGATAGACATTCAGGTATTGAGCTTTGTATTTGTCAAGGCATCCTGCACTGATCTCAGTAAAGGGGACATCGTCCAGCATGAAGGAGGCCATGGTCATCTTTTGGCTCAGCATCTGGAAATATTGATCAATTGTGATCAACTTATAGCTGACCTGAACGTGACCCGCAGAGTATTCAGTCACCCCTTCGTAGAGCCAAAGGTGCTTGGACATCTTGGGATCAATGTAGTCGAAGTAGTGAATCTCTTCGGAGTGGACACTCAGAGGGGTAACAATATGGAAGAATTCATGGGCAGCCACGTCTTTCATCATTTCTCCTGCACGGTCATTGGAAACCTCAGGCATATAATAAAGTGACGAGTAGCTGTGCTCCAAAGCTCCCATGCCACCTCCACCACCATCAACAGGAGCGAGGTAGGCGATAAAGGCGTATTTTTTTACAGGAAGGGTACCACCCAGATATTTACGTTGGGCTTCCAGGATGGGTGCGATTCCATCCATAACCGGTGCGGCATTGGTGATCCCATTGGGAGAGTAAACAGACACCAATACTTCTGCTCCACCTACGTTGCGGGTAGCAGTATCGGGAATACAATACATCATCGGAGAATCGGCGAGTAGATTGTACCCTTTGATATTGAATATATCCTCGTTCTCAGAAGTTGAGGTGGGGATCAGGGCGGTGGAACCATAAAATCCTTTCGGCTTGGATATGGTGACCTCAAAGTCCATCTCCTTCATCCCATCCAAATACCCAAAGAAGGCAAATGTATTGATGACAAAATTCTTACCGGCTTCAATATTGGAGCCTCCTGGTTCAAAGACACTTCCTTTTTCAGAATCCCAGGTGTCTTCTACCCAATAGGTGATCTTGCTGAGCTGGGTGGCGTTCTTGATCTCCCAACGGTTGATCCCGTCGGGGCTGGTTACTTCCAACTCATTGCCTGCGGCATCAAATGCTTTGAAGTCGCTGACAAACTGACCGAAATCAGAGATTGAATAGGTTCCCGGGACCACTTTGGGCATGTGGAACTCAATCGTGTTTGAAGTGACTTTGGGGGTTATCAGCTCAACCATCACCATATCATCCTTCACATTGACCAAATCCAGGCGGTACTGGTAATTGGCAAAGGCTGAAAAGGAAAAGCAGATCAGAATCAGAAATAGAAGTTTTGTTTTCATCATGTTCGTTATAAGTATGGACCAACTGCTGAAGCTGGATATTCCCGGATATTTACGGTAAAATAAATTCATTCGTATTTCAAAGCCAAGGCCGGGCTGGACAAAGCCGCCCGGATAGTTTGAATGGCCACCGCACTCAATGCGACAAAAAGTGCGATGAACCCGGAGTAAAAGAACAGCTCAACCGGGATGGCGGCCCGGTAAGCAAATTCGGCAAGCCACCATTGGATGCCCAGGTAACCCAAGATCGCGGCAATGAAACTGGACAATAATACGAGAAGAAAGACTTCCCAAAGCAGCATCGACAATATCCGCCAGGTGGTAGCACCCAGGACCTTCCGGATACCAATTTCACGGCGACGTTGCTCAATCGTATAAGAAGCAAAGCCCAGCAAACCCAGGATGGAAATAATGATACAGATGCCTGCCAATATTCCCATAAGGCTGCTTTGCCTTTGATCCGCAGCATATAGCTTGTCAAACTGATCATTGATAAAGAGGGGACTGAAGGGGCTTCCTTCAGCTTCATTCGGTTCCCACAACTTTTCGATAAAGTCCATGGTCTCTACGACATTGTCTCCCTTCAACCGGATATGGAGCATACCTCCCTGTTCAGGCCGTGGGATCAAAAACAAAGGTTCCTGCGCATCATGTAAGGAGCTGAATTTGAAATCTTTGACAACTCCAACCACTTCTCCTGTGAACCGTTTCATTCCTTCTATATTAAGCCCCCACTCCATGGTCTTCCCAATCGGATTGCCCTTGAAGACTTTCTTCGCAGCTGTCTCATTCACAATGAAATCCAGTTTCTCGGAAACGCTGGTGTCACTTGGTTTGAAGTCTCTTCCCTCCACAAGTTCCAGCCCCATCCCATTGATATAATCCTCTCCGACCGGGAGGAAGTCGAACACCTCTTCCCCAAGACGGCCTTCCTCATCCTCAACCCAGAAGACCATTCGGCGAATACTGTGGGCTGGTACACCCCAGGCGGTGGTGGTGGCCAATATATCCGGATGTGACTCCAATTCCTCCCTGATTTCGGGAAGGTGGGACTGGGTCACGGAGTCACGGACCGGAATAACGCAGATATTTTCCGTATTGAATCCCAGGTCCATGTTGCGTACATAGTCGACCTGATTGCGCATGAGGAAAGTTCCAACGATTACTGCAATTGAAATCGAGAATTGGAAGACCACCAGGCTTTTTCTCAGAGCCAGACTTCCACCTTTGGAACTGCGTCGGCGCAAGGCCCAGGCAGGCGTGATACTGGACATGAAAAATGCGGGATAAAGGCCAGACAACAAGCCAAGGAAAAAGGTAATGCCGAGGATCGCGTAGGTTAGATTGGGGTTGCCCCACAGGTCAAGTTCAAGATGCTTATCCATCATGGCATTGAAAGAGGTTGCCGACAAGGTAACTTCTACAAATGCAAGGGCGAGTATCAGCGCGATAGCTGAAAGCAACATCGACTCTCCCAGAAATTGGAATACCAGGTGGCGTTGCCGGGAACCGAGGACTTTCCGCAACCCGACTTCACGAATCCGGGTGACCGAACGGGCCGTCGTCATATTGACATAATTGATCCCAGCCAGGAGCAATATGAAAAAGCCAATCACCGAAAAGGCATAGATATAGGTCGCATTGCCAGACTGGAAATGATCGGCAGTAAGGTCAGAATACAGGTGGACAGAACTGATGGGTTCAAGGACTGGGCGGAAAGAGTCTTCAATATCATCTCCCGCAATTTGCAAACCCATTTCCACCATGTATTCGTAAAAGAAGCAAGGAAAGAATTCGTAAAACTCAGTCGGTGTATACCCCTCTTTCAATTTGACAAAACTGTAATCCCGAACGGACCACAGCTTTATTTTCATGATCTCTTTACGGCCCAATCCCTCATCTGACTTATAATTGAAGGGGTCGACCGTAGAGTAGGAGATAAGCCCATTGAAAAAGTGGTGGGTATTCTCCGGAAGGTCTTTAAAAACGCCGGTTACAACGTATTTGTAACGGTTGCTGGTAATCAGGGTGTCTCCTCTTGGGTCCCGGTTGCCGAAGTATTTTTTCGCAAGGGATTCAGAGAGGACGATGCTGTTTGGCGCTACAAGACATTGAGCAGAATCGCCATAGACCATCTGGGTGGTGAAGAAGTCAAAGACAGTCGAGTCCGCCCAGAGTATATTTTCTTCGTAGTCGGTGGTATCAGTTGAACTTGCCTTAAGTTTCGGAATATAGCGCAGGCGGCAAAACGATTCTATTCCTGGATTCTCTTCAGCCAACATAGGGCCGAGAAAAGGAGAACTCAATGCAAACCGATCTGTTGTACCCTCATTCAGTATAAACTCAGATCCCAGACGGTAGATTCGGTCTTTGTCTGTGTGGTATCGGTCATAGGTAATCTCACTTTGAACATATAAAAGCACCACGATCGCACAGGCCAAACCAGCAGACAATCCCAGGATGTTCATCAGGGAGTGACCTCTGTTTCGGAACAGGTTTCGAAAGGCAACCTTTATATAATTCTTATACACTTATGCATCCTGTTACAGGTAATCAAAAAAAATGGTCATATCCTTGCGGGTCAATAAGTACGGAGTTTATTCTCTGCCACCACTTTTCCATCCAGTAGCCGAATGATCCGGTGGCCATATTCTGCATTGCGCTGAGAATGGGTCACCATCACTATCGTTGAACCTTCTTCGTTCAGGTCGGTGAGGGTACGCATCACTTCCTCTCCATGTGAGGTATCCAGATTTCCGGTTGGTTCATCCGCCAGGATCATTGCCGGTTCCGTGATGACAGCTCTGGCAACCGCCACCCGCTGCTGCTGGCCTCCTGACAATTGCTGAGGGTAGTGGCTGCTCCGGTGCAACATATTCATCTTATCCAGCATCTCAAGCACTTTCCTCTTGCGCTCCTTTCCTTTGATTCCATTGTAAATCAATGGCAATTCTACATTTTCATAGACATTGAGTTCGTCGATGAGGTTAAAGTTCTGAAAGATAAAACCGATGTTGGCTTTCCGGATAAAAGAGCGCTTCCTTTCTGACAGCCTGTTTACATCTTTGTCAAAAAAGAAATATTTGCCCATGGTACTCTGGTCAATCAGACCAATGATGTTCAGGAGGGTGGTTTTTCCACACCCGGAGGGCCCCATGATGGATACAAACTCTCCCTTCCTGATCCAGATATTGACATCATTGATAGCCATTGTCTCGATCTCGTCGGTTCGGTAGAGTTTCGTTAATCCTTCAGTTTTTATCATGATGGCAGCGGTGGTTAATACCTCAAATTTAACCCATTATATGAATCTTATCTACCCTTTAGAAAAGAGTGCAGCCCTCTGTATCGAATCTAAATCAAGGAGTATGAGAAGATCTTTCCTTGGCAGGGTTTCGGGCAGAGGGCTGGCACTTAATAGACAACCAAAAATTAATTGTAAAGAACGATGCCGTTAAGGCAATTTGTTTTATGATTAAAAGCGCATTGTTTCCTTTAAGGGTGCAGACCATTTATCTCTCAAATGGCCTCAGGTGATGTTTCCCGATCTTGCGGGGTTTGGTACTTGAAGTTCATGCGGTAGGTC
>CAYGRE010000169.1:0-9904 GCA_964352215.1 uncultured Bacteroidia bacterium
CACCCTTGGCGTTGAAACCCCAGGGTTTCAATTGAGACGCCCAGCACCCTTGGCGTTGAAACCCCAGGGTTTCAATTGAGACGCCCAGCACCCTTGGCGTTGAAACCCCAGGGTTTCAATTGAGACGCCTCACACCCTTGGCGTTGAAACCCGAGGGTTTCAATTGAGACGCCCTACACCCGTGGCGTTGAAACCCGAGGGTTTCAATTGAGACGCCCAGCACCCTTGGCGTTGAAACCCGAGGGTTTCAATCGAGAGACCCAACACCCTCGCAGCCGAAACCCCAGGCCCTCAATTGAGAAAAAACACAACAATCCCCACCCAAAATCGTACTCATTTCAGGTCCTATTCCCAACCTTCATCCCCGCAAAACAGGAGATGTAGATAAATGACGGCCTGAAAATGAAGGATTTAAAGGTGGTTTATCTATTTTTGTACGTATTATTCGATTGCCGATGTTATTAAAGACCTACCTAACACCACTACTAACACTTGTACTTGCTGCCCTGGCCTTAACCTTGTCCAGCAGTAACCTTGAGGCCCAGACTTCATGGTACCAAAAGGGACGTGAAGCTACCAACAACCACGATAAGGTGGATTATTTCACCCGTTCGATTCAGGAGGAAGGACCCAATAAGTTCACGTATTACCTACGGGCCTGGGCTCAATACGACCTCGGAAGGTTTGAGAAATCGATCAAAGATTTCAATGCTTCTCTCCTCCAGGAAGAAGGAGAATTGCCCGAAACGTACAGCCAGACCGGGATTGCCTGGTGTCATTACCGCCTGGGAGACAATGAGGCCAGTCTCCAATTTGCCAACAAGGCCATCCAGGGAATGCCTGACAATGCAGAGGCCTGGAATGTCAAAGGATGGTGCAGTGTCGATCTGGAAAAGTTCGATGACGCTATCTCTGCATTTACCAAATATATCAGCATCAAACCCGACCAGTCACTGGGATATTCCAATCGGTCCTACGCCTACTCCCGAACCGGACAATACCAGAAGACGATTGACGACTGTGACAAAGTGATCTCTCTGGATCCGGAAAATTACCTGGTTTTGGAGCGCAAGGCTTATGCCATGTTAAAGCTGGGGCAAAAGGATGAGGCCATTGATTTGGTAAAAGACCGGATCGAATACAAAGAAGGAGAAGATCCCAAGTCCGTCTCTATGGTTGGCAACCTGTTTTATCGAAACGAAGATTATGCCACCGCCATATCCTACCATACCGAAGCCATCCGCATCTATGATGACAAGGTCAAGGAAGACAAGGATTTCCGCAAAGTCTTCCGGGAGGATATTTATGATATTTATCTGAACCGTGGAGAATCCCATTATGCACGAAAAGATTACCAAAGGGCACTTGCAGATCTTAAAAGGGCAACTGTGATCAAGGAAAATGATTATCGTGCGTGGGAGCGAATTGGTCAGTTACAGACCTACCAGGAGAACTGGAGTGAAGGTGCACAGGCTTATGAAAGAGCATTTGAGATTCGTCCTGATATGAAAGAAGGCTGGGTCAATCTTGGCTTCTGCTATGACCGCCTGGATCAGCCCGACCGCGCTATTGTGGCTTATTCCAGAGGGATCAAAAACAACCCCAATACCGGACTGCTCTACAACAACCGAGGTTACGGCTACCTGCTGATGAAGCAGTATGACAAGGCACTCCAGGATCTTGAAAAAGCCATCGAAGTGGAACCGGAAATCGTCATGTCCCATGTCAGCCTCGGTGAATATTATTTCTACCGGGAGCAATACGACAAAGCCATTGAGATTTTCAATAAATCGATCACGATGGAAGATGGCAGTGAGCAAGCATATACGGCTGCCTATTTTACCAGAGGAAGTTGCTTTTATGCCCAGGAAAAATATGAGTTGGCCAAACTTGATTACCAGAAAGCGATTGGCATCACTCCTGACCATGTGGAAGCCCATGAAAAATTGGGTATGTCCTATTATGAATTGGAAGAGTACTGCCTGGCTTATAAGACGCTCAAGAAAACCCTCGACCTGGAAAAAACCATCCCTTTTGATAAGAAAAAGGCCAAAGATGCCCCGCGTTATCTGGGCAAGATGACCAAGAACCCATGTCTATGAAAACCATTTGTACCGCACTTTTTTTATTCGTTGCCACTGCTGCTACCCTGCCAGCCCAACAGCTGATCAACGATGGGACCAACCGCAATTATGCGGTTGAATACAGCCGGGGTGCAGAATACCCAGGTGGAGATGAAGCACTCTATACGAAATTGTTCCGGGAAATGCAGTACCCGGCTGAAGCAAAAGAAAAAGGGATCACGGGCGACCTGACCCTCTCCTTCTTTGTGGAAAAAGACAGTACTGTCAGTGAGGTTACTGCCCTGAATGACCTCGGCTATGGCACCAAAGAAGAAGCCATCCGCCTGATCAAGTCATTGAAGTTTGCCCCGGCCATCCAGAATGGTCAACCTGTTCGCCAACAGATGATGATGCCGGTACTGTTCAGAATATACGACTGAACCCTAAAGGATGTGGGTTACGTAAGCATAGAAATGGGTTAATTTGCAGGTTGGAGATTATTGCAGGGAGGAAACAACAACTAATCCGACACGATGGCATCTGGAGGAGCATATATTAAATCACGGACCCGAAGTACGTTCTATACTTCACTCTTCATCATTTCATTGGTGATGTTTGTCCTGGCCCTCTTTGCCGGGGTGACCGTGTTCAGCTACGTGGAGTTGGAAAAGGCCCAGGAAGACATCGTGATGATGGTAACTCTTCCGGATAACGTAGACGATGGACAGATAGATGCTTTTGAAGGTTTTCTGATGGAACAACCTTATGTGAAAGACATCGAGTACATCTCCAAAGAAGATGCTGGCGAGTTGTTCATGGAGGATCTCGGAGAAGATTTTCTCAATATCATGGATGGGGTAAATCCACTGCCCGCCTCTTTTGACATTCGCCTCCATGCCGCCTATATCCAGAGTGATAGCCTGGACCAGATCAATGAAATGATTTTGGGTCAGGAATTTATCAAGATCGAAGACATTACTTACCCGATGGAAGAGATCAAAACCCTGCGGGAAAGAACCTGGGAAAGAACCAAGATGGCCATCGGCATCGGGCTGCTGGTCGCGCTGATTGGCTTCTTCATTGTGAATGGAACGGTACGCCTGGCAGTCTATTCCAAACGCCTCGTAATCAGATCAATGCAGCTAATCGGAGCCACCAATGGCTTTATCCGTCGCCCCTTTATCAAGCTGGGAATCCTGCAAGGATTACTGGGTGCAATCGTCGCCTGCATATTTCTTGTGGCCCTGGTTTTTCTAATTCCAAGACTTGAAGTTGGTATTTACTCACAATCCGAAGCAATAAAAGAACTGCCATTTCGTATCGAATTTGTGACTTTATTAGGGGGAATTATTATCTTCGGGACGATTTTGGGCTGGTTAAGCAGTTCATGGGCGGTCAATCGCTTCCTGAATAAGAACCTCGACCAATTGATCTAAATCTGATTGAAATGCAGCTTCCTTTTAACAAAAACAACATTTTCATCATCCTGATCGGGGTTTTTCTGATCTTCTTAGGGTATTTATTGATGTCCCTCGAGAATTTCAAGGATGCTACTGAGTTCTCCATGGCGCTCTATGTATGCCCTGTCTTGATCATCGCTGGCCACGTGGTGATCGCGGTCGGGATCATCTTCAAAGGGAAAAACGCGGAGAAGGTCAATCTGGATGCAAAAGCTCCGGATGTTCCTCAGAAAGGCTAATAGGTGCCTTTTGCCTTTCGAGTTCATCTCATGGCCCGCGGTTACGTCAGGGTCAAAAAGGAAGTAAATCATCCAACTGATAATTTCTTATGGACAGCATTGATGCGTTGTTGCTCGGCATTGTTCAAGGCCTGACCGAATACCTCCCGGTAAGCAGCAGTGGTCACCTCGTACTTGGTTCTCACACCCTTGGGATCGATGACCAATCCGGAAACCTTACCTTTGCCGTAGTCGTACACGCAGCCACTGCCCTGAGTTCGGTGGTCATTTTTTACAAAGAGATCATCAGTATTTTCCGGGACCTGCTTCAGTTTAAATGGAACGAAGGAACCCGCTATGCAGCCATGCTGGTCCTGTCCGCCCTCCCGGTTATCATCGTCGGATTGTTTTTTGAAGAAGACCTGGAAGCACTGTTTACGGATAGCCTTACCATTGTTGGCATCGGTTGGCTGGTTACGGGAGTCCTGTTGCTTTTCACCATGTTGATCAAAAAACACGATCGGAAGCTGACCTTTAGCAATACTTTCCTGATGGGCCTGGCCCAGGCCATTGCCGTGGTACCTGGTGTTTCCCGTTCAGGAGCGACCATTGCTACCGGACTCCTTCAGCGCATGGACACCACCCAGATCGCACGCTTCTCCTTCCTCATGGTCATCGCACCTATTCTCGGTAAAGCTGCCCTGGACCTCAAGAAAATCCTGTCCCCCGATGCTGAGGAAGCGATTCAGATGGCGGCCTCCACTACGGAGACATTGCCTCTTCTCATCGGCTTCTTAGCCGCATTTGTGGTTGGTGTCATTGCATGTAAGGCCATGATCACCATCGTACGTAAAAACAAGTTGTATTACTTTTCTATCTACTGCTTCATCCTGGGCATCATCGCCATCCTGATCGGTACGGAGGTCATCTGATGGAAGAACTCGATTTCCAGGCCGGTGAAGTACTCCTCTTCAACAAACCCAAGGGTTGGTCCTCATTTGATGTTGTCAAAAAGGTCCGTGGACTGATTAAAGTCAAGAAAGTCGGTCATGCCGGCACCCTTGATCCTTTGGCCACTGGTCTGCTCATCCTCTGCACTGGCAAGAAGACCAAGACCATTGAATCCCTTCAGGGAATGGAAAAGGAATACGTGACCGAGTTTCGCCTCGGGGCCACTACTGCCAGCTACGATGCTGAGCATCCTCCAGAAAACCAAAAAGATACTTCTCACCTCACCCGCGAGATGATCGAATCGAAGCTCGATGGGTTTCGGGGTGAATTTGCCCAGATGCCTCCCATGTTTTCCGCGGTCAAAATAGACGGCAAACGTGCTTTCAAAGCTGCAAGAAAGGGGAAAACCGTCGAGTTGCGTCCCCGCTGGGTCAATGTCACCCAATTTGACTTGCTGGACTTTCAGCCGCCAGACTGGGGAAAAGCAATTATCAGGTGCAGCAAGGGTACTTACATCAGGTCTCTGGTCCATGACCTCGGGCAAACCCTCGAAGTTGGTGCCTATATCACCGAACTAACCCGAACCCGGATAGGAGAATTCCGCCTTGAAAATGCGTGGGAAATTGACGACTTTGCTGCCCAGTTCAAGGCTTGGAGGGCTTCCAATCAGGATACACTATGAAAGTTTACCGCTCCCTTTCTGAATACAAGGAAGACAGACAGCGTCAGTTTGATTCGATTGATGTTAAAGAGGAGTTAGGGGGTCATCCTGACAATTCAGTTGCTGTTCTGACGGATGACCATATTCAAAAAGGTGCAGTTGCTACGATTGGTACTTTTGACGGGGTTCACTTTGGCCACCGTAAGATTCTCCAGGCCGTCATCGATTCTGCAAAGGAAATGGGTGGAGAGAGTGTAGTCATTTCCTTCCACCCCCACCCACGTCTTTTTCTCTATCCTGAGGACAATCCCCTGCGCTTACTCCAGACGATTGAGGAAAAGACTGAGCGACTGGAGTTACTGGGAATAGACAAATTACTTCTTATCCCCTTCAACAAAGATTTTTCCCGCTTAACCTCTCAGCAGTTTATCGAAGAAATATTGGTTTCCACGGTTGGGATCAGCAAGATTGTCATTGGATACGACCACCGATTTGGTAAGAACCGTACCGGGAATATCGACGATCTCCGTGCAGCTGAGGAGCGTTATGGATTTACGGTGCAAGAGATTCCGGCTCAAGAGGTTGACCATGCCAAGGTGAGCAGCACCAAAGTGCGTACTGCGCTTCTGGAGGGCGATGTTGCCCTGGCCAACAAATACCTTGGCTATGAATATCCAGTGAGCGGAACCGTGATCCACGGTCAGAAAATGGGGCGTACCATTGGCTACCCAACTGCCAATGTCCGGCCTTTTGAGAAGTGGAAGCTGATTCCCGGTGATGGGGTCTACCTGGCTACCTGCGAGGTCAGGGGCGAGGTTTTTCACGGTATGTGCAATGTCGGTAAGAAGCCTACCGTTGGCGATTTTCCGCGTGGGATCGAAATCTACCTTTTTGATTTCGACCGGGATATTTATGGCTATGAAGTGACAGTCCGGTTTCTGGAATGGATTCGTGCCGATATGAAATTTGACTCTCTGGAAGCGTTGATTGCTGCCATTGATGGTGACAAGGCCCGCTGCCTGGAGTTGCTCAATGACCCCAATCGCGACACCCTTTTTCTTTAGTATTCCTCTTGTTTCGATCCCCGCTTTTGCTTATTTTTATAGCAATAACTGAAGAAGCGAAGGGAGGATTATGCGGCGATACGATCAGACGATCCGTCAGTTATTGGGAGAAAACCCCAATTATTTAGTACGGAGCCTTACTGGAAAGACATTTGGCAATTTCCGCCAAACGGGTCACAAATTGCAAATGCTTTTAGAAAGGGAGCCAGATTTTATCAGGCAAACCTCAGACCCTAAAGGAGAGGAGATGGTTCTTCATATTGAATTCCAAACCAGTAATGATGTAGAAATGCCCTACAGAATGCAGGAATATTATGCAGCACTTCAGCGCAAGTTCAAGTTATCTGTTTGGCAATTTGTAGTTTACATTGGTGACCGTCCTCTCTCAATGAAATCCAGCCTGCGTGACCGGCACAATTATTATGGTTATCAGGTCATAGATGTAGGCAGAATTCCCTTTCAGGAATTCATGGATGCATCCAATCCCGAGTTGCTGCCCTGGGTAGTGTTAGCAGACCATGGAGACAAACCGTCTCGTGAAATAATCGCTTCTGCGGTGGAAAAAATCCTTGCCACCACAAAAGCCGATAAAAACTTACAGGCCAGACAATTAACTGCGCTGCAAACATTTTCTAAATTGCGTAAATTAGAATCTGCAACTGAACAAATCATAAAGAATATGCCAATTGAAGAATCGATTATCAGAGAAACCTGGATCGCCCAGAAGTACCTGAAGGAGGGAAGACAGGAAGGGCGACAGGAAGGGCGACAGGAAGGAAAAGAGCAAGTTGCAATCGCCATGCTCACCCTGGGCTGCAATTCTATGGAAGAAATACACCAGGTAACAGGTGTTCCTTTGGCCAGGATTCTGGAGTTGAAGAATAATAAGGGCAAGGCTTAACCACGGGTACAATTGGCATTTTAAAGAAACTTTGCCACCTTGGAGCAAACTGAAGACAATGGCAAAATCTCATCTTCTTCTGCTCCATGGTGCACTGGGTTCTCAGGAGCAATTCGATCCCTGGGTGGCAGAACTGCAAGATCACTTCCAGGTCCACCGTTTGGACTTCCAGGGCCATGGAAGTAAGCCATTTCCGAACGGACCTTTTAGGATCGAATCGTTCGCAGAAGATCTGAAGGAATATATCCAAAGTCATCAATTAGGCCCGGCAGATATCTTCGGCTACAGCATGGGGGGCTATGTGGCGCTCTACCTTGCACTGCAACAACCTGAACTCATCAAGCGGATATTCACATTTGCCACCAAACTCGATTGGCAACCGGAGACCTCTGCCAAAGAGGTCAAAATGCTAAATCCCGATACAATCCTGAGCAAAGTCCCGCACTTCGCAAAAATGTTGGAGGAGAGGCACCATGGCAATGATTGGCGGGGCCATCTGGAGCGTACTGCGGAGATGATGCTTGATCTGGGTGATTCTCCACGGCTGGACAACTCAGCGTTTCAATCTATTGCGCATCCGGTATTGATGGGCCTGGGTGACCGGGACAAGATGGTCGGGCTGGATGAAACCTACCAAACTTACCGGCAACTCCCCCATTCACAATTCCTCGTATTGCCCGGAACTCCGCATCCCATCGAAAAGATTAACCTAAACAGGCTTAAGCCCCATATCCTGGATTTCTTCAACTAATTATTTTTTTTCATTTTTCCCTGTAACCTTCTTCTCCCCTACCGTTAAGAGACTGAAAGCAGCAAGGTATACCCATTGAGGAGCGCCCTACCTGCCTTTGGAAAAGCACCCCTGAGAAATTTTCTTTCACGAAAACCGAATAACCATTTTAAGGAGAATCCAATTATGGCGGGTCAAAAACTATCCCCGAGGCAGAAGATGATTAATATGATGTACCTGGTGCTTACCGCACTCCTCGCACTGAATGTGAGCGCGGAAGTCCTTCAGGCATTTGAATCTCTTCGCAGTTCACTGGCGCACACGGCCCTGGTGAACGGAGAAAACAACGGTACTCTGGCACGAAATATCGTCAAGGCGATTGAACAAGAAGAGGCTGGAGGAAACAGAAAGCACAGTGAATTGCGCACGGTGGTCAATGGAATTACTTCCGAGACCAGCAAAGTTATCTCCTATCTGAGTGACATCAGCAAGGACCTGGAGGAAATTGGGCATAAGGACCCTGTTTCTGGAGAAATCAAGTTCAAAGATGAGACCCAGGCTAATTACAGCTATTGGCTGGGAGTTGACGATGACGCCAACGATAGGCACGGTTCTGGAAAAGCGCGGGAATTACGTGCTGAATTGAAGAAGTATGTGGATTGGGCCAATGAAACCATGAAGGAAAATCTTCCTGAGGGTATGGACTTTACTGAATTCCCACTGTTGACGATTGAGCCGGCTGAAGATACCACCATTCATGACCCGGATGCCAAGAAGAAAACCTGGGAGTATCATTCATTCAATGGCACTCCGGTTATTGCTGACATGGCAAAAGTCGAAAAGTTCAAGGGCGATATCCGCCGTATTGAAACTGAGATGCTTAACCTTACCAAGAGCATGCTTGGGGATTACACCTTTAAGGTGGACAGCATCTTTGCCTTCGAAGCCCCCAATGCACAGGTCGTTACCGCGGGTATGAAATATGAAACCAAACTGTTGGTGGGTGTTTCTTCCTCCAGTATCCGTCCAGAGTTCCTGGGAAGTGGCATCTCCATGGATCCCAGTGGGAATACGGCAACCATGACCATGACCGCCAATGGCAATGTAATCCCTGACAATGCCCAGGAGGGAATCCAACGGTATACGGCCATGATCAAAGTTCCCAAGGCTGACGGTACTTTTGAGGAAATGCCTATCACGGGTGAATTCAAGGTTCGCAAGCCTGAAGTTCAGGTGCGGTCCAAGGAGCTCCAACTGCTCTACAAGGATTGTGGGAACAACCTGATCGTAGATGTCCCTTCACTGGGAGATTTGTACAATCCTGACTTCAGCCGGTCCACGGGTGGGAAAATCATCAAGAACCCAAGTAGCCGCAAGGACATTACGGTGGTGCCTTCCTCCCGCCAGTTCAAGCTGTCCGTCTATACTAAGACGAATGGTCAGAACATCAAGCTGGATAATTTGACTTACTCCGTTGTGAAGCCTCCCAAACCTCGCATCATTTTGCAGAATGCATCTGGTACGGAATACAATGGCATGTCCGATCTGAACCGCAAGCAAACGGTGACGGTGAAGTTGATTCCCGATGCCGATTTCAGAGGTGCGTTGAAAAAGGATGCCCGGTATGTTGCTTCGACAGTAACTCTGAAGTATAAGCCAGGACTCGGTGCGGCCAGGACCATTAAATCCTACAGTGGCAAAGACATCCAGAAAGGGATCAAAGTCAACCTGAACCAAGGGGCGCTGCGTCAGGCTCCTCCGGGAACTAAGATCTTTATCGAAGTGGAAGACGTCAGCCGCGTCAATTTCCAAAACAAGAAAATCCTTTTGACTTGTCTTTACAAAACATTCAAGAC
>CAYGRE010000170.1:0-9571 GCA_964352215.1 uncultured Bacteroidia bacterium
CCGAACTGGCGCAGCCACACCCCAGAACTGGCCCTATCGCAGCACTTAACCGGCCTAGTGACGCCCCTGAAGTGAGCCAGGCTCTCCACTAAACTCGTATAGTGAGCTTCGGACCTCAGTTTAGTCGCCCCACTGAACTCGTTCAGTGAACTTCGGACCTCAGTTTAGTCGCCCACTGAACTCGTTTAGTGGGCTTCCGACCTCAGTTTAGTCGCCCCACTGAACTCGTTTAGTGGGCTTCCGACCCCGGTTTAGTCGCCCCACTGAACTCGTTTAGTGGGCTTCGCACCCCGGTTTAGTCGCCCGCTAAACTCGTTTAGTGGGCTTCCGACCTCAGTTTAGTCGCCCGTTAAACTCGTTCAGTGAGCTTCGGACCTCGGTTTAGTGAAGAGCGTTTTCCAGTTAATGAGGGGATATTTAAAAAACTGGAATTCCGTGGTGATATGTTCTAATTTTGGCGAAAATAAATTCGAGCTATGCACATCTCCTACAACTGGCTAAAAAAATACATCGATTTCGACTGGAGTCCCGAAGAGTTGGCAGATCGCCTGACCATGTCAGGTTTGGAAGTGGAAGGCCAGGAACGATTTGAGTCGATCCCCGGTGGATTGAGCGGTGTTGTGGTAGGAGAAGTATTGACCTGCGGGAAGCACCCCGGTGCCGATAAGCTCAGTGTTTGTACTGTAGATGTCGGAAACGGTGAACCTCTCCCCATAGTCTGCGGAGCCCCCAATGTTGCCGCCGGGCAGAAAGTAGCCGTGGCTACCGTAGGTACAGAATTACACCCCATTTCAGGTGAACCCTTCAAAATCAAGAAGTCCAAGATCAGAGGAGAAGCTTCGGTTGGGATGATTTGCGCAGAGGATGAATTGGGAATCGGAACCAGCCACGCTGGGATTATCGTGCTGGACCCCTCCACCAAAGTAGGCACACCCGCCCACGAAGTATTCAATGTAGAGGTGGATACCATTTTTGAGATCGGCCTGACCCCCAACCGGGTAGATGCTGCCTCTCACTACGGAACCGCCCGAGACATTGCGGCCCTTCTCGGAAAAAAAGCACAGCGACCTGAAGCACCAGAGATTGATTCCGCCACTGCGATTCCCAACCCGATCACCATCGGCCTGCCCGAACCCAGTCGCTGCGACCGCTATGTCGGCATATACATCAGCGGGGTAGAGGTCAAGCCTTCCCCGGAATGGATGCAGCTCCGCCTGAAGTCCATCGGCCTGCGCCCGATCAACAATATCGTGGACATTACCAATTATGTCCTTCATGAGTTGGGCCAACCCCTGCATGCATTCGATGCCGACCGCATCCGCGGCAACCGCATAGTGGTGCAAACCCTCACCGAGGACACCACCTTCACCACCCTCGATGATACCGAAAGGAAAATCCTGGCTGGCCAGGACCTGATGATTTGCGATGGAGACGGCCCGGTAGCAGTCGCTGGTGTCATGGGAGGGCAAAACTCCGAAGTAGATGACACCACCAAGAACATCTTCTTAGAAAGTGCCTATTTCGACCCGACCGGTATCCGCAGAACCGCCAGCCGTCTGAACATCAAGACCGATGCCTCCTACCGGTTTGAGCGTGGCGTGGACCCGCACATCACCCGCATCGCCGCCCTCCGCGCCACGGCCATGATCCTGGAATTCGCCGGAGGAACTGCCTCCGTAGTAGAAGATGTCCAAAAAGGAGAACATCCCTGGTTCGAAATTGAATTCGACCTGGACCGCGCCAAACGTGTCATGGGGATCGACTTGCCCAAGGACGATATCGTCTCCATCCTGACCTCCCTGGAAATCCAGGTGGCCGTGGGTGCCGACAAAGGAAAGTTGATGCTATTGATCCCCCCCTACCGGGTAGACGTACAGCGGCCTCAGGACATCATGGAAGAGATTCTCCGCATCTACGGGTACAACAATGTGCCCATGCCCGGATCCAGCAGCATGTCCCTGAACCTGGACCAGAAGACCGATACAAGCGCCCTCCTGCAAAAATACTTTGACCAATTGGCAGCGGCTGGCTTCAATGAGGTACTCTCCTGCCCCCTGATCCCCGAAACATTTTCCAAAGACACCACCGCAAATCTCGTCAACAACCTGACCAGTGAAATGGCCGTCCTGAGAGACGATCTGGTCTACACTGGTCTGGAGACGATCGAGCACAACCACCGGTACAAAAATTACGATTTGCAGCTAGCCGAATTTGCCAAGACCTACCACCGGGGCGAGGACAAATACACGGAAAAAGAATGGATTGTCCTTTACCTGACCGGAGCTTCAAGGCCTGCGCACTGGCAGGGAAAACCCTCCCCGGCAAGCATTTACACCCTGACCGGGGAAATGGAACGTCTGGAGAACCTCTTTGGGTTCCGGGGTACCTACCGGGAGATGGAAGAAAATGATACCTATGTTTACGGGGTAGAGTTGCTGCGCGGAGAGACCCTGATTGCCCGTTACGGCCGCCTGCAAAATGCCCTGATCGCCAAGCGTGAAATCAAAGGTGAAGTATTCATGGCCGAGATTGACTGGAAAAAACTCCTCAAGGCCTACGCGAAGCACCAGGTCAAATATACCCCCCTGCCGAAGTTCCCCGGCATCCAGCGGGATATCTCCATGATCGTCCCGGACAATGTGGCTTACAGCAGTTTGTCCACCGCGATCCTGGCCTGCAATCCCAAGCTGATCCGCGAAGTTGGCATAACCGATGTCTACAAAGGAGACCGGATTGGAGAAGGTAAAAAATCTTATTTGGTGAATATTTCCTTGCTTGACAACAACAAAACGCTGACCGACAAAGCCGCCGACAAAACCATGGATCGCATCTTTCAGAAGCTTGAAGGGGACTTTGGGGTTGAAGTGAGGCGCTAGTACCTCAAGTAATCCAAGAAGTCCGGACGCTCAGCCGACTGCATTCCTGTACACAAGGGAAACTTCACCGTTTTGTATGTAATCCCTTTTTCTTATTTTTAAGCGAATTCCGAATTCGAGCACTGTGGAACAATTGCTGAAAAAACTCGACGAGATCAGCGAGAAAGCTGAATACCTGAACAGCCGTACAACGGATCTGGTCGCAGAGAATCGTTCTTTGAAGGGCAAAGTTACCACACTCGAAAAGCAGCTTAGCGAACGTGAAGAAGCTTATTCAAGCTTATCAGAGCAGTTCGAAATCATCCGGATGGCCCGGAGCATGGAAGGTGAAAACGGAAGCGAGCATGCTGAGGAACTTAAACAAAAGATAAACGAATATATTCGAGAGATAGATCAATGCTTGAAATTGATCGGGACATGAACTGAGCAGACCTCAGTTAAGACAGGAAAAGCATTTTGGAAAAGTATTCGATCAAAGTAAATATAATGAACCGTCCCTATCCGCTTCTTGTGAAGCCGGAGGAAGAGGCATCGGTTCGGAATGCTGCAAAGCTTATCAATGATCGCATTAAGAGTTATAAAGACAAATTCAGTGTTCAGGACGAGATGGACCTGGTGATCATGTGTTGCCTGGAACTGGCAACCGACAATATCAACCAGGGAGAGAAGAGGAAGTCGGGTCAGGAATCTGCTCTGGATAAGTTAGAGCGTATTGACGAAGCCCTAAACACATCGATATTAAATACCGAAGAGGTACCGCGGTCCAACTGAAACCGCCTGTTTGCTTTCCCCCCTGTTATCCCCGATCGTTTCCATCGGTTGCTCTCATTTAACCCACATTACAAGAGCTAATGGAAGCAGTTTACATCGGAATAGGCCTGTTGGTAGGATTTGCCATCGGGTTTGTGATTTCCAAAAAGAATACAAACACGAAAATCATTGAGGCTGAATTGGAAGCCAAAAAGATTCTTGCCGAAGCGGAGGAAAAGGGAGAGCAAATCTCCAAGGACCGCATTCGCAGGGCACGTGAAAAGGCCAAAGAGATGCGGCAGGAATTTGAAGCAGACGTCAAGGACAGAGGGGGAAAGTTGGAGCAAGCTGAGCAACGGGTCAAGCAAAAAGAGAACACCCTCAACCAGAAATACGACCAGGTCAAGAAGGAACAAAGCAAATTGGACGCCAAGCACCGCAGCATTGATTCCCGTCTGGAAGCGATTGAAAAGAAGGATGAAGAATTGCACCGCCTGATCCAAAGTCAACTGGGTGACCTCGAGCGGATCGCCAACCTGACCGCTGATGAAGCCCGTGAGAAGATGATGGAAAAGCTCGAGAATGAGGCCCGGACCATGGCTTCTTCCAATATCAAAAACATCATCGAGCAGGCCAATCTTACTGCGAGCAAAGAAGCCAAGAAGATCGTCATCCAGACGATCCAGCGGACTGCCGCAGAACATGCCATCGAGAATACAGTCTCTGTCTTCCACCTGGAAAACGACGATATCAAGGGACGGATCATTGGCCGTGAAGGCCGTAATATCCGGGCCATCGAAGCAGCTACCGGAGTGGAAGTCATCGTTGACGATACTCCTGAAGCCATCATTCTTTCCGGATTTGACCCGGTTCGCCGGGAAATCGCCCGCCTGTCTCTGCAAAAGCTGGTCTCTGATGGACGTATCCACCCGGCCCGCATTGAAGAAGTGGTCAAGAAAGTTTCCAAGCAGATCAATGAAGAGATCGTTGAAACCGGTGAACGCACCGTGATCGACCTCGGCATCCACGGACTTCACCCCGAGTTGATCCGCATGGTCGGCCGGATGAAGTACCGTTCCTCTTACGGACAAAACCTCCTGCAGCACAGCCGTGAAGTTGCCAACCTGTGTGCCACCATGGCCGCAGAACTCGGCCTCAATGCCAAGAAAGCCAAGCGTGCCGGCTTGCTCCACGATATTGGCAAAGTCCCTGAGGACAATCCGGAATTGCCACACGCAATCCTCGGCATGCAACTCGCCCAGAAATGGGGAGAACCAGAAGATATCTGCAACGCCATCGGTGCCCACCACGATGAGATTGAGATGACCCATACGATCTCGCCGCTCATCCAGGCTTGTGACGCCATCAGTGGCTCACGGCCCGGTGCCCGTCGCGAAATCGTCGAAGGCTATATCCAGCGCCTCAAGGACCTGGAAAAACTGGCCCTGCAATTCCCCGGAGTCGTCAAGTCTTACGCCATCCAGGCAGGTCGTGAACTCCGCGTTATCGTTGAATCAGAAAAAGTAACCGATGACCAGAGCGATATGCTCGCCTTTGAGATCTCAGAGAAGATCATGAAGGAGATGCAGTATCCCGGTCAGATCAAGGTCACGGTGATCCGTGAGAAGCGGGCCATCGCCTACGCTAAATAATAAATGGAATACAACTGCCCCAACTGTGGTGCACCGATCCAGTTCCATTCCAAGGTGTCGATCTACACGACCTGTACCTACTGCCGGTCCAATATTGTACGCCGGGACATGGACCTGGAAAAAATCGGTGAAGTCAGCGAATTGCTGAACGACATGTCCCCTTTTCAGGTGGGCACCACCGGGCAGTTTCAGGGTAAAGGATTCCGGCTCCTGGGCCGCATCAAGGTTGGCTATTCAGGAGGGATGTGGAGCGAATGGTACGCCTTGTTCGACGACAACAGCGAAGGCTGGTTGGCAGAAGCTCAGGGGCTCTATATGATGAGCTTTGAGCAGAAACACGCCACCATCCCCCCCTTCAAACAACTGCAACTGAATCAGCGCATTACCTTTGAAGAGCATCTTTTTGTGGTGGACGACCGTCGCGCGATTACCTACCTGGGGAGCGAAGGGGAGTTGCCGTATGTATTTGAGCAAAATTTCAAGGGCTACAGTACAGACCTGAGAGGTCCCGATGGGCAGTTTCTCAACTTCCTGTACGGACCAGACGGAGACCAGGCCTTCCTGGGCAGTTATCAACCCTTCGACGAATTTAACTTCACCAATCTGAGGAAGCTGCATGGATGGACCTGAGCACATACCCAAGTCGCCCTTGGGCGGAGTCAGTGCCTTCCAATGTGGCAATTGTGGCGGGCAGGTAAAGCTGCATGCTCCCGGCCAAACCATGCGCGCTGCTTGTACTCACTGCGGTGCCCTCATTGACCTGACCAACCCCGATTTTACGGTGCTTGAAAAGTACAACCGTAAGATGAGGTACAAGCCCCTGATTCCGATCGGAACCAGAGGAGTCGTCCAGGGCACGGAATGGGAAGTCATCGGATTTATGGTCCGGAAGGTGGTCGACTATCCCTACCAGTGGGAAGAATATCTCCTTTTCAATCCTTACCAGGGCTTTCGCTGGTTGCTCAACCAGTATGGGCACTGGAGCTTTACCACCCCACTCCTTGAATATCCCAAAGGGACGGGTGGCCGGGACATGGTCTATGAAGGAAAAAGATTCCAGGCTTATGGCAAGGGCAAGGCCCAGGTAATATTTGTCTTCGGTGAATTCTATTGGGAAGTCAAGCGGGGAGAGAAAGTCGACACCCGGGACCTGGTCAAAGCTCCCGAGATGCTCAGCCTTGAATTTGATGCTTCCGGTAAGAACTGGACTAAATCAGTCTATCTGTATCCGGAAGAGGTCAAGGCCAGTTTTGGCAAAGATCTGAAGCTGCCTCCCCAAAAAGGAGTCGCGCCTCACCAACCCAACCCCTACTGGGCCCGACTGAAGGCAATACTCCCCATCTATTTGATAGCCCTCATTCTATTGATCATTGGGCAATTCTGGTTGTACCTCGGCAATAACGAAACCTTGTATTCCGACTCAGGCCCCGCCCTCATTGCGGATGCTTCCGGCATCCAAAACATGGAAGAAGGCCGGGAACTGGTTTCACCTCCTTTCCAGATAGGAGGAAATACCGGCAACGTCGAAGTGTCCCTGACCTCTCCGGGGATTAACAATTCATGGTTGGAAGGCCAGGGATATCTCCGGAATATGGAGACCAATAAAACCTATCCTTTTAACGTAACTGCTGAATATTACTCTGGGTATACAGATGGAGAGAGTTGGTCGGAAGGCAACCGGAGAGGAACCAAGATCATCAATTTGGTACCGGGTGGAAACTATGAACTGGTGGTTCAACTGTATTCGGGCAAGCCTGACCTCAGATATATCATTGCCGTCAAACGCAATGTCACGATCTATACGAACTTCCTGATCGTATTCGTCCTGATAACCCTCCCAATACTCTACCTGGGCTTTATGACCAACGATTTTAAGAAAAAGCAATGGCTCGATTCTGATTTCAGTTGACCTGGCAATGCCAAACAGTTGAGCCGGCAATATGAAACCGCTGATACGAAAAACAATGAAAGCAAAAAGCAACCGATTCCGCCTGATCTATATCATCATCGTAGCCGCCCTGATCGGAGGTTATTTCACGGGTGGTGCGACTGGTTTTCGACTGCTCAGCGCCGGCGCTACCATTTCTGCAGTAGTGGCCGGCCCCGCTTTGATCCGACATAAATAGAACAATTTCCCTGCACTGGTACAATATCCACCTCTGGAACAATCTCTTCCCTTAGAACAATATCTGTCCGCTATGAAAGATTATATCGACTTACCCCTCCTGCTCAATGCTGTGATCTTTTCACTGATCGGCATTTTGGTCTTCCTGTTTGCAAGTTGGCTCTATGACAAGATCACTCCCTTTAACCTTTGGGAGGAAATCGTCCAGAATAAAAACGTAGCCCTGGCCATCGTATTCGGCTCTATGATGCTTGGCCTTTCCATCATCATTGCCTTTGCCCACGGTTGATCGCAGCGCTTTCCTGCTCAGTGAGGACAAGTACTTCCCGATTGAATTGAAGGACTTCCGTCTCATTGGAATGCCTGCCAACCTTTATCCCGGCAACCCTTATCCCGGCAATCTCCACTCAGTGGATCCAGTCCTCATCCTGGAAAGCAAACCTGCTCTCCGAACATGAAATACCTGCTCCTCATATCGGTATTCGTCATTGCCACCTGTGGGCTGGTCTACGAATTGGTGGCCGGAACCCTGGCCAGTTACCTGCTGGGAGACTCGGTCACCCAATTCTCCATCATCATAGGGGTCTATCTCTTCTCCATGGGGGTTGGTTCCTTCCTTTCTAAGTACATCCGCAAACGACTGGTCCCGACTTTCATCCAGATTGAATTGCTCATCGGCCTGGTGGGCGGATTCAGCGCCTCGATCCTCTTTGTCCTTTTCGAATACATCGAGGCTTTCCAATTCCTGCTCTATGGCCTCGTATCCCTGACAGGGCTTCTGGTTGGACTTGAGATTCCCATCCTGATGCGTATCCTGAAAGATCAGTTTGATTTCCGGGACCTGGTTTCAAATATCTTCACCTTTGACTATATCGGCGCCTTGCTGGCTTCCTTGCTGTTTCCGCTGCTGCTGGTACCTCAACTGGGCCTGATCCGCACCTCCCTCCTCTTTGGCATCTTCAACGTACTGGTAGCCATCGCGGCCATCTACGTCTTCGATGACGAAATCCGCCGCAAGACCATGCTCCGGTTCAGTGCCCTGGCCAGCCTGGTCGTTCTTGTGATTGGGATGGTATTCGCTGGCAATATCCTCAGCTTCTCGGAAAAACTCAGCTATCAGAACAATATCGTTTATGCGAAATCTTCTCCCTACCAGCGCGTTGTCCTGACCCGCAAAGGGGAACGGTTCCGCCTCTTCCTGAATGGAAACCTGCAATTTGACTCTCAGGACGAATACCGCTACCACGAAGCTCTGGTCCACCCCGGTCTTGCCGCCCAGGATTCACCGCGCAAGGTGTTGGTGCTGGGTGGAGGAGATGGTCTGGCGGTACGTGAAATCCTACGCTATCCCAGCATCGAACAAATAGATCTGGTCGATCTGGACCCGCTGGTCACCGAATTGTTTTCCAAACGTGCCAGTCTTACTTCTCTCAACCGCAAGTCGCTGACTGCTCCTAAAGTTTCCGTTTTCAATGCCGATGCATTTACCTGGCTGCGGGAAAATAAACGCCAATACGATTTTGTAGTGGTCGACTTTCCCGACCCGGTCAATTTCTCAGTGGGCAAACTTTACACCCTGCGCTTCTACCGCGAACTGAAAACCCATATCGCTCCCGGTGGGGGAATGGTGGTCCAATCCACCTCGCCCTATGTGGCTCCGAAGTCCTTCTGGTGCGTAGACCAGACCCTGCGGGAAACGGGATTCCGAACCGTACCATACCACTGTTATGTACCTTCCTTTGGTGAATGGGGCTTTATCCTTGCCCATGACCAAACCTGGCTTCCCGTCGACCATTATCCGGACAGCCTGCGCTTTATCAGCCCTGAAACTGTCCGGCAAATGGTCCATTTCCCCCCTGACATGATCGCCCGCAATCTGGAATCCAATCGCCTGAACAACCAGGCCCTGGTGCAATACTTTGAAGAAGAGTGGGCGAAATATGAGTGACAAGCCCAAATGAGCGCTAAGCCCAATATGAGTGATCAATCAGTATGAGTGACAAGCCCACATTCTCCCGCAAGAAGTTCCTCAGATGGGGATTGGCCGGCCTCGGTGCGGTGGGAGGGGACCCGGATGTAATCTCTCTGCAATTCAACATCTAGAATCAATCATGGGTCAATCCGATGGTCCCTGCAGCGACTGACCAAGCTCATATTATATTGCGGGC
>CAYGRE010000171.1:0-9510 GCA_964352215.1 uncultured Bacteroidia bacterium
CTTGCAGCCTCGACAATCTGATCTCCCACTTCAGGCATTCGATCTGAAGCCCGATATAGCCAGCCTCTTCTGCAACCTTGAAAGCACTACGGGCTTCCTTTTGGGCTTGCTGCACATGGCCGCGCTGGAACAACAGCTCGATGTAGTCAATCCGGTTGCGAAGCTGAATGAGAGGGGACCTGTTCTTGTGGAAACTCCGCAAGGTGTCCAGGAGAGATTCCTTCAGATAATTCTTGATCACCCCAAACTGTTTCATGAAGACTTCACCCTCAAACTCCTTTTTAGCCAGAGAGTCATCGTAAGCTTCCAGTCCGTCCATCCAGGTAAAGAGCCGCATATAGGCCTTGTCAATATTATGGGTATTTTGAACCTTGTAATACCGTTTCTCGGAGGGACTGAGCGATTTTATCAGGGTGAAAAGGTCATTCTTCATAGTGCGTCCCGCTATCTCTGAAACCTAATGGTTTGGTGGGGAATGTCTGATCCTGGGGCTTTGGGGTCCAATATACAAAATCAGAAACCTAATCGTATTGTGATATTGGTTTGGGGAAAAGAAGGAGATAAGCTAGAATTGAACCGTAGATTAAATAATCGATTATGAATACCAACCGACCAGGATTTATGTACCGTAAGTTTGCCGACTTGTCCAGGGAGTTCACCAAAGGAAGTCTGCTCATCTTCATATTTGTCATGGCTTTAGGGACTTTAAAGGCTAATCAGGCAAGTCCGCCGGCATCCTGTCATCCAGCAGATCAGATAATAAACTCAGGTGAAGAGATCAGGGTTTATGGCCTTTACCTTATCGGAGAGGATGCTGAAGGAATTGAACAATCCTTTTGGATAGCACTGTTTGCAGGAACAGAGGAAGCGTACCGGGAGAGTTGGGTCCACAACCAATTGACCAGGCATGGATCTGAGGGGATGGAAGGGCTCACCCCCGGTCAGGTTCAGGAGGTGCTGGACGAGGTCGGGATTCTGGAACACTGCTTTTCTGAGGGAAGTGCGGAGGGGAATTGCCTGTACTATTGTGATCCGGAGACTAGCCGTAGGGTCAAGCGGATCTGTTTCATGAGATCAGCGGACGGAGGGCTCATTGCGGTGACGATCGATCCGATCATTGAAGAAGGCCTGACCTCCCGGGAAATCATGCAGCGGATTGCGGAGCAGCCGGAGGTCCTTGACCAAATCCGGGGGCAATTGGAGGAGGTGGAAGGTCCTTCACCTTCCATTGTTTTTCCGGAAGGACGTGAATTTGATCCCAGGTAAATAACATTTGAATCAACTTTCGGAGTAGGCTTTTACTGAGGCGCTCCAATCATTCATACAACTGTATTGATCCTTTTGCAGGTGCTCTCCAGCAGCCACCCTGGCTGTGCTGATCACTTGTGTCAACATCAACATTAATTCATCCATCAATCATACAACCATGAAAAATCAATTTTTGACAATTATCATCCTCGCTCTGATCTTCTGTTTTTCCTCTGCCCAGTCCCAGACTGTTGAATACGAGGGAACTGTTGGCCAATTGAAAACCAATATGGCCCTGTCCAGCAACAGCTTCTTTGGCAAGTATGCTTTCTTTGAACAAGGGGAACAAGCAATTGCTTTAAGTGGAGCGGCTGCCTTGAATTGGCTGGCGGAAAACGGCTATGGTCCCGGTATTACATCAGGAGATGAGTTATCCCGATTGAAGGAATTGCTAACTCAGCCAGGAGCAATTGCAATACTACTCCCCAATTGGGCTCCGGCTTCTCAGGTAACGAATGGCGGGGAGACCATACTGTACATACCATATCCAACCGAGGCTTCGGTTCGCTATGGTCTGCAACCGATCACTGGCCACTTCGTTGTCCCAACTGTGAATGGCTGTGAACCTTGTCAGTGTTTCAGTGGAAAAACCCCCAATACCGCTTTTTGCTACTGTGCAGGTATGAGTGCCTGCTGTCCTTGCCCCGGAGGATCCGGATTTTGTTCCTCTTGTGACGAGGTACGGCCTTCTAAGATCGATATGGTGCAAGAATTGTGTGAGCGCTTCCCCGGATGTTCGCAGGGAGGGTTTGAAGACCCCAGACCGATCGCAGAACTTCCCCTCGGCACACAGTTCTAAATGAGGAAATGTATAGCGTAGTGATCGTTTGAATTGAAGTTCAGTTTGGCTCCCGGTTTGCCGGGGGCCATTTCCTTAATATGACGTAAATCTTTGCTTTGGGTCTTGATTTTGTTATCTTGATGGAAGGCTTTCATTATTTAAACACACAACTCAAATGGTCTCTGATTTCTTCTCAAAAGGAAGGATATGGCTGGTTTCGTCCCTATGCCTGATCCTTCTGACCACCCCCATTCAGGTCTTCGGACAACAAGGAAAAATGTTGTCGGAAAGCGAAGCGATTCAGTTTCGCCGTACCACCTCCAATCCCGATGAACTCAAGTTTGGAAAATGGGATACAGTGATGCCCGAACACAATGGAGCATCCATAGGAAGTATCCTTGGTATGCAGACTGTCCATGTCATGCTGCTGCCTTCCGGTAGAGTTTTGATGTCAAGTGGTAGCAGTTGGCGGAACCTGGACCCGATCCAGACTTATCCAGAGTACCCACAGCCAGCCAATGGGACCGGGCTTTTCGATCGCCGGGATGATCCATTCCGCGTCAATAAACTGAACGACTACTACCAATTGGTCAATAATGTGGCCGTTTTTGACCCTGAAGAGAATACCTTTTTCCGCATTCCTCATCCAGTTCCGGTAGAGGACCCCGATTTAGAATGCCATTTCTCCCCCAATGATATGTTCTGTTGCGGTCACCTGCACCTACCCAATGGCAACCCCCTGTTTGTAGGAGGAACCCAATACTATTTCCCATTTCGCACCGGAGCAAATACGTCTTATATCTTTGACTGGCGGGAAGAACTGAAAACCGATTGGAGCAAGGTCGATTGGCGAGCCATTCCGAATGCGAGCAACCAATTGCCATATCCCTGGAAGTTTTCCGGGTTCATGGAAAGAGGACGCTGGTACCCTTCCCTTGTGCCCCTTCAGGATGGCCGTTTGGTAGTGTTCAGCGGGTTTGTCGGCTTTGACAAAGGATTTCCCACCATGTACCAATTTGAGATCAACCATTATGTAGAATTTTTTGACCCCTCAAAATTCAATGAGGAGAAACCAGAGCAAGCCTGGAGATCGGTAGATGTTGAGAAGATCAAGGACAGTCCCTTCGATACCCGGATTAAAAAACCGGAAGCGGCGGTGCCACCCGTGGCCTGTTTTGACATGGACTTTTTTGACGATTGGAACTACGATCCTGCCTGTGAAGACAATACGGCTCCTTGTGACTGTCCTCCCCGCTGTATCAAGGCCCACCAATTTGATGCATTTAAGCTGTATCCCAATGCCTATATGTTTGACAAAAAGCGGATGTACCTGAGCCGGGAGGGAGAATGGGTAAGCTTGCGCACACCGGATACCTGGTATATGCGGAGAACGAAAAAGACTTATTGGATGAATATTGAGGGTAATGCGGATATTCCGGAGATCACCTTTGACCTTGGCCCGGACCGTCCAGATACCATTACTTCTTATGGGACTTCTCTTATGGACCCGAATACCGGGAAAGTGACCATTCTGGGAGGGCAGGAAACTTCTTCGGGAACACTGCTCCCTCACAATGGTGATTCGTTGATCCAATTTGCCGGAGGCCAGGGAAGTCGCAAAAAGGAAGTGTTCAACTACACTGGGCCAGGTCCCAAAGATGGTAAATGGGAATTGGACGAAAATTTCTTTGGGGATCAACCTCAAGACGATCGGACCATGCATTATGCGGTATTGCTCCCCACCAGACAGGTTTTGGTTTTGAATGGCGCCAATTATGATTTCTATGGGCCTATATTCTATCCGCTCATGCTGACCCCTAAGTTTGACGGAAAGGGAAAATTTGAAGAATACAAACAGGACAGAATGAATGAGGCGATTCAGCCAAGATTGTACCACAACAGTGCCCTCCTGTTGCCCGATGGCCGGGTACTTGTATCTGGTGGAAACTCTGCCCGTGCTACTGTCCACTTGGGCGTAAACGGACCTTTGGAAACGGATATCACGGCACAGCCCAAGCCCGATCTGGATTTGGTGGATACCGATATGTATTTCTTCCGGGATGGGCAGATGGGGAAAGCCCAGAAAGGCCAGCTCATTACTCCAACCGAGAACTGGGTCGCAGAGATTTTCTCCCCTCCTTACCTATTCATCGATGGAGATCGGCGTGCCAATATTGAGGCCTTGACCGAGGTCAATATGGATCAGGAGCGGGATTTTAAGTTTTCTGAAACCGTGGAAGGGAAGAAATTCTACCTCATTCAAAGCAATCAGAAATACAAGGTCGATCTGACCGGTTTGCCAAGATTCTCCAACGCCGTAAAGGCTCAAGGCTCATTTGTATTGATCAAGCTTCCTTCCGTGACCCATGGTTGGAATTCCGCACAGCAGTTTTACCAGTTGAAGATTGAGAAGCTGGAGTTGACCGCCAAAGGGCCCACCTATGATGCCCAGGCGACCATCCTCACCCCGGATGCTGATGCTGAACTGCTGCCCCCTGGCTTCTATATGCTATTTTATGTGGATGCCAAAGGCAAGCCATCGGTTGCCCAAATGGTCAGATTCGATGACAATGCCAAAGCGCCCTAGATCTCGCTGGTCGGTATCAGAAGCAGGAAACCAAATGAATGCCTCCATTTCCAACAACTTCAAGCCCTTCGGTATGAGTAATTTCCTGAACCCTAGACGCGTACCAGCTCGGCATTGATCTGGTATTTCTCCAGAAGGCCGCGGGTATAGAGAACGGTCCCACGGGGAGCAACGATTTTGAAATTGCCTTGGCGGAGATTAGCCATTGTTGACAACAATTTCCATTTGGAGATCAGTTTTTGGGGATCACTTTTCTTGGAAGCGATGTCAAAATACGTCTTCTTATCGTTTTTGCGGGCACTCAGGTCAGGGACAAAGCGGAGTTCATCGGAATTTTGGAGCGTGAAACCGTTTGGATCATCATAATTTGGAACTTCAGCCCTGAAATTTTGATAACCTTGTGATTCCAGCATGGGAATAATTTGGGATATGATAAGTGGATACTTGTTTCCGCTTCTTTCTTTGCTCAACATAATGGGTGGATTAAAATAAACTTAAAAATTAAAAAAATGGATTCTTCCGTGATCAGCTCTTAACACTAGAAAACACAATGAGTGGGGAGAGAGAATGTGAAGTGGATAAAGTCCATATAGTATATTCAACGGATTTAAGCAGAGAATGTTTCAATAAATCGTAATATATGATTATTTGGATATTTCGTAAATTATGGTTACCATAATATATGCTTCAAAGCAAAATCTCAATTTCTCCAAGGTTCTGATCTCAGACAGACGACCTACTACATTATCAAATTCATTATTTAAACGAAAGGAATTGCATCTCAATGCAACACAAAAGATTTACATTAAAAGAAACTCAAAAGAAAATTTTACCGATCAATATGGGACTCCGTTTCGGATTGTTAGGAGTCGGAGCTTTAACCTTATCCCTGCTGGGGGCTAATCTGCTGGGAATAGCAAATACAATCCCCTACTACCTGATTCAACTGCTGCTGATGACCTGGATCATCGCCTTGGCGGTCAAAGCCTTTAGATCATCCACTTACTACAAATTCACATATTTTCGAGCACTCAGGTTGGGCATGCTCACCGGAACCAGCGCTTTGGTTGGCTTTTACCTGGTCCGTTTACTTGCGAACCTCATCAAGTATGGCACCTTCTTTGATCCCCAGATTGCCAGCCACGGATTGTTCAGCCCTCAGCTAGCTAAGTTATTTATCCTGCCAGCCGGCCTCATTCTCTGCTTTATCATCACTTACGCTGTGGCCAATGCCTACCGTGAGCAAAGATGGAACCCCAGGGCATAAATAATCTATTCCCCTCTCAGGACAGAGCGCACGATGGGCGTAAAGCGTTGGGCACCTTTGAGATTGATATGGGTAGTATTCACAAACAGTGAATCCGGCCATTCCCGGCCATCCACCTTAACCACCTCTACATTTTCCCTGCGGTCGATTTTGTCCAGCCAAGCCTGGGCAGTATCCATCCCTTTGAATCCCTGGTAATATGACCAGTGATAAGGAGCAATGACAAGGTAAAATTTCCGGTCTGGCCTGGCATCAAAATGGGCGATCAATTTGGCTTCTTGCAAGGAGTCGATCCCCCATGCTTCGGGCTGCTTGAGCCGCGCTTCCACCAGTTTATCGAACGTCGCCTCCGGGATCACATTCTTTTCCAAGGCAGCGCCCTTATTGACCACCTTGGTCAGACCTACCCTGGCATTGATATAGTCCTTGAAGTAGGAGTCATAGCTGTTAAAGAAACGAATGCCGGGAAGTCGATACCATATTTCCCACTTGTCACGGTCCTGCAAGAGTTTTCTGAATTCCGGGCGGTTGACATGGGGAATATAGTTGTTGGGGTCCCCGATCCCACCCCTGAACATATCATAGTCAAAATTAATGACGATCGGAGAGGAATGGTCCATGCGTGCCGTTTCGTATTTGAGGAAGAGGTCAATGACTTCATAACTGATTCCGTTGATCCCATAATTGTAAGCATTGGGAGCGAGGGAATCGGGAATATAGGAACCCAGCGCCCTGGACGATCCGAAGATGGCGATTTCGTCTGCCCCTTCGATAACCCGGTTAATCTTGGCAGCTCCGTGCATTGGGGTTTTGAAAATTACATATTTCCGTATTCCCCAGTCCAATCCTATACAGATCACGGCTACGATCGCCAAGTAGGGGAGGAAGTGGCGCAAAAAGAAACGGAGGACTTGCTTTCGTTCTTTCATGGGCCTAGAATTGGAAATAGATAAATGATGCTTCGCCGCCTTTGCCGATCAACAGGATGAGGCCTGTTACCGTCACAATGAACAGGAGACTGTGCTTGAGACGGAGGTCTTTGGGGAGCAAATAAGAAAATGCCAGCAGGCCGATGGCGAGCATACTGAGGCCAAAATTGTAGAATCCCTGGTAGGCCATCAGCATCGAAGTATTCATATTGAGGTCCAACTCGAAGATTCCTTTGAATATCTCCACAGCGTCTCCCATTCCCTCCGCCCGGAAAAAAATCCACCCGATCAGAACCAGCCCGAAGGTGATCAACACCTGGGCCACGGTCACCAACCCGCCCACTTTTTGCAAGGACAGGCTTCGGTATAGTTGGTGCCTTGGTTTTTCGCTGATTCGCTCCCAGACCATGTATCCACCGTGTAATGCACCCCAGACCACAAAGGTCCAATTGGCACCGTGCCACAAACCACTCACCAGAAAGGTGATGAAGAGGTTGTAGTACCAGCGCCAGACGACAACCCGGTTTCCGCCCAGCGGGATGTAGACGTAGTCACGAAACCAGGTGGAAAGGGAGACGTGCCAGCGCCGCCAGAATTCCCCGATGGAGCGGCTGAGGTAAGGGCGGTCAAAGTTGTTGACGAGGGTGAAGCCCATGATGGCCGCAGCTCCGAGTGCGATGTCGGTATAGCCGGAGAAGTCGCAATAGATCTGGAAAGCGAAAAAGACCGAGGCGAGAATGAGGGGAATGGTGCTGAACTCTTCGGGATTTCCGTAGACTTCATTGACATAGATGGCGAGGCGGTCTGCCACCACTACCTTCTTGAAGAAACCGTAGGCCATCCGATTCATGCCCCAGATCACCCGTTGCATATCGAAGTGCTGTTCCTTGCGGAATTGAGGAAGCAGGCGGCTGCTGCGCTCGATCGGACCTGCGACCAATTGGGGCCAGAAGGAGACAAAGAGGGCAAAAATGCCAAAGTGCTTTTCCGGTTCCACCTTCCCATTGTAGACATCAATGGTGTAGCTCATGGTCTGAAAGGTGTAGAAACTGATGCCCACCGGAAGCAGGACATCAAGGACCGGAGGGCTGAAGCCAGCCCCGGCGAGCTCCGCCAGTTGACTCACCGATTCGGTGAAGAAATTGAGGTACTTGAAGGAAAAGAGAATGCCCAGGTTGATGAAAATGCTGGTCCAGAGCAAACGTTTGCTACCCCCTCCCTGACTTGCACTTTGCTTTCGTTTGGCAATTTCCTGCGCGATATAATAATCAGCAACCGTGCTTGCCAGGATCAGGACAATGTATTCCACCCGCCAGGCCATGTAAAAGAAATAGGAGGCCGCGAGGAGAAACAACCAGCGCAAACGGTGGGGAAAGAGGAAGTACAGGACGATAACGACCGGCAGAAAGATCAGAAACTGTCCTGAATTGAAAAGCATGGGCTAAAACCTTGATCCGGCGCCCAAATTAGTAAATGTTGTGGGGAAACACCTATTTAAAAACAGGTCAGCCCTTTCGGATTTTATCCATCAATTCATCCACCCCCATATTGACGGTTACTTTACTGCCATCTACCAGATAGACTGCAGTGCTTCCCGGACGATTGGCTTTTACATACATGACCTTCTCCGTATTGAGGTAGGCGTTGTGGTTTTCGATCTCGATTTCTATATATGCCATAAACTGTTGATTTGAATACAATTTCGTCTTTAAAGGCCTGCAAGTCAATGGAGAACCTCCCTGGTCAATGGGCACTCGGATTACCGGCCTTTTAGAAGAATGCCTCCCCAGGTCCAATGGCCACCCGGAACAATGGAACCTTCGATTACTCGGCCGAGTAATGGTACGCTACATACTGAATCTTCTTCCCATTCCCGTCAAAAAAAGAAACCGTGGTCAAGCGGCCTTCCTCATCATAAGTGCAAGACTTTTCCTTTCTCCCGTCCCGGTAGACACTTTCCAACTGCCCATCCGGGCGGTACTTATTGGTGAGGTGGTAGACATTGTGTCCCTCTTCGTGGTTTTCCCGGACGTAGCTTACTTCTCCATGCGCATCCCGGCCATAGATCGCTCCTGATTTTATCCCATCAGCATATTCGCCTGTGATCCGGCCTTCAGCATCATAGCTGGTCGAATATTGCTGGTGTCCACCGATATAGACCCGTTCCGTCCAGCCTCCATCCGTCTGGTGGTTGATCTTGGTTTCCCGAGGCGGTTGGCCGCTCATTTCGCGAATAGAACGGGTCAGTTTTCCCTCTCCATTGTAAAAGTGTTGGGTTTTTGAGCTTGAGGTTACCTCTCCGGATACACTTGCGCTGGTCGACTGAATTTCATCGCCTTGAGGATTGTATTTGTACTTGGTGAATTCACTGAGAATTCCATCCTGGTAGGTTTCCGTCAGGAATTTGAGGCCATTGATATTGTATTTGTCGACCTGGCTCAGAATGGGTTTGTCAGGCTTATCCTGCAGGTAGAAATAGTGCTTTACCAAAAGGGGGGATGGGTCTTTCGGTAGGGGTACTTCCCATAAGGATTGGGCAGGAGCCATTCCTGAAAGAACCCATACCATTGCCATGCCTGCCAAAATGAATTTGAATGGCTTCATAAAGTAAAGATACAGGATCGGGAGGGTTTAGTCC
>CAYGRE010000172.1:0-9450 GCA_964352215.1 uncultured Bacteroidia bacterium
AAATACGTTTATGGTACGCAAAAAAGCTTACTTTAGGCCGAAATAATTACATGATATACGGATGCCGCACACCTACATCCCCCATTGCACGCCCCTATAAGCATGTAATGATTACATTAGATTATGTCAATTAATTAGGAAGTATGCTTCAACTTTCCTCTTCCCTGGGAAACTGAAGCCGGAGGTTATTCAGAAAGAATTTCTTTCTCGCATCAAAGGCCGCTGAACCGGAACGGTCAAATTCTGATTTATACTTCTCCCATTCGTCCTTATAAGCTGCTTTAAAGGCATCCGAATCAATCTGCTTTCCATGCAGGTACGCTTCGAATTTGGAGCTATCAATCATAATGAGCTTTGATTTCAAATTCCTTCTTCAGGACATAGGAGGAACCCGCCATCTGCCTGATCCTTCTTGAAATTCTGGTTGATATTTGCCAATACCTCCACCATTTGAAAGGCTGAATAGTTGGAGGTACACCCTCCAAGAACGGTATTGGCTTCATTGAAGACTTCGGCAATGGTCCACCCTTTAAAGGCACCTTGTGAAACTTCCAGACTGATAATTTTTTCCTCAGATGGACAAAAGTCGGGCACCCTTTCATCAAGGGCTATGGTAACGGCCAAAGCACACAATTCATTGGCGAAATCATTTCGGATCTGGCCAGGATCACCGAAGTAGTCTTTCTCCAGTGATCTCGGGTCACCGCTGTGCCTGAGCATCTCTATAATCTCCTCCGAAGATTCCAGACGAATTTCTGTATTGCACCCTACTTCCAACCCATGGGGAAAAAGCAGATCGTACTTTGCTTCCAACTCTCTCGCATATTCCTTCTTCGAATCCAACCACGCCTCAACGGGAACAGTCACAAATTGCCCATCTCCCACCCCATCACATCTGGAGGTCCAAAAGCACGACTGCTTACAATACGGGAAGGTGAATCCTTCCCCATCCCGGCCACTGTGAGCCCAGCCCCTGACGATCGACTTTCCATTCTCTGCTTCAAGGTCTTTCAGTTCTACCCTTACCACGAGCGTCATACATTCCGTTAGGTTCTCCAGTGATATTGACTGCGACCACTTACCCACCCGGCTGGGGCTCTTGCTTTGAAAGGCAAACTTGTCTGCGTCAAGAACACCATTGTCTTTTCTTGGAATATCGAATCCTGATCCGATGTAGGTGCTGATGCGTTCCAATTGAAAGCGGGCAGTGTGATTGAATGAAATCCACAGGTTATGGGTATCATTCATAACCTCAAAAACACCCAAGGAAGGCCCCTCTCCGCGCACACTCAGCAAGAGTGGAGACCCACAGGGCCGGTCCGGGGGACTTAGGGCCACCAAATTGCCTGTACCTCCATTTGCTTCGGAAACAGAACACCCTGAGAAGGCACCCAGGATCAGGATCATATAGGGCAAGACATGCCTGATATTCATTGCGCAGAACTGTTGAAGCCCGAACATACGAAATTATAGAATCCCTGCACAGCGGATGCAAGATCAAACAAAAAAAGAGCCCGGATTACTCCTTGGGCTCTTCATTATGTTTGTGGTTCTGATTCGTGTTTTGGGTCAACCGCTGCACATCAAGCAGTCTTCACCGTTTTCAATCTCACAGAGAAGCTCTTCTGCGGTCTTGTTCCCACCAGCAGCAGTCTTGCGGTCGCGCAACATCTGTGCATCTACGGTAAACTTGATCGCATCGGCGGCAGACTTTGTCCTCAGGTAATACATACCTGTCTTCAAGCCTTTTTCCCATGAATAGAAGTGCATCGAGGTCAATTTTGCATAATTGGCATCCTGAAGGAAGACATTCATGGATTGACTTTGGCAAATGTAAGCACCTCTGTCGGCAGCCATTTCTATAATGGCCTTTTGCTTGATTTCCCAACTGGTCCGGTACAGCAACTTGAGGTCATCAGGAATATCATCCATGTCCTGGACAGAACCATTGGCGGCCATCAGGCGGTGCTTCATTTCTTCATCCCACAAGCCCATGCTGATGAGGTCATTCATCAGGTGCTTGTTGACAATTACAAATTCTCCGGACAAGGTCCGACGGGAATAGATATTGCTCGTGTAGGGTTCGAAGCATTCATTGTTACCCAGAATCTGGGAGGTAGAGGCAGTTGGCATCGGTGCTACCAGCAGCGAGTTGCGCAATCCATGCTCCTGAATTTTCTGCTTGAGTTCGATCCAATCCCAACGGTCGGAGGGAGTTACCCCCCACATATCGTATTGCAATTCGCCTTTGGATGCAGGAGATCCGGGATAGGTCTCATAGGTACCATTTTTCCGGGCCTGCTCATTAGAGGAAGTCAAGGCTCCGTAATAAATGGTTTCGAAGATATCCTTGTTCAGTTGACGGGCTTCATCACTGTCAAACGGGTAACGCATGAGCAGGAAAGCATCCGCCAACCCTTGTACGCCGATCCCAATCGGGCGGTGCCGGAGGTTGGACCTTTCTGCTTCGGGTACCGGATAATAATTGACATCAATGATCTTGTTGAGGTTCCGGGTGAGTACCTGGGTAACTTCAAAAAGTCGCTGGTGGTCAAACTTTCCGTCGATGACAAAGCGGGGGAGTGAAAGGGAGGCAAGGTTACATACTGCCACTTCATCCGGAGCCGTGTACTCGATGATCTCGGTACAGAGATTGGAGGAACGAATGGTTCCAAGATTCTTCTGGTTTGACTTCCCGTTTGCCGCATCCTTGAAGAGAATATAGGGCGTTCCGGTTTCGATCTGTGAATCGAGAATTCTGAACCACAGTTCCTGGGCCTTTACAACCTTACGGGCACGACCTTCGGCCTCGTACTTCAGGAAGAGTTCATCAAATTCCTTGCCGTGAATATCTGCCAGTCCGGGGGCCTCATTGGGGCAGAACAATGGCCAGTTGCCATTTTCCTTCACCCGGCGCATGAACATATCTGGGATCCAGAGCGCATAGAACAAGTCACGTGCGCGGTTTTCTTCTTTTCCGTGGTTCTTCTTCAGTTCCAGGAAATCAAATACGTCTGCATGCCAGGGTTCCAGGTAGATGGCAAAGGCACCCTTGCGCTTTCCACCCCCCTGGTCCACATAACGTGCAGTGTCATTGAAGACGCGGAGCATAGGAACGATACCATTGGATTTCCCATTGGTACCCTTGATATAAGAACCGGTCGCCCGGATATTGTGAATGCTGAGGCCAATTCCACCTGCGGACTGAGAAATCTCAGCGCATTGCTTCAGGGTGGCAAAAATGCCGGGGATGCTGTCGTCCTGAGCGGTCAGGAGGAAGCAGGATGAAAGCTGGGGCTTTGGCGTTCCCGAATTGAAAAGAGTAGGCGTCGCATGGACAAACCACTTCTCGGACATCAGGTGGTAAGTTTCGATCGCAGACTCAATGTCTTCCCCATGGATACCCACCGATACACGCATCAGCATGTGCTGTGGGCGCTCATGGATTTTGTCATCCATTTTCAGGAGGTAGGAACGCTCCAGGGTTTTAAAACCGAAATAATCGAAGTTGTAATCCCGGTCGTAGATGATGGTCGAGTCCAGGAGATCAGCATGCTTTTTGATGACCGACATGGTAAAGTCAGAGATCAAAGGAGCAGGGTCACCAGTCTTGGGATCGATGTATTTGTGCAACCTCCCCATGGTCTTGGAGAAGGATTTTTCAGTCTGCTTATGGAGGTTCGAGATCGCAATTCGAGCAGCAAGAATCGCGTAATCCGGGTGTTTGGTAGTCAAAGAAGCTGCTGTTTCCGCAGCAAGATTGTCGAGATCGGTGGTCTTCACCTTGTCGTAAACCCCTTCAATCACCTTTTTGGCAACGTCGATGGGTTCGATGTAGTTAGGGTCAAGTCCGTAAACCAGCTTTGAGATACGCGCGGTGATCTTGTCAAACTTCACCGGCTCTTCTTTTCCGCTCCGCTTAATTACATACATGCTTTATGTTGGTGACTGTGGTTAATGGTTGTATAAAAAATTAAAAGTCTTCGTCGAGGGTAAATACCTGATCTTCTTTATTGCTCATCACACCAGCCTTCTGGTATTCAGCAACCCGCTTTTCAAAGAAGTTGGTCTTTCCTTGCAGCGAGATCAGGTCCATCCAGGGGAAGGGGTTTGCTGTACCATAAGCTTTGCTGTAGCCAAGGGTAATCAGGAGACGGTCTGCAACAAACTCGATGTACTCAGACATCATCTTAGCGTTCATCCCGATCAGGGAGACTGGCAGGGCATCGCTGACAAACTCTTTTTCGATCGCAACCGCCTGGGTAATGATATCGCGGATGCGGAATTCTTCCGGTTTGTCCTGAATCATAGAATACAACAGGCAGGCAAAATCACAGTGCAAGCCTTCATCACGGCTGATCAACTCATTGGAAAAAGTCAGGCCTGGCATCAGACCACGCTTCTTCAACCAAAAAATAGAACAGAAACTTCCGGAAAAGAAGATACCCTCAACTGCAGCAAAAGCGACCAGGCGTTCTGCAAATGAAGTATCATCGCCAATCCAGTTTAAAGCCCAATTGGCTTTTTTCTGAACACACTCTACGGTATCCAGGGCATGGAAGAGGCGATCCTTTTCCACCGCATCCTTGATATAAGTATCGATCAAAAGACTGTAAGTCTCAGAATGGATATTCTCGATGGCAATCTGGAACCCATAAAAACAGCGGGCTTCGGGAACCTGCACTTCTGCAAGGAAACGTTCAGCAAGATTTTCATTTACGATTCCGTCACTTGCAGCAAAAAATGCAAGTACGTGTTTGATAAAATGCCGCTCGTCAGCGGACAAACTTTCCCAATCAGAGAGGTCCTGGGTCAGATCAATCTCCTCTGCAGTCCAGAAACTGGCTTCTGCTTGCTTGTACATCGACCAAATCTCAGATTCCTTGATTGGAAATAAGACAAAACGGTCCTTGTTCTCTTTGAGTAGTGGCTCCATATCTACCTAAAACGGGGTTATTCTTTTATATTAAACTAAGTCGAATTCAAATAATCAATCAATCGATAACTCACCCTGACCAGCTTTCCTGATCATACACGCGAACAACTTTCTTTTATGCAGTTTTCCCGGTCGTGGTTAATGACTGAGGACACAATAATAGCTCAATTTCACCCACTATCTCAAGGTACTTTTTCAACAAAGAAGCCGGGGATAAATAATTAACGAATTAGAATCCAACCGTTTACCCACAGAGAAATCTCCTGAGGCTGTTTATAATTTATTAACGTTTCTTTTCCTGAAAAATAGGCCGCCATTCGTTTGGAATTCATACGATTAATAATTATTCGCACGTAGGAATCGCGAATGTAAACCTCTCGTTCACATGATTTAACTGATTAAAATGTGTGTACTTTAATCAGTACACCTGAAAGGGGTTGATAGAAAAGCAGGTCAGGAAGATTATCAACGCCAGCCAACCTAAAATCTTCCGCTTCAGATCGAGTGGCGTATCATCTGGAGCACCGGGATGATCCATTCCGATCATGGTCACAGCGAGCAATGCATAGACCAACCATATCAGGTTGACCTGCACCTCGGGAAACAAATACTTGATCCCAAACTGGAGTAACATCACGAACACTGACAAACTTATGCGCAAAGGAAACCCCCAGCCGGGATTGACCCTTCGAAAGACTAGCATCAGGAAGCCAAAATAGATGAGGAAGGTCAATCCATAATTCGCGACATACGCCCAAATGTCTCCCCAGACATTTTGGTCATACGGGGGCAATTCCATCAGACCGGTTCCTCCGAAAAAGACCAGCGCCAGCACTGCCAGCCGACTGATCATCCCATGTACCTTTTTTCCAAACAAGCCATAGATAACATGGCCCCCATCAAGCTGACCGATAGGGAGCAGGTTCAAGGCCGTAAAAAACAGGGTCAGATACCCAACGAAGAGAAGCGGATAGTGCATCACTTCGTGTCCCGGCGGAAGTAAGGGCGGATTGGCAAAGAGGGCAGCCAATCCATCGTAAACGATATTCGAGCCGGTTGAAACCACCGGAGCACCTCTGGATACCTTCACCGCTTCTTCCAGGGTCCAGATATGGTCCAGGCGCATCATGTCCGGATGAAGCTCCCCCAGGTACCCGGTCCAGGGTGACTCAGGCAGAGTGGAGAACCCAACCACCAGCAGGATCACGGAGACCACAAAGCCCGCCAGGGGACCAGCGACACCGATATCAAAATACTTTCGACGGCTGGGAGGCATCTCCCGGATACGGATCACAGCACCAAATGACCCGATGTTCATCAGCATGAAAGGGATGAAGATGGGAATGTAGTAGGGAAGAGAAGTGCGGACATGATGGTAACGGGCTGTAAAATAGTGGCCAAACTCATGTACGGTCAGGAAGGCAAGAAATGCAAAAGAGAACAATCCGCCTTTCCCCAGTTCCGCAAAGGTGAGGTCTCCCCAGTAGAACGCATTGGCGGTTCGCAACTCTGCCCCGGCCATCAAGGTGGTAAACACCGTAACCAGAAAGAGAACGATATGAAGAAGGTAGTTGTGTTTTTTCATAACCAGCCGGAATGATCCGGTTGCATTTCCTATATTTACGCCGCCGCCGCAAATTTATCTAATAAAGCGGATTCTCCACCCTTTATGAGCGAATCGGGTCCATACGAGACAATTCAGCAGTTCTGGCAAGGTTTAATCCCCCCCGACCGGGCGGACCAACCCTGCCTCTACACCCGCTACAAAGAGCGGTTCCGCCCCTGTTCCTACAAAGACCTGAACGCCCAGGCCCATTGTGCCGCAAGCTTTCTCATGGACCGGGGACTCCTGAAAGGGCAAACGGTTGGCTTCCTGTCACCACCTCACCTTTCCGCCATCATTTTTGACCTGGCCCTCCAGTTCGTCGGAGCCATCGGCATCCACTTACCAGCCAGCCTCAGCACTTCGGAAATCGAATCCCTCGCTGAGGAACACCAGTTCCAATTCCTGTTTGTAGGGGATCACTCGACCTACTCTTACCACCACGAATTCCACAACCTGAAGCCTGCGCTCAAAGGAATTTTCCTGGAAACCGAAGACGCCGAAGGACTGTCCCCCGACAACCTCATCACCTTCGATATCATGGTCCTCAGAGGAAAAGTGATCTGGCGGGAACAGAAAGAACTGGTAAACGAAATGAAGGCAGCTGTCACCGGGGAGGATGCCTACGCCATGTTTCCCAGCTCACCTGACCAAGCTACCGATATGGTTCCCATACTGTATCAAAAAGTACTTCAGGATCTCTCCGCAGCACGTCAAAGCCTCGCCAACAGTGACCAGGTCAATATTGTCGCTACTACTTCCAACGACCGCTACCTGCACCACATCTTCGGGACATTTGCCCCGATCGCCAATAACCGCCCCCTCTACCTGATCTCCCCTGATTCGCTGAATGCTGCCATCACCGCCGATATTCGGCCGGGCCAGTTGGTAGGCACCCCCTCAGATATCGAAAAAATGTACCAATTGCTTCCGGACCACTTTCTCGGCAAAGCCGGCGAAACTGACCTGAGCATAGCACAGGAATTGATCGACATCAGGGAAGAGGCGGCCCAGTCCGGGAAGAAGCCCCCCTTCATGAAAAACATGAAGTACCGCACCCACAATTTGCGCCTCTACAAGCAAGTGCGTAAAAAGCTGGGCGGACAGCTTACCCAGATCGTATGTGATTACCAGGAACCCGAACACAAGATCAGCCGCTTCATACGTGAATGTGGTATCGAAATCCAGGTAATGGAATAGCACCATGAAAGACCCCAACCAAATGTCTGTCGGTGAAGCCATCCAGGCCTACCTCAAAGAGAGGGGGATTTCTTCTGATGTCGCCATTCAGCAGATTCTATCCGCCTGGCCAAGGATCATGGGCAATGCCATTGCCGAAAACACCGAAAAGGCCTGGTTTAACAATGGGGTTTTTTACATCAAAATGCGAACCCCAGTCTGGAAAAATGAACTCTCCATGGCCAAGTCAAAGATCAAAGAAATTCTGAACCGTGAAGTGGGTGAAAACCTCATCAACGAAGTCCGGGTCTTCTAAATATCCCAGCGCATGTCTTTTAAATCACAGATACCAAATCTGATTACCCTCGGCAATCTTCTCTGTGGTGTATTGGCAATGATGGTCTGCTTCATGCCCATCTTGTCCTATGGCCTGGGATTCCACCCCGCAGATGTCGTCCTCGGCCTGGTCGGAATCGCCCTGCTCTTCGATTTTCTCGATGGTGCCGTGGCCCGAGCCCTCAAAGTAACGTCTCCCATCGGTGCCCAACTCGACTCTCTCTCCGACATGGTCACCTTTGGCGTATTGCCCGGCGTCCTAACCTTTCTCATTTTCTACTCCACCTTTGACATCCCCGCTGATCTTGGTGCTGAACCCACCTCCCCTTTCTTCAAATGGCCGGAGATACTCGCCTTCACCTCCCTCCTCCTACCCCTCGCGGCTGCCTATCGACTTGCCAGGTTCAACGTCGATACCCGACCCACCGATGTATTCTACGGGCTACCCACCCCAGCCACGGGTATCTTTTTCACCTGTCTCTTCTGGATTTCCATCCGTGCCGAAAACGATTTCTTGTCTCAATACATCTTTCACCCCTATGCCCTGCCTGGTACCGTCATCCTCTTTGCCTTTCTGATGGTATCCGACTTTCCCCTTATTTCCTTCAAATTCAAATCTTTTGCCCTACGTCCTAATATTAGCCGTTACCTTTTACTGGGAATTTCCCTAGTTTTGCTAATCGTATGGTCGATCAAAGCTGTGCCTGCCATCATGGTTGCATATTTTCTGCTTTCCATCGTCGACCGGCAACTTATAAATAGAACACCTCGATGAAATTTCGTGCGCTGATCAACATCATGCCCCGCCCTGAACTTCTCGACCCTCAGGGAAAAGCCACCACCCTTGGCCTGCACAACCTCGGCCTTGACGACGTAGAAGACCTGAGGATCGGCAAACGCATCCACCTCGACCTGGAAGCTGCTTCCAAAGAAGAAGCCACCCAAAAGGTAGACGATGCCTGCAAAAAGTTGCTGGCCAATCTCATCATGGAAGACTACGAATTTGAGTTAGAGGAACTGAATTGAGTAAAATGTCTCAGGTTTACCTGGACTACAATTCCACCACTCCCCTCGACGAGCGGGTCTTCGAGGCCATGCTCCCCTATTTCCAATCCCGGTTTGGCAATGCGGCCTCCCGCACCCACGCTTATGGCTGGGAAGCTGAAGAGGCGGTAAAAATCGCAAGGGAATCTGTTGCCGGGCTGATCGGAGCCCGCCCGGAAGAAATCATTTTCACATCCGGTGCCACGGAAAGCAACAACCTCGCTCTCAAAGGTGTGGCCGAGATGTATGCCCGCAAAGGGGACCATCTCATTACGGTTGCCACCGAACACAAAGCTGTCCTGGATACCTGCGCCTACCTGGAAAAGGTGGGTAAGCGCATTACCTATCTACC
>CAYGRE010000173.1:0-9135 GCA_964352215.1 uncultured Bacteroidia bacterium
TGTAGATGAAGACCGTCACCGTATCGGTCACCGTGCTGCATCCATTTGCTGCATACAATAGATAGTCGCCGGAAGCATTGACCTCAATGGTCGGCACGGAATCGCCGGTTGACCAGTAATAATCGAAGTCCGGAGAAATCGTCAATGGGGCGAGGACATGGACCTGGGTGGGGTCGCAATCTGTAATGTCTGGAACTGCAGTTACCGTAGGGGGGAGCACAAAACTTACGGCCGCACTGTCGATATAAATACACCCAAAAGAATCTGTCGCAACCACCGAATAAGTGCCGGCGCTGTCCACCGTGATCGTGCTGTCCATACTGCCATTGGACCAGAGGAAGGTTCCGCCGGGAAGCGCAAGGCCAAGCTCGGCCGTAGAGTCGACACATGCTTCTACTTCCGTTGCCAGATCGAGTGGCAAGGGGTCCCGCACACGGAAAACAAAGGTATCTGTTGTATGAATCCCACAGGGATCAACGTAATTCACTGTATAAAATGTGTCCTGGGCAGGCCATACCGACAAGGATTGGCCATTGGTACCCGGCTGGTTGTAGAGGGGACGCCAATCGTAAATACCATCTCTGGAAGCCGGGGCTGAGATCACGGCTGTATCGCCTCCACAAAGGAAGGTGGTGTCCAGAATTGCTCCCGCCTCGTTGGGCAGAACACAAAATGCGTGGCGGTTAAATGCGCCTCCACCGGCCGCGGAAACGCCCCAGTAGACCAACGAGTCACCCCCGAAAATGTCCGTTACCATATCAATCGTCATGGAAATCCTCAAAGCGCAATCGAAATACGCCGCGATTTCCTGGGTTACAGGGTCCCAGGTGATCTGGACGAGATGGTCCTGCCCATCTTCAATATTTCCATTTGAGGGCAGAGCAGGGACCGGCCCCATCAGATGATTTGGCAAAGCATGGTCGATTTCCCCATCTCTGAATATGGAAATGTGATCGTAGGGTGGGTCGTTGACCGGGTTTTGGTAAGAATCGAATTCGATGCCCAGCGAGTTTGGAATCCCAAACCAGCCCAGAGAACCACCGGCTGGCCCCAGTTCATTGGGTCCCGTGTTCTGCAGCACAAAGACCATACCGTCAGCGCCATTGGCATCCTTGGTACCGAAATTGAATTCCATCAGGAAATCAAAGGGGCGATTGAGATTCAGGGTATCTGGAAAATAGACCGATCCTACTTCCCAGGCTATATTACCAGTCAGCTCATAGCATCCCGGAGAAAGCATAGAGGCATTGCCGTTTAAAGTTTGGGCTTGTAGGGGAAGGCCTATTGTAATGAACAACAGACCCAGAAAGGAAATTCTTAAACAATTGCGAAAAGGGAGGAGGTCACCAAGCATGCCCCAATTTACAACCTATTGTACTATTTACAATAAGGTGTTTGGGTCTTCGGCGTGGAGGGTTTGGTCCGAACTTGTCTTAGTCAACCTTGCGGCCCAAATTCAGCCTTTCACATCTTCAGGGTTGTGAATTTGGTCGTGGTCTTGGTGGTGTTCGTGGTCATGGTCCTCATCCAAGTGGTCATGGCCTTCATCCAAGTGGTCGTGCCCATCATCCAAGTGGTCGTGCCCTTCATCCCTGTGGTCATGCCCTTCTTCCAAGTGGTCGTGCCCTTCTTCCCCGTGGTCATGCCCACACCGTTTGGGCACCGGATCATACCCGGAGGTCCCCCAGGGATTGCATTTGGCGATGCGTTTCATCCCCATCCAGGTGCCTCGCAGGGGGCCCCATTCCTGGATCGCTTCCACCGTATACGCGGAGCATGTAGGAATATGCCGACAGGATGATGGAAACAACGGAGAGATCACATACTGGTAAAACCGGATGGGGAGGATGAAGATCTTGCCGAAGATTAAACGGATGGTATTCATGGGCTACTGCAAAAGTACGGGAAAAGAACGGGATGGGAATTGACCTTTACCCTGAAATGATTGATGAATTTGCCTTATATTTGATCTATGGATATTCAGTCCAGAAAATTAAAGTTGATCGAGTGGATTCTTCACATCAGAGATGTAAAGGTCTTGGAACAGATGGAGCTCTTTTCTCAAGAGGATGGGGATTGGTGGGATTCTTTGGGGGATGCTGAAAAAGCATCTATTGAACGAGGGATTGCCCAGGCGGATGCTGGTAATCTTACTTCACATAAGGATGTGATGGGAAAATATCTTTCCTGAATCAAACTCGAAACAGATTAGAAAGGGACTCCTTTCCAAACAAACTACCGTTTATTATAGAATCAAGGAGGATAGAATCGAACTCATCTCATTCTGGCCCAACGCCAGTGACCCCAAGAAAAAGAAGTGGTGACAACCTTTCCCTTTTTAAACCTGAATTCAGGGATATTTAAACAACCTATCAATCAGCCTCCTTCTTCCAATTGAACACATGCAGATCAAGGCCAATGATATACTGCGTATAATTGTATTTCCCCAACTGCTTGTTCAGGATATTGTAATTGGTGAAACCCAGGTCGAGGTGCAATAATTTATTGATCCGGACGTCCATTCCCAGACCGATCCCGAGATACCTCAGACCTTCCACCTTGAACGGATTGTCTGGATCACATGTACAATAATTCCCTTTGTATCCGCCCAACTCCACAAAAAAGCGCTGCACTTTTCTCTGCTCGCTGAGCACTGCTTTGACATTGCGGAGCAAATTGTATTGGAGGAATGGGCCTGCCATATAAAACTTATTGGAACCGTTAAAAGGATCCCGGGTAACCTGTTTGATATAATTGAAACCGATACGGGCCCGGCGGGTCACCGGAGTCGCGGCATTCAGGTGCCAGGAGAGTTCATGGAACATACTTCCTCTCATCGGAGCTCCATTTAAGCTGGCGACGTCCCAGATATAAGTGAGGTTGGTACCCAGAACCAGGCGGTTGAAGGGAATGAACCGGGTCCCTGGCATGCCTTCATATTTTAGCTCCCGCCGGTGCTTCTTTTCTATGGACCGCTTGAGATTCTTTTGTCGCTCCACCGGATCAATAATATAATTGAGGCCCAAACTCCCCCCGAGCAGATTGTGCCGGGCGGGCGCATTGAGATAGTATTGTTGCCGAATAGCGGCCTCCAAATACAGATTTCCTTTGAGCTTCAAGTCAATGCCCACCGAGGGCGATATACGCTGGATGTTGGGGGTGCTGCTGACCACCTGCTCATCCGTATCCCGGTCAAAATAGGAATTGCCAAATACATGAGCCAATTGCACAAATGGTAATACCCTGTTTTTCTGACTGGCCAGTGCCGGATTCGAGCGTCTTCCCTCCCCCTTCAGGGGGATGTAGTACCGCCCCCAATAGCCAAAATCGTAAAAGGGGTCCAATTCCAGCACATTGGAATAGAGATCCCCATAGGATCCGATCACACCAAGGGCCAGGGATTGCTTGACAAAGACCCCCACATAGGGTTCCACCTGGTATCCCACCGCCCATTCCTTTTGGTAGGTGGGGTAGACCCCTTTGGATTGAAAGCCAAAGCTGCCAAAATTGCTCCCAACCACGAGTTTCCGAGTCTGTTCTTTCTGCAATTGACCGAACAACTCCCCGGAACTAATAAGGACAATCAGGCAAACGACCCCCATTCCAGATGCCAGCTGTAACATCAACCGTGACACCAGCCCAGACACCAGCCGTGACATCAACCCAGACACCAGCCGTGACATCAACCCAGCCAATATTCGCTTCCGAACTTCCGACTTGCCAAACCGGAGTTGGTTGCTACACTGACTGAGAAATGTACTTATGTAAAGCATTGATGGGTGCTTGGTATTGGTCAACAGTTGAGACCGGTTGAATCCTAAAACTTCGAATTTCTAAATTGAAGAAACTGTGGGAATAATTGTAGGTAAAAAATTGGTAAGGATTACTCCATTCCAGGCCTATTTCGCAAACGGTCCTCTCCACTTGTAGATATACACATAGACAGAATCGCGGCTCCAACCCCCACCTGCACCCTGCATGCCCCGTTCCAAAAACCGTTTCTCAATTTCAGCGGCCTCCCGCGCATTTCTCGCTTTCCATGCACTGAATACCTCCAGTTCCATCCCAAGCCGTCGTTGATGACTGGACTTCCGGCGGGGAACCTCACTGGTGATCCCCACATACCAATTGCTGTGGTCTGCCCACAACAAAGAATACTGACCTACAAAGCGTTTGATTTTCCGGGTAATGCGATTTTTCCGTGCCATATCTTAGGGTTAAATCCTTAGTGGTTACACGGAAAGGGATTGACATCTTGTGTCAAAATTGACAGGATGTTTTCAAAGCTTTAATCTATCGGGATTTTGACGCGTATCGAATACTCTTGCCACAACTACCTCTTTCTCCAAAATGGAATAGATGATTTTATAGTTCCCCTCCACAATAAACCGATACTCTTTGGTTTCTGAATTGGCTAATATTTGCAATCTCCCAGACTTTGGAAAGGACCTCAAATGGTATTCCCTGTTGAGAATTCTTTTTAAAAGCTTCATCGCATATTGATGGGAGAGATTACTGGAAAAGTCGTATATGTTTTGAAGGTCGGACCTGGATTTTTTGGTCCAGATTACTCTGAATTCAGGCATTTTTTTCCTGATTTTCGAAATACTCTAACAACTCCGCCGACGTATACGTTCTGCCAGCCTTATAATCCTCTTCCGCTTCTTCAAGGCTCTCGAGCAGCATGCTATGGGTGATGGGTGTACCATCAGGCTCATAGCCAACTACCTGATTCCTTTGTGATTCTTCAATCAGTTCGCCAATCTTGTTAAGAAGGTCCATATTTTGAACCTGAGACAATGCCCGAACAATTTCTCCAAAACGGACATCGATTTTTTTCGCATCGCTCATAAATCAAATATACGGAATTCGAAAATGTGTGCGATCACTTCTTCCCCTTCTGCTGTCCGATCGCAGATCCGACTGCAACTCCGATCCCGATTCCGATGCCTACCCCCAAAGCAATATTGCCAATGGCTACACCGATTGCTGCTCCAATTCCGGCTCCAAGAGCGATGCCTGCTCCCAGATATTGTTGATTCTTCTTCATGATCAATGGTTTGCTACAATTTAACGGAAAAGCTGAACTTTTACTTTATGAACTGACTGGGAACGAAAACATCCCCATCAAACAGAAACATCTCCATCAAACAGAAGCATCCCCATTAAACGGATACCCACCCCCCAAAAAAGAAAGCCCCGGCTTTCCGCCGGGGCTCGTCCATCAAAAAATTGCTTACCCTAATTCTTATTTTTTGTAACCCGTAAGGTAGCTTTCGCTGTGCCTTACGAAATCAAAACACAGAGAATTGCCATCCCCCCTAAAAGGACACGAAAAAAAATTCAATATTTTCTTGAAAGATTGAGCGGAACGGTCTGAGCACTTAAATTTAGCAGCTCAGGAAATGAACCCTTATGAATCCAGTATTCCCCACTGTACCCACCACCATCTTCTTCATCACGATTGCGCTGATCGCAATGGCCATCCTGGTCGGGGTGAAGTCCAGTCTCAAAGCCATCCACAGTGCCAACCAGTCCGGGGTCACCCAAACTGTGGCATTTCTGATTACAGCCTGGCTCATTTCCCTGGCCTTCCTCGCCAAACAGGGATTCTTTTTCAAACACATCGATGTCTTCCCCCCCAGGATTACCCTGGTTTTGGTGGTAACCATAGCCCTGGTCGTTACCTTTTTGATCCTGAAAAAAGTTGGGGAGACCCTGGACGCCATTCCCCCTTCCTGGCTCATTTACCCACAGGTATTCCGCATCCTGATCGAGGTCGTACTCTGGCAAATGCACCAGAGAGGATTTGTTCCCGAGCAGATGACCTTCGAATGGCTCAACTTTGACATCATTGCCGGGATCACCGCCCCCATCGCCGCTTTTGTCTGTTTTGGACAGGGACGCAACCTGAGAATTCTCGGGATCATCTGGAATATCATCGGGCTGGCACTCCTGATCAATATCGTCGTCATTGCGGTGCTCAGTATCCCGGCCTTGGGTAAATTTGACCAACCCAATACCTTCATCGCCTGGTTCCCCTACATCTGGTTGCCAGGATTTGCGGTCCCCTTTGCCATGTTCCTCCATGCCATGTCCCTGCGGCAACTCATCCGGCGCGGCAGGCAAAAGTAATCAAGAACCAGGCCCAGTAAAGGAACGAATAAACGGCCCCTTACAGGAAGCAGAAATGACCATACAAATTCCCTATCTTTACGCTCGTGGGTAGAATCAAGCTTGATATTCCGGAAGGCTTACCATTTGTGACGCGCTTCCCAATCCGGGTAAACGACCTCAATTACGCCGGCCATCTCAGCAACGACAGCATCCTGAGCATGGCGCACGAAGCCCGTATGCAATTCTTCAAACACCATGGCTATACCGAGCTTTCCGCAGAAGGCACCGCCTTTATCATGGGAGATTGTGCCATCGTGTACAAAGCAGAGGGATTCTACGGGCAAATGGTCAAAGTAAGTGTTGGAGCAGGAGACTATTCCAGGGTGTCCTTCGACCTCTATTACCGGATGGAGCTCGAAGACGAAGGAAAGGTATTGGCTGAAGTCAAAACCGGCCTGGTGTCTTACAGCTATGAAGATGAAAAGGTTCGACAAATCCCACCGGTCCTGAAAGATAAATTCGGAGACGTCACCCAAACTGTCAATCATCCTGCATGAACTTACTGAAGAACATCGGGCTCAGGATTATCAGCATTGTTTTCTACCTCCTCTTTCTGGGATTCTTCCTGCTGATATTCCCTTTCCACTTCTTTTTCCTCTTGGGCAAGAACCGCAGGTTGCACAATGCCTCTCACTTTCTCAATAAGGTTTGGGGCAATGTCATCATGTATCCGGTAGGAGTTTATTTAAAAAATGTAAACCGGCAAGCCATTGATCCTAAGGGAGTTTACGTATTTGCCCCCAATCATTCGAGTTTTTTAGACATCCCAATCTGTAACGTTTCTATAAAAAATACATTTAGGTTTATAGGGAAGGCAGAACTGAACAAGGCACCACTCTTTGGATACATGTTCAAGCGTCTGCACATTCCGGTATTGCGGAGCAGTCGGACTGCATCCTACAAGAGCTTTGTGCAAGCCAAGGAGAAGTTGTCAGAGGGGACTTCTGTGCTGGTATTTCCAGAGGGAACGTTTCCGGACAAAACCAAGGTGACGCTGATGCGCTTCAAGGATGGTGCGTTCCGGATGGCGATTGAGAACAAGGTGCCGATCGTGCCGATGACCATTCTCAATGCTGACCGGGCCTTGCTGGACGATGGAAAATGGCTGATCCGCCCCGGCCGCGTTACGGTTATCTATCACGACCCGATCGACACCAGTGAGATGACCCTTGATGATGCTCCGGCATTGAAAGAACGTATCCGGGACTGGATTTACGATACCCTGGTTGAAAATGGCTGCAAGCGGGAACCAGAAGAACCCGAGACAGTTACCGAGTAAGAACCTGAACATGGCGAAAAGAAAACTCAAGGTCATCCCGATCTACAAGTTCTTCCAGATCATGGACCTACCGTCCAAGGTCATCTTTCTATCTCTTTTGTTAGGACTGACGGCCCTTTCGGTGGGCCTGGTCATATCTGCTGACGACCCCGTCAAGTGGTCGATGGATGTGGTCGAAGTACCCGCCACCCAGCAAAAGGAAGTTTCCCTGATTGATTATGAGGCCAATTACCGGACCATGACGGCAGAGGTACAGGCCTACAAGGAAAATGTGATCATCGGCCCCAAGATGATTGTCCCCAAGAACTGGATGGTCCTGATATTTGCCGCGGCAATGGCCCTGGGCTGGACCAGCCTCCTGACCGGCGCCTCCTATATCAAAGGCTACGGCATCTATGGGGCCTTTCTCCTGTATGGCATCTTTGCCATGACGGAGCGGATGTTCGAAGTGGTCTATCCGGGAGTCGGTTTGATCATCAGCTTCGGACTGGTGGTCATGGCTGCAATCCCGGCCTTTCTACTCCATCAGGGGTATATCAAGCTCAAGTTCTGGCTGCGTTTCCTCATCTTCCTGGTCCTGATCGGAGGACCCTACCTGGTCCTTCACCAAATGGCCGGTTGGGAAGGTCTGCACCGGGCTTCAGCTGAGGCCTTCCAGATTTATCTTTTCTTCAGCCTTGCCTTTCTGTTTTTTGTTGCCAGTGAGATCAACAACCTGGTCTTTTACCTGGGAACCAATGCGAAAAAGCGCAAGTTCAGAGCCAGGTCCAATATCTTACTGGGGGTATTTATCGTATTGATCGGACTTCAGTTCATGATGCTCCAGGATGCGATGGGTTGGCGATTGGTCAAAATTCCCCCGGATTTCCCTTTCCGCCCCCTGCACCTCGTTGCCTTCTCGGCTTTGATCATGGTTTTCACCAAGCAAAACCTCTATCCGGCGCTCAGGGAATATATCAACAACCGGGGGATGTCATTCGCCATCCTGGGAATCGGACTGCTGGGAATGGGGATTTTCTTCTACCACAGCATGTTGGGGGAAATGCTCTACCGGTATTCGATCGAACGCATCGCCATCATCCTCATCTTCCTGACCAGCGTATTCCACCTGGGTTATACCTATTTTAATTTTGGAGTGCTGTTGAGGGCCCGTGTCAACTTCTACTACATCTCTATGATGCCCCGGAAGTTGATGTATTTCTTTGTCGTGATTGCCACCTTCATGATCGGTTTCGGCATGGAGGCAAGCAGTGGATTCCACTCACGGCCCTCCTTTTCCACTTCCTTTTACAACCGCCTGGCGGATGCTTACCTGGTGGAGGGTGACAAAGCGCAGGCCATGGGGTATTACAATGCCGCGGTCGGAGTTGCAGAGGGCAGTGTGAAAGGAAATTACAACCGTGCTATCCTGGCCTGGACAGTTGCCGAGAATACCGAGTTGGCGGAAAAGCATTTCCTGCAGGCAACCCAATTCCTCCCTTTTGCGCCTGCCTATATCAATCTGGCAGCGATGGAGTTGGAGACCGGAGTACCCAGCCAGGCCATGTTCTACCTGAAGAAGGGGCTGAAAGAAACCAATGACAAGTACTTGCACAACAACCTGGCGCAAATCTATGTCATGACCGCAGACCCTGACTCGGCCATCATCCATACCAAAGAGGCCCTGCGCCTCGATCCGG
>CAYGRE010000174.1:0-9097 GCA_964352215.1 uncultured Bacteroidia bacterium
CGGTAAAACCGGGTGACACTTGGCCGGCCCATTACCCAGCCGATCAGGGCAATCAACCCTCCCACTACCAGCACTGCGATCGTGCTGTCCCAGTACTTGGGAACTTCCACTTCAGCGCCAGAGACTTCCAGCACCAGGTTCCAACCAAATGCGGTATTCAATACGGCCAGGACGCCTACGATCATCATTCCGAAGCCTACCATGGTTGTGATCATGGGGACGCAACCTCCAGAGGTTGGTTTCTCATTGTTGCCTGGAGCGGGGTTAGGTTGTTTTTCCAAGGTTTCTAAATGTTTGTGGTTGAATAATTTGTCCAAATTACGAACGAAATAAATAAAATTTCTATGGAATGGCTAACAGAAATCCGGACATAGGAGCTTAAGCCAAAGTCAAAAAAAGTCCGGGGAATCTTATCCAGCTAAATTTCTATGAAATCGAGGAATGAAGGATCCGAAAAAGAGACCGTAATTTTCCAACAAAAAATCGCAGTTAATCGCTATATTGAGTTTTGGGCTTTTATACATTTTAATTTATATATCTATGGCTAGTTATGTGCGAAAAAACGCCTGGAACAATGGCGGTACACTTGAACAAAATGATTCCCTCTATTGGTACGCCAAAGGGGTTGAAAAGATGATGAGCCGCGCCCTGGATGACAAAGCCAGTTGGTGGTTTTTCGGCGGGATTCACGATGTGGATTTCGCAATGTGGGCAACGGTCAATAAACAGCCGAACATACCGCTCAACCCCAAGCCGGATGCCGAAACGCAAAAGGTGTACTGGAAGCAATGTCAGCATGGTAGTTGGTATTTCCTCCCCTGGCACCGCGGGTACCTGATCGCTTTGGAAAAGCAGCTCAGAGCAGACATTGTTTCTTTGAAAGGTCCGGCCACTTGGGCGCTGCCCTACTGGAATTATTTCGGTGGAGGGAAGGAAAACAATATTCCACCTGCTTTTAACCAAAAGACCCTGGTTGACAGAAAAACCGGAAAAAGCACCCCCAATCCCCTTTATGTGATCAGAAGATTTGGGCCTAACAACGATGGCAATGTGTATATGCCGCTTGGCAATTCGGGCCGGGAGTTGAATCTGGATTGTCAGGATAAAAGCAAGTACACCAATTCTTCCATGTCTGCTGAATACGGAGGTGGTATAACCGGCTTCTCTCATGGTGGCAGAGCAGCGGGGGCGAATGAAAGCAATCCTCACAACAATGGGCATGTTAATGTCGGAGGGACTCAAACGAATCCCCGGGGCTTGATGAGTTATAATGAGTATGCGGCCATGGACCCGGTGTTTTACATGCACCATTGTGAGATCGACCGCCTTTGGGCGTCCTGGAACAGCAACGGAGGCCCCAATCCAAAGGATGATAAGTGGCTAAAGGGCCCTGCCTACTCCGGGGGGCGGGCTTTTATAATGCCTCTGCCAAATGGTGGCAAATGGGTTTATACCCCAGGGGATGTAAATTCTTTGGATTTACTGGACTATTCCTACGAAAAACTTTCCTCCACAACACTTGTACCCCAGGTACAGTTATTTTCCCAGAGGTTAAATAAACTTGGAGTTCAGCATGATCTGCAACTCCTGCAAAAAGGAACCAAAATGGATAATGAACCCGGTGTAGAGCTTTTAGGTTCACATACCAAAAAACTTGACCTTAAAGATTCTAAAGCAGGGACCAGGGTCAAATTTGATTCCAAACCGCTGAAAAGGATCGGAGAAAGCCTTAAGAATGCATCGGTGGATAAGGCACCTGACCGCATTTACCTCGAACTGGATAATGTGACCGGAAACCATGACGGAAACTTTCTCCATGTATCCGCGAATGGCAAGCGCATCGGCTCCAAAGCACTGTTTGGCCTTAATTCAGCTTCCAAGAAAGATGATCACCATGCTGGGTCAGGTTTGAGACTCGTATTTGACATCACCGATCTTATTGATGAATTGCATCTTTCGGGTGATCTTGATAGCCAGGACGGGCTGGATATCACCATCGAAACCGAAGCAGAGGTACCAAGTGATCACAAGATTCACGTAGGCAAGATCTCCCTTTTCCGGGAAAGTCAGGGATGATCGCGAGCAAAAAGTTGCGAATGCGGGCCAGCACGATCATTATCGTGGTCAGTGCAATGATGTGGGGGCTGCTGCTGTTTGATACAGGCGGGCTGAGCCTCACCCATTGTATTGTTAGCAGTCCAAACACATCGCATACAGGTGTGGAAGGGATTCCCTTGTGTTCGTCTGCTTCTACAGCGGCCAACACCGGATCGTCGCCAGCTTCGTTTCAAACGTTGCTGGCGATGAATCCCATCCCCTCTCTGATGCTGGGTTGGGCCATTATGATGGTAGCTATGATGCTGCCGGTGCTGATTCCCACGATTCATTATATCTTAGGCACCAGTCTGAGAAGAAAGCGACTGAGCTCTACCATGCTCTTTCTGACTGGTTATTTTTCTATGTGGATGCTGGCAGGAGTGGTGATCGTAGCGCTTACTTTCCTGATAAATCTGCTTCTTCCTGCCTCTCCCCTACCCGTGGCCATTTTCGGTATTATCGTACTTGTCTGGGAATCTTCTCCGGCAAAACAGCGGAGCCTCAACCGAAACCACCGCCACCGGGCCCTTGCCGCCTTTGGTTGGGAGGCAAATCGGGATGCTCTTCGGTTTGGGTTTGAGCATGGAGCATGGTGTATTGCTTCCTGCTGGGCATTGATGTGGCTGCCGATGTTGTTGCCAACCGGGCACAACCTCGCCATGTCGGTGGTCACGGTTTTTATGATCAGCGGACATCTGGAACACCCCAAACTCCCAAGTTGGGAATTCCGCCTTCAACTCAAGTTGGTCCGGATTCTTCTGGCTCGGATTCCGATTGGTTGGGCTTCGAAGAGGGACCTGAGTACTTAACAAAGCCTGGGCACATGGCAAAATCGACAATGGTCAATACCATTCCTTGCACGGGATGGTGGTGGGGCCTAATTTAATGCTGCAGAAAAGATTAGCGGGACGATTGACCCTTCCGTTATTGCTTATGGAATTGGTATTGATTTGGACTTTGTCGATTATTTACGGGCTTTGGTTGCTGTTAACCCTGGTCCGGGCGGCAGGCTATGGTGCGCTGGCCCGTCTGCGGGTGCCGCGCCCGGTTTGGTCCCTGTTGCCGAATTGGAATCTATTCGCTCCCAAACCGGGGGTGGCTGATTATTTTGTCCTGTACCGGGACCAGTGGGGATCGGAGGAACCGGGACCCTGGCAAGCCGCCTACCAACCTGAAGCACGGAAATCGCTGCATGGCCTCTGGAATCCCAACAAGGTTCAGGCCAAGGCGGTATTTGACCTGGTACAGCAATTGGCCAATGGAATCACGGAAATGGAGGAAGGGGGTGAGGAGAAACTGCTGCAATCGGCTTCTTACCAGCATCTGCTGCATTTTGTGCGGCACTTGCCGCGGCCTGAGGCGAAAGAGGAGATGCAGGAACCAGCAAAGACAAAAGTGTCCCAAGAGGCACAAGAGGCTGGACGGGCTGGACAAACTGGACAGGCCCAACAGGCCCAACAGGCTGGACAGCCCCAGAAGCAAACCCAGTTTTGCATCGTGGTCCGGGAACCTGCTTACCAATACGAAGCTACTTTGCTTGTCTCGCCCTATTATCTGCTATGAACAGCTTCCTCTCACAATTTGATGCCCAACTTGCGGTGCAGTCTTTGCTGTTGGGGGCGGGGCTGGTGATGGCCATCTCGGCAGCTGAGATGCTGGTCCGGTTCCGGGTCTATGCAAAGGAGGGGATTCTGAGCTGGGACCTGGGCCGAAGGGCTCCACAGATTCACAACCGTCCTGTTTTTCTTCGGTTGGGAGATTTCTTTTACCATGATCAGCGGTTCAAAGTGTTGTTTGCCATCCGGTTGGTGCTGGGCTTGGGCCTGGTGGTTTGCGGTGTCTTTGCCTACCTCTCCCCTCCCCTGTTGGCAGCGGCTTTGTTGAGCAGTCTCTTGGTAGTGTACCGGGCCGGGCCAGGACAGGACGGAGCCTTCCAACTGCAGATGCTCATCCTCTTTGTCTTGTTCACTTGCTCTATCAGTCCCTGGAATTCTTTGCCCTTCCGGATCGGGCTCTATTTTCTGTCGGCGCAATTGGTCCTCTCCTACCTGCTGGCCGGGATTGCCAAGCTCCGGGGCCGAACCTGGCGCGACGGGACCGGCTTGGTCGGGATCTTTGGGACCGTCTACCACGGTGTCGGGTGGGTCCACCGGATTTTGGCGGGCCGTCGGAGTCTTGCCAAGGTGCTGAGCTGGTTCGTGATCGGATTTGAAGTCTTGTTTCCGCTGGTCCTGATCGGCAATGCCTGGTTGGTGGCCGGATTTCTGGTGGTCACTACGTTGTTCCACCTGCTGACTTCCTTTTTGATGGGTCTGAATGGTTTTTTTCTGAGTTTTGCCGCGGCTTATCCGGCTTTGGTCTATTGCTTGGGGCAGTTGCCGTGGGCGGGATGGTAAATTAAGCACCTCGTTTCGGCAGTATAAATCTTCCTTCAGAACGCTGCGTTCTTTTTCCTCCTATCCCCCTCCTACCCCATAGATCACCTCTCGGAGGCTCCGCCCCTCCAGTTCCGCCTGTATCCAGAAGCGGACCTCTTCCAATCCCAAAATATGTGAATTCCCCGTCTCGGGCTTTAATTTCTCCAATTGGGTATCCAGGCGGGACAGGGATTCCCTCACTTCGGACAAGCCATCCTTGTCAGGTAGATAGCGAATGGTTCTCAATACTATTTTTTCAAAAGAATCCAGATCGGCATTGCGCTTCAAATGCCGGTAGTGGGAACGGAAGAAATATTCAATCAACTCATAGTTGCCCAGTTCATACTGCAAGATCACTTCCAATATCCGGCCCAGCCGAACGATGTCTTTTCGATGGCTCCCTCCGGCATGCCCCACGATGTTTTTTGCCCACTTGAGGGCCAGCTTTGCCTCCCCGGCGATCCAGTACAAAAAGGTCACATTCACCATCAGGGCTAAAATTCTGGCCATATTGATCCGTCCTTCCTCCTCCCCGATCATGGATTCAATCTCAGGTACCAAAGCCAGGCCCTCTTCCAGAGTCCCCTTGTTCAAGTGGTACAACAACTCATAGAATAGTACATTGTGCCGACTTTCAATTTCCTCCTTGGGATTGCTTTGCGGGAGCTTTCGAATCTTCTCAATAACCTCAGGAAACCTCTCCAACTTACCGTTCATGTGCAGTGCGGTCAGCAAATTGGACAGGGCGATTTTATAGTTGTTGGTACTGTCTTTAATTTGCTTGGGATGGGCCTCCCATACCGCAATGGTTTGACTGTAGAATTCCAGTGCCTGGCGGTAGTTCCCTTCCAATTGATGGAACATGGCAAACGCGGCGGAGGCCACCGAGCGCCGTAAGAAACCTGGTGCCTCCAGGCTGGCCTGGAGGATGGCCCGTGAGTCTGTTGTCAATAACCCAGCTTCGACCTCCCCCTCCCGGCTGCCAAACTGCCCCCGAACCAAGGCAAACAGCTGGTCCCGCACTTCAACCGTAGCATGGTAGGCCCTCAATTCAGCCATCACCTCCCGGATTGCTGCTTCATTTGCCAACAACCGTTCCCGCGCCATTTTTTCCGAATTGGCTTTGATCAACTTCTTCTCAAAATTCAGCATCTCCAGCCAGAGGTTGAACAATTCCAATTCCGCGGCCAGGCGCAAGGCCTTCTGCAACAACTTCTCGCACCTCCCAAACAGGGCCTTGTCGTACAGGAATTGACAGTCCAGCAATAGATTATGCGCTTTCCGCTTCAAGGTGCTCTCCGACCGGTAAGAACGCATGCTTTTCAGGATAAGCCGCGAGAGGTAATTCTTCTCAGCAGGTAAACGGGCAATCCATTTTTCCCCTTTGAACCGTTCCAACAAATCTTGCTCATCGTAAGCAGTCTGTTTGTTGATGGCATCGAAAAGCTCTACGTAATTGTTCTTGTCCCCTACCACATGCTGAGAAGCATATACTTTAAAATAGCGTTTTTCCGTCTGACTCAGGGAAATGATGAGTGCGTGAAGGTCCTTTGACATTAGATATCAGGTGCTGGTTGAAAGGTAAAATAGTCAAAATCTGGCAATTAAGCAGGATAGTGTCTCTACTTGAATTCAAATAGGTGGCCAGATATTGGTTTGAGCATCCAAGGTGACTTGGCTAGTTTCAATTGTCTTTTCGACATAACCTTATCACAAAATTCAAAATTATGGGACACGAGATCACAATCCGTTTCACCGGAGGAATCCTTCGGTTGGCTGTATGGCTGGAAGGCATTCGAATCCGCAACTTCAGGTGGGAAGGGCAAGAGCTTATCCGCCACCTCAATCACTTCAGTATTCAGGGACCACTTGATCTGGCCATGAAGGCCAGAGGGTTTCATGGAACTCCCTGGAAGATCATTGTAGAAGTTGACGGGGTGCAGGTTGCCGAATACGAAGGACAAATCCAAAATGGTATTTCCTTTCTCCGTGAAGAAATTCTACCTGCCTGACCACCTGTTTATTCATCATTACCACCCTAATCATTTTAACCATGAAACTAAGAAATGCGTTTTTGACAGGTCTGCTCTGCCTGTTCTACACCGGCCTCTGGGCCCAGCCTGCCCTTGAGGATGCCCAGGGAAATTCGACCATGTTCCTCAATTTTAATCCCGCCTTTAGCCTCAATACCGGCTCTGGAGAGATCGACTTCCAGTATGCCCGTTTTAAACCAGATGCCAGCCTGTTCTGGGGAATTAAGGTTGGCGGCATACCGGATGCCAAACTCCTCAATTACCTCCGTACAGGTGGGTTCAAAAAAGGAGTAAATGCCAAGGGGTTCGTTGGTATCATGGAGCTCTTTACTGCCAAAGGGGACAACCTGGACTGGATCACCCTCAGTGCCTCCGGAGCCCGGGAGAAATACGCGCTTTTCGATTCAGACCGCTCCTGGGACCAGCAGTTGTACGACACCCTTGGCACTGATTATGGTCTTCAACTTTCTTATCAGTACCTCCTCAAAGGAAAAACCGTTTTCGGCATTTCTGCTGGCCTCGCCCGATCCAACAATTACGCCAACCTGCCTACCGGGACCATCAGCACTCCCATCATCCTGGTGGATACCAACACCGGGCAGGTCCGCAATATTGCCACGGACGAGCAGAAAGCGGCCCTTGGAGATTTTTCTTCTATGACTGAATTCTCATTTGGCGTGGAGGCCCTGCATTTCTTTACGTCTGCCAAATCTGAGAAAGTCATCGCCCTCCACGGCTATGTCCGCAATGACATCAGCACGGGAAGTTATAACCTAAGGCCCGGCTTGAACGTATATCTGCTTAAGAACCAAGAAAATGCCTCTCTTACCGATCTGCCTGTTTTATTCGGTGTCAATATCGAATACAACGATGCCCTGAACAATACAACCGGAGACGCCTCTCCCTGGGGTCACCTCAAGTCCTCAGTTACTTTGGGCTTCTCTCTTAAATAGTTTTTTTGCTTTCACCTATAATTCTAAAACGATGTGTGAATTTAATTTGAATGAATCCTTCCTGCTCGTGGACCACCATTTCGAGTTTAACCGCTCCGGTCGCGTCGACGAGCTGGGACTTGTGATTGTCCCCTATGCCACGGGTGTCCCCATTGTTCGCCTCTTTAGAAGGAACTACGCCTATCGAATTGTAGGGAATGAACTTCAGGTGGGCTCTATGAACCTGAATACTTGTACGCCAGTAGCGGACAACCTCGCATGGCCTGTACCCAATCACTTTCTCAGGCTTAATAAAAGGGGCATCATCGGCATTGGTGATATCCGGGACAATCTGCGCTATTCTTTCAGCCTTAATCTCAGCCAATGCCCGGTCCAATTGGGTTACAATCCACAGGAAGGCAGGGTCCTGCTTACATTTAGTTGTGAGAACGAAGGAGCCTGTAATCCCGATGAGGCCGATTACGATCCAAACGCCTGTTTTTCCGCAACTCTGCTTCCAGAATAGCACGGTGATATGGACCTTTTAAATCGCCATCCATTCACGCCGATATCGTCTGTGTATGGACGGATCGAGGAGTTGATCTTCGTTTCCACTTACGAAGCCACCCATCCATCTGACATAATAGAACGCTTTCAGGCTATTTGGAAGGGATTTGACCATCATGTACAGAGACTCCTCTTGGCTCGCTACCTCGAGGCAAAGGAGTTCAACCTGAAAGACAAGTCCGATTTCGAGGAAAACCTGAGGTCCTTACTGGGGCGAAAGTTGAATCTGAACAAAAGCCAACAGGATACAATTCCGATTTTATTCCAGGAGGAAAGTTACTATGGCAAGTTGGCCGATTTCTGGTTGAATAAGCTACGAGAGCAGGATGGCCCCCAGGTACAAACCGCTTTCAATGAAATCCATCTCCAAGGCTGGGCCCAGGACCCTTTTGTGGTCCTGGAGTCCCCGGAGGGGATCTCTTCCCTACTCGAACCGATGTTTTCAGACCGCACATGGGCGGAGACCTTCGTTGGGGATCAGATCGCTGCTAAGTGGGGGACCACCCTGCGCTCCACCAAGTTCAATATCGAAGGGGGAAACATACTGGCCGACCAGCACTTTGTTTTCCTGGGGGCAGACATTCTCTTTCGAAATATCCATTTCTACATCACCCACCATGAAACCTGTGCTTCCATCACGGAAAAAATGGGGGAAGCTTTTGGAAAACGCCAGGTCTGCTGGGTGGGAGTCAGAGCGGAACAATTTGAGGAAATCGAACAGATTGCCTGGGACAATTGGGATAAGCCCTGGAAAACAGCTCAAAAGCACTTTCAGGAAAAATTCCATTGGCAGCCTTTTTTCCACCTGGACTTGTACTTAACCCTTGGAGGATGGAAAAACGGGGATTATTTGGTCTTTCTTGGTGATTACCATGCTGGTGCCTATCAAGGGCCTGAGCCCAAACCTCCAGCCATTCAAAAACGGTTGGACGCCTTGCTGGTCACCAAAGATTGGTTTCAGTACATTGGGGAGAAACTGAATATAAGTTTTAAGGTGGTTGCTATGCCTATGCTCGTTCAGGCACTCCCTGCCCAAAACGGGAACTTCTCC
>CAYGRE010000175.1:0-8854 GCA_964352215.1 uncultured Bacteroidia bacterium
GTCAAAGATACAGAATGGGGCGGGCTTGAGCAGGTAGATGGCGAACAACAGGGAGATGGCCGTCAGGGTCTTTTCTCCTCCACTCAACTGGTTGATGGTGAGGGGGCGCTTGCCCTTGGGCTTGGCCATGATCTCGATGCTGGAATCGAGAGGTTCATCAGGGTTCTCGAGTTTGAGATCGCAGGTATCGCCGGGATGGAACAGGTGCTGGAAGACTTTTTTGAAGTTGTCCCTCACCATGCCAAAGGCCTCCATGAATTTCTCAGTAGCGGTTTTGTCAATTTCAGAAATGGTACTCATCAGAAGATCTTTCGCCTCCACCAGGTCCTTCTTCTGTTCCTCAATGAAGTCAAACCGTTCTTTCATTTCGTCGAAGGCCTCTACGGCCATGGGGTTGATTTCCCCATAGTTTTGCATCCGCTGACGCATCTTCAACATTTCCTCTTCCACTCCTTCGGCTGAATATTTATCCATCCCATCCGGAAACAATTCCTCTTCGTCCAGGTCGCTGATGTCTACCTTGAATTCAACCTCCATCCGCTCTTTGAGGGAATTCAGTTTGATCTTGATATCGGTGATCCGTTCCTGGATTTTGCCTTTCTCCTCATCCTGAGCCTCTTTTTTCTTTCGTTCGGCCCGTACAAGATCTTCCGTCTCCTGAATATTGATTCTCATCTGCCCTACGATCTGCTCCAAGCCACCAGTCCGCTCTTCTTTCTGCTTCTTCTCTGCATACAAGGCCACGACTTCTTCGTCGTCCTGCATGCTGTTGTCCACCAGCTCATGGATATTGGCCTTGGTTTCGGCCAATTCTGTTTTGTTCTTCTTCTCGGCCCGCTCCAATTCCTGCAAGCGGTCCTCCTTTCGCCCAGCGTCCTTTTCCAACATCTCCAGGTGGTTCTTCAGCTGGATATACTTGATGTTTTGCTGGTTGAATGCCTGCGACTTCTCGGCAACCTCTCCCTCCTTGCTTTCCTGCTGGATTTTGACCTCGTTGAGGATGGCAAGTTGCTCACTCACAGCGACCTTGAGCCGCTCAATCTCTGGAGCGGCCAAAACCACGGAATCTTCCAGGAATCTCATTTCCTGTTCGATCTGGTCGGTGCGTTGCCCAACTCGCTTCAGGAACTCGAGGTGTTCCTGCTCCCTGGCCTGAAGTACGCCTAATTCCTTGTTCTTCTGTTGCAAGGTCTGGTTTTGCTTGTCCAGCTCCTTGCCGTATTTTTTCTCGCGAAATCCCTGGTGCCGCTGCTCCTGCTTGTGCAACTGGGTTTTCAATTCGTTCAGTTCTTTTTCAAGGGCTTTGATCTCTTTGTCCAGTTTCTGAAGGTTACGCGCCCGGCCCAATCGTTTTCCCTGAAATAGACCCACAGAACCACCTCCCAGCCTGTACTTGCGACGTTGCAAATCTCCCTGCCGGGTGATGAATACCAGCCCTTCGGGGACATCTTCCGGGATCATCTGATCCTGGTCAACTACGTAGACTTTATCCAATAGAAATTCAGCCAGCTTGTGGTATTTCTCTCCGACTTCCACCACGTCCAAGGCTGCAACTGCTCCTTCGATTTCGACCCTTTTGTGAGGTTGATAATCGTCAAGTTCTTCCAGGACGAAGAAGTTGGCCCGCCCCTTGGAGGCATCGGAAAGTAGCTTGATGGCCTGGTAGGCATGAACCCTGGCATCTACAATATAATAGCTCAGATAGGGTTCCAGCAGGTTTTCGAAGGCAACCTTATAATTTTCATCGGTGTAAAAGATGTCCGACAATAAGGGTGCATCTTTGACCCAATTCGCAGACTTCTTCAGAAACTTGACCGATTCCGGAAACCCTTCCAGGTTTTCAACCAGGGACTTGGTCAGCTGGTATTCATTCAGCCGGGCATCCAGGCCCCGGTTCTTCTTGTAAATCTTGTCTTTAAGTTCTTCAATCAAACGGGTAGATTCCTCCAGGGCGGTGTCGTTCTCCTCTTTCAACCTTCTCAATTCAGCAACCGCGCTGTCCAGTACTGCCACCTCATCGCTGAGCTGTTTCAGACGGTCGGCAAAGGCATCCATCTCCTCTTCCCGGTTTGACTTGTCCTTTTCGTTCCGCTCGATCTCTTTGCGGAAACTCTGGATTTGAATCTGCTTGATCTCCGAATCCTTGGACAATTTATTCAAGGCTTGCTCTGATTCCCGGTGCTCTTCTGCATATCCCTGCACCTGAAACTTCAGTTCTTCCAGTATTCCTTTGACTTCTTCGTGCTCAAGCTTCAACTGGTCCAGCAAGGTTTTGGCCTGCTTGTGATCTCCTTCCACCTGCTGCAACTTGGTTCTGAGCTCTTGCAACTCTTCTCCGGTCCGCACATAGACTTTCTTGTCTTGCTCCAACTGATTTGCGATCGCTATTTCACGCTGCTGCAGGTATTTCAGCCGTTCATTGCGGATCGACTTGTCCTTTTCGATCTCCCTGATCTTGGCGATATGCTCATTCAGGTCTTTTTGCGAATCCGACAACCGGTTTTCATTCTCTAACTGCTGACGTCGCAATTCCTGGATTCTTGCCTCATGCCTGGCAACTGTGGATTGGATTTCAGCGGTCCGGTCTTCAAAATCCTTTTCTTCTAACTGAACTCCTACATATTCTTCCCTCAGATGTCGAATGGCAAACCAGGCGTGTTGGGAACTGACGACCTGGTATTTGTCCTTGATCTCAAAATAGCGCTTGGCCTTCCTGGCTTGCTTTTCGAGAGATTTGAGTTGCTTGTCGATCTCAAAGAGGACATCCTCTACCCGTTCCAGGTCCTTCTCGGTATCCCCCAGTTTCCGGAGGGTCTCCTTCTTCCTGATCTTGTACTTGGAGATGCCGGCTGCCTCTTCGAACAACATCCGCCGGGAATTTTCCTTGTCGTTGAGGATCTCGTCCACCATTTTCAGTTCGATAATGGCATAGGAATCTGAACCAATCCCGGTGTCCAGGAAGAGGTTTTGAATATCCTTGAGGCGGCAGGGGATGTCGTTGATCGCGTAGGAAGAGTCTCCGTTTCGGTACAATTTCCGGGTTACAGCGACGGTACTGTACTCAGTTGGGAGTATGTTTTTGGTGTTTTCGAAGGTGAGGGTGACACTGGCGAAGGAGCCTTTGCGTCGCTTCGTGGTTCCGTTGAAGATGATATTCTCCATCTTCTCTGAACGCAATTTCCGTGTTTTTTGCTCTCCCAGCACCCACCTGATGGAGTCCACAATATTCGATTTACCGCAACCATTGGGCCCTACGATCCCTGTGATCCCCTTGTCAAAGAGGAAGGTGGTTTTGTCCGCGAAGGACTTGAAGCCAGAAATGTCGAGGCTCTTGAGCTGCATGTGGCTATTTACGGGGAGCGTCTTTGCGACGGCTCATCTGAACATTAATTCCAAAAGTGGGAACGAAGATAGAATTATTTAGGCTTTTGAGGAAGTCCTAGTTTTCAAGAAACTATCCTTATCTTAGAGGTATGGAATACATCGTCCCTGCGATCATTGTTCTTATTGTGATCATTCGCACCTTTATGGGTGCGGCTAAGAACAGCCAGGGTCTTCGGCCACCAGCGGTTAATCCTCCGGGGAATGGTAATCGCCAAAGTACTGGTAGTTCCTCCCACGGTACTGGCAGTTCCTCCCACGCAGGGAACAGCCATCAGAACAGTTTGGCACGGAGGTCTCAGAACAGTTCGAGACAGCGTTCGGGTTCAGCGAAATCCAAATCCCGGAGTACTTCCCCTCCCCCACTACCCGCCAACCGTGCGGTGGCCTATACTCCACCGATTGCAGCGGATCACTTTTCGGAGACCAGACTGGTCAATGAATATACCCGCGCCCATAGCCAGGGTAAAACGCTCAAGCACCATACCCACAATTATTTTGATCCTGAGAAGGACGCAAGTAAATCCCGGGCGGGCGAAGCCAAGAAGAGGCGGGCGGTGAAGCGGAAACAATTGCTCAAGACCAGCAATATCAAGCAGGCGATCATCATGAAGCAAATTCTGGATCGCCCTGATTTCTGAAGGCAAGTTTTAAATTTCCCCTCTGTTGACAATCTCTTAATATTATCGTCTTAAAGTCTCATTACTTTTGCGGCAGTTTATTAAAAATATCTGTTTACAATAGTATGAAGAAGATTTACTTGGTCGCAATCCTACTGTTTGGCTTTGCAACAGGCATTCAGGCCCAGTGTGGAGACCTATTTTTCTCGGAGTATCTGGAAGGCTCCTCCTCCAACAAAGCACTTGAGATTTACAACCCTACCGGGAATACAGTGAATCTCACCGACTATACCCTTTACCGGTTCAATAATGGGGACTCCACTGCCTCGGACAGCCTCTTTCCTCAGGGAACCCTGGCGGCGGGGGATGTATTCCTCATCACCAACCCAAGCGCTTCTCTTGCCGGTATCACCTCCAATTCGGACACAACGCATACCATGACCTTTTTCAATGGGGATGATGCCATTGTCCTGGTCAACAATCAAACCGGTGACACCCTTGATGCTATCGGTGAGGTCGGGGTTGACCCCGGATCAGGATGGACGGTAGGTTCTGGTGCCACCAACAACTTCACGCTGGTCAGGATGATCGGCATTCAGGAAGGCACCGCTGACTGGGCGGTTGGCGTCGCGCAATGGGATGTTTTCCCCATTGACACGGATGACTCCCTCGGTGTGCATTCGATGACTCCTTGTGCTACCCAAGGGCCCGGCTGCTCTGACGACATCTTCTTTTCTGAATACATTGAGGGTTCGTCCTCCAACAAGGCACTGGAGATCTACAATCCGATGGATACAACCGTGGATCTGAGCGGCTATGTCTTGTACCGGTTCAACAATGGCATCGGCACTGCAACCGATTCGCTTTTCCCACAGGGAATGCTGGCCAGTGCTGACGTCTTTGTGATCGGCAATCCGAGTGGCAATGCTGCTATTGTGGCCCAGTCGGATACCTCGCATACTATGACTTTCTACAATGGGGACGACGCGCTCGTTTTGATCAATCGCAATACCGGAGATACCCTGGATGCCATCGGCCGGGTAGGCGAAGATCCGGGAACAAATTGGCCGGTAGGTACGGGTGCGACCAGTGAATTTACTTTGGTTCGTAAGTTCAATATCCGTCAAGGCAACCCTGATTGGACCACCGGACAGGGTGAGTGGGATGTCTTTCCACAAAATACGACTGATAGCTTGGGAATGCACAGCATGAATCCATGTGGGGTTGCCCCAACTGTTCCTGAGGTACAATTTGCCAGCAGCAATTTATCTTTCGATGAAGATGCCGGGCAGATTTCAATTGATATCCTGATCACCAGCCCCGATCCTTCCAATGCGACTACGGTTGAAGTCGTTTTGGGTACTGGTACGGCTACCTTAGGGAATGACTTCACCTACAGCCCCCCTACCCTGATCACATTTCCTGCTGGTTCAAGTACAGCGCAAAGCCTCAGCACCATCATAATCGTTGACGATACCGACCTCGAAGGGCTGGAATTCTTCACCCTGGAATTGCAAAACCCTACCAACGGGGCCTTGATCGGCAGCAATGGCAGCGTTCAGGTAAATATTGTAGACAATGAGTATCCAACTTATCCGATCGGGACCATCAACACTGTTGATGCCGATGGGGTTGGAGACTCCATTGGGGTTACCTGCTTCGTAGGTGGAATCGTTTACGGGGTAAATATGCGTCCAAGTGGCCTCCAATTCACCATGATTGGCAGCACTGGAGGGATTGGGGTCTTTGATTTCAACCAGGTGAGTGGCTATACCGTGCAGGAAGGTGACAGTATCATCCTGCGGGGAACCATTGGCCAATTCAATGGGCTGTTGCAAATGGACCCTGACAGCATTTTGCTGGTGAACACCGGGAATACCCTGAAAACTCCGGATATAGTCACCCAGTTGGGAGAATTTACGGAATCCAATCTGGTTGTCTTCGAAGACGCTTATGTGATCAATCCAGCTCAGTGGACCAATTCCGGTTCAGGTTTCAATGTCGACATCACCAACGGCACCGATACCATTCAGATGCGGGTAGATGCAGATGTTACCCTTTATGCATTGCCAGCTCCCCTGGGCAAATTTGATGTCTGTGGCCTGGGTGGGCAATTTGACAGCAGCAATCCTTATACCAGTGGTTATCAATTACTGCCCCGCTATACGGAGGATATGAAACTACAGCTGTCCGTTGCACTGGGCAACGATACCCTCTTCTGTGGGGACAGCCTCGTCCTCGACGCAGGTGCAACGGATTACCAGATTGCCTGGTCCACCGGCGATACCACCCAGACCATTGTGGTGGATACCGCGGGCACATACATCGTCACGGTCAGTGATCCCGGTTATGGTCAATCTGTCAGCGATACCATTTTTGTAGATCCGTCTGCAAATACCCAAGCTGCCTTCATGGTGGATACCCTGGCCAACAATGCCTACCAATTCATCGACCAGAGTGTCAGTGCGACTTCCTGGGCATGGGACTTTGGGGACGGTGCTACCTCAACGATGCAAAACCCATTGCATACGTATATTGCTCAGGGTGTCTATACAGTGACTTTGATCGCCAGCAGTCCCTGCGGTACAGATACCGCGATCTTTATCATTGACCTGACCGTTGGATTGGAAGACGATTTCGCCATGGAGATTGGCCTGTGGCCCAATCCGAATCAGGGCATGTTCTCGGTTGAGTTGCCGGAAGGCAACTGGATGGAAGCAGGCCTGACCTTGCGCGATGCGCTAGGTCGAATGGTCTGGAAGCAAACGGTTTATGACCGTCGCAACCAAGTCGGCATCCAGGGTCTGGATGCAGGAATGTACTTCCTGGAAGTTGAGTTGGAAGGTCGGCGTGGGGTCATCCGGATGATGATTCAATAGCGACAGGGTGAAATAAACCCGGCCATCTGCTTTCAACTTCAAATGGCTCTATCATAGCTGAAAGAGGCTGTCTCAAAAGGGCAGCCTCTTTCAGTTTCTTGCCCGGTATATCAATGCTTGGGGGAAGCAGTGTATCATGGATAAAGCAAGCTATCACCGTAAATCTGTCTGCTCTACCAACAATAATCTTCCTCCAGTCAGCTGACTTAATACCGCTGATTCTGCCAGCTCCAACTCCTTAGGACCATAGCCGATAAAGGTATGCAACTCCATTCCGTCCTTGAGGCTTACCTTGAAATCATCCATCAACAGGGACTCGAATTCTTGGACGGCCGAGGGGCTGTTGTCGGCACAGAGGGTCAGGGAAATCGCAGTTGTCTGGATCAAGTTCACCTGGATACCAGCCCTGGCTACTCTTGAGAATATTCTCCCTAAGAGGGCCCCTTCCATAAAGGAAAAGTCCTTCGGTGTTATGGTAACCAGCACCTGTTTTTTTTTCCTGACCTTTGAGCAGACGCCTTTCGGCATCACCTCTGCCTCCAGGTCCCCAATCACAGTACCTACCTCAGAAATATCTTTGAAGCACTTTACATACAAGGGGATACCTGCATTGCGAAGTGGCTTGATGGTTTTGGGGTGAATAACAGAGGCGCCATAGAAAGTCATCTCCACCGCCCGTTCATAGCTGATGGCATCTAGTTTGGTTGTTTCCGGCTCAATGCGCGGGTCTCCATTGAGAATACCCTTCACATCTTTCCATACGGTAAAACTCTCTGCTCCAAGACATGCCGCGAAAATTGAACCTGTGTAGTCGGATCCTTCCCGGCCCAGAGTTGTGACTTTATTTTCCAAACTGGAGGCGATAAACCCTTGGGTAACCACTACTTTGCCTTCGTTGAGCAATGGCAGCACCTTGTTGGTGATATTCTCCTGGGTAAGAGACCAGATCACAGTCGCATGGGTATAGGCTGCATCGGTTTTGATGATTTCTCTGGCATCCGGACAAACGGCATCCAATCCTTCTTTTTGCAAATACCCACTTACAATTGCGGTAGACAACAGCTCTCCGAAGGCTACAATCCGGTCGTAGGTCCGGTCAGGGAATTCTCCCAGCAACAGGATTCCCTGGATGATCCGCTCGATCTGAAAGAAGTAATCTCCAACTTTTTCACGGACTCCGTAGTCATCGGAACCGAATAAGGCATCCGTCATTTCCAGGTGGAAATCTTTGATTTTTCGAAACTGGATCCAGGTTCCTTCTTCCTTTGCATCCCGGGCAAGCCAGGCCAGGGACTCCAGGTGATTGGTAGTCTTGTCCATCGCGGAAATGACCACCAACAATTTATCCTTAGGGATATAAGACTGAATGATACGGCATACATTGCGAACCGCTTCCGCATCTTTGACTGAAGCTCCCCCGAATTTCATAACCAGCATGGAGCAAATTTAGAAGAAAAGGGGAAGATTTAAGAGAAAAGGGGAAGAATCTGTGGAGAGTGATAACCGACCAAACTTTAGGGTGCTTGTTTCGTTATAACTTCAATTGGATTAACTTTACATCCTTGGTTAAAAGCCACAATTATAATTTGAACACACTTTTCACACATCTGAATGGCAGGTAAACCAGACAACAAAAGCAATCAGGGTGGACGTGGATCAGGCGGGCCAAAAAGCTCCAGTAATTTATACTGGATCTACGCACTGATCTTGCTGTTCATCATCTTCGCGACGTACTTTTTCCCAACTGGTTCTAGAACCCGGCCTACAACGGCCAGTGAGTTCCTGAATCGCCTTGCCCCTCAGGGCATGGTGGACAGCGTCGTGATTATCAACGAAAAGGAATTTGAAGTATTTCTCAGTCAAAAAGGACTTGAGGACTCTGAATACCGAGAATTTTTCCCTCCTAACTCACCTGCTGCTAAGAAAGGTCCTCACCTTTCATTCTCAGCAGGAAAAGGTGCAGAGAATGTAGAG
>CAYGRE010000176.1:0-8832 GCA_964352215.1 uncultured Bacteroidia bacterium
GACCCTCAACCGCTCGGTCACCCTGGCCAAACCAGTTCGCCTTGATTCCCTCGGCACTTCGGGCATCGACCCGCAAAAGTTCACCTCCGGACCCAAACGCTGAATTGCTATTTTGTCCATTCAAATTACTGAAACAGGAATAATAAAAAGGCTTGAGACTGCAAGTAAACCCTGGTTCAAGATTCCCTTAGAATCTTTTCCATCTTACGTCCCTTGGCTAACTCATCCACCACCTTGTCCAAATACCGGGCTTGTTGGGTCAAAGGATTGTCTATTTCCTCGATTCGATAACCGCAGATGACCCCCTTGATCAGATGCGCATTGGGATTCAAATCCGCTTGCTTGAAGAATTCTTCAAAGGTTACTTTTTCATCTATCAATTCCTGAAGTTTGCTTTCATCAAAGCCGGTGAGCCACTCAATCACCTGGTGCAGTTCTTCCTTTGTTCTGCCTTTCTTTTCCACCTTTGTCACGTAATGCGGGTAAACGGAAGCAAATTTCATATTGGCTATTCGTTGATTGTGTTCGGGTGTAACCTTCATCTTACTGGGTGTTTTTGGGGTTTTTGGTAGAGGTTTGGGCCCATGTTTCTATCAGCTAACCGATGCTTGGACGGATACAATTTATTTTATTTTGAATCATCTCCAAACAGGATTTGTGACGGAGGGGGATTGGTGGGCTTTTTAAGGCCTGTTTTCCCTAATGTCAACCCTTTTGCTTATCTTTATTCAATGGATCTTCAAGCAAGTAGAAACTTTTTAATGGACTGGTTGCAGGGATTGAATGATCAGAAACTGATCGCTGAACTAGAGCAAATTGCCAGGTCTCACCAGCAGGGAGATTGGTGGACTGATTTGCCAGAACCCGTAAAGGAAAGTATCGAAAAGGGGCAACAAGACTACAAAGATGGAAATGTTATGTCCCGTGCTGAGGCGAAGGAGTTATTGAGGAGAAGGCAAGGAAAATGATGTTATCGTCCTGGCTTTCTGGGACAACGCAAGGAATCCGCAAAGGCTCTCCGATCTCCTTGGATTCTGATTTTTCGAGATTCTGGCGATAGAGCCTGATTTCCACTCCAATGGCGCCTCCTTTCCTGCACCAGAAACTACCCCCCCAAAAAACACATTGCCCCTACACAGGTTATGCTCGTAGTATCAAATAGAATCACTATGCGCAAAAACATCCTATCTCTCCTATTTCTCCTCTTCATCTCAGCCGGAAGCCTGTCGGCCCAGGGAAGCACCGCCAACAACTCAGACGCACCGAATGACATCAAGCTCCGAGGCGTGGCCGAGATCGGGTTTCTCAGCGTACTCGATCACAAAATACAGTTCAGCAACAGCGGCACCTACTTCGACTACCGCCGGGACGGCGGGCAGGATGTGCTGTTCCCGATCACCAGATTTTCCCTGGAGTTGGAACAGAAGCAACGCAATACTTTTGTATTTCTCTACCAGCCCCTGCGGATCGAGTCCCAGGTGCTCCTCAACAACGATCTGATCGTGGACGACCTCACCTTCCCCGCCAATTCAAGTGTGAAATTGCTCTACAATTTTCCGTTTTACCGCTTCAGCTACCTGCGGGAGGTGCTGCCCAACAGTGAGAAGTTTTCACTGGGCCTGGGAGGTAGCTTGCAAATCCGCAACGCGACCATTTCCTTCGAATCTGCGGATGGCACCCTTTACCGGACCAACCGGGACGTAGGGCCGGTACCGGCCATCAAGGTCCGAAGCCGCGCCCGCTGGAACGACCGACTCTACACTGAGATAGAAGCCGATGGCATTTATGCGCCGATCAGTTACCTCAACGGAAGTGACAACGAAGTTGTGGGAGCAATTCTGGATGCGAGCTTGCGGCAGGGCCTCCACATAAGTGGACCCGTCACCGCCTTTTTGAATGCCCGTTATCTTGGTGGTGGAGCGGTAGGAACGTCTGATCCGGATGGTCCGGGCGATGGCTACGTACGCAACTGGTTGAACTTCTTGACCGTTTCCACCGGCTTTGTCTACGAATTTCAGTAGACCCTGCGAATAAATTCCTGATTGCTTTCGAAGCAATCACTGTCGCGCGATTTCCTGTGTCGCGAGATTTCCTGATTGCTTTCGAAGCAATCACCCTCACCTCATTTTCGCATCACTTTTATGGTTTCCAGCTGTCCATCGGCCCAAACCCGGACGAAATAAACACCGGGAGCCGCCTCCATAGCCAGAGGGACAAACTGGCTGTTCTCAAAGGTCCTGTGCAGAACCAGTTTTCCGGTCAGATCGGTGACTTGCACTTCCACCCGTGCAAATTCACGGGGAAGATCCAACCTGAACCCATCCTGGTGTGGATTCGGAACCGCCCGGATACTGCCCGACAATTGTGAGGCAAGGACAGAGACCGGGGTGAGCAGGAAACAAGCCGAAGTATCTGAACAAGCACTGTCTGAAATGATCACCGCATAATTGCCGTTGAAAGAAACGGTAAAGCTGCTGTTGGTCGCTCCGGGAATGGCGGCAAAATTGTTGTCGCAGTTGACCCATTGGTAGGAGACAGCGGTGGCGTTGGAGGTGAGGGTATTGCCGGATTGGGAGACACTGGTGTCCAGGCTGTTGACGGTGAGGTCGATGGTGATGATGCTGTCACAATTGGCCATATTCGGGATCGTGTCCAGGTAAATACCGCTCATGGTCCAGACATTGCCGCTGGGGCTGGTATAGGATTGGCAGGAGGTATCCGCCATATTCGCAAAAGTATTGTTAACCGTAAGGTTGATGGTGAATACAGAATCGCAGCCACCGCTGGCCAGGACGGTGTCCTGGTAGGTCCCGGTGGAGTCAAATACCAAACCGCTCGGGCTGGTGTAACTGCTGCAAACGGTGGGGTTCAGGGTAGTATCAGAAGGATTCACGGTCAGGTTGATGGTCAGGATGCTGTCACAACCTCCGGCATTGGGAATGGTATCCGTATACACACCACTGCTGTCCCAGGTGTAATTTCCACTAGGGGAGGTGTAACTGCAACTGGCCACCGGACTGAGAGAGGCCGTGGTATTGTTGCCATAAGCAATGAAATTCGAGGTGGTGCCATTCAAAGCAAATCCAGACAGGTTTCCATTGATATTTCCCTTGCTGTCCGTGGCCGAAGTAATCCCGGTATTCACGCCTCCTGCAACTCCCTGGTTGAATTCATAACACAGTTGCAGGTTGGGGTGGGAGAGATTCACAGCGCAATCGGTGTACAAGGCGGTCACATCCGCCTGGCCAAGGGCGGCATTGTAAAGACAGACATCGTCCAACCGTCCATCCAGATAGAAAGGATTGTTGCTGAATGGAACGAAGCCGATATTCAACGGGGTTGCGGTACTGGTGATCGCTCCGGCAGCGGGAAGTGTACTGACAAGGCTGCCATTGTGGTACAAATTCAAAGCGGAGCCATTGTAGGTAAATACGAAATGGTTCCAGGTATTCAGAATCAGCCCACTGTAAACGATGTCATAATTGGTGCCGCTGCTGTTGCGGAAGCGGGCCTCAACATTGGTAGCACTCAGTTGGAGGATGTAAAAATCTGCGCTGGCGTCATTTCTGAAGCCGGCAATGCCATCAAAGTCAGGAAAACCCGGATTGGGGTTGGTGGGGTAGACCCAGAATGCGAGAGAGAGATTGCCGTTGGCAATGGTGGAGGAGGCATTGGGAACTACCACCTGATCGTTGATACCATCAAAATCGAGGGCGTTTTGTGCGAATTGCTGCAGTGGGAAAGCAACGGTGACGAGGAGGAACATTAGTGTCCCAAACAGGGATATTTTGAACTTCATGGTGTGGTCTTCGATTGGTGTTCAGTGCAATTTATGGATAAATATATCGCTTTCAGTTAAATATGAAATCCTGAAAAGGAAAAAGGAATCCGTAACTTCAGGGAAATGAGAGACCAAGCGATGGAGACAGAATTCGAGGTAAACAAGCCAACACCTATTTTAGCGAAACCCCCAACCATAGCCTTCAAGCGGGGAGCCGATGTTAAGCATACCATTGAGGCTTTAGAGGCTGGTCAGTACGTATTGATTACCGGGTTTTTCAACAATGGATTGACCCTTCTCCAGGAATTAAAGGCCCATCTCAAACGGAAAATCCCCAACAAGTCATTTCAGGAACAACGTGCTTTTCGATCCGCCTACCAGCAACTGTCCAATCTCATTCTCTTGGAGATCGTGGACCATAAATTGGCGGTCAAGCGGTCTCCTGCGATCGGTTGGTTGGAGAAGCTCTATCCTGAAAACGAATATTTCCTGCTGCCTTTTCCCCAAATCCAGGGGCTCAACAGCGCCTGGCAATGGTACCTGAATGGGGTTTCCATTCCAGTGCTCCGCAATAAAATACATCCTTATTATGGGGTATATTTTCCTACCCGCTTCGATCATTTGATCCTGTTTGACAATTGGCTGAAGCGATACCAGGGACCCAAAAAATCAGCCATCGAAGTAGGGATCGGAAGTGGAGTACTTGCTTTTCAAATGGTCAGGCATGGGTTCCAAAAGGTCTTTGCAACGGATACAAATCCCAATGCAGTGGTGGGTTTGAAGGAGTTCATGGGGGAAACCAAGTTGTCTCGAAAGATAGAATTGGACCTGGGGCATCTGTTTGGCAAATGGGAAAAGCAGACTGAGTTGATTGTTTTCAATCCTCCCTGGATGCCAAAAGCTGAGGATTCCGAGGTTGCTGACGAGGCGATGTATTACGATGACAAGCTCTTTCCAGAGTTCTTTGCCGAAGCCAGGGAGCGGCTTTTACCTGAAGGGAAGTTGGTACTTATATTTTCGAACCTGGCCCGGATCACAAATTTGACCGAGGGCCATCCGATTGAAGAAGAACTGGCAGAAGGAGGACGGTTTCAGTTGGAAAAATGCTACAAAAAGTCAGTGAAACCAGCTTCAGGAAAAACCAAGCGAGATCAGCACTGGCGATCAAATGAAGAAGTTGAGCTGTGGGTGCTGACGCACCTGAATTCGGATGCCGAGTAGGATTCGCTCATTTGCACTATGATGCCGAGTAGAATTCGCCCAATTGTACTCTGGGCCCAAATAGTCATTTTCGAATTGCCGATTTCATTGCCTTGTACCCCTCTTCAGCAAGGCGTTTTCTTTCTTCCGTGAAGTCTTGGTACTCAAAGACCCTGCTTTGAATATCAGTCTGGACTTTGGAGGAGGGTAAATCGGCCCCCTGCACCATTAGCTCCTTCGCCAATTCCAGATAGGAACGATATCCTGAGTGGTAGGTATGGCCCTTTAGCTCCCAGATGGAGTTGAATTGAAGCGGGTCGTTGATAGGGGTGGTACTGATGATGGGGCCGGTATCAACCCCGCTGTCTATGTAATGGATGGTATATCCAGCCGCCAGATTAAACCATTCCAGGTCTTGCAGTGCAGCAATGTTCTCAATCACATAGATGCCGCGACCATAAGGCAATACCGCCGAGTGGACATTGAGCAGTTGGTTTTCCGTAAGTTCAATCCACCAAGGCTCAACGATTTGACCAAGATGAGAAAAGATCACCGGCCGGGAATCCGAAATATTGTTTTTTGTCCAGTCTCCGGCCTTCTTTCCATTGATATCCGGCCCCAGAAAATAGGTATTTGCAGCCTGGCTAACTGCATATTGAGGAATGCCAAATAGCTTGATCATGGCTTGTTCCGTCTCATCGAGGTAAGGGTACAATTGCCTGAGTTCCCGGATCATCCCTTCGGTGACGACTTTACTTCCCGCATTTTCTTGGTGGAAACTGTTTCTCCGCTCCAACAAGGAGTCTGCTGGTTTGTCTTCCCTGAGCAATACACCTTTGAAGTGCCGGTTGTCCTGAAGTTCTTCCAGCCACATGGTTACGGTGTATGCGCAGCACAAACAGGAATCCATCAGGAGGTAGAAATCTCGGCTCATTTACCCCTCCTCCCATTCTTCGACCATCTTCCTGATCAGCGAGATTTGTCCCAAATGATAATAACTGTGCTCAATCAGCCCCTCAATATTCCGGCGATAAGTACCGTATTTCTCATTCACGAAAATGGCCTCCAATTGCGCATCGGACAGAGACTCCACATGCTTGGCGAACTTTTCCGCATTGTCGTTCATTTCGCTCAGTAGTCCTTCCCAGGCTTCCTGAGAAGGAATGGGGGGCAGGTCAAAACTGAATTTGTCCCGGATCTCGAGCCCACCCCCTTCGAATACATTCACCAGGCCGGCAATGTAATAGTTGACATGGTAGGCCAGGGCGGCGATCGTATTCAGTGACCCGATTTTGGTGGTTGCCTGCTCCCAGGTTATATCCGATAATAGGCTTTTATAATTGGTATTGGCAATCCACTTGCCATTCAAAAGGACTTCTCTGAAACGATTTGCGATTTGGGGTGCACTTTCCATGTCCACTAATATGGGAAAGAATCATATATTTTACCTGCCTGAAATCCTGTGAATTGTTCACCAAAGCTGTATTTTGTGTACAGTCATTCGAAACAGCTGCCTGAGACCAGTTCCTGATCGGTATATGTTTTGACTATTGCCACTGAGGAAGGTGTATAGGCTGAACCTATGGTTGTATCAATGATATAGATGAAAATTATCGACAATAATTCAGTATTTTTGAGCTAAATACAGATTCAAATATGGCAGATAACACACATACAGAATCAAATCCCCACGGTACTATGAACGGAGAAGGAAAATGTCCGGTAATGCACGCAGCACACAGACACACAGCAGCAGGAGCACTTTCAAATAGCTCTTGGTGGCCCAATAATCTGAACTTGAAGATGCTGCACCAGAACTCTCCTTTGACGAATCCGATGGGAGAAGATTTTGACTACGCAGAAGCATTTAAAAGTCTTGACCTCGATGCAGTAAAAAAGGACCTCAACGACCTGATGACCGATTCTCAGGATTGGTGGCCGGCTGACTACGGTCACTATGGACCATTTTTTATCCGTATGGCCTGGCACAGCGCCGGTACTTACCGGGTGGGTGATGGCCGCGGTGGCGCTTCCGCAGGAACGCTTCGTTTCGCACCCTTGAACAGCTGGCCGGACAACGGCAACCTCGACAAGGCACGTCGCCTCCTCTGGCCAATCAAGCAGAAGTACGGCAGCAAAATCTCCTGGGCTGACCTGATGGTCCTCACCGGAAACGTTGCTCTGGAATCCATGGGCTTTGAAACCTTTGGTTTCGCAGGTGGTCGCGAAGACGTCTGGGAGCCGGAAGGAGATATCTACTGGGGTCCTGAAACCGAATGGCTGGGTGACGAGCGTTACTCAGGAGACCGTCAACTCGCAAATCCACTTGGTGCGGTGCAGATGGGATTGATCTATGTAAATCCTGAAGGCCCCAATGGCAACCCTGATCCCCTGGCATCTGCCTATGACATCCGCGATACCTTTGGCCGGATGGCCATGAACGACGAAGAAACCGTCGCCTTGGTCGCAGGTGGTCACACCTTCGGTAAGGCCCACGGCGCCGCCGATCCTGGCAAATATGTTGGTCCTGAGCCTGAAGGCGCTCCTATTGAGCAGCAGGCCCTGGGCTGGAAGAATACCTTTGGAAGTGGCAAAGGCGTACACACCATCACCAGTGGTGTGGAAGGTGCCTGGACCGCTACCCCAACCACCTGGGACAACAGCTATTTTGATACCCTGTTGGGAAATGAATGGGAACTTACCAAGAGCCCGGCTGGAGCGCAGCAGTGGATTCCAAAAGGTGGAGCCCTCGCTGATGCAGTGCCTGATGCACACGACCCCAATCGTCGCCACGCGCCCATCATGACCACGGCTGATATGGCCTTGCTGATGGACCCCATCTACGCTCCTATTTCAAAGCGTTTCCACGAAAACCCACAGGAGTTTGCCGATGCCTTTGCGAGAGCATGGTACAAGCTGACCCACCGTGATATGGGACCTGTTTCCCGCTACTTAGGAAAAGAAGTTCCCTCAGAAACCCTGATCTGGCAGGATCCGGTACCGGCGGTAGACCATCCACTGATCGATGCCAATGACATCGCATCTCTCAAGTCTACTATTTTGAATTCCGGTCTTACCATCTCTCAACTGGTCTTTGTGGCCTGGTCATCTGCAGCCACTTTCCGTGGATCCGACAAGCGTGGAGGTGCCAACGGGGCACGTATCCGTTTGGCTCCGCAGAAAGACTGGGAAGTCAACCAGCCTGCCAAATTGGCGAATGTCCTGAAGACCCTCGAAGGTATTCAGAACGACTTCAATAATGCACAGACGGGTGGCAAGAAAGTTTCTTTGGCCGACCTGATTGTCCTGGGTGGATCTGCTGCGGTGGAAGCTGCGGCCAAGAAAGCCGGGCATGACGTGACTGTTCCTTTTGCAGCTGGTCGTACCGACGCAACCCAGGACCAGACCGATGTCGAATCTATTGGTCATCTGGAACCAAATTCTGATGGATTCAGGAACTTTGCGAAGCCCAATCAGGACCGTGGCGCAGAAGAACTTTTGCTGGACCGTGCCCAGTTGCTCACCTTGACCGCTCCTGAGATGACGGTTTTGGTCGGTGGCCTGCGGGTGCTCAACGCAAACACCGGAGGTTCTCAGCATGGTGTCTTCACCAAACAGCCTGAAACCCTGACCAATGATTTCTTTGTCAACCTGCTTGACATGAGCACTGAATGGGAAAGTTCCGCCGGCTCCAAGGACATCTTTGAAGCCCGCGACCGCTCCACCGGAGATGTTCGCTGGACTGGAACCAGGGTAGACCTGATCTTCGGCTCCAACTCTCAGTTGCGTGCCCTCTCAGAAGCTTATGCCACTGCCGACGCAAAGAAGAAGTTTGTCCATCACTTTGTAGC
>CAYGRE010000177.1:0-8496 GCA_964352215.1 uncultured Bacteroidia bacterium
CGCAAGGGCGGGCCCGGGCGACGCGGCAGGTTCGGGGGGGGGGGGTGAATGATGATGTGGGCTTGGAGCGGGAGGCGGATGCGCTTAGCAGGCGGAAGACACGGCAGCACAACGTTGTCACACAGAGAAAGAGAATAGGATGGTGGAACCCTGCGCAAGAGCTCAATAGAGTTAGCATGGTCGGATTTTCCCAAAGTGTAGGGATGCAGCGTATAATTCAGTTCTCGTCGGATTACGACACGTTGATGCCAAAACACGAAAATACGGAAGCACCCAAATACCAAGTCTGGAATAAGGAGACCAAGGAGGAGGAAGAAAAAATCGAATATACCTATCACCATATATTCCCAGAAGGGAAGATAGAAAAAGTAATTGAAAGTATTGAGCAGTTAATGGGGAAGGAGTATCTAAGTAAAATATGGAAGAAAGCGCCAGGGTACCGGGAATGGGAGAAAGAAAGCCAAGGACGGCTGAAAAAAATGATACGAGAAGAGTACGAGAAAGGAATGATGCGCATGATCAAACATTATGGTAAAGGGGAGGCGCAAAATATAGCGACGGAGATACTTGAAGCCGTGATAGAGGGTGATGAGACGACAACCAGACAAACGAGGCAAGAATGGTTCGTCGCGAGATATGAGGAAGGCATGGTACGGATGGCAGAGTACTTGGGCACGCAACGGGAGATAACTGATGACAGACGAGTAGACGACGAATCACGGTACATATGGACTAAAAGGAGATGGAATCGCACACAAGAAGAGAAGAAGTACGTGGCAAAGTCAATAAGCGATAAGGTAGAATCACGAAATACATTTAAAAAGTTTAAAAAGGATATACAGGCGGATGGAGATGAATGTATCACGATGGCAGAGAAGTTATGGGGTAAGTTTAGGCAAAAGGTTAACCTTGAAAACAGGCGGCAAAGACCGTATACACACGACACTTTAATGCAGCTACTAAGGTGGATACCAGGAAACATCCACCAAGGTGTAAAGTCGGATTATAGAATCAACCCGAAAGATAAAAAAGACAACTGGAACAAGGACTATGATGACGGTGGTGAGGATTTCGAATGGTCAGCACGGAACCTGGGCATGCCCGAAGCACATTGGAAAGCGATAGTGGAGCACAAAGAGAAAATAGAAGCGGTTACGACACAGGTTATAGACATGAAAAGGATGAGGAAGAATGGAAAAACGAAAAACTCGAGGGGACAGAAGAGCAAGCTAGACAACTTGCTGAGAGGATACTTAAAAAGTGCAATGAACTTATCGGCATTCGAAACGATATTGTATAAAACAGTAAGGGGTAGGTGGGTCAGAAACGACAAATTTTTAGACAAGAAAGGGAACGCGCGAGGGCGAGGAGACAAGTGGTCCCTAGTGGGCAGTACGACAGCACCGAAGATACACAACGAGCGGAGGTTAGACAAGGATACGCAGTACACAGAGACCGTGCGGCGAAAAAGAAAAAGTGAAATGAAACGCAAAAGGAAGACACACCCATAAGTCACAATTAAAGTGCACCCCAAAGAAAGCCGTAGCGCACAAAGAGAACAGGAGCAACTTTGTTCCAACCAGGGGGCTGCATAGGCGGGATAGATCAAGCGGGGGAGCAATTTGCAATAGGGTGGAAATGGATTTGCAACCCAAAACTGGAGATAAAGATTAGGCCGTTTCTTTTAGTTTAATGATAAAAAAATTGATAGGCGATTGGTATCCTAGAGCAGCATGCCTTCGCTGCCTGTTGTACCATATCTCAATGAACTCGAAGATTGCCAATTCAGCTTGGCTTTTATTGTGAAAGTGCAAGTGGTTGACCATCTCCGACTTGATGATCTTGAAGAAGCTTTCTGCGGGAGCATTGTCCCAACAGTTACCCTTTCTACTCATGCTTTGCCGTACATTTTTGGCCCCTATTGCTTTTCGAAAGTCTCTTGAAGCATACTGCCCCCCACGATCGGAGTGAAACAGCGGCTTTCCCTTTGCTATGGGCCTGTTGCGTATGGCTCTTTCCCAAGCGGGGATAACGGTGTTTTCCGTTTCCATGTCTGTACTGAGCGCCCAGCCAACGATCTTGCGGTCAAAAAGGTCCATGATTGTGGTCAGGTAGGTCCAGCCGTTGCCTGTAGGGATGTAGGTCAGATCTGAGACCCATCGCCTTGCCGGGGCGTCTGCGCTGAATTCACGATTGAGCAGGTTGGGACAAACTGGCAGGCGGTGCTGGGAGTCCGTGGTCCGAGGACGGTATTTTCGGTGGATGATGCTTCGCAATCCGGCCATTCGCATCAACTTGGCTACTCGTTTGCGCGACACCGCGAAGCCCATCTCCCGCAATTCCACAGTGAGTTTGGGGCTGCCGTAGCGTCCGTGGAATTGCCGGAACTGGATTTGCAACCCAAAACTGGAGACAAAGATCAGGCCGTTTCTTTTTGTTTAAGGATATTGAAATTGCTATGAGACTGGTATCCTAGTGCAGCATGTCTTCGCTGTGAGAGTGTCGAGTAGACCGGGGGAATTTCACCCCCAGCCTCTCACAGAACCGGACGTGAACCTCTCGACTCATCCGGCTCTTCCCATTCAGTCCGCAGGTCGCCCCAGCGTGTTTTCCCAGTGGGCAAACAGCCGGGGATTTTCCCGCGCTTTTTCCTTTAGCCATTCCCAAGATCGACGTTTTGATTTGTGAAGTCGCTTGTACTTGTTCCGAACCCACTTCGCCAGTCGGCTGTTCAGCAGGTAGTAGAACAGTGAAAGTTCCGATGGCCGCGACCAAGAAAAGTAGTTGAGCCATCCCCGCAAAATCGGGTTCAGGAATTCAGCTATCTCTTCGAGGGTCTTGTGGGACCAGCGGTGAACTTTCAGTGCAATTATGCGAGCGTTCATCTTTTTCAACGCCTTGCGGCTCACTCCCGGATTGAATCCAAGGAACATCCTCCCGTCTCGCTTTTTACTGTAGCGGGGCTTGAAGGTAAAGCCGAGAAAATCGAAACAGACCTTTGGATGGGCCTGCTTTCGCGACTCGGTCTTGCAATACACGATTTGGGTCTTTACGGGGTGAATTTTCAGCCCGCAAGATGCCATGCGTTGGATGATCTGTTGATGAAGGTGTTTGGCTTCCATCTTGTTTCGACAATGGACGATAATGTCATCGGCGTATCTCTCGAAGGAGATTTCCCCGTGGTACTTCTCCATCCATTTGTCAAAAACATAGTGGAGGAAAAGGTTGGCCAGCAGAGGGCTGATCACGCCGCCTTGTGGCGTTCCACTCTGGCGCGAGGACAATTGGCCATTGGGGTCCAACACACCTGCCTCAAGCCATCGCCTGACATACAGCAACAGCCAGTTCTCACCAACGTGCCGTTTCAGGGCCTTCATCAAAAGCTCATGGTCGATCTCGTCAAAGAAGTTCTGAATGTCCAAGTCGATTACCCACGGCAGCCTCCGGCAGTTGTTCCGGCAGGCTGCAAGCGCATCGTGCGCACGGCGTCCCGGTCGAAAGCCAAAGGAACTGTCATGGAACAATGGATCGACCCTTGGTTCCAGATACTGCTTTGCAACCATCTGGGCCACCCGGTCGGCGACGGTCGGGATGCCAAGCACCCGAACCTTGCCGTTTCCCTTCGGGATCGGGACCGGCCGGACAGGCGAGGGAAAATAGCTTCCAGAGGTCATTCGGTTCCACAGCCGGTACAGGTTGTCCGACAAATTGGCTTCGAATTCTGAAATGCCGATTCCATCGACTCCGGCTCCCTCTCCTCCTTTTCTCACTGCCAGCCAGGCAGCCCAGACCATCCCTTTCGTGATCGGAAGGGACTTTCTTTCGTTCATTTTCTTCCTCCCATTCTTCATTGAAATTGGTTGAGAAATGATCAAAAGCATGAATGGGTCGGCCTCTTCACTCCATTCCCATTACAGGAACTTCTACGCTAATACAGGCCGATCCGCCACATGTTCTCCGGCTTTGCCGGAAAACGATGCTTCTCCTGTTCCGTTGATGCGCCTGATCAAGGGTCGTGCCGCCTAAACGCCGGACACCCCATGGACAGTAAACTGGCTCCTTCCATGGTCATCCCGCCAATAAAAACACTCAGCGGTTTTGGGGTCAGGTCTACTTTCTCGACGCTTCATCGGTCGTTTCGCTCTCGCTCACCTCCCTTGATCGCAGCTAATCCGTCTTGCGGACCTTTTCCTGATCGCTCACCACCGTACCTTTTGGGCACAGCAGCATCAGGCGCTTTGACGGCTGCTCCAGCAAGCCGCCGCCGGAGGGCCTTCCTCCATCACATCAGCAGTTGCGCGGGAAGGAGATATTTCCCGCTCAGGACGCACGTTCCAATAAGTGTGTCAAGTCTGATCTTGGCCTGCCTCGCCTACTCCGCTGACAAGAACCGAACCTTGAAAGTCATTTGATGAAACTACTTATCGACGAGAACATTTTCGCATGGCTGCTCTTCAGAACAAACCCTCAAGGTGATTTGCTTTCGCATGGGAAACACTTCGCAGCGGGAATTGGTACAGCAAGTCTCCAGTCGCGAAGCAAGAAATAACAAAAACCATTTTTCAATCCAACTATTTTTTGCCATATTGAACATGCGTTAAGATCAACAAACCATTTTTTAGCCTTTTGAGAAATACGCCTGGCACGACAGGTACTTTGCAAACACATACCAAACCGCTTAAACACCATGAAAACCAAACTTGCATTTGTGGCAATCGCCCTATTTGCCTGCTTTTATTCCACCTCTGCGCAAACGCCCGTTCCGACTCCCTTGAAGGAGTTCGTCACCTCCTCCTCTACCTTGGAATGGCTCTTCCTCAAGCCCGACCAAGACCTCGATCCCAATGGCCTATGGGGACTGCTCGAAGCCTCGCTGGACATTGATCCCGCTTCCTTTTACAGCGTCAAGTCCTACAACTCCGATCCCCAAGGCTGGACACATGCCAAATTCACCCACCTGGTGGACAGCATCCCCGTCGAAGGCTCCGAATACATTTTGCATGTGCGAAACGGGCGTGTGGAGAAGGCCAATGGCCACATTGCCCTTGGCACATTTCCCCAAGCTCCTCCCCTGCTTTCCCCACTCGAAGCCTGCATCGAGGCCCACCGGAGCAGCCCCGCCGACCAACTCGCATGGGACCACAGCGATCCGGCACAATGGGACAGTCTGCCCCCTACCGAACTCGTCTTTGCCAAACAAAATCCCGGCACCGATCACCACGCCAGCAACTACCGACTTTGTTTCAAAGTCCAGGTCGAAGCCCTCGCGCCCTTCGGCGGGGATTACGTCTACATCGACGCTCTTACCGGGGTCCCCTTTAAATCCCTTCCCTACATCTTCTCCTGCGTTTCGGGAACCGGCAACACCTTGTACAATGGCTCCCAAGACCTCGACACCGAAGACCGGGGCTGGCCACACAACGACTATTTCCTCAAGGACGATTGCAGGGGCAGTTTTATCCAGACCTTCAACCGCCATAACTCCACGAACACCAATGTCTATGACAGCGACAACAACTGGCTGACCAACCACCGCGCCGAAGTCAGCATTCAGTGGTCCGCCGCACAGACCTACGACTACTTCCAATCGGAACACAGCCGCAACAGCGTGGACAACAGTGGCAGGCGCATCAAGCTGGTCTACCGCCTCGACAACAATTACAGCCCCTACAATGCCAGTTGGGATTCGGACAAGGACAAAGGCTATTTTGGGGAAGCCGACGGCATCCAACCCTTCGTGTCCCTGGACGTGGTCGCGCACGAGATCACGCATGGGGTGGTTTACCATACAGCGGAGTTGGAATATGCGGGGGAATCCGGTGCGCTCAACGAGTCTTTTGCGGACATTTTCGGCACTTGTGTGGAGCACCGTTCGGTGGGCCTGTTTGGTCCGGCGGGGTCGGAAGATTGGGAAATGGGGGAAGACATTGCGGGAGGTGCGCTCCGCGATCTGGAAAATCCCTTGTTGCACAATGATCCTGCGTTTTTCTTGGGAGACAATTGGGTGAATGTCACTGCGAACTGCAATGGCACCAATGACCAATGCGGGGTCCACACGAACAGCGGGGTGCAAAACAGGTGGTTTTTCCTGTTGGCTCAGGGTGGGACGGTAGTGGATACCCTGGTGAACAATGGGGAGATACGGGTCTGCGGCATCGGCATGCAAGACGCCGCCCGCATCGCTTACCGGAACTTGCGTTTCTATTTGACTCAGAATTCCGGCTACCAAGATGCTCGAACCGGGGCTGTGCAAGCGGCCATCGACCTCTTTGGACTTGGCTCCTTTCAAGTGGACCAGTGCGTCAATGCCTGGCATGCGGTGGGCGTTGGCACTTCGGTGGAGCAATGTGCTGAGGTGGCAGCTTCTGAAAGCCAGCCCAATATCCCTCCAACTTTCACGATTTCGCCCAATCCAACCACTGCTGAGGCCAATCTGCTGATTGAGAACCTGCCCGGAACGAAATTGAGCATTGAGCTACTGGACATGAAAGGCGTCTCGCTTCCCATGTCCCAACGCTTTTTCCGCAGTCCCCTTTCCGGTACCGCCGAAGTCCCCTTGCTCCTTACAAATCCCCCTGCCGGCCTCTATTTTGTCAGAATCCGCTGGCGAAATGGACTGGAAGTCAAGAAAATCATGGTCCAATAAAGATATTTTGTTAAACTGTCCCTACACCTTACCAAGATGAAACTTCGCATTCAACAAACCCTCCTCGCGGCCATGCTCCTTTTGGCCTTCATCGCTTCATCTCTTTCCGCCCAAGCCCAGACCTCCGAGTTCTCCCGCCCACTGGTCATCAAGGCCAATCTCCTCAGTCCCATTTGGCAAAACGCCAGCGCGGAAGTCGAATACATGCACAGCCCCAAATGGTCCATCTTCCTTGCAGCGGGATTGGAACGCTCCTTCGAAGACCTCCACACCGTTTCCAATTTGGGCTGTACGGAAAACGAAGGCTTTGGCGTGTCGGCTGGGGTAAAATGGTTCCTCAAATCCAGCCATTCACCCATCCGAACCGTCAACGGCCTCGCCCTCAAGGCCAGTCTTTCATACAACCTCACCGACGAAGTCCGGCAAACCTGCCCCTCATTCGCCCCGCTGACCTTGGAACGCATCAACCGCATCGGCCTCAACACCGAGTTGTCCTACCAACGCGTTTTTCTGGACCGCATCTTCATCGAAGCGCAGGCGGGATTGGGTTATGCGGTGGAGTCGGTGGTTTTCACGGTGCCGGAGCCGCTTGCTGAGGTTCCGAACGAGACCCGTTTCAGGTTGTTGTTGCCATTTGGCTTGAATTTGGGGATTGTGTTTTGAGGAAGAATTACTCTTCCTTGTCCTTCCCCTTCCTCCCCGGCATGTTCCGCCCCAGCACATAGCCCGAAATCCCCCCAATCAAAGTCCCCAGCACCTCGCTGCTGATCTTTCCCGCGATCCCCAGGATGAGGATGGTCACCGTCAGCAAATACACCGTGATCAACTGCAAGATCAAACCGGAGCCAAAAATGGCCTCGCGGATGCTTTGACCGGGGTAGAACTTGGGAATGAGGAGCATCAGGACCATGAGGAGTCCGTAGAGGGGCAGGGTCCACACCAGGATGCGGTCGATTTTGAACTGGCCTTCTTCCTTGCTTTGGACTTGGTTGAAGATTTCTTCTTCCTTTTCTTCGAGTTCTTCGATGGAGGCATTCTTTTCCGACATGGCGGTTTCTTGCTCTTCTATCGCCCCATCAAATGCCCCTTTCAAGGAACTTTGGAGTTTACTGAATTCAGTTTCTCCCAAATACTGTTCCAAATGGCTCAACAAAAGGCCTTTTTGCGCTATCAATTCCGTTTTGACCTTGGCTAGATCAAAGTCGATTTCCTGTCCTTGTTGGAAAGATTCGATTTTTGCATTGGAGATGGAAAGCTGCTTAAAAATACCCAATCGCTCGGCCCGAACCTTTGCTCGGTCATCATCTATTTCCTCATTGAGTTGCCTGAATATGGCAGTGGCACCAGTTTGATCATAAGAAGACGCCATCAATCCCGTTTTCTGGATCAATCCCCACATGACATTCTGAAAGCCCTCTCCACCGGAATTCAGTGTCTCCAAATAATCCACCAGCAGGTTCAGAATTGAAACTCTAGATGCTGATTGGATGGCATTGTCGGAAAACCGGCTCTTGAGGGAGTCAATTTTCCCCTGCTTCGATTGGAACTGCACCTTGTCCAAGTCTGCCCTGAGCCTTTTCAGGTCGCCCACCACACCTTCCAGCATCCTGACCTCCTCCTTCAATTCCCGCACCTGCTCCTTCAAGCGCTCCTGCTTTCGCTTGACGCTGAACAAGGATTCCTCACCGGTTTCACCTTCATCTGCATATACAAAAAGTGAGCATCCAAAGGCAAGGATCAAGAAAGCCGCCAATTGGCGTAGTTTGCGAAAAGTCATCATATTCCTAGGTTTACCTAAATATAATCGGACCGATCTAGCATTGCAACACATTGACCGGAATGTGTTATCC
>CAYGRE010000178.1:0-8232 GCA_964352215.1 uncultured Bacteroidia bacterium
CGCCTTTATGAATGGCGTCGCCTTGCCTCAGCCGAGTGACTTTGCCGACATCGGCAACCTGGAACGGCTTGAAAGGGCGATGTATTACTGTAAGAAGGTGGATGTATCGGTCCCTGCCCTATTAGAGTTTGGTATGGCGACCATGTCACAGACCAATGTGGAGGCGCTCCGGGAAATCCTGCGCGGACGGTACGGACCCGATGACTGGGAAACCTTCTCTACCGAGATCCAGGATGATTTACGGGAAAAGAAGCGTGATGCCCTGGTGGCATGGCACTTGTCTCAACCTGCACCTGCAGATGCGCCCTCAGGAAAATGGGAGAATACCAACGATGTTTATGCCTACTACCTGCTGGATGTTGAGATGAATGCCTGCATGCTGACCTCCCGCATGGTACAAGGCTCAGGCTCAATACAATTGTTTGTGCAACGCTGTATGATGGGGCTGGAGCCTGAAGTCCTGGTCAATGACAGTGGAAACGATGGCGACAGCGCTTGGGGATGGTGGGAATGGATGCGGAAATACCGGGTTTGGGAAGCCAATCGTAAGGTGTTCCTCTATCCTGAAAACTGGATCGAACCTGAACTTCGCCGGGACAAATCCTCCTTCTTCGCTGATCTGGAAAACACTTTGATGCAAGGGGAATTGAATGAATTCACTATCGAGGACGCTTTCACCCGCTATCTGGAAAACCTACAGGAGGTTTCTCATCTGGAAGTCGCCGGATTTTTCCATGAGGATGCCGGGGATGAAGCCATTTGCCATGTCTTCGCCCGGTCAAAAGCAGGTGAACCCCGGAATTACTACTATCGAAAGTGGGACTACCGATTCTGGACTCCCTGGGAAAAAGTGGAGTTGGAGATCACCGGTGACAACTTGGTCCCTGCAGTGATCAATTCCCGGTTGTACCTGTTCTGGCCAGTGTTTACCGAGGTTCCCGACGACGATGCCAACAGCCAGATGCGTACCCCAGAGGCCGATGAAGATGTTATCCTCGAATCGGTCAAAAAACGGCTGCGCATTCAACTGGCAGTCAGCTCTTACCGAAATGGGGTCTGGACGCCGGCACGTACTTCCACTGATTATCTGGAATCCGATTACTATACCGGCACCCTGGTTTCCAAGCATCTGGAGATTTTCACCATTGATCAATCCATTCTGTGGAAAGACTTTGCTATCCGGATCGAAGGAACCTTTGTAACCACCAATCCTGATCCACGGGGCATTGAAGGAGACTTCATTGTCTATGGCTGCGATGGCTTGCCGGAAAAGGATACCGTCCCCGGAGAATATATTCAAATCGTCAAACCTGACGAGTCGACCCTGAGGGACCTCCGGCACATTGAAAAGGGTTTCCGGTCCGATAGCCCTGAGAATGATTATTCGCTGCAGAATCAGTACATCAGTGTGTTTACTCAGATCCTGGACAATATCAAAGTACCACTGCTGCTGCGTACCCCCAATATTTTCAAGGTGAACCTCCCCTGGGCCATGTCTTATATGGATAAACTGCTGCAGGACTTCCTGGTCAATAATCCGTTTGCCGATATTATTGAATCTTACAGTCAGGTACCGGTTGGCGGTTGGCTACCTCATTTCTATGCCGACAAACACCGGACCTTCTTTGCCCTTCCAGTGGTTGACCTGACCTTTGGGAATTCACAGGAGTTGGATGAGCCCGAAAATGAATTTACGGTAGGATTTACCTCTGAGGTTCCTGAAGGCTTGGCCGGATTGCGCTATTACTATCCTGAGGTGAAGGCTTATTTCAAGGAAATGTCTGAGTTCCTGGAGGGCATCATTCGTTCTGCAATTTCCGGATTTGATTTTTCTCTTCTTAATCCTGTCCAGAGAGCAGTATTGACCGTTTTCCTCCAGGATTTCCTGAACACGGAAGGTCCCTTTACCGATGAGCAATTGCGTGAATTGGTGGTGCGTCTCTTCATGATGTTTGCCAATTTTGTGGTTGGCTTGTTCTCTTTGGTGACCCACAATTTCCGGCGCTACCATTTTAAGACCTTCTACCACCCCCTGGTGTGTAGCTTCCTCAAGGAGGTTTACAACCCAGAGTCCGGGATTCCGGGATTGATGCGTCGGGAAACCCAGATGAAAGAAAATCCTTTCCGCTTTGGACTTAGCTATCTGCCTACTCCGGCTGTCCTGGACTGGCCTGACACAGAAGACTTCCCTACTGAAGACGTCGACTTCTCACCCGATGGTGCCTATTCGTCATATAATTGGGAATTGTTCTACCATGCGCCGCTGATGATCGCCAACAAGCTCAGTTCCGATCAGCAGTTTGAAGAGGCGATGAATTGGTACCATTACATCTTCAATCCGGTTGGAAAAGAGGGTATTCTGCCGGATGGTTCTCAGGCAGATTCACCTCAGAAGTTTTGGATCACCAAGCCCTTCTTTCTCACCACCAATGAGGAATATTACCAACAGCGCATTGATAGCATTATGCACATCATTGCCGGGGATACCGGTATCAGTGGTTACACTGCCGCTCTGAAAAAATCACTTGAGGATCAGGTGTATGACTGGAGAAACAATCCCTTTGAGCCACATCGCATTGCGATGTACCGGACCGTGGCCTATCAGAAAACGGTGTTTATGAAATACATCGACAATCTGATCGCCTGGGGAGATAATCTCTTCCGGCAGGACAGCATGGAATCCATCAACGAAGCGACTCAATTGTATGTTCTTGCCACCGAGTTGCTGGGACAGCGTCCGCAAAAGGTGCCACCTGCAGCCAAGGTTCCGGTTGAGACCTTCAATGAACTGGAGTCTTCCTTTGATGATTTCAGCAACGCTCTGATCCAGGTTGAGAACCTGATACCGATGATGTCTGGTGGTGGTGGAGGCTCCCTGGCTCCCATCCCGATGCTTTATTTCTGCATTCCACAAAACGAGAAATTAAGCGCCTACTACGACACCATCGAGGATCGGCTTTACAAGATTCGCAATTGCATGAACATCGATGGTGTGAAACGGTCACTGTCCCTGTTTGAGCCTCCCATTGATCCGGCGGCGCTGGTCAAGGCTGTTGCTGGTGGATTGAGCATCGGGGCGGCCCTGGCAGATATGAATGCCCCCTTGCCTTACTACCGATTCAATACGGTGCTGGGCCGCGCCAATGCGCTCGTAAGCGACCTGAAGACTCTTGCTTCTACTTTGCTTTCCGCCCTGGAGAAAAAGGATGCGGAAGCACTTGCCATGTTGCGACAAGGACATGAGGTCCGCATGTCTGATATGGTGAAACGCATCAATGAGTTGAAGATCACCGAGATCGAAGAAAACTTAAAGGCACTGGATAAGTCAATGGAGGTTGTGGAAATTAAGCGGGACTTCTACGCCCAAATTGAATACCTGAGCGACCAGGAATCCCTGCAACTGAAAAAGATGAAGCGGTCCAATACCCTTCAGGAAGCTGCACAGGGGGTAACTCTGGCAGCATCTGTCATCAGCCTTTTGCCCAATATTGATCTCGGTGCCTCAGGATTTGGCGGTTCTCCGGTTGCGGAATTTGTGATTGGGGGCCTGAACCTCGGCCAGGCGAGTAAACTCGCAGCCGATATCATGAACTTCCTCTCTATGATGGCGGCCAACGATGCTACCATGGCCGGCATACGCGGTGGACATGACAGGCGGTGGAACGATTGGAAATTTCAGGAAGAGGTTGCACGGGCTGAGATTGCCCATATTGAACAGCGGAAGAAGGTTATGGAGGAGAGTCTCCGGGTGGCAGAGCAGGAGTTGAAAAACCAGGAATTGCGGATGGAGCAGATCGAAGAGGTGGAGGGTTTTATGAAGTCCAAGTACACCAATGAGGAACTCTACCAATGGATGATCACCCAGGTCAGTCAGGTGTACTTCCAGACCTACCAACTGGCCTACGATACTGCCAAACAGGCGGAGCGTTGTTACCGCTTCGAGCTTGGTATTGATGACTCGAGCTTCATTGAATTTGGATATTGGAACAGTCTCAAAAAAGGATTGATGGCAGGTGAGAAGCTGCAGTTTGACCTGCGTCAACTGGAAGCGGCTTACATGGAAGACCATCGCCGGGAGTTTGAACTTACCAAGAATGTTTCGCTCTCCAACCTCAATCCGTTGGCTCTGGTCATGCTGAGGGAGACCGGGCAATGTTTCTTCAGTATGCCTGAAGAGATCTTTGATCTGGATTTCCCGGGTCACTATTTCCGGCGCATCAAAACGGTCACTGTTTCTATTCCTTGTGTTGCCGGACCGACGACTACCATCTCGGCAACCCTTCGCCTGCTGTCTAACCACATCCGTACCAATACCACCCTGGGAGATGGATATGCGCATGCTCAGGAGGACGGTGTATGGCTGGAGGATACCCGTTTTGTGCAGCAGCGGACTCCGATTTCGGCCATTGCCGCCTCCCGAGGACAGCAGGACAGCGGTATGTTCCAACTCAATTTTGAGGACTCACGCTATCTTCCTTTTGAAGGGGCGGGTGCGATCAGTGACTGGAAACTTGAGCTCTTCAACGACGACTCCGAGGATTTTGGCAAGGCGCTGCGTCAATTTGATTACAGCACCATTAGTGATGTGGTTATTACTGTGAAATACACTGCCCGGGAAGATGCGGGGATTTTCAAATCCGAAGCGATTACCCACCTGCGGAATTTCTTCGCCAATGATGAAGACCTTGAGGCATCGCCTGCTACCCGCATCATCAATCTCAAGCAAAGCTTCCCGACGGGATGGCACAAGATGATCAATCCGGCCGACCCGGCCGATGGCAATGTATTGCAGTTTGGTTTGAAACCCGCTCATTTCCCATACCGTGAAAACGGAAAGCAGTTGAAGGTGAATTCGCTGGAGCTGTTCCTGCGGGCAAGTGAAGAGGATGCCTACTCAGTAACTCTCGATCCATTGTTTGATGCCGAAGATGACCTCCGCGAATTTGATTTGGAGCAAACCGAGGCCTATGGCAACCTGCATTACAGCAGCCAAGCTCCCGGTCTTCCCATTACATTGGCCTTCCCTGAAACCCAAAACTGGATTCTCACCATTGAGTCACCCTCGGGTGTCGCCTTGACTGAAGATGAAATAACCGATGGGTATTTGGTGTTGAGTTATGACTGGGAATAAGGGGATGAAGGAGGGATTGGCCACTGGCCATCCCCTTTATGGCATCCGGGGCAAGGCAAATCAAAGCCCGCTCCTGCGGAGCAGGGCTATTTGCATTCAGTCTCTTACGGCAACCTTCGGTTTCCGACGGGTCTGAATGCAAATAGCCCGCAAAACTATGTTTTGCGGGCTTTGATTTGCCTTGCGGGGGGAGCGTTGTTCAATTCGAACCCCTGGGTGGCTGATTTGCTTCTATTTGGGGGGTGGGTGGTTCGAAATCCCTCTGACTTGGAAAAGACATTTTAGAAGTGAAGTGCGGGCTTTTGCTTTACTAATGCCCCGCATATCCTTATGGATATCAAGTAGGTAGAACTTTGACCTGAAACATGTCATAGAATTTTCGGATACGGTGATATTGCTGGACGAAGTCCAAAATGAAGGCCTTTCGACATGGGGTTTTCAGCATGGAACACTAAAACAAAAGGTTAAATCCAATTGTCAAGTAGCCAAGCTTAGGTAAATTTCCACCTCTGTATTTACCTCCCCAGGTATTGTCAATATAGCTGGGGTTGAACTGGCTTCTAAGTGGATGGTAATATGTCAGCATCCACATCGAGCGAGGTGGTTTTTCAGTTAAAGAGAATTGACCCCAAAGGTTTTCAAAACCCACGCCAATCGATAATTCGTGAATGATAGCTGAAAAAGGATCATCCGATGACAATTGGCTTTTGTCAGAGAAGGGTATTCTGATTGAGTACCCTGGGAAAAATACAACGTGAAATGTTTGAGTATCAGGACCACTTCTCAATTTTAAGGAAAAATTGGTTCTAATCGAGTTCGACTTAATGGCATCCAATTTAGGTCCAATGGTATCATATACAGTAAAATTTTCCCTTACGAAGCCGATCTGAGAATAAAAACCCAAAAATGAGTTTGGCGCGAAAATATCAAAAGCGAGATTGACGCCGTAGCCCCATTGGGTTGTCAGGCTGTCATACCAAACATCGTAATCGCTACGACCTGCTTCTACTGGGAGCGCCATAAAGTCCACCCCGATCCCCACCGAGACCCGAGCCTGGTTCATGGTGAAGAACTTAGGAGGCAACTCTTTTATCTGTTGAGTGAACCCCATTGCTCCAAAGTGAAGGAAATATAGGCATAGAATCCCTAGTTTTTTCATGGCATTATCGGTTGTAAAGGTGTTCGCAGTTGAAGTGTAGGTTCAGTTTTGAAAACGTCGATTTCTTAAATTGACAGACCTTCATTTGGGCATTGTGGTATCCCGCAGAGGCAGATTTGAAAAGGTATATAGCACCCGAGGATCTCATTTCTTCTTCTGAAAGCAGTTCTCCAAATTCCTTATTCCACTTTTTGCGAATGTTGGCCCTGTTTTCCATTAATAAGAGGCCCAACATATAGTTGTGGACTTTATTGAGTTGGCCACTGTTTCGATTGACGTAGAGGTATTTAAAGGATTCATATAACTTTCCAAGGTTCCACAAATCAACTGCTCTTTTTATATCTCGTTGAACCTTTTGAGGATCAATCCGCCTTGACTTCTCCAGAAGAGTCCTCACTCGGTTATCCTGCGGGCGGGATTGTTGGAGTTCAGATAAAAGGGAACCTGCTTCCTGGGAGCGCCCGCTCTTCATTTTTGCCTCCGCCTCTGCCAGCCGATTCTGATAGGATATCTCAGCTTGGCATCGGTTTATCTTTGCTTCAGTTTCCGGTCTTTCAAAATCGTATTGGGAAGCATAGTTGTAATACTGTAAAGCATTTTGAAAACTCCCATTTTGGAAATACTGGTCTCCTCGCCGGACATACTCTTTGAAAGCATTGTGATCCTCCAGTTTCCTCTGACATTCATCGATTTGGGCCTGGAGAGCCTTCTTTTCATCACACCCGTCGGAGTGCTTGAAATTTTGCATTGCCTTGGCAAATTCATTGGAATCAAAATAGACTTGAGCTTGTTTGAGCTTATCCTCACAAAATTCCGAGTCCCCGTGATTGGTAACCATATTTATTTTAATGGTTTTTTTCCGAATTTTCAAGACCAGGACCTGACTGTGTCGCACACCTCGGTAAGTGGTATACTTTCGTATTTCTGCGTAAGCAAATATGGGATCAGAGCTGAGGTCAGTTCGCAGGGGTTCGAACTCATACTTAAATTCAGAAACGACTTTTTGCAATTCCAACAAATACAGCCAAACAATGGGACTGACTGGCATGGTATTTCGCTCACCAATGAACGAGTAATCATTGTAGTGAGGACAGTTGTTGTCTTCAAACAGCTCCAGAATAGCCCATTGTTCAGTCACAAATTTGTCCTCACTGTAATTAGGCAGAGGAGAAACCCGGAGTATAAAACTGCTCACCAGATCATCGATCTCCTTACTCAATTCTATCTCAGTATTCAGGGGATTGGAGTAGGTATTTTCAGACCCGGCAGCGAAAAGGAAAACAATGGAGAATATCCAGCTTAATATATAGTGTTTTGCATTCATTCTGGTTCTATGGTTGGGCTAATGCAGGTACAGATTCTTCTTTTCATATTCGACAAGCCCATTTTCAGAAACAGGTTGGAGCTTGGTAATCCGCCAGCCTCCATTCCAACTTCTGCTTCGGATTTTATTTACCTGCCAGACCCAGCCTGGAACCTGTAGAAAGTGATATCTCACCCGCTCAACATTACCAATGGTCAGGATTTTCTGATCGAGCAGAAAGCGCATCAAAGTGGTTTGACTGGTGGATACTTCCGCTGAGAAAAGGCCCTTCCTGAGCTCTGAATTGTTGACCTTCTCGGGCAATCGCATGAAGCTGAGTTCGTTTTCATGGGCATTGATTTTTCCACTGTGTCCACTTGGAGAGTAGTGCAGTTCAGGAGAGAAGATGCTGACGATTTCCCAGGCACTTCCTCCTTCTGGAAATCGGATGTATCGGAGAATGAAGTGAATGGGAATACTTTTTTGAGCCATTTTGCCTGTGGTAATCGCCTCTGCGTACCAATCTTGCTCCAAGTAATCGAGTACCATGTTTTTTTGACAAATCTCCCTGATAAACTGCATGGCAATTGTTCGATTTCCCTGGATGAAATCCCAGTCGAAAAGACCCGCAATATTGAG
>CAYGRE010000179.1:0-7862 GCA_964352215.1 uncultured Bacteroidia bacterium
ACTGCCCGGAGTGAACAATCCACGCCTGCAAATGAGCACCGACTTTGACTCCAACGTGCTTTATCCGGCCCATGTCGCCGGGATGCAGATGTACGAATTTTCTCAGGTTGAAAAGCCCTGGATCAATTTTCCTATCCTCAAGAACATTGCCACCGTGCAAAGGGTGGTGAAAGGGATCAATCCCGAGGTGATGGCTGCGGTCTATTGATTAGAATCCCCAACAACTCAGATCTCCCCGGTTTCCTTCATCAACATCATCTTATAAATTGCTGTGACGGTCAATGAATCCCTGATTTCTCTTCGTTCCACCATGGCGAATGCTTCCTCCAGACTCATCTTGCGCACCACCAACTCCTCGGTTTCTTCCGGCTCCGCTACCCCTTGAGTCAATCCGGTAGCCAGGTAGACGATGGCCCGCTCGTCGGAGACGGAATTGCTCAGATCCATCTCAAAGAGCACTTTGTATTCCTCAGCTTCCAGGCCCGTCTCTTCCCGCAATTCCCGCTTTGCGGATTCCAGGGCATCTACCCCCAAGGGGCCACCACCCTCAGGAAGTTCCCAGGAATAAGCCTCCAATGGAAAGCGGTATTGGCCCACCATCCAGATATCTCCCTTGTCATAAGGCACCACACCAACCGCCAGGTTGTGAAAGTGAACTACTCCATAGATGCCCTCCCCGCCAGAGGGGTTTATAACCTGGTGTTCAGTCAGCTGAATCCAGGGATTGTTATAGATTTCCTTAGATGAAAGGATGGTCCAGGGGTTTTCTTGTTCGGGCGTCTTACTCATAAATGCCAAATTAGGCAAACCCGTTGAATGCTGCGCTTGCAGAAAAGCGGTTTCCTCATAAACTTGCGCGTATGGCGAAGTCCAAAAGCAATCACAAAGCTGTGGAGGGAAAGGCAAAAGCCAATAGCACGGCCAAAGCTGGGAATGAGGCAAAAGCTGGGAAAGATGCAAAAGCCTCCAAAATAGCAAAGTCCCCCCTCGCAGTTCAGTTCCAACCGGGACGGCTGGAAGCCGGCCTCGATGAAGCCGGGCGCGGATGCCTGGCCGGACCCGTCGTAGCTGCGGCCGTCATCCTCCCAGAGGATTTCAGCCATCCCAAGCTGAACGACAGCAAGCAACTCAGCCACAAGACCCGTCTTGAACTCAGAGAGGTGATCCAGGAGCAAGCCATCGCCTGGTCAATCGGCATCTGTTCCCATGAGAGAATCGACCAGATCAATATCCTCTGGGCTTCCTTTGAAGCCATGCACGAAGCCGTCGCCGGACTGAATCAAACACCAGACTTTTTACTCGTCGATGGCAACCGTTTCAAAGCCCACCCCATTCCTTATGCCTGCATGGTAAAAGGAGACAGCCGCTTTCTCAACATCGCAGCAGCTTCCATCCTCGCCAAAACCTACCGCGATGACATCATGGAAGACCTCCACCAACGCTGGCCCCATTACAATTGGAAAAGTAACAAAGGATATCCCACCAAAGAGCACCGCGAAGGTATTCGACAGCATGGCCTCAGCCCCTACCACCGACTCTCTTTCAACCACGGTGTCCAACTCAGTATTTTTTAAATGACAAATCCGAAGCCCGAATACCAAGCGGGATCGCTCCAACCGGTTGGGGGAAATCTACGGTTGATCTCTTCATCCTTCCACTAGAATAGGATTTAAAAATACGCTCCATCATGGAACATTTTTCTTTTAGGATTCTCTAAGAACCTCTCTACCAAATAGAGGCTCCCTATATTATAGCAATATCCAAAAATTCATTTGACCAAAGCTATAATCACTATTATGGGATCATACCGTCCACTTAAGAACCGAAAAATTCAAACCCTTCTCCTATATATCCTATTCATTTCACTCATTTCAGGCTGTGGAGGAAGTGGAATAGGTAGGGAACAAATCGATGAAGATAGTTGGAGACTGGCAGTAAAGCTGGATAAAAACTGGGGAGCCATTGACCGGGAAGGAAAATATATCCTCAACCCCAGTCTGGAAAACCAACCTTTTTATTGGAATGGGTTTTTCACAGTGGTAAATGGTGATTACACCGATTATTATGATGCAAGCGGTAAAAAACTTCCACTTTCCCACCTTTATCATGGAGGACTATTGAGTGATGGACTTGTGGGGTTTGTCAAAGAAGAAACGGGGCAGGTTGGATACAAAGACTTATCTGGAGAAACCGTAATTGAACCCCAATACGAAGGAGGGTTACCTTTTTACAATGGGTATGCCGGGGTTATGATAGACGAAAAGCTGGGGTTCATTGACAGAGAAGGAAATTTCAAAATCAACCCTAAGTTTGAAAAGGACAATATGGCCCTCCCTTGGGGGGAGCATATTATTTTCCAAAAGGATGAGAAATATGGATTCATGGACTATGATGGCAAAGTACTAATCCGTGCTCAGTTTGATGAAGTTACGCCTTTCGTGGATGGCATTGCCTTGGTATCTGTTGAAGGTAGAAGCGGGTTCATAGACACAGAAGGTAAATTCGTCATCAACCCCATTTACAAAAGTGCATTGCCCTTTTCCGGGGAATATACTTCCGCGCTAACCGATGACGACGAAATGCAAATCATTGACCGAACCGGGAAAATTCTTCAGCGATTTGAGGATTCAGATGAGCCCGGCCTGGTCGGGGAAGACCTGATCGGCTTCAAAGACGATGGGAAATGGGGCTATATGGACCTAGAGGGTGAAGTAGTAATTGAACCTCAATTTAAGAATGCATTCCCTTTTAGATATGGAGTTGCAGTAGTCAAGATAGAACGGAAATATGGGCTTATTGACAAAACTGGTAAGATCATTGTCACCCCACAGTTTTTAGAGGTGGATGAGATAACAGGGGTATTTGGGTATGGTTTTATGTACTTCTTTGGTTATATGGAACAATTCGTCGCCGAAGGAAAATCAAGTAAAAGCCCCAAGAAAGTTGGCGAAAAATTCCTAAAGGCTCTTGCAGTGGGAGATTATAAAACCGCTAAGAAATATGCCAGCCCAGATTCTCAGGAATCTCTGGAGATGCTTGAGAAAATGTCTGGCGGTGAAAAGAGTGGGTCTGAAGATGATATTATCATTGGAGAAATACAGGAAGACGGGAATTCAGCCAAACTTTTCTACACCGAAAAAGGTGCCGAGAAATTATTAAAACTCAAAAAGTATGACGGTGAGTGGAAGGCTATCTTTTCTAAAGGTGGAGATAGCTAAGAGAACTCATTTCTTAAAATTGAAAAGGCTGTCCTTCTGAGACAGCCTTTTCAATTTGATTCAAGGATCGAAACCTTCAATCCCAAAACATAAACTTATTGTTCCTCAATCAGGGACTCATCTCCCCCTTCTTCGTCTTTGTCCTTGTTGAAGAGCTTGTCGAGGTTGAACCAATAGCTCATTTTCAAAGCCACATAGCTGCCTCTCAAAGAAAACTCATAGTAGTGCTCGGGAAATTCTTCGGGGAATTCCTGCTCGAGCGGATTGAATGGGCCATTGAGAACTTCCCATTCAGCCAGTTCACCCTTGACAATCTCACCCGTGCTCAGGCCCCAAATAAGACTGGTATTGAGCACAGAACCATTGCCCATCTGGAAGTCCAGTCCGGCACCAAGAATAATGGTCGGAAGGATTCTCTTGACATTGATCAGCTCCTGACGGATGTAACTTCCACCAGAGTCAATGGGGCCAAGTGGCGTCCGGTTGAGGATGGAATCTTCAGAGGTAAAGTCGAAGCTGTGCCCGGCAATAAAGTTGAGGTAAGTCTTGTCCTCAGTAAGCGGAATTCGGTAATGAATGGCCAGCGGAACCGAAATCACCGTGGTCTTGCGAGGTATTTCCTCAAAGGAAAGGCCTTCCACCGGGCTGGGAGGAGCTACGCTAAAGTTCTTTTGCGTGTACTGAACCCCGACCTGCAAGCGAACATTATCATTGAACTGATAGAGAATATCCAAACCACCCCCAACATAGAGTCCGGGAGAGTTCTGAAGATAATATTGACTTGTATCGTCTACCACAGAATTAGCACCATAGGTGATACCACCTTTAAGGGTTGGCCCCACCAGCAATTGCGCCTGTGCCGCTCCTGTAAGAAGGATAAATCCCGCGGTCAATAAGGCTATCAGTTTTCCTTTCATATTCTTTGTGCAGATATCTTGGCAATATACAAAAAAATCATTCCAAGCAGGGGCGTATTGGCACTTGTGATCCCCTTAACCCATCGGTTGGGCAGGTATCCCCACATAGGTCATATCTCCGACGAGGTCTTTGGTAACTACTGCCCCGGCTCCGACCACCGCTCTGTCCCCCACTGATACACCTTGCAGCAGTGCAGAACCCGTTCCGAGTTCGACCTCTTCCCCCAAGTGGACGCCCCCACTTACATTCACTCCCGGATGGATCGTGCTGAAGCTTCCGATCGTACAATCATGCCCTACGGTAGCATTCAGATTGACGCAAGTAAATGTCCCGACCTTGATATTCGTGGTCAATACAGCTCCCGCACAGATAATTGCCCCTTGTCCCAGCAGAACATCGTCCGCCATCTGAACAGAAGGATGTACCAAGGTCAAACCACGAAACCCAGCCGCCATGTATTTTTCTGCAATCTTCCGACGCGTACCCGGATCACCCACCGCAGGAACAAAGAAAACCGTACGCTCCAGGTTTTCGAAAACCCAATCGTCGTCTCCAACCACTGGCAAACCGCCCAGATTACTTTCCAACTCCTCCCCGGACTCAGCAGAGACAAAACCCAATACCCGATAACTTGGATCTGTGCGTCCACCCGTAGATTGAGCCAGGTTGATCTCCTGAAGCAACCACAAAATCTCACGGGCAAATCCTCCCGTTCCCACGATGATCACGTATTTCATAGGGGTAAAATTAGGGGAAATTCAACTCAGCGGACCACATAGAATTTGATTTTTATCTCTTTCCCTTCCGAATTGTTCGCCGTCCCCTCCCGTTCCAGCCGAAACCGCTCAGGATTCTCTTCCCAAAAAATCTCCGGCACACCCGCCTCCTTCACAGAAAACCAGTTGTCCCATACGATCATCGTACCCGGCGGAAAACTCCGCTCCTTGAGGCTGTTCATATACCGGGGATGCAGGAAGGGATCGAAACCAAATGCAACCGGGACATAGGGATGCGCATAATAGACGTGGAGGCCATTGGCTTTCAGCCCGGTATACAAATCGGCATTTTCATTCAGTATCACCTGGTCGGGGGACAATTCAAAATCGTACACCTTGAGCGATGCCGGATTGGGCAGAAAAGGGAAAGCAACGATGTAAATGCAGACCAGGGCCAAAAAGATGTGCTGGTAAAGCGGTCTGGGAAACCAGCTCAGGAGAAAGAATAGGGCACGGGCCGCGATCAGGGCAGCCAGGGGAGTCAAAGAGATCATGACCCGCATCAGTCCCATAGAATGGGCGATCCCGGTAGCCCAAAACACGACATGGGCTCCGAAGTAAACCAGGAACAATCCATAGATCAGCCTCCAGGAAGGATGTGCATTCAGAGCGTCCCTCCGCCAGAAAATAGCAACTCCTCCCAGCAGCAAGCCCAGAGCCCAAAGGCCATAAATCGGAACCCCGGTGATGAAGATGAACTTTTCCGGAAAATGCGCCCAATTACCCTGACCGTAGTTCTCCAAGTGCTCATAAGGATTTTCAGTAAATACCCATGTCAAATCGCCTTTGATGATTCCGCCGATCAGCGAATACGCCACGGTGCCCACCGTCAAGAGGGCCAGGGTAGCAACCGCCCCTGGGAGAAATTCCCAGCTAAAAATCCGTCCCAACCGGGTGCGATGAGAACGCAACAATTCCTCCGCATAAAACAACGCAAATACCGGCAACAGGAGAAAACCCTCGGTGCGGACAAAGGGAAGAAAGGAAGCCATCACGAAGCCCCAGGAAATTTTGCCACGCAGGACCAACAGCACCGAAGCGGAAAGCCAGGCAGCGAACAGGGGTTCTGTCAATCCGGAGAATTGCAAACGCATCAATTCCGGCATAAAGGCCAACAGCAAGAGCGGCAGCCAATCGTTCCGGGAAAAGAGCCGGCGGGAGATCAAATAGACATTCCCGAGGGACCACAATACCATCAGGCAATTGAAGAATTTGATTCCCGTGAAGCCAAAGGCAGCGGGAATGGAGGCCAGTAGCGTGAAAAGGGGTTTGCCCCAATGGTCGAGGAAAAGCTCGGGATGTTCAAAGGCGTAGTGGGCGATCAGATAGTGCTGCACACTGTCTCCTGAATCGCGGGTACCGGAAAAAGAAAAGATCACGATTACCTGAGCGGTAAACGCAGAGAGCAGAATTACCGGTAAGAGGTACTTTGTTTTACTCCCATATTGATCAGGATTCATTTTTCACCCTGGCAAAGGCTTCTTCCAGCTTTCCGTAAATATAAGTGCAAGGCACAAAAAAGGGCTTCTTTGTAACCTGAACATGGAGTACGCTGGTAGGTTCGTCCAATCGGTAGGCGGCGGTAACGCCATAAGCCTGGCTGGTGATCGTGCCTTCATGTTCTTCAGGTAAGTCCAGGTCAATCTTCGCCAACTCCACCCGGATGCCGGAAAATATCTTGGAATCTACATTGGGAAAATTTCTTGGATCACATGCCATAACGATTTCTCCTTGGATTGAAACTCTATTGTTGGGTAAAGAAAAATGCGAAACCGAGAGGCTTCGCATATATAATCTACGGGTTGGAAATCAAATCGTCGTGATCTCCTCTTCCTTGACCTTGATCACCTCGTCCACCTGATCGGAGTACTTGGTTGTCAATTTCTGTATCTCGTCTTCCCCTCTTTTGATCTGGTCTTCAGAAACACCCTCGTCCTTCAGTTTTTTCAATTGATCGTTGTGATCGCGCCTTACATTCCGGATGGAAATCTTAGCGGTCTCTCCTTCTGCACGTGCCTGCTTAACCAATTGCTGCCGCCTTTCCCCGGTCAATTGAGGGATAGGGATACGGATGATGATGCCGTCATTTTGAGGATTGAGCCCCAGGTTGGCCGCAACTATTCCCCGCTCGATCGCAGCAAGGGACGACTTATCAAATGGCGTCACACGTAAGGTTCTGGCATCTTCAGCCACGACGGCCGCTACTTGATTGAGCGGAGTTTGTGCACCGTAGTATTCTACGCGGACCCCATTCAGCATAACGGCATTTGCTTTTCCAGCACGAATCTTTACCAACTCCTTGTTCAGGTGAGCAACGGAGCCATCCATGCCTTCTTCAGCAGACTCAAGGATAAAAGCAACATTTTCATCCATAGTATAATCTCTTTACTTTCTTGTATAAACGATCAGGTGACCAAGGTACCTATTGCCTCACCGGAAACAATCCGTTTTAGGTTCCCTGGGGTGTTTATGTTAAAAACAATAATAGGTAATTTATTCTCCTGACACAAGGTAAAGGCCGTCATGTCCATCACATTCAAGCGGTTGCTGAGAACGTCTTTGAAGGATATTTCGTCAAATTTTACTGCATCAGCATACTTCTCCGGATCAGCGTCGTAAACCCCGTCTACCCTGGTCCCTTTGAGGACAACGTCAGCCTTCAACTCGATGGAACGAAGAGCCGCAGCTGTATCGGTAGTGAAGAATGGGTTACCGGTTCCGGCACCAAGGATGACGATCCTGCCTTTCTCCATGTGGCGCACCGCACGGCGGCGGATATAGGGCTCACATACAGAATTGATCTCAATGGCGGACATAACCCTGGTCTTGGCACCAATTTCTTCCAAGGCACTTTGCAAGGCCATCGCATTGATGATGGTCGCCAGCATACCCATATAATCAGCATGGGCCCGGTCCATCCCTTCCCCCTCAAGCTGAACACCACTGAAAA
>CAYGRE010000180.1:0-7510 GCA_964352215.1 uncultured Bacteroidia bacterium
TGTCACCTATGCAGGGATTAAACTTCCGGAACCGGAACTCAATGGCTATTTTTCCAAGGTGGGTAATATCATGGAGCAGGAATACCGGCGTAGAAAGGCGGAGGCAGAACTATGAATCTATTTGAATACATAGCTGATAAAATCCAGATCGGTCTCCTTTGGGTGGTCAAGCAGCTTTTTGGCCCGGCTAATATTTTCGATGACCCCTGGTACTTACTTCTTCTATTGCTCATACCCGCCTACCTGTTTTGGTATGTGTGGTGGTATGCGCCACGACGGTTGGTGGTTCCCCTGAGTTATGACCCCAGCAAGCTGGCCCCTCCTAAACTGGACCTCAGCTTTCTGCGCGTCCTTCCACATGTGATCAATATGGTTGCCATCTTTTTCATGGTCCTTGCCCTCGCCCGGCCCATCACCCGAAACGAACGGCAGAACAGGTTCACAGAAGGAATTGATATCATGTTGATCCTGGACACCTCCGGATCCATGGAAACCGATGACTTTAAACCCAACCGTTTAGAAGTTGCCAAAGAAACCGCGATTGATTTCATCAAAGGCCGGCAGGGAGATCAGATAGGCATCGTTCTTTTTGCAGAGGATGCCTTCGGCTACTCCCCTCTCACCCTTGACTACGACTTGTTAAAGACCAATATCGAGGCCATTGACTCTGATATCATGCCCAAAGAAGGGACCGCGATGGGGTCAGCGATCGCAGTTGGCATCAATAAGATGGTGCAGCAAGAGAGCCCTTCCAAGGTAATGATCCTCTTAACCGATGGAGCCAGTAACCGGGGTGAAATAGAACCTGCAACCGCGGCCGAGCTCGCCAGGGACAATGGGATCAAAATCTACACGATTGGGATTGGGAAAGAAGAATACAAGAAGCAGACCATGTTTGGAGTCCAAACCATTGCTTCCGATCTGAATGAAGAAAGCCTCCAGGAAGTCGCCGACATCACCAACGGGAAGTTTTTCCGGTCAGAGGATGAATCCAGCCTTGAATCCATTTTTAATGAAATCTCCCGGCTTGAAAAGGTGGAGATCAAAGGTGAGGTTATCACAGAAAAAGAGGACCATTACGCTGGGATATTGATGATAGCGGGCATTCTGATGGGCCTTTCCCTGTTGATTGCCCTCACTTTTGTATACAATCCGCTGGAAGGTTAACTCAGTCCTGTTTTACTTCATTGCCGCCTCAGCTAAACCCGCACAATCACCAAAGATGATTCAAGAAAACCTGAACCAAATCCTCCAATCTCTCAGATCCGAAGCTCAATCTTCCAATCGAGACCCAGAGGAGGTTCAATTGATCGCAGTTTCCAAGACCAAGCCGGTGGCGGCATTGTTGGAAGCCATGGAAGCTGGGCAAATCGACTTTGGAGAGAACCGTGTTCAAGAGTTGGTCGAGAAACAGGAGCAAATCCCAACTGCACGATGGCATATGATCGGGAACCTGCAACGGAACAAGGTCAAATACATTGCTCCATTTATCTACCTGATTCATTCCGTAGATTCAGAGAAATTGTTGAAAGAGATCAACAAGCAGGGGAGGAAAAACGACAGGGTGATCAATTGCCTTCTTCAGATCAACATTTCCAACGAGGAGCAGAAGGGTGGGTTGACCGAATTAGAAGCGGAAGCTATCCTGAAAAAAATAGAGACTTACCCCAATGTCCGGATATTAGGATTGATGGGCATGGCTGAGTTTACCAGCGATGAGGAAGTGGTAGAAGCAGAATTCAGACGACTTCGGCAAGCCGCTGATTCCTTCAAAAATTTGGCGGGACCACAAATCCAGATGAAGGAATTGAGTATGGGGATGTCAGGTGATTATCCAATCGCCATTCGCAATGGCGCCACCATGGTGAGGATCGGAAGCGCCATCTTTGGGGGACGTTAGATCAGCGCAGCTATCGGCACTGAGCCCCCCTGAACAAGCTTACTCCTTTGGCCAGCCATTGTCCATGGGTTGAAGGTCGGCCATGCGATGGCTGGGATCAATCTCTATGGTTTTGATGTCCTTTTTCTTCATTGGGATCTCAAGCTCATATTCAGTATTGGTCCAGGGCCAATCCGCCATCACCTGAGTGGGAAGGTCATTCTCCGGCTGTTTGCTCCCCCACATCATCCGCAGGGGAATTTGATAAACAGCCTTTGCCCCTGTCTGATCGGTCACAACCACTTCGATAGGCATCGGCATCTTTCCCTTCCTGACCAATTTGACCACCGTATTTCCACCTTTTTTACTAACCTCCTCCACTGAATAATCGACATTGTGACGGGTATTGATCATGTATTCAAAATACCAATCCAGTTCGATCCCCGATGCCTTTTCCATTGACCTGCGAAAATCTACCGGGTCAGGATGGTGAAACTTAAAGGTTTCGAAATAGTCTTGCATCCCCTTTTCGAATGCGTCCTGCCCTACTACGTAGGACAATTGATTCAGGAACATGGTCCCCTTTGAATAGGCATTGATCCCGTATGCATAATTGGTCACATAATGATCCGCATGGATAGTCATGGGTTCATCCAGCCCGGCTTCCACCAGGGTCCGGTAACCCATGTAGCTACCTGCATGTGGCTCTTCATTTTCCAGAAGTTCAGCGACCGTTTCATGGGTATAATAACTGGTGAAACCCTCATCCATCCAGGGATAGAGCGATTCGTTGGTGGCAAGCATTCCCTGGAACCAGGAATGGATCGATTCATGCACGGTGACCCCCACCAGGCTTCCCAGACTGCGGTGACCAGTAATCAGTGTGACCATGGGATATTCCATGCCCCCATCTCCCCCCTGAACCACGGAGTACTGGGGATAAGGATACCTTCCTACCCGGCGGGCCATGATTTCAAATGCCTTGGCCGTATACTCTGGAAGCTTCGTCCAGTCTTCGGTCTCCTCCCCTTCCTGATAGAAGAAGTGGAATTCCGGACCTCCATCCACCTGATAAATCAAATGCTTATAATCCGGGTCCGCAGCCCAAACAAAGTCGTGTACATTCTCAGCGCGGAAATGCCAGGTAAGTGACTTCTTACCAGAATGGTCTACCTCGCGGTTGGTGTATCCATAGCCAATCTCATCCTTATTCTGGAGCGTGCCAGTAGCCGCGATGATATAAGTAGGATCCAGGGTAATCTTAACATCAAAATCTCCCCAGACACCATGAAATTCACGGCCAACATAAGGATTGGCGTGCCATCCCATGTGATCGTATTCACAAATCTTGGGGTACCATTGAGCCATTGAGAACCGAATCCCTTCCGCATTGTCCCGCCCGGAACGCCGGATCTGGATGGGAACCTGACCCTCAAATTCAACCTGAAACATTGCGCTCTCTCCGGCCTTCAAAGTGCGGGGCAGTTGAACCTGAAGAATAGTCCCTTTCTGCTCAAAGCTGCAAGGCTGCCCATCAAAGGAAAGCTCAGCAATGGTAAGGCGGCCTACTTCCTTCTTGTTCAACTTCGAGATGCGGTCCCCTACCCTTGGATCCGGATCGAGAATGGTCCTGGACCTCACATCCATCATAGATCCGGGTTGAAAAGCATTGAAATAAAGGTGGAAGAAAACCTGCTCAAGGTCGTCAGGTGAGTTATTGGAATACAACAGGCTTTCAGTCCCGGAAAAGGTGTTTTTCTTGACATTCAAATCGATATCAATGTCATACTTCACCTTTTGTTGCCAACGCATCTGCCCAAAGGACAGAACAGGAGACAATAGAATCAGGACCAGGAGAACGTTCAATCTCATATCTTAGTTTTTGTTAGAAACGTGAAATTGGGGAATTTTAGTCTTTTTTCCCATACCAATGCCATTCATCGATCTGGGTCGAATCAAACAATACCGGATTCAGGCCGAGACTACCCTCGATATCATTGTAGATTTCCCTTTGCAGCATCTTCCCCTTGAGGTAAAAGTCAATTTGGTCTTGCACTTCGTTGATGTCCATCGGAAATTGCAGCATGAAGCAATTCAAGGGAACCGAAACCTATGTAGCCACCGAAGGGCTGCAAACCGCAGTCAATGCCGCCATGCACCTTGAGCGCCCCCTTTTGATCAAGGGAGAGCCAGGCACCGGGAAAACGCTGTTGGCCTATGAAGTCGCAGCATCATTGGGAATGAAATTGTACACCTGGCATATCAAATCCACTACTTCTGCCCAGCAGGGACTTTACGAATACGATGCTGTATCCAGGTTACGTGATTCTCAGTTGGGAGATGAGAAGGTACATGACATCAACAATTACATCAAGCCAGGACCGGTGTGGAAGGCATTTGAATCTGATGAACCATGCGTCCTGCTGATAGACGAGATCGACAAGGCGGATATTGAATTCCCCAATGACTTGCTTCAGGAACTTGACCGCATGGAGTTCTTCGTATATGAATTGCAGCGCACCATTGTGGCCGAGAAACGCCCGGTAGTGATTATCACCTCCAACAATGAGAAAGAATTACCGGATGCATTTTTACGTCGCTGCTTCTTTCACTTCATACAGTTTCCTGAGCGTGAGACCATGCAGCAAATCCTTGACGTCCACTTCCCCAAGCTCGACGAAGAGTTGTTTGGCTCCGCCCTTGACTTGTTTTACAGCCTGCGCAATGTCCGCGGCCTGAAGAAGCGTCCCAGCACCAGTGAACTGATTGACTGGATCAAGTTGCTGATACTTGGAAAGGTGGGCTCCAAAGACCTGGAAGACATTGACCTCAAGACCATACTCCCTCCCTACCTGGGTTCTCTCCTCAAAAACGAACAAGATCTTCAATTGCTCCTGAAACAATTGGGGGCTCGTTGGTGAAAACAGCAAGCTGAAGGGGCTACGCTCACCAACAGAAGAGGCTACCACGCTCACCAACTGAAGAGGCTACGCTCACAATCTGAGTAGTCCAAACGCACCTAACTGAAAAGGCCGCCCATCGCTGGGCAGCCTTTTCTTTTATGTGGTAGAAACGGATTATTCTGCAGCGGCCAGGACAACCTGTTCCTTGCCGATACGGGTCATAATATTGTCCTTGCGGAGCTTGTAGAAATGCTTCCGGCCCACGGAGTGGTCCAACTTGATCAGGCCAATATCCATCATGATCTTGATGTACTTTTTAGCCGTTGTACCTTTGATATCCAGCGCCTCTTCCAGGTCCTGGCTGCTGAATCCACCTTTGAGGTGGTCAATCAGGAACCTGGGCATGTCAAATACAACCTCGAAGATTGTTCCCTTCTTGTACAAATCAAAGAACATCAGGCGGATGCCTTGTTCCAATTGGCGGCTTTTGGTGTCCTGCTCATCCAGGAAGTTACCCAGGCGGTTCACCTCTTTGAAGGTGATATAACTCCGGAGATTCCGATAGGAGAAATCAAGTAGTTCTGCCGCCAAAGGAAGATCTCCCTTTGAGATAGAAATACACTTGTTCAAGACCTTGTTCCTGACACTATTGGGGACAAGTTTGAATTCCTCCCACTCGGCAGTGATAAAGCTCAGTGGATTGTTCTCGTCTTTGAGTTTTTCAATCAAATGGATAGCAATATCTCTGGCACCCTCATCTTGTGATACGGTTGCAGACAATCCCAGCAGAAGAATAGATTGGAACTGATACCGCAGATAGACCTTTACGTTAAAGTGTGAAGCAGGTTCAAACTCGATAAAGTACTGTCGGAAATCCTGGAACAGGGTGAAACCAACTGGCTCCATATTATCTGCAAGCTGAACTATAACTTCAGAGAGAGCGGTAAAATAGCTTTCCAGTTCAAAAGTGATCCAACTGACCCCTGGCTCATTGATCCGGCGGTTAAATACCTGATTTATACGATCCATCCCATGGACCACCATGTAAAATCCACCTTCATCCAAGCGCTTGGCTCCACGCTTGATCAGATCAAACAGGATATCATAAGCCTTTTGAGACTGGTTTTGAGCTAAATAGTAATCCGCGTAATAAGTGGTAGCTCTAACAATGGCAGGCAGATTATTCGTCTTGCGAACACTGGCAATCACATCTTTGAAGTCCTTTTCTGAGACTTTACTGGACTTTTCACCAACGACTGAAAGCCATTCAACCTGAAGGTAATCTCTAAGTGAATGGTCACCCATTCTCCGGGAAATACTCAGCGCTTCGTTGATTCCGTCCAAGCCCATCGCCTGCAAATCCTCAATATCTTCCCGATCCAGATCTGCACTGCTCAATTCCATATAGTACCTGCTGAAAGACAATTTCAGGAAGGCACGTACGAAAGCAGGGGAACTCTTGCCTTCATAATCAATGTTCTTTTCAACTTTACGAACAGCACGAAGACTTTCTTCAATCTGAATATGGTCGTCATCGGCGTCCGCATGACGGAAGACCATGACCCGGGCCTGAAGATCAAGTACTGCCGCACGGTACACACGCCCCAGATTGGGATCGTGGGTAGAATTGGCTGTATTCTCCAACGTCTTGATATGGCTTTCAATATGCCGATCAGAATCGCTGCTGTTACCATTCAGGAAGAAATCTGCCAGATTCATGAAGTAGTTGAGGCTCTTGCTCATCTCAGAACTGGAAACTGCTTGCTGAAGCCAGAAACGAGATTTCTTGAACTTATCAGGAGATTCTTCGTTCAGGTAAACGAATCCAGTGATACCGGAAATCCGGTAGATGAACTCATCACCTCCTCGTTCAGACCATTCAATATCGTCAATCTCAAGTTCAAATTGCTCAATATTGATTCTACGCACCAAACGTTTGGCACATACGCGGAGATAACCCACATACCACAACCAAGCGTCCACGTTTGGATAGCTGGCCCCTGACCCTTTGAGCAGGTGAAGACGCTTCTCTGTCAACTCTGCAAGTTCTTCAAAACCAGCAAAGTTCTCACGATAAAGCGCGAACAGAAGGGCATGATCTGCGATGTGAACCATGTACTCAGCTCCTTCTGAACCTTGGATGTTGGCATCCAATATCTCAGAGGAAAGAACTTCTTCAAGATTTTTTACCTCATCTATTTCCCCGGTCCGAACCAGTTCTTTCAGGAAACGAGGATAGGTAAAGCGACTGCTCTCCCGGGACAATCCCGCTAGCAGTTGATAATAGAATCCATTATTCATTTTAGTACCGTTTTAGAAATCACTATTACATTAATCTATATAAAACACCAGCAGCTATACGAAGCTTAGGCTATCATAAAACTTAGCCTGGGTTAAAAAAGAGTGACAGAAAGTGGCTATTACAACACTACACCAAAATGCTTATCCAGGGTATGTGGCAAATGTAGACTATTTATTGACAAGCCACAAATCTGATGCTTTAACTGCCTTCTATTTATCAACATGATAGCTAAACAGGAGCGATAAACTGCACCTATCAGAAACCTGTTTTCAAAGAGAAAGAGCAGCTTAACCGCATATATTATACTGATTTCGTCGCATTAAGTTCACTTTTCAGGTAAAATATGCGATGCCCTTTTATCCAAAACACGGTCTTTTATCCCTTTAAAATTCCACAAAGCCATCTTTTCTCTCTACCAACTCACCC
>CAYGRE010000181.1:0-7368 GCA_964352215.1 uncultured Bacteroidia bacterium
GGACCTCCCAAGCGAGAGCTCGGACCTCCCAAGCAAGAGCCCAGACCTCCCAAGCGGGAGCTCGGACCTCCCAAGCGGGAGCTCGGACCTCCCGAGCGAGAGCCCGGACCTCCCAAGCGAGAGCTCAGACCTCCCGTGAAAGAGGTCCGAGCTTACTACCACCAAGGTCGGAACTTATCCGGTCCGAGTTCCGACCTCCCAAGAGGTAGCCTTTTGCTATGTGGTGAATAGCAAAAGGCTACTTCAGAAGCGGGCACAATTGAGCACAATGTCTCTAAAACCAGCAACATATTCCCCTAAAGCCTCACCAGGGTCAAGCATAGGCCTATTCACCAATTGCTCCCCAACGTACCCAAAAAGAGAACGCCACATTCCGACAACAATCCGCCCCCTTACACCTCAATTGGTCTCAACTTCCCGTCATTCACTAAAATGCTGAAGGCTTCAAAGTGGTCAACAAATCGAATAATAGAGAAAAAGGGGGGCTGGGTTCTCCAAATGCAGATATCATGCCAGGACCATCCGAAATCACAATGACCTTTTTGCTCAAAACCGCTAAGGTTTTTGCTCCCAGGTAGTAAGCTCCGACCTCTCGCCTGGGAGGTCGGAGCTGCCAGGCCGGAGCTCAGACCTCTTTATCAACAGCTCCGAACTCGTTATCAACAGTTCCGAACTCCCATACGGGCTGGAATGGCCGTTTTTGAAAAGCCTCTGTGGATTAGCCCAATGCAAAACCCATTGGGTTTTTGACAGTATCTGTCAAAGAACCTCGAAAATGACCTTGAGATACCACCGTTTTCAGGGTTAATAAGCAGAAATGTCTACTAAAAGCGGCATGTTGCTCCTTACATATTCCTTCGGTACTGCCCACCCACCTCATACAAGGCCCGGGTCATCTGACCCAGCGAACAAACCTTGGAAGCTTTCATCAGGGCCTCAAACAGGTTGTCGTTCTGAATCGCAGCCAGCTGCAACTCACGCAATGCCTGCTTGCCCGACTCACGGTTCCGCTCCTGCAAAGCTTTGATATTCGTAATCTGAAGTTCCTTCTCTTCCTGGGTCGAGCGAATGACTTCCTTTGGAATAATCGTAGGGGAACCCTCAGAACTCAGGAAAGTATTGACCCCCACGACCGGCAATTCACCGCTGTGCTTTTGCATCTCGTAGTAAAGGGATTCTTCCTGGATCTTGGAGCGTTGGTACTGGCGTTCCATCGCGCCCAGTACACCACCCCGGTCGGTGATCCTTCTGAACTCAGTCAGAACAGCCGACTCGACCAGGTCGGTCAACTCCTCAATGATAAACGAACCCTGCATCGGGTTCTCGTTCTTGGCCAGCCCCAATTCCTTGTTGATGATCAGCTGGATCGCCATGGCGCGGCGAACCGACTCTTCGGTGGGTGTGGTGATGGCCTCGTCGTAGGCATTGGTATGCAGCGAATTACAATTGTCGTAGATCGCGTAAAGTGCCTGGAGGGTAGTACGGATATCGTTGAAGGCAATCTCTTGTGCGTGAAGCGAACGGCCACTGGTCTGAATATGGTACTTCAGCATCTGTGAGCGTGCCTTGCCCTTGTATTTATTGCGGATCGCTTTGGCCCAGAGACGACGTGCCACCCGACCGATCACACTGTACTCAGGATCCATTCCATTCGAGAAGAAAAAGCTCAGGTTCGGGGCAAATTCATCAATGGACATGCCGCGGCTGAGGTAGTACTCCACAAAGGTAAATCCATTGGCCAGGGTAAAGGCCAACTGGGTAATCGGATTGGCTCCGGCCTCGGCGATGTGGTAACCGGAAATGGAGACGGAATAGAAGTTCCGTACCTTCTCATCAATGAAGTATTGCTGGATATCCCCCATCATCCGCAGTGCGAATTCAGTAGAGAAAATGCAGGTGTTTTGTGCCTGGTCTTCCTTGAGGATATCGGCCTGGACGGTTCCACGGGTGACCGACATGGCCTGCGCTTTGATGCGGGCATAGACATCTGCCGGCAGTACCTGGTCCCCGGTTACTCCGAGGAGCAGCAGCCCCAACCCGTCGTTGCCTTCGGGCAGGTCACCTTCATAAGAAGGACGCTGTGCTCCCTTGGCCGCGTAGATTTCATCAATCCGGGCATTGACCTCATCCACGAGCCCATGCTCACGGATGTACTTCTCGCACTGCTGGTCAACAGCCGTATTCATATAAAAGGCCAGGAGCATCGGCGCCGGACCGTTGATGGTCATCGATACCGAAGTTGTCTTTTTACAAAGGTCAAAGCCTGAATAGAGTTTCTTGGCATCATCCAGCGAGGCAATGGACACTCCGGAATTCCCAATCTTTCCGTAGATGTCGGGGCGATGGTCAGGGTCTTCACCGTAGAGGGTGACGGAGTCAAAGGCCGTACTAAGACGAGCCGCCGGCAACCCCTTAGAGACATAATGGAATCGCTTGTTGGTCCGTTCGGGGCCACCCTCACCCGCAAACATGCGGGTCGGGTCTTCTCCGGTGCGCTTAAAGGGATAGACCCCGGCCGTATAAGGAAATTCTCCGGGGACATTTTCCCGAAGACACCAGTTCAGAATTTCACCATAGTCCTGGTAACGAGGGAGAGCGATCTTGGGAAGCTTGGTATGGGAAAGGGATTCTACATAGTTCTCGACTTTGATCTCCTTGCCACGTACTTCATAGGTGAAATGCTCACCCCGGTACTTCTTGACTTTCTCTTCCCAACCGTTCAGGATGTCCTGAGCCTCCGGTGCCAGATGGCGCTCCAGGTCGGACTTCATCCCGGTCAATTTTTCCGCGGTATCTTCCAGGCCCGGCTGTTCACCCAATTGGGCAATGGTACCTTCGAGGTTGAATATCTTTTGCGCAATCACGCTTTGTTCCCGCACCCATTGGCGGTAGCGGTCACTTTCTTCGGCGATCTCGGCGAGGTAACGTACCCGGTCCGGAGGAATGATATAAATCTTCTCGCTCATCTCATCGGTGGCGGAGAAGGTCGAATGCATGTCGATCCCCAGTTTTGACTCGATGGTTTTGATGATGCGGATATACAACTGGTTGGTACCGGGATCATTGAATTGGGAAGCGATGGTCCCAAAGACGGGCATATCTTCCGGCTTCTTGTCCCAGAGGCCATGGTTGCGTTGGAATTGCTTGGCCACGTCCCGCAGGGCATCCAATGCCCCCCGCTTGTCAAACTTGTTGATCGAGATGAGGTCGGCAAAGTCGAGCATGTCGATCTTTTCCAATTGGGTGGCGGCACCATATTCGGGCGTCATGACATAAAGGGCGAGGTCAGCCACTTCGGTAATCTCCGAATCGCTCTGCCCGATGCCGGCGGTTTCGACAATAATCAGATCAAACTGCGCCGCTTTCAGGATTTTGACCGATTCGTCCACTGCCTCACTCATGGAGATATTGGCAGCCCGGGTGGCCATGGAACGCATGTAGACCCGGTCATTGAAGATGGCATTCATGCGGATACGGTCTCCCAGCAATGCCCCGCCAGTGCGTCGCTTGCTGGGGTCGACTGAAAGCACCGCAATGGACTTGTCTTCGAAGTCCATCAGGAAACGGCGTACAATCTCGTCGGTGAGGGAAGATTTTCCGGCGCCACCAGTACCGGTGATCCCCAGGACAGGAACGATATGGTCAGGCTGGTGCTTTTCGACCGCATCCATAAATGACTTGCCCATTTCCGGATCGTTCTCGACAATGGTGATCACCCGACCGATCAGGCCGGGGTTTTTCTGAGGAAGGTTCGCAACTGATTCAGGGTGGATGCCGTTGGAATTGGCGTAGTCACAATTCCGGATGACATGGTTGATCATTCCTTGCAGGCCCATGGAGCGGCCATCATCCGGAGAAAAAATCCGGTCGATTCCGTAAGCATGGAGTTCATCCATTTCGGAGGGCAGAATGGTACCCCCCCCACCCCCAAAAATCTTGATATGACCAGCACCCCGTTCTTCCAGAAGGTCGTGCATGTATTTGAAATACTCTACATGCCCACCCTGGTAGGAGGTAATGGCGATGCCCTGAACATCTTCCTGAATAGCACAATCGACGATTTCCTGAACGCTGCGGTTGTGACCGAGGTGAATGATCTCAGCCCCAGTTCCTTGCATAATCCGACGCATGATATTGATAGCTGCGTCATGGCCATCGAACAAAGAGGCTGCGGTCACGATCCGCACTTTATTATGAGGTGTGTACGGGGCTTCCTGCTTCATATATTTCCAAACTTGAATGATCTACTATTGCAAATATAACCATTCAGACAGCTCAAAGTTAGCTGCATGCAGAGGAATTTGACAGACCCCGGCGGATTGACAAACCATGGGGGGATGCTTTATTTGACCTGAGCCAAATCTGCAACCAATTGAGGATGATTGCTGACCAGGGAAAGCCCCATGTTCAGGAAGCGGCGGGCCTGCTTGGCGTTCTGCTTTTGTACCCACCAATGCTCATACCCGACCCGGTGGTAGAAATCCACGAGCTCGTTGTAGTTCCGGCCCAGCTTGTTCAGGTATTGCAGGTATTTGATGGGGAAATTGTCCACCGATATTCCTTTTTCTTCCTGTTCTAAATAATAGACCTGCTTGTCATTGGTTGCCAAGGGATAAAAGCCCTCCAGTACTGCGTTGATGTCCCGGTCCAGGGCGTAGAAGCCGCCGTGAATCCCTCCTTTGCAGGTGATGGCATCGTGGTAAGTCGGGTGAATTTCCAGGGCACGGTTGACGTACGGCAGGGCTTCGGTCAGGAGAGCGCGTTGTTTTTCGGGATCTGGGGTGCCGCCTGTTTTGGCAATGTCCCGGTCCTCCACATATTGCTCGTACAGGCTGTAAGCATAGTACTGGTTGGCCCTGGCACTGTTGACAGAAACCGTGATCGCGGCTTCATTCAGGGAATGCTCATTTTCCCAGGCCGGAACCCGCGAAAAGGTTTTTACCGTAAACCCGAGGGCCATGACCCCGGCGAGGGCCAGTCCCACCATTGAGGCTGTGTTTCCATTTTTCAACCACTGTGGCAATTTTCGGAAAAGGAGGTAAGCAATGGCCAGACAGAAACCTACCGATGGCATGAACAGAAACCGTTCGTTCATAAAGGTTCCCACGGGAAAGAGGATATTGGAAGTGATGGAGATGGTGAGAAAATAGAAACCAATACAGAAGGTGATCACCCGGTTGCGTTTCCACTGCCAGATACCAAAGGCGATCAGGCCGAGGTTCAAGGCCAGCGACAGGAGCACTTGCCAGTCACCCCAATTCATGATCGGGATGTGGTAAGGATAGTAGTCGTGGGTCAGTGGATGGGGAAGAATGGACAATCCCAGGTAGCGCCCCATGGTATAGGTGATGGTGGCAAATTTTTCCCCGGTGGTGGATTCAACGAAAGGATTGTTCATCAAGGCGGTAACTTCCTTGCCGGATGAGAGCAGGTAGCCAATCACATCATCCCGGATGAACAAATAGAGAATGGTGACTCCTACCAAAGGCCCCACCACACTGAGGTAGCGCTTGATGGGCATCTTGGTAAAGAGGACCATGGCCAGGGGGATCACACCGAGGAAGGTCAGCGTATTTTCTTTGGCGAGGATACCGAAGAAGAAGCAGGTTGAGGCCAGAATGATGGACAGGGGCTTCTTCTCAATGATATATTTAAAGATATAATAGAAGGTCAGGAGGGAGAACAGGAGGGCCAATATTTCATCCCGGCCTTTGATATTGGCGACCACTTCGGTGTGGACCGGATGGAGGATGAACAACAGTGCGGCAGCGAAGGAGACCCCGCGGAACCAGGGCGTATCTTTCTGATTGGGGACCAGCAGGTAAACCGACCGGAACATAATCAGTCCACACAAGGCATAGAGGAGGACATTGACCAGGTGGCTGAGGGCCGGGTTTTGTCCCCAGATTTCGAATTCGGCCGCGAAGGTGGCGATGGACAGGGGGCGGTAACGGGCTCCCACCACCAGATCCTGCTGCTGGCCCAGGTAGCCGGTGAAGCTCTCTGTCTGGAAAATATCTTTGATTCCGTCGAATCCCTGGTTGACAAATTGGTTCTGGGTCAGGACGATTTTATCATCCAGCACATAGTCAAAGGTGGCGGTGGAACCATATAGTATAAAGGGAAGAAGGATCAGTAGGAGGGCTTCCCATTTGTGGGTTTGCCAGAACTGCTGCCTGAAAGGGCTGTTTTTCGGGGTTGCGGTCATGGTTTTACCCTTGGCCTGGCCTTTGGCCTTGCCTTTGGCCTGGCCGGTATTCTTACGGTTGTTGGAGGACGTTTTCTTTGCCATCTAATTTCCTTAGGCTGATTGATGCTCGGCAAAATATTCATTTTCTACGGAAAATGCTCTTTGTTTTGATTCCCAGTCGATTTCAGTAATTTGCACAGTTAATCGATGCAAAAATTGGCTGCTTGAAAACAAATTGTGAATAAATTCCGTTTGTGCAGTACGATGGATACATCGATCAAAGGTTAAAGTCATTATGACCCAAGCAGGAACATTACTCAGCAAAGTCAATTCTCCGGATGATCTGAAAAAGCTCTCTCCAGAGGAACTGTTTGATTTTTGCACCGATTTACGTGAATATCTGATCGACCATGTTGCTCAACATGGGGGTCACTTTGGAGCCAGCCTGGGGGTCGTAGAGATCACCGCCGCGCTTCATTACGTATTCAATACACCTTATGATCAGATTGTTTGGGACGTCGGCCACCAGGCTTATGGACACAAGCTTATCACCGGAAGACGTGAGGAATTTCATTCTAACCGTAAGTACAAGGGTATTTCAGGATTCCCAAAGCGTTCTGAATCTGAGTACGATGCTTTCGGGGTCGGACACTCATCCACGTCTATATCTGCTGCCCTCGGAATGGCTGTCGCCAGCCGTTATAAAGGAGAAGAAGAGCGCAACGTCGTCGCGGTGATCGGGGATGGTGCCATGACAGGTGGGATGGCTTTTGAAGGCCTGAACCATGCTGGTTGGGAAAATGCCAACCTGTTGGTTGTTTTGAACGATAACTGCATGTCTATTGACCCCAACGTGGGTGCCCTCAAAGAGTATTTGACCGACATTACGACTTCTAAAACCTACAATAAACTTCGGGATGATGTCTGGAAGCTTTTGGGTAAAGTCAGCAAGTTCGGCCCCAATGCACAAAAGATTGCTTCCAAGATAGAAGACCTCTTTACCGCCCAGGCAACCAAGCCAGGAATGTTGTTTGAGTCTTTCAATTTCCGCTACTTTGGTCCCATTGATGGCCACGATGTCAATCATCTGGCCCGGATCATGGACGACCTCAAGAAGATTCCCGGTCCCAAGATTCTGCACTGTGTGACGGTAAAAGGCAAAGGATACGACTTTGCTG
>CAYGRE010000182.1:0-7365 GCA_964352215.1 uncultured Bacteroidia bacterium
TCGCCTACCAGGGCCGCAGCCGCGGTCCGGTGGTGCCCGTCCGCCACATAAGTAGCCGGCATTTTATCAAACTCAGCGATGATCTCTGCAATCGTCGCCGCATCAGCAACCACCCAGAAGCTGTGCCCAATCCCATCCTCGGCGGTAAAGTCGTAAGCAGGTGCAGCCTTGACGATCTCTGCGACGATTTCATCCAGTCGTTTTACGGCAGGGTATGCAAAGAATACAGGCTCGGCATTCATATTGGAAATGCGCACGTGGTTCTTGCGGTCTTCCTCCTTGTCGGGCCGGGTCAGTTCGTGCTTCTTGATCACACCGTTCAGATAATCCTCCACTGAAGCGGCAGCTACAATTCCATACTGCTTCTGCCCGTTCATTTCCTGGGCGTAAATGTAGAGGCATTCCTCTGCGTCCTGGAAAAAGATGCCGTCCCGTACCAATTGTTCAAAATTAGCCCGCCCTTTTTCATAGACTTCGGGGGCATAATGGTCGGTATCTTCAGGCAGATCAATCTCAGGCTTGACCACCCGCAAAAAGGACCAGGGGTTGCCTGCTGCTGCTTCCCTCGCCTCTTCGGAGTTGAGTACGTCATAGGGACGTGATGCGACTTGGCTCGCCTTTTCTGCTACTGGCCGCCATCCTCTAAATGCTTTAATTATTGCCACTGCTTTCGATATTTTCCTTGATCCTTTTCGCTTTCTGTTTACGCTTCCGGGGAAATAAAAATTCTCAGGAGCTGTCCATAATCCTGAGCCCATCCCCCGGAAGCACAAATTTAATTCTTTTCTGCGGTTTCTGAATTCACCTTGATACCCTCTTTTTGCCGCTATCGTAAAATCCGGGCATCAGTCGGGGTGAATAGAAATATTAATCGCTTATTTTCGGGGAAATTAAATAGATTCCATGCCAACCACCGCCGCTGAAGCCGTCCAACATATCAAAAGTGGAAACAACGTATTCGTTCACTCTGCCGCCGCGGTGCCCAAGTGCCTGATCCATGCGATGACGGAACGCCACTCCGAACTCCGGGATGTATCCATTTACCAAATCCATACGGAAGGGGAGGCGCCTTATGCCAGGGCTGAATTTCAGGACTCCTTTACCATCAAGGCCTTCTTTGTCGGTTCCAATGTGCGGAAATTGATCCAGGATGGCCGGGGCAGCTATATTCCGATTTTCATGAGTGAAGTCTCGGCATTGTTCCGGAAAAAGATCATTCCCATTGATGTCGCCCTGATCACGGTTTCTCCACCTGACAAGCACGGGTATTGTTCGCTGGGCACTTCGGTGGATATTTCTCTGGCAGCCACCAAATCTGCGCGGCTGGTCATCGCCCAGATCAACGACCAGATGCCCCGCACCCTGGGGGACGGTCTGATCCACATCAGTGAAATCAATATTCAGGTGGTTGAGTCCTGCCCCCTGCCGGAGGTGTCCTATCCGGAGTTGACAGATGAAAACCGGGCCATCGGCAAGTATATTGCTGAATTGATTGAAGATGGATCGACTTTGCAGATGGGGATCGGTGCCATCCCGAATGCGGTCCTGTCCTGCCTGGGAGACCACCAAAACCTGGGCATCCATTCGGAGATGTTTTCGGATGGGGTGCTGCCTCTGATCGAGAAGGGGGTGATCAACGGTGCCTTCAAGAAAAAGCATGCCAGCATGGTGACTTCCTCCTTTGTGGTCGGCAGCAAAAAGCTCTACGACTTCATCGACGACAACCCCATGGTACAATTGCTGGATTTTGAATATGTCAACAATGTGGCCGTAATCCGCGCCAATCCCAGGGTAGTGGCCATCAACAGCGCGATTGAAATCGACCTCACCGGTCAGGTATGTGCAGATTCTATTGGTTGCAAGATATTCTCCGGGGTAGGTGGTCAAATGGACTTTATCCGGGGGGCTTCGCTCTCGGAAGGTGGCAAACCCATCATCGCCCTCACTTCCACTACCAGACGCGGCACATCTAAGATAGTCCCCTTTCTGCAACAGGGAGCGGGGGTGGTCACTACCCGAGCCCACGTCCACTATGTCGTCACCGAGTATGGCGTCGCCAATCTGTACGGCAAGACGATCGAGGAACGGGTCAAATTACTGATTGGCATTGCGCACCCGGCCCATCGGGATGAACTGCATAAAAATAGCAAGCAGATTCTTGGCTAGGAGTCCAGGTCTGAATTGGCATCTCAGCTTGAGTGGATACTTCTCTTAGAAGAGACAAACAGATCAAAAGGTTAAAATAGCACGTAAAGTGGTTAATATGGACGTAGAAATCCATGTCCCACCCCTGCACCTTTGTCCCATAAGTAATAGCACGCTTTATCTGTTTTTTTCATTTAACAAGAACTATCATGAAAAACCAAAGCAAATTTATTATTACTGCATTGATCGTGTGTTTTTCCAACATTGCGATGGCCAAGGGAGGCGTGGAATTCAAAGCCGAAGCCTCTGGTAACAACACCTTCGTTCTGAAGTTGCAAAATCCGGAACAAGAAACCATCCGGGTTTCACTCAAGGACTTGAACGGTGTTACCCTGCACAAAGAAATGTACTCCCAAACCGGGGTCAACCATCCATACAATCTCAAGAATCTCCCTGAGGGAAGGTATATTTTGGTCGTGCAATACGATGACCTGATCCAAATGCAGCCAATAAAGAAACAGGACGATGTCCTGCTCATTGAGGACGATAGTATTCAAACTATCCTGCCACCTCAAATTGATCAATCCGCCGGATACCTGGACGTGAAGATGATCTACCCCACCAACCTGTCTGTTTACCTGGAGATCAAAGACGATCTGGGCAATGTGCTCTATGGGCGCCGTGTCCGTTCCAATGGTGAGGTTCAGAAACGCTTCAATCTGAAGCAGTTGGAGAGTGGAGAGTACCAGTTTTCGTTGGACATTGATGGGCCTCTGGTGGACCATCGGTACACTGAGCATATTCGCTTGATGGCTGGTCAGTAGGGCTGGCAGCGTTTTCTGTAAAATAGACATCTAAATTAAGTGGCCGTCTTTCGCGAGACGGCCATTTTTTTGTGGGTGGTTTTTTGTGGACTTTGTATTCGGGGAGTAACCGATTGGGGATTTCGGGGGGCTTTCTGGTTGGGGGTTTTGGGGCTTCCAAAAAGGGGATGCGAAATAGCCCCTATAAGCCTCAAAAAGGCCATTACTGAGTCATCTTCCCAGCCAGCTGACTCAGACACCAAATGGACCGGACTCGAACAACAAGCGTTCCTGACCAGAACACCAAATAGATCTGACTCTTCCACCAAATGGACGGGACTGGCGGTAGGAAGCTCCCTGGGCGCGGTCCCAAATGCGCTGAGTCAAAGTCCAAACGTACCTGGGCTGGGGTCTGTACCGAACTGACTCATCCACCCGCGCTGCTGAGCTGGGGTGGGGCTGGCCCTGAGCCGGGTACCAAACGTGCCCGGCGCGGTCCCGAATGAACAGACCTCCAGTCAGTCTGGTGGGGGGATGGGTTAGGTCTGGACCGACGTCGGGTCGGTGGCCTGTGGGGTGTGAGCTCCGGTCCTGACCGGAGCAAGCCGGGTGGCACAGGGCTCCAACTCAGGTCACGGACATAGCAAACCGGGCGGCACAGGGCTCCAGCTCAGGTCTCGGACATAGCAAACCGGCCGGCACAGGTGATCAACTCCAGTCCCAACCACAAAAAACCAGACTTCTCACAATCCAGGAGCCTGTCTCAAAAGGAGATCGCTTAATCCCTTCTCAAACTGAACCCAGAGTTTGCGATCACATTCCTATTTCCCCCTCGCAACCTCCGTCGCCAAAGCTGCCTCATTCAATACCTGGACAAATTGCTTCCGGTATTCTGAAGGGCTTTTTCCGGTGATGTCTTTGAAGATCCGGTTGAAGTAGGAGAAATTGTTGAACCCGCTCTCCAGGGCAATATTGGAAATACTGTCGTGCTCCTCGGTCAACAATCGACAAGCATGTACAATCCTGATTTCATTGACGAAACGGGTAAAGTTCTTCCCGGAGATACGCTTGAAGTACCGGCAAAATGAGGGAACCGTCATGCTGGCCACCGTCGAAATCTCATCCAGGGAAATGTGATTTTGAAAATTGGACTGGACGTAGTCGTAAATCACATTGATGCGGTCATTGTCTGTATTTTCTACTTCAAATACATACCCATCCGCGTTCAGGATTTCGTATTCGTCCGTCCAGGCCATATCCTGAAGGATGCAGAGCAGCTCAATCATCTTGGCGAAATTGTCGAGGCCTGCCATTTTCTCCATCCTGGCCCCAATGTAATTTTTCGCCTCCCCGTGAAAAGCAATCCCCGACTTGGCCCGCTGCAGCAGTTTCTGAATGTCCTTCATTTCGTCAATGCGAAAGAAGCCATCCCCGAAACAGTTGCTGTTGAACTGGACAATGGTCTCCGATTCATTCTGGGTGAGGCGGTTGGTGAACCCGGTATGGGGCAACATCGAGCCGATCAGGACCAGGTCCCCCCATTGGTAATAGGATAGGTGATTGCCGATGTGGCGTTTCCCACTCCCCCCCTTGACATAGACCATTTCGATCTCAGGGTGAAAATGCCAAAACGGAGGCTGGCTTTGCGGAGCGGGTTCGCTGTATTGTTTGACCGAAATAGAAGAGCCAAATTCTGAACTGACTTTTTCTAATGCGGGTTTATATCCTTTGTGCATGGTTTTCTTATTTATCTTATCTGCGCACATAGCGCACAGGTCTGGTCTAAATATATCAGGTCTGTCCACTTGAAATTGATACAATATTGACCTATTTTGATACTATATTAACCGATTTGCCTCTGATGCGCACCAATACAAGGTAATTAACTGTCATTGGGGTGGATTTGTTGCCCGGTTAATAATAGACTTTCATTGTACCGCGTAGGGTATTTTTTTAAGTTGGGGGAAATCGCTGGTCATATAGATTCGATTTAAAAGTCGCAGAACCATGTGAACAGAGTCAGATTCCAAAACAATACCGATATTTACCATTGAGTGAAGATAGGACACACCATACTGCTTTTAATCAGCCTCCTCTTAACCGTGGGAGTAGTATCTGTCTACCTGATTCCCAAGAACACCCCGCTTGCCCATTATCTCAACAAGAATACCTTGGATTTAGAAGTTGCGGAAGGTCTGCAAGAAGAGAAAGTCAAGATCAAATTGTCAATTTGGGCCACAGAGTTTCAGGACAGCACCATCGTGGAAAATGGATCTGTAAACTCTATTCCAAAAGGATATGGAGAAAACAACTGGGCTCTCTCTTACGGTGACAATGCGCATGGTGCTTTCAGACACTTCAAAACCAACAATTGGCACGACCATCATTACGCATTTTACTTTTATCAAGAAGGGGAACAATTGCTGTGTGACGTTGAAATCTTCGGCCCCGATGAAAGAGACAAAGAAACCATTATATTGGATTATGAAGTTCACCAGCCACAAAACCACCAGCCATGAAAAACTCAGTCTTAGCAATCCTCCTCGCTACACTTTGGATCAGCATCTCCGAATTCGTTCGCAATGAGTTTCTTGTGAAGTCCTTCTGGAACGAGCACTATTCTGAATTGGGGCTGGTCTTTCCATCCGAACCAATCAACGGAGCCGTTTGGGGGATTTGGTCCTTCGGCTTTGCCATCGCCATCTTCATCATCGCCCGGAAATTTTCATTGATGCAGACTACATTCCTGGCTTGGTTCGTGGGTTTTCTGCTGATGTGGATCGTCGCCTGGAATCTGATGGTACTTCCATTGGGGTTATTGGTATTTGCCGTCCCGTTGAGTTTGCTGGAGGCCTTTGTGGCAAGTTTGATCATCAAGAAACTGAGCCCCGTAGAAGCTTAAAAAAAAAGCAATATATTTGTGTTCGGCCCCGGATTGAATCAGCAACGCTGCACGCAAATGTGGCTCTTTGCTGAATCAGCCGGCAAAAAAATAAGTATTGCATAGGGCGTTCCTATATTTCTGGTTTTACGCCCCGCATATTTTTTAAGACCATGGATAAGCAAGTCATCGAGTTAAGCCTGGAATTGTTCGGTGCTGTCCCTGCAGGTCGGCCACAGGCGAGCGACCACAAGAAGACTTTGCCCTTCGGGGTGGTAGTGGATGAAAAGGCGGCTCATGCATTGGATGCCATTCTCAGCTATTTTGAAGCGAATCAACTGAGTGCAGAGCAGCTCAATGCGACTTTTCACAAGTCCTGGAAGGTGATTCGTGACAGCAGCCGGGAGGAACTCTTCATGCATCAAATCCTCCATTACTTTACCACTTACGGGACCAATTTCACTTCGGACTATGTTTATTTCCCCGATGAGGTACTGGAATTGCCTGAGTTGAAGAAGTTGCGGATTCGGGTGATCAGGGGAATGAACACTGCGGAATTGATCGAAAAATGCCTGAAGATGCTGTCCAGCGGGATGGCCCTGGCAGAAGAAACCATCGAGAAGGTATTGAATTTGCTTGACGCCCTGGATTACCGCTTTACCTCGGTGGACCAAATCCGCAACAAAGAGGCTGCGGTGCGTGTCATTGCCAAATCCGGGGTTTATCCAAGTCATCCCTCGGAGTTTCTGCGTTTTCTCGTGTTTCAGGCTACGGAGTCGACTTTGTTGATCAAAAGCAAGGAGAGCATCGAGGCAATCAAGGCGAAGAAGCTGGATGTATCCAAGCATTTGGAGGCTTACGGTTTGGCGCGTTGTGCGGAGATTTTTCGACGGTTTAAGCCTTTGTGGTTGGCCTTCAAATCGCACCCTGCCAACATTCGGCGGATCAATGAAATTGGTCGGCTGGCCCGCCGTCACCACCAACCACTGCCCCTGGATGTGCTCAATACGGTCACTTCTACGGTGTACAGTATGGAGGAGATTCGGGATGCCCTGGCTAGCGTGAATATTTTCAGGAAAGCCCGCCTCTTGCATGCGCTCAATACCCGCCTGAACCAGGCCAATGCTTTTCTCTACCGGGTTCGCAATGGTAAATCTTATGCGAAAACACTGGGAGACCAAAAGCCGCTGGCTTACTACCGCCAGGTGTTTGACCTCGTCTATGCGGACATTGTGAAGCAGCTCAAAGTCCAGGGAAAAAAAGTCCGGTATCCGGAAAATGTAGATTACGCCCTACCGGCCACCGAGAAAATGTTTGTGGGCAATTTCCCGGCCGGTACACGGATCACCTGTGACAATCTGGTCAGCGGGGTCTATTGGGAAAATGCCTGGGGAGCGAATGACCTCGACTTGTCATCCCTGAGCCTGGAGGGCAAGGTCGGCTGGAACGCTGCTTACAAAGGGCAGGGGCTCCTTTATTCCGGTGACATCACCGATGCGCCCAGCGGCGCCACCGAATTGCTCTACACCAGCGGCA
>CAYGRE010000183.1:0-7261 GCA_964352215.1 uncultured Bacteroidia bacterium
CCTCAATCGGACTCCCCCCCACCAACTCCTCCGGAACCGATTCCCCAATGATGGCCGGGGAAAATGTGCGCCTGAAATTGGAGGCCTCACTCGCAAGGATCGCCTTCCGCAGTTCCATGTCCTCGGGCAGGCTGGTAAAAGATCCACCCTCGAGGAAGACCGCCGAATCGAATGCCCCGTCGCTCACATCGGCAATGTAGATGGCAATATGGTACTTCTGCCCCGGCTGCACTTTGGCGCCAATCGTGATCGGCTTGGTCAATCCGTCAAAGGCAAAAGTATTGACCCAAACCGAGTCAACAGTCGCCGGCAAGGTGGTCATCGGCATCCCCGCCCGGCCAAAAACATTGTTGTCAATGTAGAATTCCTTGTGCAGGCCATGGTTGACGGTATTGATGGTGATCGGCTTGTTGGTGCCGGGGATCACTGCCAGGTTGGTCAGGGGAGCAAATCCCGGCCCGGTGATGAAAAAGGCGAAGATATCGTTGTAGTGAGAGTTGACATATTCGACGTATTCCTCTGAGGCAAATACGAAGTTGAACTGAAACCATTCGTATTCGGGGATGAAATCAAATTCGATGCCGCTCGCGTCAAAGGTGGCGTAAGTGGCGATCCTGGACAATTCCGAATTTCCCCGGCTCCCTTGGTGTATCCCGGAATTGGGGCGGTCATTGGGCCCAATGGCATCCATAATATTTCCGGTGCTGAACATGGCCCCACTTCCGATCAGGGGGCGGTCGGACACGTCCTCAAATTTGCAGTAGGACATGGGACGGCCCTTGATCTGGATATTGGATGCGGAAATGCGGTTCCCCAACAATACTTCTTCGACCAGTTCCTGAGGGGTAAAAGCAGTATCGAGTTTCAATTGTGCCTGAAGGGGCAGACTGAGAACCAGGGGCAGACCGAGAATCACCGCAGACAAGAGAAGAAGGTGGCGCCGCATAGGAATGAGGTTGATGTTACTAAGAGAACGGTTTTCGGTAACTGGATGTTATTTAATTGTACACCCAAATTGGATGCCCACCCCGGATACCGATTGCCTCCATTCCCACCCGTTGATAAAATTATTTTCATGGGGGAGGATTAATTTATGAACTTTGACCTCCAGAAATCCAATGCGATACTGGCACACCACATCAGCACTTATTTCACAGGAGGTCCACTATGGATGAGAAGGAGCAATTGCAATTGTTCAGTCCGGGAAAACTGGAGGTGGTCCTTTTGAGATTGTGCCACCAATTGATCGAAAACCACGACGATTTCAGCAATTCGGTGATGCTGGCCATCCAGCCGCGGGGCGTTCACCTCGGGCGTAGGATGCGTAATATGCTTCAAGAGCTCATCCCGGGGCTCAAACTTCCTTATGGGGATCTGGACGTCACCTTCCAAAGGGACGATTTCCGGCGGCAGGGGGGACCGTTGATTCCCAACCAGACCAGCATCGATTTCCTGATCGAAGGGAAGAAGGTCATCCTGGTGGATGATGTCTTGTACACCGGGCGTACGGTGCGGGCGGCCCTGGATGCAATGCTGGCTTTTGGCCGGCCGGATTCAGTGGAATTGCTGGCCCTGGTGGATAGAAACCGCAAACGGGAACTTCCGATTGAAGCCATTTATGTAGGGATCAAAGTCGACACCCTCGATTCAGAAAAAGTCATTGTACGTCTCCGCGAAGGTGGCGAAGAGGACTCCATTAGAATAGAATCAAGATAATGCTGAGTACCAAGCACCTGCTAGGAATCAAATACATTACTGCCGAAGACATCGGTGCCATCTTCCAGACGGCGGACGGTTTCAAGGAAGTTCTGCAAAGGTCCATCAAAAAGGTCCCTTCACTGCGGGATGTCACGGTTGCCAACCTCTTCTTTGAAAACTCTACCCGGACGCGGATCTCTTTTGAATTGGCGGAGAAGCGTTTGTCAGCCGATGTGGTCAACTTTTCTGCGGGGGCTTCTTCGGTGAAGAAAGGGGAGACTTTGCTGGATACGGTGAACAATATCCTGGCCATGAAGGTGGACATGGTGGTGATCCGTCACCCTCACCCCGGTGCCCCGGTTTTTCTCAGCCAACACATCGATGCGCAAATCATCAATGCAGGTGATGGCGCCCATGAGCACCCTACCCAGGCTTTGCTGGATTGCTTTTCGATCCGGGAGCGTCTGGGAGAATTCAAGGGTCTGAAGGTGGCGATTGTCGGTGACATCCTGCACAGCCGGGTCGCCTTGTCCAATATCTTTGCGTTGCAAAAACTGGGGGCTGAAGTCGCCGTTTGTGGTCCTCCTACCCTGATTCCTCACCATATCTCAGAATTGGGTGTCAAAGTTTTCTATCATTTACGGGAAGCCTTGAAATGGGCAGATGTCGCCAATATGCTCCGCATCCAGTTGGAACGTCAGGACATCCGCTATTTCCCCTCTCTTCGCGAGTATTCCATGCTCTATGGGTTGGATGGGGAACTGCTGGCAGAATTGCCAAATGACCTGATAATCATGCACCCCGGTCCGATCAACCGCGGGGTGGAGATCACCTCAGAGGTGGCTGATGCCGCCCAGTCGATCATTCTGGATCAGGTCGAAAATGGGGTTGCCATTCGTATGGCCATTCTTTACCTGCTGGCGGGCAAGGCTTCGGTCAGTTGAAAAAATTCCCATATCATATTTTATCATTCGGTTAATTAGCATTAGATTAGGATTGTTAAATGGATAGCTACGGGTAATCAATAAGGCCATCCGATCTAAAAAAAGAACGAAAATGAGAAAAATCTACCTGGGGTTTTTAATTCTTTGGGGCATTGGTTTTGCGAATTTATCTGCCCAGACCGTCAATGGTGTGGTGACCGATGAAATGTCGGGTGAGCCCCTGATCGGTGTGCGCGTCATGCATGAAAGCGGAAAAGCTGGTGCAATGACGGATGAAGATGGAAAATTCAGCTTCAAATCTCCTACCGCTCCCCCCTTCAAAATCACACTCTACTACCTTTCTTACGACACCGTAGATGTTCAGGTACCTGATCTGGACAAACCTGTAAAAGTCAGTATGTCTGCGAATGTATCTATGGATGTGGTGGAGATCATCGGCCGCAGTATTTCTGAAAAGGAAAAGGAAGCCCCTCTGACGGTGGAGTCCATGGGCAGCATTGCTATCAAGGAAGTTGCCTCAGCTGACTTTTATGCTTCTCTGAGTAATATGAAAGGGGTTGATATGACCTCTGCCAGTCTTGGCTTCAAAGTTATCAATACACGGGGTTTCAACAGTACCTCTCCCATTCGTTCCCTTCAGATCATTGATGGGGTCGACAACCAGGCGCCTGGTCTGAACTTTTCCCTGGGTAACTTCCTGGGTGCTTCGGAACTGGATGTACAAAAGGTTGACCTGATCGTAGGTGCAAGCTCTGCATTCTATGGTCCCAACGCCTTTAACGGGGTCATCAGCATGATTACCAAAAGCCCTTTTATTCACCAGGGATTGTCTATGCAGGCCCGTCTTGGTGAACGAAATCTGGCTGAATTTGGCATTCGCTATGCCAAGGCTTTTAAAAACAAAAACGACCGGGATTTCTTTGCCTTTAAAGTCAATGCATTCTTCCTCCGGGCCGATGACTGGGTCGCCAACAATGTTGACGCTACCCCGCAGTCGGAAGTTTCAGAAGACAATCCTGGTGGTTATGACCAGGTCAACCGCTACGGTGATGAAAACCTGCTCCGTGGTATCAACCGGGCCATCAGCAAGAGTGATACGGTTAGTTTCCCAGGTCTGGGCATCTGGCACCGGGACGGTTACCGCGACCAGGACGTTGTCAATTACGACACGCGCAATGCCAAGTTGAGCGGTGCCCTCCACTTCCTCACCAGAGACAGTGTAGAATTCATCGGGTCATCCAATTTTGGCTATGGAACCACCGTCTACCAGGGAGACAACCGCTACAGCCTGAAAGACATTACCTTTTTCCAGCATCGGATTGAGGCCAAGAAAGCTGACAAATGGTTTGTCCGCTCCTACTATACCCATGAAAATGCAGGTAATTCCTACGATGCGGTATTCACTGCCTTTTTGATGCAGGATGCTTCTAAGTCTGACATCGAATTCAGCCGGGATTATAGAAACTATTGGCAACAAGCCATTGTCCCCCGCGTCAGACAGCTACCCGGTTATCCAACCGTAAGTGCCGTCCAATCTCCAGAGATCTTCTTCCCTGGCGTTGATGCAGTCCTGCAGGCCAATCCCGATTCACTCGCAGCCTGGCACCAGGAAACGAGAGATGCTGCCAATTCCGGCAATCCGGTTGATGCCACCCTCAATCGTTATGAGCCTGGCACCGCTGCTTATGATTCGGTCTTCAATGATATTGTCAGCAAAACTTCCTTCAACGATGGAGGTACCCGACTTTTTGACAAGTCCGCCCTCGCGCACATCCAGGCGCAATACAAGTTCACGCCTACCTTCATGGACATCACCATTGGTGGTAACTACCGTCAGTACCGTCCCAATTCACAGGGTACGATTTTCAGCGATACCAATGGGGTGGTTATCCGCAACCAGGAAGCAGGTGCTTACACTGGGGTTGAGAAGAAATTCCTCGGAGAAACGCTGAAGTTGAATGCCACCTTGCGGGTAGACAAAAACCAAAACTTCGACTTTAATTTATCACCGGCCGCGTCCGCCGTCTACTACCTGGATGAAAAGAATATCCTGAGAGGCTCTTTCTCCTCTGCGATTCGCAACCCTACTTTGAATGAGCAATACCTCTTCTACAATGTAGGACGTGCCATTCTTCTTGGAAACATCAGTGGTTTTGACTCCCTGGTGACGCTTGAATCGCTGAACGACTACTATGTTACGGAATCGGTCAATGAAGACACCCTGTCCTGGTACAATATCGATCCCATCCGGACGGAGAAGGTCAGGTCATTTGAGATCGGTTACCGCTCCAGTATCAAGGAACACTTGTTCATAGATGCAAGCTACTATTACAGTATCTACCGTGACTTTATCGGATTCTCCATTGGTGCCGTCGTATCTCCGATTGATCCAGTTACCGAACAAAGATCAGTGGAACAAATCTACCGGATCGCAGCGAATTCACCCACCAGGGTGACAACCCAGGGATTCTCCATCGGTTTGAATTACTACTTCAAGACCAAATGGGTGCTCAATGGCAACTACAGTTGGAACAAATTGAACCAGTTGGAAACCGAAGATCCGATCCTTCCTGCCTTCAATACCCCGGAGCACAAGTTCAATCTTGGCTTTGGTGCCAGAAATCTCAACATCAATATCGGAGAGAAAACCATTCGTGACGTTGGCTTCAATACCAACTTCAAATGGGTACAGGGCTTTGAATTTGTCGGCTCCCCTCAATTCACCGGTTTTGTACCGACCTACCATCTTCTGGATGCCCAGGTCAACAAATATGTCAAGAAAATTAAAACAACCTTTAAGCTCGGAGCATCCAATGTTCTGAACCGGCAGCAGCTGCAGGTCTTTGGTGGCCCTTATATTGGCCGCATGGCTTATTTGTCTGTTCGGGTTGATTTAGATAATTTATAGTGAAACTATTCCAAAAAGTTCTTTGGTTTGTAACCTTATAATTTTAATCCATGAGTATGAAAAAACATGTACTACTATTAGCGATCCTGGCCTTTGGCTTTGGTATTGCTCCCTTGAACGCTCAGCGTTACCTCACAGAGATTTTCACCTCTTCTGATGTAACCGCTAACGTTGTTTATGCCAACAACATTTCAGTTCTGACAGGAACGCCAGCTCCTCAAGACCTGTTGTGTGATATTTACACTCCTCCTGCGAGTGACACCGTTTCCAACCGTCCGGTTATTCTGGTTTCACACACGGGTAGCTTCCTTCCTCCTCAGATCAACGGCCAGTGTACTGGTTCTAAAAGCGACTTTGTTGTCGTTGAAATGTGTGAGCAACTGGCTCGCCGTGGTTTCGTAGCCGTAGCCTTTAACTACCGTCTCGGCTGGAACCCTGCAAGTAGTGACCAGGATGTGCGTACTTCTACCCTGATCAACGCTGCTTACCGCGGTATCCAGGATGCATTTTCGCTGGTTCGCTGGCTCCGTGCAGACGTTGCCAACAACAGCAACACTTATGGTATTGACGAAAGCAGTATTGTAGTTGGTGGGATCGGTACTGGTGGCTATCTCGGCCTCGGCTGTAACTTCCTCGATGATATCTCTGAAATCTTCCTGGACAAGTTCTACAACTTCAACACCAATGCTTACTATGTTGATACTGCATTGTCAGGTAACATTGAGGGAACCCTTCAGCGTCCTCTGAACCTGGCTAACAATTCTGGCTTCAGCAGTGATTTCGCAATGGGATTCAACCTGGGTGGTGCCTTGGGTGATGCTTCATGGGTAGATGCCAATGGCCGCCCTCACGTAAGCTTCCACGTACCTAACGATCCATTTGCTCCTTATGATTCAGGTGCGGTTATCGTTCCTACCACTGGTGACTTCGTTGTCAACGTAACTGGTAGCCTCGGTGCTCAGCGTATCATCGCTGGCCTCAACCTGAATGCTCCTTTTGTCAATGCTGGCTTGAGTGATTCTTATACTTTAGCAGCAAATGCTAAGAACCAAGGGTTTGGCGGTCTGTTCCCATTCCCACGCCCTTCAGTTGAATCAGGCCCATGGGAATACTTTGACACTACTGTCTGTAACCTCCCTAATCCTACCAATCCTGACATGTCTATGATGAAGTCTCTGACCTATATTGATACGGTAATGAACTACCTGGTTCCCCGCGTCGTATGTGGTCTTGGCCTCTCTGAGTGTAGCGCGATTTCAGCGGTAGAAGATGAACTCGAATTGGGTGCTGTTGATGTATTCCCAAATCCATCTTACGACCGTCTGACCCTCAGCTCTACCATTGCTGGTAATATGATTCAGTCTGTTCGGATGACCGATCTGCAGGGACGTACCGTTCTCTCTCAGGATGGTATCCAGTCTTCTGAGTACACCCTCGATCATCAAAGCGTCGCTCCTGGTCTCTACTTTGTCCGGGTTGAAACCCGCAAAGGTTACCTGACCAAGAAGGTGATCCTGAAATAATTGATTCATCAATTTTGTACGATAGATGGCTGTCTCCTTTGGGGGCAGCCATTTTTCTTTTTAGGAAGTATTATGTCTGGGCAGCCATGCCTGATAAAGGCTATCCCCTGGCATGGCCATTTTTATTTTTAAGAAAATGGTCAAATTCAGTTGCTCTTTTGCCCCCCCCTTCAAAACCGATTTAGATA
>CAYGRE010000184.1:0-7258 GCA_964352215.1 uncultured Bacteroidia bacterium
GAAATGGCGGCTGGGTAATTTCCGGAGAGGTACTGAGCCCGGCCCAGGAAGAAGTAGGTGTCTTCATGGTCGGGAAACATCTCTACCGCTTTCTGGAGAACCGCGACCGCTTCCTGGTCACGCTTGAGCATGTTGAGGAGGTTTCCGAGATCAAGACGGGCATAAAATAAATAGGGGGATATTTCGATGGCCTGCTTGAGGTGAGAGACGGCTATTTCCATTTCGGGACCGCCGAGGGAGTTTTGATTGGCCTTGACCAATTCGTTGGCGTAGAGGTAATGGGCCCGGCCACAATTGGCCAGTTTGGGCATGTCTGCGGTGACCAGGTCCAACGTGCTTTTCCAGATCGGATTTCGCTTCCAGGTAAGCATGTAGAAGAACAGGAGTGCGATGGTGATGAGGAGTAGGTATCCCTGGCCAATCCGTTGGATAATGCTTGTCCTCTTCGCCGACTTCCCAGTGATAGAACTGTCTCTGGAGGACCTTCCCTGGTTTGAACTTTGCTTCGACGACTTCGAGGCTTGCCCCTTCTCTACTTTAACAGCCGTCCCCAAGCCCCCCAGAATAAAATACAGCGGGGATTCGGACGGTTTCTTTTTCAGTAAGCCGGGCACTACGGCCACCACCATCCAGCAAAGTCCCAGCGAAGGCATAAACATGAAACGGTCCGCCATGGTATCCGCAATGGGGAACAAGAGGTGCAGGTAGAGCAAAACCGAAATAAAGAAAAAGAAATAGCCAAAGGTGAGGGCCGGGAGCTTCTTTCGCACCAACAACCAAAGCATTGCCAAGGGGACCACAATCAGAAGAAGCAGCGATAACAGGCCGGTCACAGAAAATCCTTCCAACACCGGTATCTGATTGTAGCCGCTGGTATAGACAAGGTCGACGGGGAAAATAAATTCCCGGAGGTAGAGCAGCATCAAGTGCCCGGAATTCATCAGTCGTTGGAAAAAGCCCATGTCAACAGCATGGGAATTGGTCACGATGATATTCTCCACAAATCCGGTAGTGGTCTCTTCCGGGGTGGCTCCTGGCAGTCTGCCGGTCAAAAGCAGGAATACCCCCAGGAGGATGACTACCTGAGCCGCGATAAAACCTCCTGATAATAACAATTTGCGGCGGTTCGGAGAAAAGCTCCAGGCAGACAAGGCCATGACCCCCAGCAGGGCGATCGAACCCTCCTTGCTCAACATGGCGAGGACAAAGAAGAGCACACTGAGCACGGCAGACACGGGGGAGGGTTGCCGGGAAAAATTGATGAAGTACCGGAGCGATAAAATTCCAAACAGCATGGCGAGAATCTCATCACGGCTTTTGATATTGGCGACGACCTCCACATGCAGGGGGTGAACTGCAAATAGCAAGGTCGCGGCAAAGGCATAGAAGGGATGGAAATCGGGGAATATGGCACGCAGGCTGAAGAATATAGCCAAAAGCAACAGCGAATAGTAGACCAATTGCATCGCATGACCCGCTTGAGGATTTTGACCAAACAGCGCGATGTCAAGGGAAAAAGTAGAAAAGGTGATGGGCCGGTAGCCGTTAAAATCAGCGAGGACAGCTCGGTCCCTGAATTGGAAGTGTTCAGGGATCCCGGCCAGTCCTTTGAGAACCCGTGGGTTTTCCGTAATCGAGATGGCGTCATCCCAGGCGTAGCCATGGCTGAGGGTATTGGAAAATTGGATCCAGACGACGAGCACAAGCAGCCCGGCAAGAATCCATTCCAGCTTTCTGCTTTTCAAGGTTGTAAGTCCGGGCCTGGCAGATGACATCTATGCAAATTAGAAATTATCTCTGTTCGAAAAAGATTGTTCCCAAAAGTGTGTCTTATCCCAGGATGGGAATATGCCGGGGCGGCTGGCCTTGAAGTAAGCTTTCACTTTGCTCCCTGAATCAACTTTGCCCCTCGAATCAAAAGCGCTGCATTTCCCAACGGCCGAGTTCGGCATCAAACCGAATGACAGGCGGATAATGCTCGATCTCTTGGTGAATCCATCTCAAAGCACCATTGCGCAGGAAAAATGGGCGGGCCAATTTACTGATGACGCGGCCCGGCATGGTCCGTTTTGCCTGATGGTCTTTTCGTTCGGGCAGATTCGGTCCCCATTCAAGGTGGGCAGGTGCATTCTTAACCATTCCAACCAGGTCTGCTGCATAGGGAAGCCCTTTTTCAAAGGCGCGGTGGGTCAAATCCTCCCCACCTTGGATGTCCTTCCCCAGACTTTGCCAGAATCCCCGGCGCCAGACAGATGTTCCGGGCCCAAAGCCCTTGCGAATTGCCTCCGCAGCCACCCGCCCAAAGCGGTCCTGCGTCCACCTTTGCCCGGCAACCTTCGTGCCTGCATCCGGGCGCATCAGCAACCAGTTGACCTCCCGGTATTGGTGCATGATCGCTTCGACCTGTTCCAGGACTCCGGTTTGCAAGACTACCCCCGGGTGCATCCAGATCAATAAATCTCCACTGGCTGCCCGCATTCCGGTTTCCAATGTCTCCCAATACCCCATGCCTTCCGGCCAGGCCAGCACCCGTACCCGATCATCCGGACTGGGCTCCAGTTCTCCCCTGACCAAGGCGATCACTTCGATTTGGGCCCGTTCCTGCTTCAGGATGGACGCAATAGTCGCCTCGGCTTCAGGGCTGTGACTCGATTCAGGAACCACGATGGATATACGCAAGAGGTCGCCAGAAACGCCCTTTTCGACAAGGCGCTTCGACCACCCCGGTAAGTTTCCGATATAGTGCTGAAACGAGGCGGGTTTCAGATCGAGGGCGTCCCGGCGTACCAGAAAAAGATCATGGCCTTCCAATCCGGAAATCACATTCTGTACCACCGGGAGCAATTCCATGCTGTACTTCAGCGGCACCTGATCGGCTTGTTCTTGTAGTTCTGCAGCCACCCAGCGGCTGGTGAGCACATAATCGGTGTTGAGCACGGCCGCCTCTTTCATGCCATAGAGATCTACGGTGAAATTGTAAGGCTCAAGATCAGGCTGGAGGGTTTTCAGGTTTTCTGGGAAAATTTCAAACCAGGCATCGTAGACGGCGCGGCTGTGCGCGAGGTCAATCCACACCCATTCTTTGGGCTGGCTGAGGAGGGGGGATTGTTGAAACCCCTTTAGAATAGTGTGGGGACCGGGTTCTCCGAAATGGGTACTCAGGGAAATACGCGGGTAAACGAAGTAGAGGTCTTTTGCCCTGAGGTAGGCGACAAAAAGGCGCTTCCAGGAACCGATTTCCCAGCTTTGCACAAATTCAGGAAGCCACGCTTTGAGTTGGGTCTGATCTCTGGCGGGGCCCTCAGTTGGGACCTTCCCTATGATGGAGCCTTTTGTCCTGCCCTGATTTTTAAAAGTGGCCTTGTTTGGTGTCTTGCTCTCGTTGATTCCTTCGGTTTCTGATTTCTCTTTGCTGGTGATTCCTTTGGACGTGGCCTTCTCTTTGCCGAGTCGTTTCAACTGTATTTTTCTCTTAGGCTGAACATTCCCTTCTGACTGAGCTTTCCCCTTTGGCTGATTCTTCCCTTCTGACTGAGCTTTCCCCTTTGGCTGATTCTTCCCTTCTGACTGAGCTTTCCCCTTTGGCTGTCTGGCTCTTTCCTCGTCTCCGACATTCAATTGCTTCCCCAACCATTTCCGGAAATCACCCCATTGTACATCCGTCACCACCAATCCCCATGAACTCGGCCATTGGATGAAGTAGAAGTCATTCCCATCTTCCAGCGGGCGGAAAGGCAATTGGGTGCTTTCCGCGCATTCATAGTGGTAGAGGGAGATGCCCGCGATCTTCGGGTCGGGGGTATAATGTCTGATGGCAGAACGGGCAAAGCGGTAAAATTCAGGGGAGACATAGAGGTCGTCTTCGAGCAATATGATAGCCCCGTAGCGGGCAGTGAGATCCCCACATTGTAAGAGGTGGGTCCTCAGGCCGAGGTGCTCCCGGTGGATGACGACTTCCTTCGGGCCGTAGGGCCAGTCAAAATCATGGGCCACCTGGGCGACATCCGGGGCATAGCTTTGGTCGATCGAAATATGGAGGGGGACCGGATGTTTGGGGTAATGGGCCTTTTGCAAACCTTTCAAGAGGCGCAGCAGGGAAGCAGGACGGTTGTAAGCCGCCACGACGATGGCAGGATTGGAAGAAGCGTTTTTAGAAGGTCGGTCATTCACGTATCTCGTATTCGAGGAGGCTGCCATAATTGGCTTTCAGTTCTGCTACCACAGCGGGATGTTCCCGGATCAGCACTTTGCGTCCTGCGCGGGCCAGTTCCACGGCAAGGGCCAATTGCTGTGATTCCTCTAAGATAGTGGTTCCCTGCTTATAGGTCACCGAATCAAATACGATTGTTTCACCCTCGGGATGGGCCAGCAATTCCTGCCCCAATTGAAAGGCGAGGTGTCTTTGATTGACCTCGTCGGTCGCCTTGGAGATCAGCAATTCATAACCTTGTTGGTCGGCATAGAGGCCAATGGCCCGGTTGTCCCTGGGGAAGCAGGGGCCGCCATAGCCAAAACCATAGTTGAGGTAACGTGGACCGATCCGTTTGTCAGAACCGATTGCAGCCAGGATTTTATCGGGTTCAGCACCGACTTTGGTAGCCAGGTCGCCGATCGAATTGGCAAAAGATATCTTGGTGGTGAGAAAGCAATTGGTGGCAATTTTGGCGATTTCGGCACTGAGCCGGGACATTCGGCAATAGGTCGGCTCAGACTTACACATCCGCTGGTAAACGGCTTGGATCAATTCCCCGGCTTCCGGGCTGGCCTCACCAATCAGGATCTGGTCCGGGTACTGCTGGTCACGGATCACCGTGCCCTGTGCAATGAACTCAGGATTGTAACTGAGGCTGTAATTCAGGGCTTCCAGGGCGGGGGCGATGGCGTCACAATAGCCGGGCATGGTGGTACACATGACTACCAGGTGGCGGGGTCGCTCGCTGCGGCCTGCGGCCTTCAGGGTTTCGACGACCGCGTCGACCTGGCGGTGGTCATAGCTGCCATTGGGCAGGGAAGGGGTGGCTACCACTAAAAAGATCAGGTCGGGATCAGCTGCCAATAATGCATTTACCTCGGAGGTCGCTTTCAAATGGGTACTGGACTTGAGCATTTCCTCCACCTGAGGTTCATAGGAGCGAAGACTGCGGTCATTGACCTCCCGGATATAAGATTCATTGATGTCCAGCCCTGTAACTTTAAAGCCGGAATGGTCAAGATTTAAGGCAAAACAGAGACCGAGCTTTCCGAGGCCAATCACACCAATATTAGGATTCAATTCAGGCATTTACAGTTGTACTTGGATGGAATTCGTATTCGTCAAAATCTTCGTTGGCATAACCCCAGTCAGGAGGGTTGAGGTTGAAGCGTGTCTTTTGGTCAAGCATGTACTTGGCCACTTCGAGCAGGACCCCGTAGCCAATGCCGGGCCTGCGTTCCAGAAACTTTAATTTCTCAATGGGGTTCATGGCTTCCCAACCCAGGGGATGGTCGATGTGGTAGGTACATGCCTCCCGAGGCAGGACCACTTGCTCATAGCCTAGTGCTTTGGCAGCGATCAGCCCCAGGCTGTCGACATGGATGGAGTACAAATCCAGTTCCAGATAGCCCTGTATATCTTCCCACATCTCGCGTGACATCATGGTAAAGTCACCACAAGCCATTTTGTCGAGGCGGTAGTATTCATTGTTGAAGCGGTTGGACTGCATCCGGTGGAAGAATGCCATCGCATTCGTGATCCACTTCATGAGATAAGTCTTGTGCTTCAGCCCGCTCTCCTCCAGGTTGACATGCTTGAACCTCCGGTCCCAACCGAGTCGGCGCATGATATTGCTTTCGCAATACGCCAATTGCTTGTCCAGGTCCCAGCTTTCGTCGATCTCATCGGGTACATCACAGCGGTTGGCCCGGTAAAAATGCCCATCCTTGGGTTCGAGGTCACCGAGGAACTGGAAGAGGGGATCGGAAAATATCAGGTCAATATTGGTGCAGAGAATCCATTTGGCCCTGGCCCGGCGGATGCCCACATTCTTGGCGATCATCTGAAACAAAGGGACCTCTTTCTTATGCTTGAAGCTCTCTTGTATCCGTTCCGGGACGATCACGTAGCGGATACTCAGGTAGTCGCCTTCCTGCGGTGCAGGCAATACTTCTTTGAGCAGGGGACGGTCAGCGGGGGGATTCCATTCAACAAATATCAATTCCATGGGGACCTGATGCCGCTTCGCCTGTTGCAAAAGCCCATTGGTAAACAGCCGCATCCGTTTCATGATGTTTCCACCGTGCCCGTCATTGCGGGAGGTTACGACTACAGAGTACAAGGGCTTCATGTCCATGAATGAAATTTCACGTGAAGATAATGACATTTTGCAAAAGGAAGCACCCCGAAGGTTCCTTTCATTGATATAGGTGGTGCGCAGTCACAAATTGGGCGCGGTTGGGTTTCGTTCCAAGTGGAATGCTGTCACGACTCACCCCCTGCTGGGGTCTTTGCAAATTCAAGCTAAAGGCTTGACTTTGACCTGTTCTTCAATCCAATTGTACAACCGGGTGGTTCCGGATCTCAAATCGAACTTGGGTTCCCAGCCGAGCTTTTCCCTGATCAGGTCGTTGTCGGAATTGCGTCCCCGAACCCCTTGCGGACCCTCTACATGGTGGATGTCCAGGGTTTTACCCGAGATGTCGATGATCATGCGGGTAAAGTCCCGGATCGAAATCATTTCCTCAGAGCCGATATTGACTGGTCCCTGGAAGTCGCTGTCCATAAAGGTGCGCATCGCATCCAGGCAATCGTCGATGTAGAGAAACGACCGCGTTTGCAATCCGTCTCCCCAGACTTCCACGGATTCCCCGTCCTTGGCTTCCGCGACCTTTCGGCAAAGGGCTGCCGGTGCCTTTTCACGTCCATCTTTGTAGGCTGAATCGGGACCATAGATATTGTGAAACCTTGCTACCCGTACGTTCAGGCCCATATTGCGGGCAAAAGCAGCATACATACGTTCGGAAAAGAGCTTTTCCCAACCATATTCACTGTCGGGCGAGGCCGGATAGGCAGAACCTTCAGAACATTTGGGATTGTCAGGGTCGAGTTGGTTGTATTCCGGGTAAATACAGGCCGAGGAAGAGTAAAAGATGGTTCCGCACCCCCGTCGCGCTGCGAGTTCCCCCATATTGAGGTTGATCATGGCGCTGTTGTGCATCACATTGGCGTCATGGGGGGGGGGGGGGGGGGGGGGGGGGGGGGGGGGGGGGGGGGGGGGGGGGG
>CAYGRE010000185.1:0-6867 GCA_964352215.1 uncultured Bacteroidia bacterium
CAGGCCATGGTGGCCGCTGGAGTATCCAGGAAGAAACGCCGGGAGAAGGGAAGCATAGACCGAATGAGTGCCACATTGATTTTACAAGAATATCTGGCAAGTAAATAAGCAGCATGATCCTACCGATTATAGCCTATGGACATCCCGTCCTGCGCGAAGTAGCAAAAGAGATTCCCCGGGATTTTCCCGATCTGGACAAGTTGATTGAGAACATGTACGAGACCATGTACAATGCCAAGGGTGTTGGCCTGGCCGCCCCTCAAATCGGCAAGTCGATCCGCATCTTTGTCGTAGATGGAAGCCCTATGGAAGGTTCACTGGAAGGTGACGAATCCATGGAAGGATGGAAGCAAGTATTCATCAATCCGCAAATGGTTGATGAGACCGGAGAAGAATGGGGATTTGATGAAGGATGTCTCAGTATTCCCGATGTGATCGAAGAAGTTTTCCGCGAAGAGGACATTTTGATCCGCTACCAGGATGCAGAGTTCAACACCAGCGAAGAGCGCTTTACAGGCTTGAAAGCCCGAATTATACAGCACGAATACGATCACCTCGAAGGGAAATTGTTCACGGATTACGTTAAAGGTATACGCAGACAATTGATCAAATCCAAATTGGGAAAGATCTCCAAAGGCAAGTACAAAACCTTTTATGAGATGGAATATGCCTCAAAAAGTAAACAAAGCTAGATATTTACTTGAAATTGTGGAAAAAATAACCTATTATTGATGATTGTGTAGTTGCGTAATTGGTATTAATTTCTGTGAGGTACTATGACAATAAATGATCTTCATTCAAAAGTTATTGCTGCGAAGTCTTTTCTGAACCAAGAAATCGTTAGGATTCGCACCAATAAATCTCCCGTTTCAGCTCTTTCTTATCGCGAGTTAGGTGACCGTATGGACTTGATCCATGAGGTAGAAAGAGTAGGCGTACGAAATCTCGACGAGCGCGAAAAAAGGCGCATCACTCGGCTAGTCATTCAGTTGGAATCTTTTCAGGTTTCCGCAAACTAAGATTGGCTTTTGATCGTTGAGAAAAAGCAGGGACAATTATCCACTGCTTTTTTTTTACCCCTATTTTTCATCCCATTTGATTCCTACATGAACATGCTCCCCCCCGACATAGATCGGGCAAAGACCAAAATGAAGTGTCCTGTTTGCAAGAAAAAGAAACGCTTGTTTGACACGGACCTCATCGACATAATCGCCAAAGCATCACCCAATGCCAACCACGCCCGGATGTGGGTCAAAGACGTCCAGGACTTCCAGTGGACCGAATGGGCCTGTAAGGCTTGCGTGAAGTCGAAGAAGGCTATCAAGGCCGACATCTCCAAGCATACCTACATTGGCTCAACTGAGCACTATTTCTATATCGACAGCCAGAGAAAATGTACCAATTGCAAGAAAAGCTATGTCTTCACTGCAAGCGAACAGCAATTCTGGTATGAGATCGCCCGGCTTCCCACAGATGCCACTCCTGAATTCTGCAAAACCTGCCGGTCAGAGAACGAATCCAAGAAGAATGCACAAAGTGCGCTCATGGATTTACTTCCCCAGCTCAATCCGGAAGACCCTGAAATTCAAAGGCATGTTTCAGATATTGTAAAGGCAATCGGAAGCGAAGAGAAAGCTGCCGAGCTTCTGCAAAATGCCAAGAATAGCAGGCCCCCGGAGTCTGGTTCCAGCAATTAGAATTCGTGCAATGATCTTGTCGAGAGACAACAAACGTGACAGTATGTAATTAACTGACCTTTATTCCTCTCGCCAACCAACCTTTTAGCCCTCACCAGCGTTAAAAGTACCATGCTATACGTCCTCCTATCACTTTTCTTTAACCTTCAGCAGTCCCCTCCGGGTTCTTTGTTGGTCGTGGTACACAATGTCGACGTCGCAGCTGATGAGACCGTCAGGGTGGGATTGTACAACAATGCCGAATCTTTTCCCGATGACAACAAAGAGTTCCAGGGAAAAATCCTACCTGCCTCCAATACCACCGTTACTTTTCTCTTTGAGAACCTCGCCCCCGGCTACTACGCCCTGGCTTCTTTTCAGGATGAAAACAACGACGGTGTTCTGAACACCAATTTCCTCGGTGCTCCCACCGAGGAATATGGCTTCAGCCAAAACCCGAACATCTGGTTTCGGGCCCCTGACTTTGAGGATTGCCAGGTCCGGGTGCAACCTGGCCGGCAAACCAGGATTGTGATCAAACTCTGAGCACACTCTGATCAAACTCTGATCACACTCTGATCACACGTAGCTCTTCAATTTCATCTTAGGTACAACCAGCAAATACAGGGTCGCATTGATGCCCAGCAAGGCCAGGAAGAACCAATAGAAATTAGCCCCTTCCTTCAACACCTCCCAGGATCCCCCAGCCGCGATCGCTTCATTCACCCATACGGCAACCAAGTTCCCCATGGCCGTGGTCAGCAACCATATAGAAGTAATGGTACTCTTCATACTGGGCGGACTGTACCGATACCCCATTTCCAAACCGGTGATCGAGAACAGGAGCTCCCCCATGGTCAGGATGAAGTAGGCCAGAAATTGCCAGCCGACATTGGGATGATTCCCCAGGGAAATCTCATACCTGATATAGGCTTCCACCGCTGTCGCCAACCCAATCAAAGCAAATCCGATGATTACCTTTCGGGTAGGCTTCAGCTCAATTCCACGTTTTTCCTGGCGGGCAAACCACCAGAGCAACACCGGAATCATGGTCAGGATCAAAATCGGATTGAAGGCCTGTACCTGCTCCTGCTCTAATTCAAAGCCTAAAACATTTCGGTTCAGATGAGCCGCATCCAAGACCCACTCCGCGCTGCCCATGTCGTAGCATGCCCAAGCCAGGGGAAAAAAGGCAAAGAAGCCCATGATCTTCCAGGTGGCACGTACGCCATCCACGCTCTCAGCCCCCTTCTGCGCCTCCAGCTTTTTCCATACCTGCTTCTCTCCCTTCACCACCAGCATCAAAGCAGCAAGATTGAGGGTCAGGAAGTTGTTTTTCGGATAACCTCCGGGTGGGGTCATCACATAAGTCTTCCGACCAATGAAGAGAATGATGGTAGCCAGGCCCATCAGGATCCCTGGAGCGGCAAAAGCCCATTCATAGCCGTACACCTTCAACTCAGGAATGATGATGAACGCCAGGAAGGAACCCAGGTTGATGGCAAAGTAGTACCAGTTGAATGCTTTGGTAAGCATGGCAGAGGGCTGTTTGGCAAATTGATCGCCAAGAAGAGAGGAGCTGTTGGGTTTGAGAATCCCCGCTCCAATCGCAATCAGGGTCAGCCCAATCCTGAAACCGGTGATGTCGTCTATGTAGATGGCCAGCAATAAATGCCCAACACAATAGAGCAGACTCACCCAGAGGATGGTCCGGTATTTTCCAAAGAACCAATCCGCCAGCAGGGCGCCTACCACTGGCATCGCATACGTCAAAACAATATTGGAATGGGTAACTGCGGCTGCCTCTTCATTGGACATGGCGAACACCGCTACCAGAAATGGGGTCAGCAAGGCCCGGTAGCCGTAGTAGGAAAATCGTTCGGCAAACTCATTGCCTACAACGAAATAGAACGATCTGGGAAAGTTAATTTTCATGGGACCAGTTTGATTTAATTTGTTTCTGGTCCCCAAGGTGAGGGAAAGCCGATGGGTTCGGAAGCTTAATTGAGAGGGTTTCAGAGGCTTCCAGCGGTGTTCAGAGACATTCAGGAGTGTTCAGGACTCTTCAGGATGAAGTTCAACGGCTGGTTCTATGGATGAAGTTCAACGGCCGGAGCCATTCATAACCGGAGCCATTCATAAGACGAAGCATTCGCAGTTCCCACTTAACCCAATTCCTCAAGAATCGATTTCACGGCCGGATCATTTCTCAATTCGGCCTCCTGTATCCTGATCTCGCCAGCGGCAAACCGAAGCCGGTACTGCTTGCTGCCCTGCCCCTTACTCTCCATCAATTCCCCCCTGTCCTGAATCGCCGCCGCATCCGGCAACCCTTTGTTGATCGCGTCTTTGATGGCGGAATTGCTGGTGTCTATATTTCCTCCGTAGAGATAGCGCACATCATTGTCCCCATGCACAAACTCCCCCTTCATTTTTCTCACTGCGGCCAGGAGCAAATACTTGAATTTTCCCTCGCTGAGGGAAATCCGCCGTCCAATGATATTGCGGAGCGGCCAGGTCAATTCGATATAATATTTACCCGCACGGTTCCTTCCCAGCACCATCATATTGTCTCCAGGGCTTCCCGCCGGCTGATCCAGGGATGGCAGGTCGGTGGGCTCCTCATTTCCAGGTGGCAAAGGCGCATTTCGGTTTGGTCTTTGACTTGGAATTGATCTTCGCTCCTCCAATCCTCCCGCCTGTGAATCTTTAGGATTTGCCCCTTGATTTGCTCCCGGATTTGCTCCTTGATTTGCTCCCGGATTTGTTACCCCTTTCTCTTGCTGCCCGGACTGTTCCCCCAAGGTCCGTTGTCGCTCTTTCTCCCCCTGCCCGGACTGGTCCCCTCTATTGCCCTCACCCGCCGGTGCCAGCCGTTCTATCACCCAGGTAAATGCAAGGGCAAAGAACAACATCGCCAACAGGGAATGGGAGCACATTCGAAGCAACAGGAATATCTGCTCTGCATCCTTACTGGTCGTCACATTCGCAGCGTTCAGAAAATCCAGCACCTGAACCCCCAGCAACCCCAACAATACCAAGGCGGTCAATCCACTCAGAGAAGGTAGCTGACGTTTGGAAAAAGAGATAAACATTGCATATCCCAAACCGATGATGGCGATCAAAGAGAATATCCCATCCGGTAGTCCGGCGATCCATTCCTGGTCGGGAGCATCAAAAATCCGATAGGTTAGAAAGGTCAGGACCAAGGTCAATGCCGCAGCTGGCAACACCGTCCTCCCCCACTTTGCCGGATCGTGAAAGAAACCGAGACGATTGTGCAGCCGACGGAAACCATGCTCAAAAAAGGGCAGGGTCAGGAGAAACAAACATGAATTGGTGACGGAGAGGATCCTGCGAAGAAACCGGTCAAACATAGGTGGAGCGGTCTGCTCTCCGACCCCGTCATCTCCTACTACATCCAGGGGAAAGGTCAATTCAAGCGCATACAACAGGGCCCATACCAGCAAACCCGCCCCTAAATAGAGAAATCCCCGATCCTTGCCCTCCCGCTTCAACTTCTGCACGTGGACCCAAAACATGACCAGCATCAGACCGGAAAAGCCGGAGATGATCATTTGCGCCCATTTTGCGAAATCAGGAAGAGACATTGTGGGAAATTAAAGAAATACTGGAACTAAAAACAGAAGCGGCTGCCCTTTTGAGACAGCCGCTTCTGCTAATTCCTAATTATGATCTTGCTTGTCAATGGAGGCCAGGGGTTTAACCTGCCTGACATTGAGATTGCTTACCAGTACAGGTTGGGAGCATTGTAGTAATCATAGATCTTGGTACGGTTGGTAACTACCCAGGTCCAGTACCCTGTCTGCCATACCCGGCGACCGTTGTTCCAGAAGTATCCTCCTGGGATCCAGCGGCGACGCTCAACTACGCGCCAGTTGAAGCACTGGCAAGGGTCTTCGAGGATGGTCACCCGCCTGTTCCTGGATGGGAACGAGGCAACGAACTGGCAGCGTGGGTCCATGTCGTTCAGGATGATCTCGTAGGGCAGTCCGTTGCAGATACTGTTGTAGTAGAATCCGCCGCCGTTGTAAAACCCGTTGTAGTAGTTGTAGCCATAGGTGTAGTAGTTTGGCGTACAGTCCCAGTAAGAGTTACCTGAGTAGAAGGTCACATTGCTGGTGCAGTAGTTATTGTAGCTGTAGTAACCCGTGTTCAGGTAGGTAGACGTATAGTTAACCGGAGGACAGTAGTTGCTGTTGTAGTAACCAGTGTTGACCACATAACCACTGTTGGTGACAACCGGGGTGGGGCATGAGTTGTAGATACCGGTGTTGTTGACATTGGTACCATTTCCGTTGTTGTAGCCTACGACGCCGCCACCATTGTTACCGATGACCACAGTTCCGCCTGGGTTTCCATTGACGGTTCCGGTTGTGGTTCCGACTGGACCTACACCACCGCTTACGGGTGGGCGACCATTGCCAGTCAGAGTGCTGCCTGAGCCATTGTAGCCGGTGATGGTTCCACCAGTATTGTTGGTAACCGGGGGACGGCCATTGGTGCTGCCGGTGACGGTGCTGCCGGAGCCGTTGTAGCCACCGACCGGAGGACGGGGGTTGCCTACGGAGCCGCCACCGTTGCAGGGGCCGAGGGTTCCACCGGATCCGAGGTACTGCTGTACACTCCCAGCCGGAATGGTCAGGGTGTTGCCATCAATACAGATGGTTACTGTACCACCGGTGGTCAAGGTTCCGTTGCCACCATCGCGTGGGCCATCGGGGCCGCGGGGATTTGAGTTGTTAGTTGCCGCCAGAGGAGTAGGTCTTGAAGTAGAAGTGTTGTTGCTATTGTTTGCGTCTTGGATGGATGAAAACTGTCCGGGACGTCCTGAAGGCGGACGGGTTACGTTGGTGGAACCTGAGTTCCCCTGGATGGTCGATCCGGTTACGGAGCGTGGAGGCCTTGCGGTGTTGCCATTGCCAGCAATATTGTTGCTGGGGCGTGGGCGTGATACGGTACCACTGGAGCCATTGCTGGACGAACCCTGGAAGGTATTGTTGCTGGAAGGACGGGGCGTCGTAGTTGGGCGTGGCGTGGTAGAAGGCCGGGTGCTGTAAGTATTAGATGGACGACTGGTCGTGTTCGGACGAGTTGACGTGCTGGGACGTGGGCTCGTGGAAGGACGTGACTGGTACGTATTGCTGGGACGTGAAGTCGTAGCAGGACG
>CAYGRE010000186.1:0-6758 GCA_964352215.1 uncultured Bacteroidia bacterium
CTAAAAGGGTGGTTCCAGCTGTATGATTTGGCCTTGATATTGGCATCCCTGTCGGCATAGGAACCTTCTTCCTCTTCTATGATTACGCCCCTGTTGAAATAGCTATACGCCAATTCGAAGGAATCGAATTCGTACATCATATAGGCTGGGTGAAATTCGGCAATGCAGAATTTACCACCGGGCTTCAGGTGGCGTGCAACTGTCTCAGCCCAAGGATCAAGATCGGGAATCCAGCAAATGGTCCCATAAGAGGTGAAGACGAGGTCAAATTGCTCATCGCCAAGTAGCTTACTGGTGTCGTAAACATTGCCCTCGATAAAACGGGCTTTAACTTCGAGTTCAGCAGTAAGGGACCGGGCTTCCCTGATGGCAGCATCAGACAAATCAATCCCTGTTACCTCTGCTCCCATGCGTGCCCAGGAAATCGTATCCTGACCGAAATGGCATTGGAGATGGAGCAAACTTTTGCCTTTGACATCCCCGAATGCTTCCAGTTCCGCTGGGTTCAGGCTATTCTTCCCCGCCTTGAAGGCTTCGTTGTCGTAGAATTCGGCCTCGAGGTGGATGGGGGTCTTTTGATTCCAAAGAGCCTTGTTCCCCTCCAAATAGTTCTCATTCATGGGTGAAAATAACAATAAATCTGGAGAATAAACTCATAGTCGGAGTTTTGCCAACCGAAAGCGGGGTTGGTCTGTCCATTAATTCCGCACAATCGGAAAGCGGAGTTGGTCTGAGTATTAATTCCGCACAATCCGGATGGTCTTTTCGGCACGGTTGGTGCGTACCTTAAGGAAATAAGTTCCGGCGGCCAGCTCTTGTCCACCCAGGATATGGTTTCCCTGCCATTGGTACCTTCCGGCCAATATTTCGCGGCCATTCAAATCGTACAGAGCATATTGAATCGGTTCCCCTGTTGTAATCCCCTGAAGGCTGACATTTCCACTTGCGGTGAATGGGTTGGGAAAAAAGGACAAGTCAAATTCCTGGTCGATCCGAACATTAACAATATTGGAATGGCTCATGCTGCCATCCGCCTTTGCTGCTACAAAACGGTAGTAGCTTAAGCTGGTAGCCAGGTTGTCGTTCTCATAGATGATTTCCCCTTGCAGGGCCGAAGGATCGTAAGGCTGGACTGCCCCAATTCGGAAAAAGGTTTCTCCATCAAAGCTTCGCTCGAACCATACTTCAACAAAATCGTCCCCACTTTCGATTACTCCTTGCAAGCTGGCGGTGTTTCCTTGGGTAGATACTTCCAGATTCAGCCGATTGTCTTCGAGGACAATGAGGATCAAATTGGTAAAGCTTCCGCTTAAAGCCATTCCTGAAGCATTGCGGCCACCTGTAAATCCCTGGATGGTCTCGTAAGCCCCTACCCCATAGGAGCCGGCAGCTTCAGCAAGAGGGTACAATGGATATGGCCAAGGAACGGAAGTGTCTATAATCGAATCCGTGATGATATGGGAAAAGAATGGATAAGCCGGGTGATAGCCCGGTGTTCTACTAAGGACATAGGGAATTGCCTGGCCTGTGGGACCATATCCGCCAATGATCAAGCTTCCCCAACCATAGATGTTCTGTTTAGACCCTTCCGCACCGTAAGACAATGGTATCATCATTGGCAATTCAGAATACCATACACCTGTACTAATATCATATCGCTCAACCACGGACAATGGCCCTGGGGCAAAAGGAGTTCCGACAGGACTGGTTTGTCCACCAAGCGCATAAATCGAATTGGTTCCACCGTATACCATCAAGCCTCCTCTTGCAGTTGGCATACCAGGCAAGCTTGTCCAGACACCAGTTGCCGGATCAAAACAATCCATACTTGCCAAGGGACCGGTTGCGTTGAACCCTCCGACTACATATATCTTGCCATTGTGGAGGAAAGAACCAAAATCCATGCGCGGGGTTGGCATCGGTACACCCGTAGCCCAGGTGTTGCTGATAGGGTTGTAGACTTCGACGGTATTCAGAACGGTGGACCCCGTTGTCCCCCCCATTATATAGCAAAGGCCATTTAAATGGGTGACAGCTTCGAGACCGTACCGGGCAGTTGGCATTGGGGCACCTGCGAAATATACCGGACCGCCACCGTTGTTGGCATAAGACATGACCCACTGATTTCCTGAGCCGACTTCCACAGAATTCAATGCTTGGCCAGACAGGCTACGCCCCCCGAACAGCATGACCAATTGGGTTAAAGTTGCAAAACTGCTTCCGGCCGGATAAACTTCCATCGCATGTCGGGTACGGGCAATGTTAAAATCCAGATTACGGTACCATCCCCAATTCGCACTGGCGTCCTGGGAAGAAGTCGTCATGATTAAAAGGCAGGCTATGGCTACCTTCCAATAGTGGGATACACAATGTAAGCTCCGATTGGGAGCAAATAAGGTTGTCATAGATGGTCTGATTTTCAGCGTTGTATCTAAAATACGAAATCTTCGCTGAAAAACAATTTATGACTGTACCAACTCCGTGGTGATCTCAGTCGAGCAGTCCAGTTGGCGGTAAACTGAGCAATATTTTTCAACTGAAAGATCAACAGCGCGTTGGGCTTTCTTCTCTGAGATATCACCGGACAGGAGAAATCGGAGGTGAATCTTTGTCCACTTTCGCGCTGCATCCCCTTCTTCCCTTTCAGCTTCCAATTCCACCTTAAGGGAATCAATTTTGAGGCGCATCCGTTCCAGGATCACAACGATATCTATGGCTGCACAACCAGCGAGGGAATGGAGCAATAATACCATGGGAGAAGTTCCGACTACTCCATTTCCGTCAATGGCTAATGTGACCTCATTGGGAGAATTTCCCGTGAACTCCAATCCGGTTCCATTCCAGTCTATATCAAGTATCTTCTTCATTTCAATCGTTTCTTCAAATCTATTCAGAATCCCTCCATTAAACCGTAACCTGAGTAACGATATTGAATCTATCAGGTGACCAGCTTTCTATCTTCTCGGATGCTTTTAAATTAAATTGCTCAATTACTCCCAAGCAAAACTGCCATCCACTTGCTTCAAAATATTCCGCGTATTCTCAACGGATTCCAGGTTGAGCTTTCCGTAAAGGTGAGGGAACAACTCTCCATTTCGGCCTTCCTCCCATTTGACCTTGTCTTTGATGTGCTTCAGGACGACTCTCAGCACCACCAATTCCGGGTGGTCACTCAAGTACAGTTGGGCACTTTCCAGGACCTGATCTTCGGTTGAGAAATGAATGAACCCCTCTGTCTTCAATGATTGGGGCCGGTATTGTTCCTCAAGGAGTGTTTTTTCCCACTCTTCTGGTGTAATGATATGGTAAATGAATCCTGTCGTTTGCATGCGTGTTGATTATTGTATTGCTGGGTGCTGTCCCGGCTTGCTAATTACTCTGCTAAGTATAACCGTTTTCAAAACCGGCCTCCCTGAACAACCTCGTTTTTCAAGGCCTGGTATTCTTCAACTATCTCTGCTACAATAGCCGCAGCGGATTTAATCTGATAGATCGCCCCCGCTATTTGTCCGATCTCAAGTTCTCCGATGTCGAGGTCTCCTTCAAACATTCCTTTTCTTGCTCTTCCTCTCCCGAGATGTTCCTTCAAGGTCTCCGTCCCAGCATTCTGCTCCTCCAGGGCCCTAACTTCATCGTAGAATTTATTTTTGATCAACCTGACCGGTGTCAGGGCTTTCATGGCCAGCATGGTTCCATCCGGTCCAGTCTCCACCACTTTCTGCTTGAATGCCATGTGGGCAGAAGATTCCTCTGATGCCACAAAGCGGCTGCCGATCTGGACACCATCGGCGCCAAGTACCATAGCGGCGAGCATGGCGGCACCGCTGGCGATCCCTCCGGCGGCCAGCACCGGTATATCTACCGCGCTCCTCACCTGCGGGATCAGGCAGAGCGTAGTGATCTCCTCACGCCCATTGTGGCCCCCGGCCTCAAAGCCTTCTGCAACAATGGCATCGCAACCAGCTGCCGCAGCTTTCTCTGCAAACCGGACGTTGGATACAACGTGAATAACCTTAAGCCCCGCATCCTGAAGATGCCGGGTCCAGGTTTTGGGATTGCCGGCAGAGGTGAAGACAATGGGCACGCCTTCTTCGAGGATAACCTCGATATTCTCACCGATGTGCCGGTAAAGCAGTGGAGTGTTGACCGCAAAGGGCCGATCCGTAGCTGCCTTGCATTTCCGTATGTGAATGCGAAGGGTTTCAGCATCCATCGATCCGGAACCGATGATTCCCAGGCCACCGGCATTGGAAACCGCAGCGGCCAGTTCCCAACCAGAACACCAGACCATTCCCGCCTGTACCAATGGGTATTGAATCCCGAACAATTGGGTGATCCGATTCTGGCTAAATGATGGCGTCTCCATAAATGATGGCATCTCCAATGGTAAAAGCTTTGGTCCGTTGAGGTATCTGTGAAAAATCAGACACTGAAAAATCAGGCACTGAAATCGATCTCAGTATTGTCACCAATATTGACACTTGTGGACTTTCCTTTGAGGGAGGCATCATTGCCGATCACGGATTGATCCAGCACGATGGCATGGAGTTGACTGTATGCTCCCAGAATAGAATTACGTACAATTGAGTTACTGATCTGAGCGTGTTCTGCGATGGCGACATTGGGGCCAATGATGGAGTCCCTGATTTCGCAGGAAGGATCGATATAAACGGGAGGTAAGATGACCGTATTGGGAAAGACATAATCGGGGTGGTCCCCGCGGCGTTCCATGAGCAGACGGTTCGTGGCAAGCAGGGTGTCTCTGCGTCCACAATCAAACCAGTTGTCCACCATGTGGGTTTTGAATTTCACCCCTCCCTCGATCATTTTCATCAAACCATCCGTAAGGTGAAACTCCCCTGTTTCTCCCCTTTCATCTTTGCTGATCAAATCCTCAAGGCCGGCTATCAACTGAGGCACCTCCCGAATCAGGTAAATCCCTACCAGGGCCAGGTTGCTTTTAGGAATCTTCGGTTTTTCTTTGACGCTGACAATAAATCCTTCCTGGTCCAGCATGGCAACCCCAAATTTACGGGGGTCTTCCACGACCTGTACACCAATGGTGGAGTATGGAGATTGCAGGAGGGATTTCAAATTGACATCGAAAATAGTATCACCCAGGACGATCAGGATATTCTCACAATCTCTGAATGCATCTTTGGCAACGGAGATGGCATGCCCCAAACCTTCCCTTGGTGCCTGGACTACAAATTCTGCCTGCAATTGATCGCCGTAGTTATCACTGACATATTGCCTGATCTTTTCCCCCAGGTATCCAATCACAAAAACAAAATCTGTGATCCCTGAATCAAGGATGTTCTCGATGATATGTCCAAGAATAGGCTTTCCAGCCACTGGGATAAGAGGTTTCGGCTGGGTATGGGTATGTGGCCGGAGTTTCGTTCCGACACCTGCAACAGGGATAACGGCTTTGATCATTGCAACAAAAATAAAAAAAGGAAGCTACTATTATGCAATCTATTGAAAGCATTGAGGAATAGCAGGGTACCGACAAAAAAAACAGGGAACCCGCGTCTGCGTAGTTCCCTGATTTATTTTTAAAAGACGCTTGCCCTTACTTTGCAGAAGCTGACTTCGTACAAGGCTTGGTAGTTCCAGCATTGCTAGTCTTCATAGCACTAGATCCAGAGCAGGAAGTTTTTTGAGCACCAGTACAAGTCTTAGTTGTACCAGCGTTGCTAGTCTTCATAGCACTGGAACCGGAGCAAGAAGTTTTCTCAGCAGCACCAGTACAAGTCTTAGTTGTACCAGCATTGCTAGTCTTCATAGCGCTGGATCCTGAACAAGAAGTCTTCTTGGCGGTGCACTCTTTGGTAGTACCAGCATTGCTAGTCTTCATAGCGCTGGAGCCCTTGGATGCACAGCATGCCTTCTTAGTGGTACCAGCATTGCTAGTTTTCATAGCGCTGGAACCTTTGGAGGCACAACATGCCTTTTGTGAGGCAGTACAAGCCTTCTTTTCTGATTTAACAGCAGTCTTGGTAGCAGGAGCTGCTGCTTCGTTCTGTGCAAAGCCTGTGTTAGCGATCATCATACCGCCGACAACGAAGGCGCACACTGCAAAGATTTTGGTAAGCTTCTTCATATTGTTTCTATTTAAGGGTTTCGAGAATTAATTGTTTTACGAATATAAAGCAGATTTGGTATTCCACCAAGAAGCTTGTCTGAATTCGCGAGGGTTTCCCTTGAAAAAGTCCGTGTTTGGACATTTATTTTTTTCAATCGCGAAACGATGTGCCTCTCCTATTTGGTTAAAACTGCATCTGCATGATGTATTTGTCACTGGAGTCTACGGTCGCTTTCAGCTGATTCAGCAAAAGAAAGAGGCCGAAAAAAGTTCGGTTAATGTAGATCGCATGTTTGGACCCGCGTCCGGCATTTTGCTGTGCATCACTCATCTGGCCTACTTCAAGTCCAAATTGATAAATGGAATCGATATAAGAATCGTCTCCAAAGTCAAAGGAGGTGCTTTTGAATGGCTTTTCCAGCAAGTCAAGAAACTGATTGAGAATCCCGAGGATAAATGCTTTGTCCTTCTGGGTATCGTCCCGGTTCAGCAATTCCAGCTGGTAAGTCGTTTCCAGTAAGCGCTCAGGATTGTTGCGGACGGTGGGGTGAATCACAGAAAAGTAAGCCCGGTAGAAATCGTCGGGAACCACTTTCACACAACCAAAGTCCAGTACCCCTAATTGGCCGTCTGGGGTCAAAAGAAAATTACCCGGATGGGGGTCTGCATG
>CAYGRE010000187.1:0-6742 GCA_964352215.1 uncultured Bacteroidia bacterium
ACATGAAGGAATCATCTATTCTTGGGCACGGTCATGATTTAACCGGACGCCAATGTATTTGAATCAGGAAAGTGTTTTGAGGTTTCTTGTGGTTTGAAGTCTGTCGTTCGAATTCCATAAGTCAATTTTTTGGAGCCATCTGGGTTTATTTCGGTCATTTGGAACTTTACTCTCTCCTTTTGTTCTTGAGTAGCCCAGCCCTCTACAATTTTTTCTGGGAGTTCACCAATTTTTCCATCCACTATAGAGAAAGTCCTTATTGAATTGAATCGGGGTTCAAAAAACTCAAAAACCCAATATCTGCTTGCCCCCATGAAAGCATCCCTATAGACTAGGTTTCGAAGTAATAAATGTTGACTACCAATTATCTGAGTCAAACCTTGCTGAGAAATTGAGACGATACTTCCTTCGGCCTTGCATTCAGACTTTAACTTCTCAAAAGCCTGACCTGCTGTTATTTTCATGGGTTTTTTTAATTGGTATATTCCTTCTACAAGTTTCCCGAGGTTCAGTTTGTAGTCCCGTGTCCCGATGCACCTCATAAAGCTTTTCCTTTTCAGAAAAGGAGGGATTTCTGCATCATCTATAACTAAAGGAATTATTTGGTTTATTCTTCCTTCTAGTTCAAAGACTATTGCCGTTTCCATCTCAGCTTCAACCCAGGTAGATTTCATCGATGCCTTTGAAATAACAATTATGACATAACTTGCTGATTCAAGGCCTATCTGAATTTTTTTAATAATGGATTCTCCGAAGGAAATCTCGGCTTCATCCAGCCAAGTAGAAATACCAAAAGATTGAAGATCAAAAGCTAATTGTCTTACAAATGGTTTATCTATTGTTGTGTGGATTAAAAATATCTTTTTTTTCATTTGGAAATATATCGTGCATCTGGTTCTGAAATTAAAAGAAGGTAATCAAGTAAAAATCTGTGAACTGATTACTAAACTCCTTGTAATTTAGGGAGGGTTTGTTCTCTTTTTTCAACATAGGAATGAAAAATTACCACCAGTTATTTTCTCAAAGAGGTAGGAGCGTTGTTCTTTTTGAACCCTTGGCTGCGTGATTTAATAGTGGATAGCTGGAGCGTAATCCCCTTGATACATACAATTCTTTTAATCCCACTTTACGGTATATTCTTCTCCAACTTTTAACGAGAAGGAATACTGTCTGTTTGGTAAATGACTTAGATCTAGTTTTCCCGAAGTGGTTGATTTTCTAGTGAATACTTTTCCTACAAAATGATCGGAAATTAAAAATGGGGCACCGGGCGGTAGACCGCTTCTGGCTCAAAGAAATCTAAATAAAGTCATCGTAAAATTTGAAGTCAAGAATTTTCATGCCGGGGATCGAGGGAAAGAGCTTTTTGATGAACATGCTTGATGTTATTTCTTTCAATGAAATGACAATCCACATGTCAACATTTCAATTCACCTAAATTGCGGGAGAGCCACTTTGAATGGAATAAGCAATATCCGCCCTTTCAAGCGGATTCCTTCTCTCTGAGAGAATGCGGGGGGAGCGTTGTTCAATTCGAACCCCTGGCTGCGAGATTTGCTTTTATTTGGGGGTTAGGGGGATCGAAATCCCTCTGGCTTTAACCTAAATTTTCCATCGCATTATTAATGGAAAACTCACTCCCTCGACTCAACGTATTATGAAAATTTAATACGATTTGCTCCACTAAGCCCATCTCCGAATATTGTTCCTTAACTTTTGGAAACACCGTAGCATAATCTGCGACGAACGAACTCAGAAGCATAAAGCAGACCTTCAAGTTAGTATTTACCAAGCTCAAAAAGTCCCCAGTAAATAAATCTTGAAATTGCATTACCGAAACGTTGGAAGGATGCGCATAAAGAGAAAAATAAGTATAAACATTTCCTAGGATTGCTTGCTTTATCCCCATCAGTTTAGACATTTCCTGCCAAGAATTACAGACCTTTACGGAACCATTAACAAAGTATACCCGATACTCTTTCTTCTGAAGTTGGCGGCTGATAAGATCTTGGTCTTTTGGAGGTAATCCCTTATAAAGGGCCATATCTTCAATTTGATCCTTCAGGGAGTCAATCATCTTTAGTTCATCTTGTTGTTTCTTTTGGTTTTCAGAAGTTGTCACTTGGTTCGAGAATCTTTGCCGATACTTTAACCCAGCACTTACCCACAAACCGTATACCAGTTGCTTTTCCTCTTCGGAATTCGGGCGAACGTAGATCAAATGAAACAAACAAACAGTTTCATAGATGCTTCGTATCATCGCTGCGACAATAGTGGGATCTATAATCGGATTTAGTTTCCCTCCATTTGCCGCTGAAAATGAAACTCCTTCTAGTATCTTTCTTAGGTGCGTGGCTTTTGTGAAAATCATCTGATTAATCATTAATGCATCTGCATCAGCTAAGCTAGCTGGGGGATTTTCAGGTCGTTTTTCAATCAATTCAAAAAGGTAGTTTAAAAAGACATCAAGTAAATTCATACTATCCGGCAGAGTGCGACAGTGGATTAGTGGCTGGCAGCGATTTCTGAGCTCTAATATCCTATTAAGGTCTTTCATTTCTGATATTTTAAAGAAGTTAATTTATTTAGAAGATATATCCGCAACACTGCAATTTCTCAACCAATCCCAGAAATACCTTTTCAAGAAGGAGCTTTTCAAAAAAGGCATCAAAATACTGAATAAGCTATCAAAATCTGACATCCTAAATAGCCTTTTAAGGCTTGCCTTTTAATGGACAATTCTAAATTATTGAACAACCTATGAGAACCATGAACAAAGCAAGCCCAATAAATATGCATTCTATTGAAGTTGAAGGTTGACTGTCTTGTACTGAATTGGGCATACACTTTTCCAGAAACAAGGGAATGGGATTTCTGCTCAATTTTGGAACAGAAAACTAGAGCAATAATTCTTTATTTCCTGTGGAGAGGTTGAGGATTTGTTCCCAAACAAATTATTTTTTATTCGTAGTCGAGACATGTTGGTCCCGATAAAAAAGATTCCCTGTCAAACAAACATAAGCTTTGTAATAGGTTTCTTTTTCTAGGCCTTTGTCAAAAGAATCTTCATCATCTCCCTCAAATCCCCATTCCTTAAAAGATTCGTCGTATTTCCAACCTGGCCACAGAATCTTATTATTGACCACAAAGTAATCATCCATCTTGAATCCAATTACTTTTCCAGGAAACAAACAGCCAGTCGCAGTAAATTCTTGCTGAGAAGGATAAAAATCGGTGTGGTATACTGGAAGATTGTTTTTTATTAAAATTGGATTCAATTTAGAGATTATCTCTAGGGATGTCCCAAATCGCTCTGTTGGCTGCGGTAGCCAGTAATAAACGAGGATGTCTCCAAAGTCCTTTGCAACAGGCTTCCTTTTAGTTAAGGAAATACAATGAGAACGATAATTATCCTTACCAAAGGAGTTACTTGAGTGGAGGATTCTTACATAATAATCCCTAATTCTCAATCGATCTAATTCATCAAAACTCAGGACCTTTCTTATAAATTCAGATTGATTGTTCTCATTTTTAAAGAAATTGATGAGTTGGGGCGACTTATCAATAAATTCTTTCTTCTTTTTGTCTTTTTCTTTGATCCCAAATGCCATTTCTTCCCCTGAAGAAAAATTATGTAGTTCCTGAAAGAGGATCGTAAAGGCTTTTTCACTAGTTTCTTGTAAGACGATAAAGGGCTGGTCAAATATCGTTTCCTCATCTTTTTCTAATTGCCCCTCCAAATACCTTTTAAAATCATCCCTTAGATATACTTTAGCTTTATCACCTCGGGCAAAAAGGGAATTCAGCAAGGCCAATTGGGGATTCTTTGCATCTTTTACGTCTTTAACTCTTTTGTTAAAATACTTGAAATCAAGCCCCCTAAAATACAATTCAATCGATCCACTCTCTAGGGCAGGGTTGAACCATTTCTCGAACTCGATTAATTTTTGCGTATTCGAATCCGAGAGATCGATTAATTCTCCTAAGCCGTTCAAGCACTTGAAAGTTAAATTTTTACAATTCTCTCGTAAGGTGTTTTGAGACATTTTCTTGATAATCATCTTTCATCATTCCACCAGCCAACCTTGGAAACAGGCTTTATTCTAAATTAATGATATTGGAATACAAAAGGATTATCTTCTACCCATCTCGCTTTGCACGTAAAAGCATAATCTTTCAAGATTGCCTGTGGGATTCGAACCCAATCCCACAACCAAATTTGACAGTTTTGGACAGTTCTTGACAGTACAAAACCCAAAAAGCCGGTGCAAAACCGGCTTAATCTTTCTTGACGGAAGGCTGAGGGATTCGAACCCCTACCTATCACCCCAAAGCCAACTGCGAAGCCGACCGATCCACAACCTTTCTCAGAAAGTCAGCAATATAAGTTTCAGTAGTCTTGATCGACTCATGCCCCAACATCTCCTGATTCGCCGTCAACGGTACATTATTCCAAACCGCCTGGGTAGCAAAAGAATGACGAACCACATAGGAAGTCAGGTTGACCTTGAGATTCAAAAGTTTGGCAATGCCTTTAAGATCCTTGTTATATTTCTTTCTCCGGTCCATTATCTCAGCGTATTGTTTCTCAAGATCATCTGACTTCAGCATAGGGAAAACGAATTCTCCTGGGCTACTTTGAATGGAATAAGCAGCCTTTTCCCTATACATAGTGGGAGAGGAGTTCTGCCAATGCTGGACTGAGGTGGATATCATAGAGCCGTGATGTCTTTCTCCTTCGAAAGGATATCCGGTCTTCCTGAATATGATCAGTCTTTAGGAAGGCTGTATCAATGAAATTCATCCTTTAAAGATTGTAGGAGATCAGGAAAGGCTTTTTCCGTACGGCGGCGTACAGATTAATCCTTGCTGGAAAGCTATTATCTGTACGACAGCGTACAGTCAAACCCTTGCTGGAAAGCCATTATCCGTACGGCAGTGTACAGATTAATTCAATCTGGAAAGCCTCAGTCCGTACGGCCGTGTACAGTCAAACCCTGGCTGGAGAGGCTTTATCCGTACGGCCGTGTACAGTCAAACCCCTGCTGGAGAGGCTTCGTCTGTACACCAGCGGGGGGATATACGCCCACCAGCGGGTGGACGAACCCCCACTCACCCGCCTGCATGCACTCTCTCGAGAGTCCGCGTGGGTCCTCCGGCAGGCATGGCGGTACCCGCTCAGCAGCCATTGCCCACCCTCTGGAGAGTGGCTGAGGCCCTCCGGGGTACATTCCATTGTCCTCCAGCGTACCTGGTATAGCCCCTTCGAGGGGCGCAAATGACCCTCCAGAGGGTCCCACCATGCCCCCTCGGGGGGCGCAAAAGACCCTCCAGAGGACCTCTATCCACCCGCTGGCGTACACCAGTAGGCTCGCCAAGGTACCTCAATCCACCCGCTGGCGTACACCAGTAGGCCCTCCAAGGTACCTCTATCCACCCGCTGCCGTACGTATGTCCACCCGCTGATGTACAGTTTGTGGCTTATTTCAAAGATCAACCCACTCAAAAACCAACCCCACTCAAAGACCAACTCCACTCATATATCCATTCCCGGAAAATGCGATTGCAGCCATTCGTCCGAATAGAGCCGCGACAAATACTTGTCTCCGGTATCACAGACGATGGCCACCACCAGGTCTCCGGCTTCCTTTTCTTTGGCCAGTTCTACCGCGGCATGGACGATCAGGCCACTGCTCATCCCGCAGAAAATACCCTCTTCCCGGCCCAGGCGGCGGGCCATGGTACAGGCTTCCAGGTCACTTACCTGCATGACCCGGTCCACAAATTCGGTGTGGAATGAGTCGGGAATATAAGGCTCGTCCTGCCCCGCAGCTTCGACCAGATAGGGACTTGAAGGTTCAATCCGCCCACTTTGAAAGAATTCATGGTAGATCGAACCGACGGGGTCCGCCAAAACGATTTCAATCCCCTGGTTTTGCTCCTTCAGGTACTTTCCCGTGCCGCTGATGGTCCCACCGGTTCCGGCGCTGGTCACAAAGGAAGTGATCTTGCCTCCGCTTTGGGTCCAGATTTCCGGCCCGGTCGTCCGATAATGCCCTTCGGGATTGGCTGGGTTGTAGGATTGACGGGTATAAATGGCATTGTCCATTTCCTCGACGATCCGTTGCGCGGTATTGGAATAGTGCTCAGGATCTTCCCTTGTTGCATCCCCAGGCACCAGCATTACTTGGGCCCCATACGCTTTCAGCAGGGCGATTTTCTCCGCGGCCATTTTGTCCGAGCACACAACAATCGCCTGGTAACCCTTTGCTGCCGCCACCATCGCAACTGAACATCCCGTATTGCCACTGGTTGCCTCTACCACCGTACCTCCGGGGCGCAAAGAGCCATCCTGCTCCGCCAGCTCAATCATAGACAGAACCGCCCGGTCCTTGAGACTGCCACCGGGGTTAAAATATTCCAATTTGACCGCGACCGTAGCTTTACAATCACCGACTACCCGGTTCAGCCTGACCAGCGGAGTCCCGCCAATGGTTTCTACAATGCTGTTGCTCAAATTCATCTGTGTGCTATTCATTCTGTTTTCCAGATTTCGACCCTGGGATTCCGACCCTGGGATTCCGACCCTGGGATTTCGACCTTGGGATTTCGACCCTGGGATTTCGAAATTACTCAAATCGATTGCTACAATTAAAAATATAGGTAGCCAGCAATGCCCTTGTCACGAATCCTGTTCTTAAAATTCAGTGATAAGCCCAGTGACCCCACCTCATCCTAATCC
>CAYGRE010000188.1:0-6687 GCA_964352215.1 uncultured Bacteroidia bacterium
GGTGAAAATCAAAATCGGGGCTCAAAAAAACAAACGGGTTTTGTGGGTTAATCTAAATAGGGGCTAACTAAAATCAATTGGGTCTTGGGGATAATCGAAATAGGGGCTAACTACAATCAATTAGGTCTTGGGGATTAATCTGAATAGGGCTAGCCATAATTGATTGGGACTCGGAGATTAAATTGAGTAGTGGCTCGCCATAATTAATTAGGTCTTTTTCCGGTAAAATCAAGGGACAGGCATATCCAAACGGTACTTTCTAGGCAGAAATAAGCACAAATAGGCAGAAAAAGGCACAAAAGTGTACTTATGGGCAGATTCGTTCTTGAGCCATTACAGATATTGCCGGTATAATCAAAAAAACGAATCAAAAACATGACTGATCCATAGTTCCAAAACGTTCTTTATACCTGTTTCTAAAACTATTTATCACTTATTAAACCAATTCAATTATGTCTTTTAATGTAGATCGCTTTAATGTTGTTTTAAGTCAACAGGATGTGCAGGACATTGAGTCCGCACTTGACCTGTTGGAAAACAAGTTCTCTTTTCTCCGCACCCTAACGACGGAGGAAAAATCCCGCAAGGTTCGCCTTGGGGTAAACAATATGGCCTTTGTTCAAACCGCCAAAGACGCATTTGACGATATGCCTGATTTGTTGCCCAGCCTATTCAGTGATTCGGGCTATGAAAATGATATTGCGATGCTCAATGCAATTCGCCCATATCAGTACAGGCTCGACCAACTGTCTTATCTAATGGAAGATACGGCCATTCTCTTGGGTGACCATATCTTCAAGGATTCTTTGGTGATCTTCCGCTCTGCCCAGGAGGCGATGAAACGGGGGATCGATGGTAGCCGCCTTTGGGTGGAAAAACTGGAAACCAGGTTCGAGGGCCAGGGTCCTCGCCGCTCCGATGAATCCGATCAAGGAATGGATAGCCAGGGAGGTAGTGCTTCTGATGGTGGCTCTGGAAACCAAGGTGGTGGCTCTGGAAACCCCACCAATGGCTCCGGTAGCCAGGGAAGTGACTCCAATTCGCAGGACAATGATCCTGCCAGTCCTGACAGTCAATCTCAAGGCAGCGGCAACCCTTCCGATGGGGGAGGAACCGCCAGCACCAATGACGCAGGCTAGGCAATAGCTTCTGCGTCACAAAAACCCTGGAACCGGGATCAGTCTAAACCCAAAGCCGGTCTTCTCATTTGAGAAGGCTGGCTTTTGGGCTTGAGGGCTTGGAGGCTTTTGGGCTTGAGGGCTTGAGGGCTTTTGGGCTTGAGGGCTTTTGGGCTTTATACAGCTGAGAGCAAAGTCGGATTTCGTTTATTCCAGGCAATAAAAAGGCCCCATGTTTCGTTAAGCAGCTATCGCCATGAACCCAATCCTCCTATTCTGCTTGCTTACCTTTCTTCCGCAGGGATTGCATTCTCAGGTTCCGACTATCTGCGACCCGGTTCCGGTGCAAGGACTGGCATTCTACTATGAGGTTTCGGAGGCTTATAGAAGTCCTGCCAACAATCCCCTGGTAGTGAGGGCTACGGTAGATTCCTCCGGCCATTGTAAAAATCCGGAGCCTGTCCGGGCTGGACAGGCCGGAACCGACAGCCTGCTATTCGCAAAGTTGGACCAATTGAAATTTCTGCCGGGCAGATGGGGGGCTGAAGCAGTGCCGCGAAAGGTGTTGCTGGTGTTTTCCCGGGAAAAAGGGGAGTTTCCAAAAACGGACGGAGCATCTCCCGATTTTATCCCAGCCGGAACCGCTGTATACCATTTCTATCCCTCGATGCCGGGTTGGGAAAAGGAAAAGGAGGAATACTTTTATTACCAGCACATTCACCGCTACTTGTATCCCCCGGTGGGCTATGAAGAATCGGATGAAGATGGAAATTTCACTGAATCTATTGTCCACAACCGATTTCCCAACGCAGACGAGTTCCCCCAATTCGATGTCTTTATCACTGGTTGGCCACCGGAACTTCTGAACCTGGAGACTTTTCGGGAAAAGGTGTCCATTCCCCGGGTCCTGGAGGAAATCAATTTTGATGGTACTGTCATCCTTCGGATTCTGGTAGACAAAGAAGGGCTTCCGACACGGTATATTGTCCTGAAGGACGGTGGGCACAAGCTCTTTTTGGAAGCGTTTACCGCTTGTATTCCAGTACTGAGATTCACGCCTGGAAAAAATTCAGACCAAGAACCCGTCTATGGTTGGGTATCCGTCCCTTTTCGTTTTCACCCCAAATGAGCCAGCTTCTGACTACCCCTAAGACTCAACTTTAATTCAGCCATAAGAGCCAGCTTTAATCCTTCCATTGAGCCAGCTTTCTATCTCATCCCCAATATGGCAACCTGTAGATTTTTACTAAATTTACCTCCATGAACCGACTCTCCCTCCTATTGTTGATCCTTTGCGGATTCCTTTCCCCGGCTGCATTTGCCCAATCTTCTGGCAACCTCCCTCCTACACCTAAGCGTGGCCTCAACTTTTACTACGATACCATGATGGGAATGGATATCCTGAAAGGGGACAAGGGGGTGGTGATCTTTCGGGCAATAGTGGACGAAAATGGGCAACTTACTGAGATCACGACGGTACAGCCGTTCACAAAAAAGGCAGATAAAACCGTGGAAGAGGCATTGAGCCAATTGTCTTTTTACCCGGCACGTAGCCAGCACCGCCCTATTCCTTCTGAAGTCCTATTGGCCTTTTACCTGGAATACAATCCTCCGGTTCCTCTTACTTCTTCCGAACAAGACTTTGACCACAGCAAAGTGAGTACCTATTTTCCTGAGTTGCCAACCAGTGAAAATACCTTTCTTTTCTATCCGATGATGCCGAATTGGGAGGATGAAAAGTTGAGCCACCTGGGCGAAAACAGAATTGTATTATCTGATGTCCTTGACAAGGAAAAACTCCCGAACAAAGACAATGCAAATGAGATTCTGGAAATGGAGGACTTGGAAGAACGACGTTCTGAACCTGAAGAACCTGCAGGAGATTATGATTTTGGTGAATTGGACATTGACGGGGAAAACACGCCGGAAACGGAAATGATTCCCGATATCAATGACTTTGTGCAACTGGAAAGAGAGCCAATGCCCGTCAATCTGGATGATGTCAAAAGAGTAATCGGCTTTCCGGGAACAGCCAAAAACCATGATATGGATGGGAAAGTGATCATCCGAATGCTGGTCGACAAAAAAGGTTATGTAGCCGATTACGTTAACCTGCGTCCGACGCTTAGCCCTTTCCTGGTGGAGGCGGTGACGGCCGGGGTACCGTTATTGGTCTTCACACCTGGTACACAGGCCTCGGAACCGGTCTATTGTTGGGTGAGTATCCCCTTTACATTTAAACTATTGAAGTAGGATTATTCGATTGAAAGAATTGATTCCATTTTTTAAAGATGAATTCTCCTCATGCTACCAACGAAAGTGATCCCACAAGCAAAAGCCATGCTACCAACTAAAGTGATCCGCTCCACCCTGCTTTTCTTCTTATTGTTCTTCACCACAAGTGTCGCTTTTGCCCAGTCTCCCGGTGAGTTTGAGTCCGTTCGCGATGCGCTGCGAGATCCAGCTAAAGTGAAAGTCCTCGACCTCAGCGGTCAGAATGAGGCAGTACTGGACAAACGCCTGGCTGAATGTGTGAACATGGAGGAATTGATCCTGGATGACATGCGTCTGGAGGCGGTCCCTGGTTTCATCAAGAACCTGAAGAAGCTGAAGGAAATCAGTCTGAGTGGCAACAAGCTGACCAAGGTGCCCGGCTGGTTGGGGAAGTTGCCACAGCTGGAATCGGTTGACATCCGGGGGAATGACATTCCCGACGATGGGATCGACAATTTCAGACGTAAGTTTGATGAGGTTGATTTCCTGACGGACTGAAGTAAAACCTGCTCTCTCCCGGAGAAATTTCCAGCTTTCTTTGCCGGGTGGGGGAACATCTTCCCATCTCCGAGGTTTAACCAGTATCAATCCAATTTACTATGGTTAAAAAAGTCGTCATTACGGGTGCTAATTCAGGGATCGGCCTTGCCACTGCCCGCATCCTCGCCCAAGGCGGATTTGATGTGATCGCTGTCTGCCGGAACCCCCAAAAAGGTGAAGATGCAGTCAGGGAAATCCGCAAAGCTGGCCCCAATTCCAATGTCAGCCTCGTCATCTGCGACCTCAGTGATTTTGATTCTGTGGTCAAGGCCGCAGCTGAAATCTCGTTGGACAATCCACAAATCGATGTCCTGATCAACAATGCAGGGTATTATCCCCCGGAAATCGAGTACGTGGGAGAGGTTGAAAAGACCCTCTATGCCTCTCATTTGGGCCACATGCTGCTTACCTTGAAGCTATTGCCTACTTTGGAAGCGGTAGACGAAGCCCGGATCATCAATGTCTCCTCGGCTGCCCACAATATGGGACGCGTGGACCGCTTCTTCAAAAAGGTGGATGGATTGAACGGTATCAAGGCTTATGGTGATGCCAAATTGGCCAATGTCCTGTTCTCGATGGGCCTCAAGGATCATACTTCTTCTTCGGTGACCTCCTATTCCCTGCACCCCGGCGTAGTCAATACCAACTTTGGCGAAAACCTGGGAAAATTCTTCAGTGCTGCCTTCAATGTGGTTGGTCCCCTTTTCCTTTCACCCAGCAAGGGTGCTCAAACCAGCGTGTACCTGGCAACTGCTCCGATTGAAACCCTTCGTCCTCTGGATGGGAAGTACTTCGCCAAGAAGAGACTGAAGAAAACGAACAACAAGGATGTCCACAAGTCCAAGGCCGATTGGCTCTGGGCAAAAAGTATGGATTATCTTGAGCCCTATTTATAAGCGCTTGGGATTTAGCAGGATTACGGTCAAATTGCCACGGCAATGTGGTATCAAAAAAGGTACGTAATCTGGGGGCTGATCTTTGCGGTCAATCTCATCCTGAAGGGCATGTTCCTCACCGGAAATGACATTGCCCTGGATGAACCTTTTTCAATCTTCCATTCCCAACAATCTCTCGGCGAACTCCTTGAGTTGTTTCCCAAAGAGAACAATCCACCGCTGCATTATCTGCTGCTCCATTTTGTGATTGAAGCATTCGGGATCGGCCCGGAAAGTGTTCGTTTGTTGTCTCTGGCCCTTTCTTCCCTCGCGGCCGTGTTCATTTTCCGTCTTGGAAACCGACATTTTAGCTTCCTGACCGGAATCGGTGCCAGTTTGATTTTCACCCTCTCCAACTTTCAGATCTACCACAGCCACGAAGCCCGTACCTACGCGCTGATGATCTTCCTGACCGTGATGGCCCTTGATGCATACCTACGTGTCTTTGAGAATCCGCATCGAACCCGTAGCTATGTCTGGCTGGGGATCTGGAACCTCTTGTTGATTTACAGCCATTTCCTTGGCTTTTGGTTGATCATGGCCCAGGTGATCGGGATTCTGTTTGCCCGTAAAAAATGGCCTTTGTTCAAGGGGCTTCTGATCACTGGGGTTGCAACCATGGTCGGCTACCTTCCCTATATTTATATCCTTTACCTCCGAATGAGCAATTATGTGGGTGCCGGGACCTGGGTCTGGCAACCGCATTGGACGGAATTGTATGGCAATATCAACCGGTTTCTGAACAGCCCTTATGCAACGGTGGCTTTCGTTTTGGTGTTGGCGGGAGGATTTGGCTATCTGATTTGGAAGCGGCATATAACGGAAGTGGTACAGGCTTCTTTGCAAGACCGTAAGTTCTGGTTGCTGGTCATGACCTTTTCGGTGATCTACTTTGGTATGTTTGCTGTTTCTTTTGTGATCTCTCCCCAGTTCCTGGACCGCTATCTTCTCTTCACTACCGTTCCGCTCTTTCTGGTGATGGCGCGGGCCGTTGAGTTGTTGATTCCCCGAAGGACTTTTGCCTGGGTTGGGATTGGGGTGGTCGCGGTGGGTTTGTTGGTCAAATTAGATCTGAATCCTTCCAATTTGAGGGAGGCCAAAGCGGTGGCTGAAGGGGTGCGGATGCATAAAATTGGGACTACTCCATTGGTGATTTGTCCCCCTTACCGGGACTTGGCTTTGCTGTACCATTATGACCGGGAAGCCTTTGCCGATTACGCCAACAAGGATTCTTATCTGCAAGCGCACCAAATTTACCCGGTCAATTCACTTTTTGAGCTTCCGCCGGGCTTGTTGGAGCGCAATGACACTCTTCTGTACCTGGATGCGGACAGCGAGTTTTCCCACCCTGGGAACGGGATCGGGGATGCCTTTGGCAGTGCCTATGTGAGGGAGGAGCAGATCCGTTACGACACGGTTTCACTCTTGCGGATTTTCTCGCGCTGAGATTCATCGGACTTAGCTGGCATTGCCTCCGCTACCCGATCTGCCTGCTGCAGGTGACGCTGGTTGTGATATACCACCACCCGAAAGGTATCTCCTAAGCGAATCTTGATCCAGCGGGAAATCGAAATCTTGGTCTTTACTTTCGTCAGGTTGACGGCTTCCGCTTTCTCCAACAGGTCAAGCAGCTTGGTCTGGTCTTTGATGAAGCGATTGATGACCTTTCGGTCCAGGTCCATCTGCAATGGATTCTTGTCTTTGAAGGTGTTCATTCCCTTGGCGCCTTTTGACATTGGCGACACGGCCTTTACGAATTTCTTTCCGAGCCAGTTGGTCTTGAACGTGGGGGCGCTATCCTTGGGGGCTTGGGGTGCTTG
>CAYGRE010000189.1:0-6381 GCA_964352215.1 uncultured Bacteroidia bacterium
GACGGAACCTTCACTTGGTCATTTGACAAAGACAACGATCAGGTAACCATCACTCAGGACGGATTCTCCATTGTATTTGATGTATTGGAATCTGAAAAGAACAGCCAAACCTGGTTTACCTCAATTGAAGCTGAATTCCTGGGCATTACCACCCTGACTGAAATTACTCAATCACTCGAAAGAGTTGAATAAGTTCTGAGGCACAGTCCAATAAAATAGAACAGGCTATTCCATCGGGGTAGCCTGTTTTTTTTTGATTTAGCCCTCTAAGCGTTCGGACAATTCAATCCAGCGATCTTCTTTGGCATCCAGCTCTTCTTTGACTTTTTCCAGGGTAGCGGATAAGTCCATGATCTTCTGGTAATCCGTGGTGCCTCCATTGATTTCTCCTTCCAACGCTGCTTTCTTTTCCTCCAACTGTTCAATTTCGCTTTCCAATCCTTCCCATTCCTGCTGCTCGTTGTAGGACAGTTTATTGCTGCTTCTTTGCACCACCCTGGTATCCTTCTTATCTTTTTCCACGAGTTTGGCCGGAGCGACTTCCTCTGCATCTTCCAATTCCTTCGCCTCCCGGTACTGACGGTAATTACCAGGGAAATCCCTGATTTGTCCTTGTCCTTCAAAGACGAAAAGGTGGTCACACAATTTATTGAGAAAGTAGCGGTCGTGACTGACGATCAGGAGACATCCCGGATAGGAGATGAGAAAATCCTCAAGGGTATTGAGGGTGATCAGGTCGAGGTCATTGGTAGGTTCATCAAGGATGAGGAAGTTCGGTTGCTCCATCAGCACCTTAAGCAGGTGCAGGCGCCGCTTCTCTCCACCGCTTAGCTCGGATACAAAGGTATTCTGGACCGGAGGTGGAAATCCAAAGAGGGTCAGCACCTGTGAGGCACCCAACTTTTCCCCGGTTCCCATCTGTATATTTTCAGCGGCTTTCTTGATGACGTCAATAACCTTGTCATTGGGCTTAAAAGTGAGCCCCCCTTGGGTATAGTAGCCAAAGAAAATGGTCTCGCCGGCATCCACCTTTCCCTTGTCTGGTGCCAGACTTCCGGTGATGATATCCAGAAAAGTAGATTTCCCTACACCATTTGGCCCAACGATCCCGATGCGTTCTTTGCGTTTGAAGACATAACTGAAGTCGTCCAGCAGAACCAAGTCACCGTATGCTTTGTCCAGATGTTCAAGCTCTAGAATTTTACTGCCCAATCTTCTCGCACCAAAGTTGACACTGATATTGTCCTCCCGGTAATGATCGTTGGATTGATCTATCAGGCCATGTACCATGTCCACCTTGGCCTTGGATTTCGTAGTACGGGCTTTGGGTTGCCTGCGCAACCACTCCAATTCTTTTCGGAGCAGATTGGCCGCCTTGGTGGCATCACTTTCCTGATTGGCATGGCGTTCTGACTTTTTCTCAAGAAAGTGCTCGTAGTTGCCATGGTAGCGGAAGAGTTCCCCTTGATCCAGTTCAAAGATCTCATTGCAGACCCGGTCCAGAAAGTAGCGGTCGTGGGTGACGAGGATCAGGGTAACTTTGCTGGCCGCCAGGTATTCTTCCAGCCACTCGATGGATTCGGTGTCCAAATGGTTGGTAGGCTCATCAAGAATCAGAAAATCAGGCTCCTGGACCAGGGTCCGGGCGAGTGCAACCCTTTTCATTTGCCCTCCCGAAAGAGAATCCATTTTCTGGTCGAGGTTGTGTACCCCCAGCTTTCCGAGAATTTCCTTGACCCGTGACTCAAAGTCCCAGGCCTGTTCGGCTTCCATCCGTTCCATGATCTTCGCCATTTTCTCCGGCGAGACCTCCAAACCGGCAGAAATCGCCTGGTATTCCCGAACGGTTCTCAGAATCGGCGAATCTCCAGTGAACACTGCATCAAGGACAGTATCCGCTCCAGGGAAAGAAGGAGACTGATCCAGAAACTCAACCTTGATGCCTCTGCGGAAACTTACGACCCCTTCATCTGGCTGATCTTTTCCGGCAAGGATTCTGAAAAGACTGGATTTTCCACAGCCATTCCTTCCCACCAAGGCAACCTTTTGTCCCAATGAGATTCCAAAGGTCAAGTCTCTGAAAAGGGTTTTAGGCCCGTAAGACTTGCTGAGTTTTTCTGCAGAAAGGTAATTCATGGCTGATAAATAGGAGGGGAGGTGTCTTCTTCAGGAGCGGTCTGATTCTCCCTGTTTTTATAGGTACGGTCGCGGTTGTTACGCCGAATGCCAAATTTTACCCCGGCCTGGACAATGATATTGGTATCGAATATGTCTTCATTGATGACGGTAAAATCAGTGATGTCAATCACATCACAAACATCACTTTCCCGGTTGATGGCGGTCTGAGTCAATCTGGAAGAGATAAATTTGACACCCAGACCTGCGTAAAGATCAGCAACCAACCTTCCCTGAGTGGTCTGCCAACCAAAGCGTACAGCTGTTCCGATTTGGTGAAAGGTTTGGCTGTACCTCCCGCACTCTGAAAGTTCAGGGGTAGAGCCCGCAAACAAAAACCATTCATCCTGATAAGAGGAATTGCGGTAGAATACAGTCGGGGAGAAGTAAGGGCGAAAAGCAGGGGTAGAAAAGTAGCGGTTGAGAATCCGGTATTTCCGGAAGGAGGCATACAGACCAAATCCAGAAGCCAGCACAGCTTCGGAAGACCGTTCAAACCAGAATGAGTTGGGGTAGATATAGCCAACTCCAAATTCGATGCTCGTGGCGGGACCAATTTGCATTTCATAGTGAAGTCGGGCTTCGTTGATTGCGAATTGACCGACATTGATTTTAAAAACATCAAATTGGTTGGGGCGTTCCTTTTCCTGGTCAGAGGAATCTTTGGCTGCCGATGATGACCCAACCGAGGGATCAGTGCTGATGGACTGGGCTGGTAACCAAGTCCTCACGAATAGAATGCCAAGCATCAGGATAACCCAGCGAGTCAGGTGATGCGGTGTTAAGGACAAAATGGAAGGAGCTGTCATGCAGGTTCGAACTGATTAAAGGGCAAAGGTAAAGTGTTTCGCGCTCTCCAAAAAATTCGTTAATTGGAATGTAATCACGAATATAAGTTTATGCTGCGATTGAAACTTCTCCCAGTCCTTATCTTAGGATTTTTCCTGTTGTTTGGTCGAATATACGCTGATGCTCCTGAAAATCAGGATAGTAGCCATCCAGTTGAGTGGTTTGCACAGGCAAATCCCGCGACTCCTGCACCAGTTGAGAGCCCATCCGAAGAAGTGGTTGAAGAGGCAAATCCTCCCATGATCACAAATGATGCTGTTGTTTTTGGTATCCTGATGCTGATTTTGGCAGGTATTTTTGTCACTTCTTCCAGCAGCGATCCCCTTTGGAAAAAGTTTTATACGTTCGTGCCTTCACTGTTGCTTTGCTATTTTATCCCCTCGATCCTCAATTCCCTGAATGTGATTGACGGGGAAAGCAGCAGCTTATACTTCGTCGCTTCCAGATATTTACTTCCCACCAGTTTGGTGCTGCTGACATTGAGCATAGACTTAAAAGGAATCAAACAGTTGGGGCCCAAAGCTATCATCATGTTCCTGGCTGGAACCTTGGGGATCATGATTGGTGGGCCGCTGGCGATTCTGATCGTCGGTTCGATTTCGCCCGAGACTGTAGGCGGTACGGGTGACGATGCCGTCTGGCGTGGTTTGGCTACCGTTGCTGGCAGTTGGATCGGTGGTGGTGCCAATCAAACCGCCATGAAGGAAGTGTTCCATGCCAGTGATCAAATATTCTCCGCAATGATCGCAGTAGACGTGATCGTGGCCAATATCTGGATGGCATTTCTACTCTACGGAGCGGGGGTTACCAAGAAGATCGACAAGTTCTTCAAGGCCGATTCTTCAGCGGTAGATCAAGTAAGACAGAATATTGAGGACTACCAGGCCCAGGTAATGAAGATTCCCAAATTGTCAGATGTCATGCTGCTCTTGGGAGTTGCCTTTGGGGTAACCGCCTTTTCTCACTTTATGGCGGATATCATTGCGCCCTTCGTCGAAGCAAACTACCCGGTATTGGCCAAATTTAGCCTGACTTCGAAGTTTTTCTGGTTGATCGTCATTGCTACCACTGGCGGCTTGCTGCTGTCTTTCTCCCCAGCCCGCAAGTTGGAAGGAGTTGGTGCATCCCGGTTTGGCAGCCTTTTTTTATATGTCTTGGTGGCCACGATCGGTATGAAAATGGATATCACTGCCATTGCCGATACCCCCGGTTTGTTCGTGGTGGGAATCATCTGGATGATCATTCATGTAATGGTGCAATTGGGGATCGGTCTCCTGATCAAAGCTCCTTTCTTCATGATCGCAGTCGGAAGTCAGGCGAACGTTGGCGGGGCTGCTTCTGCACCGATCGTCGCTTCAGCATTCCATCCTGCTTTGGCCCCGGTAGGGGTATTGCTTGCTGTATTAGGCTATGCATTGGGAACCTATGCTGCCTATATCTGTGCACTGATGATGCAAGGTGTCGCACCGCCTGGTTGATAAAATGAACCGTTCGGCAGGAAAAGAAAGGGAATATGTCCCCTTTTTGCTTTTTTGCGAACGTATTAAAGCACACCAATCATGCTTCTCCGTCTCCATATCATACATCTTGGAACGCGTCTTTGACGCGGCGGAAAGGCAGTGGTGAGCTCGATAACCCGATTGATCAATACAAACAGCCTGTACCGACCCGTACGGGCTTTTTTATTGCCTTTCCGTGAATTGGGTCATCAACATTATCTATTAATACAATTCTATTTTTCCCATTATGGGCATACAACGAATTAAGAGCAAGCACTTGGTTCGCCTCGGCTACGCAAAGGGTAGCATGGCGGGGCTGGTTTTGCAAATCATACGAAAGTATTTTAAGCAGGAGGAAGAAGAGGCTGTCCTGCAAATTTTCAAGCGTGTCCTGGAAGAGCCTGATCAGTACTTGGAAGACCCGGTCTTGGGGACATTGGCGGAAAAGCTGATGCCTGAGGAAGAAGTTTCTCCGGGAGAGCGCCATCCTTTGCGGGATGCGCCTCAGAACTACAATATCTACGGTGCGGAAGGCATCACCGATTCCACCCAATACCAGATGGATGTGGCTATGCGCCTTCCGGTGGCAGTGCAAGGCGCGTTGATGCCAGATGCCCACAAAGGCTATGGACTTCCGGTTGGTGGAGTCCTGGCTGCCCGAAATGCGGTTATTCCCTATGCCGTTGGGATGGACATTGGCTGTCGGATGTGCCTTTCTGTTTTGGACCTGCCGGTTTCCCGGTTGGACCATGATCGAAACGATCTGACCCGGACTCTCAAAGAGAACAGCCGGTTTGGCAAAGGGATTTTCGATGATCCCATGGACGACCCGGTGCTGGATGCGGCAGCTTTCAGTGCTTTGAAAGAGATAAGGTCACTCAAGGATCTTGCCAGGCGGCAGATCGGAACCAGTGGAGGAGGAAACCACTTTGTGGAATTTGGACGGGTGGAATTACCAGTGGATGATCCCGAGTTAGGGCTTAAAGCTGGAACCTACATGGGACTTCTGACTCATTCTGGTTCTCGTGGCTTTGGAGCCACCCTGGCAACCCATTACACCAAACTGGCGCGGCAACTGTGCCGACTGCCGAGGGAGGCAAAGCATCTGGCATGGTTGGATTTGGACTCTGAGGCAGGACAGGAGTATTGGCTGGCCATGAGTTTGGCCGGAGACTATGCGAGCGCCTGCCACGACCATATCCACCGGCGGATGCTGAAGGCATTGGGGGCGGAGCAACTGGCAGTAGTGGAAAACCACCACAATTTTGCCTGGAAAGAGCGTCTTGCGGATGGATCGGAAGTTGTCGTTCACCGGAAAGGGGCTACTCCCGCCCACAAAGGAGAATTGGGAATCATTCCTGGCTCAATGGCGTCTCCTGGTTATGTCGTACGAGGCAAGGGGCATGCAGGGGCTTTGAACAGCGCATCGCACGGTGCGGGGCGGAGGATGTCACGCAAGCATGCGATGAATTCCATCACCCGAAGCCACCTGAGAAATCTGTTGGACAAGGCAGGGGTGACCCTGGTGGGTGGCGGACCAGAGGAGGCGCCGGGGGCTTACAAGAACATCGAGATGGTCATGGCTGCCCAGACCGAGTTGGTGGATGTGGTCGCCTCCTTTCATCCAAGGATCGTCCGCATGGAGAAGTAAAGAATCCGACGGAAGCAATAGTAATTGTGCATAAGAGTGCTGAATAAGCAAGCGCAGCAGATGCCCAAAGCAAGCGCAGCAGATGCCAATATGAAAAAGCAAAGGCGGGATTTTCCCGCCTTTGCTGATCTTATTTATTATTACTTCTTAGATACTTCTGATCCCGCCAGTGATTGCGCCCCTCCGCACCATAAAAAACACCTACGT
>CAYGRE010000190.1:0-6280 GCA_964352215.1 uncultured Bacteroidia bacterium
AATCCTATTCACAATCATCTCTATTGTTTGGGGTTCGAATCATGGCGGGTGTACACCTAAGCTGGACAAAGTTCAAATTGTCGAACTTTTGTTCCGCTTTTGCTTTTTGAGGTGGTTCGACCTGTGTCCCGTCGCGGCTTCATTGAATGGTTTGATTAACGATTAGTATATGAAAAGTAGGCGATTTCGAAGCACTGAACTTTCGGTTATGCACAAAGTTTGATACGAGCCCAAACTCTTTATTTTACAACTGTTTCGCCTATTTTTTATATACATTGTTAGCATTTCGTTTTTATTTTTCAGGGTCAACATCTTCGTATTTTATCGAATTGGTGCATAATTCTATATCATTCAGATAGGGACCATGGTGCATAACGTTTAGTATATGAAAAGAAGGCGATTACGAAGCACGAAACTTTTGGTTAAACACTTAGTTTGACACGAGCCAATATCCTTAATTTACTACTGTTACGCCTATTTTTTATATACATTGTTATGCACTTTTATTCTTTATCTCAATCCATTTATGTCATATCGTGACACAAAATTCCAAACCAATTCAGATGTGTTCTGCCCTTGAAAAGTTGCGCTAAACCAAACATGGTCTCCACCAATATATTTGTAATGCTCAACAGAAACTAAGCTATCTCCTTGATCATAAACATAATGTTCAATATTGTTGTCAATTGTTACGGTTGGGGTTAAAACTGTATTATTGAAATTAATCCAATGGTCCAACGTACTTTGGGCAGAGTTATAGTCACTACTCCCATTATAGGGGAGAACGCCATCAGAAGTTCCATGAAGATGTATTACCGGCATAGGATGACTGGTAGGTCCTGTACAATCTAACATTGCTCCAGAAACGGATGCCACTGCAGCAATTAAATCACTTTTATAATTAGCAAGTCCATACGCCATCATGCCTCCGTTTGAGTATCCAGCAGCATAAATTCTCTCCATATCTACATTATACTGAGATGAGATTTCAGTTATCATGGATTCAACAAATCCAAAATCATCAGCATTACTTTTATTGTCTCCTCCTAATGGACAAGCGTTCCAATGAGATAAACCATCTAAACAACTACCTTGAGGATAGATTAAAATAAAAGTGTCAGTTTCTGCCAATGAGCGCATATATGCTTCTTGCATATAATCACTTGCACTACCACCAAACCCATGAAAATTTAGCATTAGTGGAACAGAAGATGTTCCATCATAAGAGTTTGGTATATACAACACATATTCTCTGTTGAGACCGTCATGAACTATAGTCTGTGCATTAGTATTTGAGTAACATTCCTCTGGATTTTTATTATCATCTTTTTTACAACTGCTTAGAATTGATAATAAAATGGTAAATAGTAAAATTGCTTTTTTCATTATACAGTTTTTTTAATTTTTTTTAACGCCTAATTCTTTTTTTTATTGTGCATAACGTTTAGTATAAAAGCAGTAGCGGGCTAAAAGCTACTACCTTTCGTATAGCAGGATACTTAATTTAAATAAAAAGCGGTTCAAGATTGCTCCTGAGCCGCTATTGCTTTTATACATTGTTAGAGACTTTTTTTATTTTTCTTCCCTCTGGTAATATGCTACTATACTAGCCTTAGCCAATGTGTTATTCCATAAGTAATAACCAACTACGGCAGGATTTGTACTTTCATTTAATCCGAGCTTGTCTGTTTTTAGAGCGTAAACCGTAATTACATATTGATGTAAACCGTGACCTTCTGGAGGACAAGGACCACCGTAGCCATTAGCACCATAATCGGTAATACTCTGAATAACTCCTTCAGGTGTTAAATTTAGTTCGGTATTCCCAGCTCCAGATACTAATTCATTAGTGCTTAATGGAATATCAAATACTACCCAATGCCACCATCCACTTCCCGTAGGTGCATCAGGATCATACATAGTTATGGCAAAACTTTTAGTTCCTTCTGGGGCATTTTTCCAAGATAATTGCGGAGATTGATTTTCGCCAGTGCAGCCAAAACCATTAAATTCTTCATTAATTGTAGCTTCTCCACCTAAATCACTACTTGATAAAGTAAAAGTTTGTTGTCCAATGGCAGAAGTTGAAAGTGCTATTAACACAGCTAAGATTTGAATCGATTTTATCATAATATTTTTTTGTTATTAATTTATGATGCAAATCTAGGCAGGCTTAAAGGTTATTCATCAGTCAGAAAAGTTCAAAAAGTATTGATAAAAGTTCAATTCGATTGAAACTGTTTTGGTGTAACTCCAAATTTAATTTTAAAGGCTTGAATGAAGCTTGAGAGGTTCTCATATCCAATTTCTTCGAAAATATCTGAAGGTCTCTTCGATTCGTTTTTTAATAAAAAAGCTGAGTGCTCAAGTCTCTTATCCTGAAACCATCTGCTAGGTGAACTATGAAAGTTTTTCTCAAATTCTCTTTTGAAAGTTGATACACTCATATTAGATAAAAAAGCCAGTTCTTTTATTGTTAATTTATTTAACCGATTACTCTCAATTGTTTGGACAAATTTTTGGTTTTGATTGTCACTATTATCAATTAATGAATAAAGAAAATCTAAATCTTTTAGATCCATTAGATATAGCATTATTTCCTCAAACTTTGCGTTTAGAATGTTTTCTTGAATTGATTTTGAAAGCTTTGTTATATCTAAGAGGCTATCTACGAATCTTTTTATAAATGAATCGTAGTTAAATGAATAAGTCGAGTAAAGTGTTTTAGAATTAGATGTTTCTAATTTAAACTTTCTTATAAACTTAAATACATCTTCGTTTGAAAAGAAAAATAGAATGCTCCGATAATATTTTGAATCGCTAGAAAGTTTTTCAGTCATTAAACAATGTCCAGATTTCATCAATAGAAATTGAGAATTATCTATCGCATATGTTGAATTATCAAAAAAAACCTCTTTAGTTCCTTCTTGAAGAAAGCTAAACGTATTTTTATTTAATAAGATTTGTTGTTTCGAAATTTCAGTACTGCTTTCATAATCATAAACCATAATAGACTTCGAAGAACTCAAATTTAATTCGTCTGGTAATGTAATTGTCTTCATTGGGTTCTAATTGTCTCTAACGGTTAGTATATGAAGCGTAGCATCCCGAAGGGTGCTATGATTTCATATACAGTGTTATGGGCTTTTTCCATTTTTATATTAGTGCATTTTCTATTATCGAAAATGTTTTGTTTTCTGAATTGATTTCAGCCATTATGCCCAAAGGCAAAGTAAATGTTGGGCAAGTATGTCCAAAATCCATTCCTGTTACTATTGGCAAATCAGTTAATCCTTCTTCTTGATTAAGCACTTGCACTAAAATATCATCGTATTCTTTCCAGTATAAGTTATCGTAAGGTCGTGCTACAATTAATCCCTTAATATTTTTCAAAATACCTGATGCAGCATAATTTCTCATTATCCATCTGAAATTATCAGGTGGCATTTTGACTTCAGAAGTTTCAATGAACATAATCTTACCTGTCCACTCACTTGGTTTAACCCAATAGTCAGTGTCTTTTAAAAATTCAAGAACGTCCAAACAACCACCTAATAACTCTCCAGTTATTTTCCCTTTACCTTGAAGAAAACGCCATCCTTTAGATTCGTTCAGTTTTCTTTTTATTGTTTGGTTTTGGGGTTCGCTCCATTCAAGTCTTTCGGAAGTCCATCCCTTTATATTTGGTTTTATTTGCCCTACTTCCTTTTCAGAGAATAGGGTTTTCTTAATATCTTCTATTTGATATTGATTCATTCCACCATTCTCGGCAAAACCTACTAAAGTAGATGTTCCATAAAATGATGTTACGCCTGCTTTGTAGAAACAAAAATGGGTTATTGTTGAATCTGAAAAGCCAATAAATATTTTGGGATTATTCTTTATAACATCTAAGTCGATAAACGGTAGTGTACGAATACTGTCTTCACCTCCAATGTTAGATATAATTGCTTTTATGCTCTTATCTTCCAGAGCTTCCATCAAATCATCTGCTCTTGCCTTTGGGTTTTGATAAATCCATTCAGAAGATTTCAGGGCATTTTTTGTCTCAACTATTTCTAATCCGAAAATACTCTCCAACTGTTTCTTGCCTGCTTGATATCTATGCGGAATATCTCCAGCCCCTCCCCAAGAAAGGGAAATTGTTGCTACCTTATCTCCAATATTCAATTTCTTTGGTTTTATCATTGTTCAATTTGATTTAATTGCCCACAACGGTTAGTATATGAAAAGTAGGCGATTTCGAATCACCTAGCTTTCAGTTATGCACAAATTTAGAAACGTGCCAAAACCTTTGATTTTACTGTTATTTAGCCTATTTTTTATATACATTGTTAGCGGGATGTTATTTATTTTTTCCAATTTTCCCTTCTGACTGCATAAATCAGTTCGTCTAATAATTTCCCATTTTTCACTAGTACTTTTTCAAATTTCCCTTCGAGAACGAAACCATTCTTCTCTAAAACTCTCTGTGAAGCAATATTGCTCCCAAAAGGTCGAGCAAATACTCGGTCAATGTCATAGGTCTCAAAAGCAAAATTTACCATCTCTTTAATCGCACTACTTACAATTCCTAATCCCCAATAAGGTTCTGCTAACCAATATCCAAGTTCAGCGTTCCTTTTGTGGATGTCGTCTTGTGGATGTATTCCAATTCCACCAACTGATTGTCCGTCAATGTCAATCGTGAAAATATGTATTGGGTCGTCTTTTGTCGCAAATTCAATAAATGCCTTTCCGTTTTCTTCTGTATAGGGGAAAGGAAATTTATCTGTCAAATTTTTAGCAATGTTCCAATTATTAGCAAATTTGACCAAGCTATTTAAATCTTCCTTTCTCCAAGGTCTTAATTTATATTTTTCGCTCATTTCTATATCATCCTCCTATACGAAGTTTCCAAATTCCCGCTAACAATATTATAAACTCAATATACCACTTTTCCCCTCGTGCCGGTTCCCGTATCTCGGCTAACTTGCCAATCAAATAGGTTATCCGCATTTCTGCGTCTAGGCCTGATATTTTCAAGCTATACGAATCATTCCTGCAAATCATTGAACTAAAGCGGTATTCACAAAGGTCCATTAATACGTATAAATCCATCTTGATGCCCTTTCTCCATCATTTTGATGGGGAGGAGATCGAAAACTGTCTGAAAAGGCTATTCGGGATTGGATGCATGAAAAACTCAAACCGCGCGGTTTTCCATATGCTTCGGTCAAGGCCTATGCCACGACCATACGGCTTTTTTACAGAGAATTCTTCCCGCTCCGTTGTACACCTAAAAGGGACAAAGTTCAAATTGTCGAATTGTTGTCCCGTTTTTGCGTTGCAGGGCTTCTTTCTTAGTATGGTTTAATTCGAGCCATTTTCTCCAGTCGTGCCGGTCATGAGGACAATCGTCTTCAACGTCTTTCATACTTTTAATTTTGGTTAGTGCCAGTTAATTATCTTTCTGGTCCAGGTTTGGTTTCCATCATTTATGGATAAGAAAAACATCCCTGTTTGCTCAAGAGGTATACTTAAGATTTCACATTTAATTTCGTGTGTCCTTTCATAAATCAGTCTCCCCTCCAAATCAGTGATAACTACGGTGCAGGGAAGAGGTAAATTGCCGGAGGACAGGTAGATTTTTCCGTTTGATGGATTTGGGAAAATGGCCATCGTTTTGAAAATATCATCGGGCTCTATTGGTGTTGTTGAATGTTTGTAAGCACCCGAGCAACCCATCTTCGGATAGGTTGACTGTTGGCCGACCTTTGGATCATGGAAAAAGAACTTCAATTCCCGTTATCGTCTTCGATAGCTCGTTCTCGCCGCAGTTCCAGGGAGATGTATCCTTTGGTAGAGGAGTGGCTTGATGTGCTGGATGGAGAGCTTGAGATTGATATGAAAAACCGTGTCGAAGCAGGTTTAGTGCTTATCGAAAACCAGATCAGGCCTGTTGCACTGGGAAGGAAAAACTTCCTATTTGCTGGCAGTCATACTGGAGCCCAGAGAGCTGCATTGATCTACTCCCCCCTGGGAACATGTAAGCTCCACAATCTGGATCCCTTTCAATGGCTCAAGGATGTTCTCGAAAGGATACCAGATCATCCAATCAATAGGATCGAAGAACTCCTTCCCCAGAACTGGTCCCTTAAAAATTAATCAATACACTGGGCATGGGTTGCTCGGGTGCTTACTTTGGACCGGGTAAAGTGGCGGTTTGAGAGGGAGGGAAAGAATAGCGAGGCTGTTGAGCATTTGGAGCTTTCCCGGGATGATGAGGTTAATGCCGGTC
>CAYGRE010000191.1:0-6247 GCA_964352215.1 uncultured Bacteroidia bacterium
CCAATTCTGCTCCCTTTCCTGCAAGTGCAGAAAGCTTACCATGCAGCCCATACATCGTATTGTTTTCCATGCATGCAAAATATGGACCGCGCAGTGAATCACAAAATTCACTAAATTCTCTTGCGATATGAATTACCCATGTGAATATTCTCCGCACCATCGAGGCCATGTATGGCTTGTCCAATGCGGGTCAACAGCAACCCAATGCAGAAGCTTATGGGATTTCTGACCAGCAGATCATTACGGATGTTTTTGTGACGCAGGAATAAGACACTCAGGTTGGCGAGAAATTTACCTGGTAATAAATCTCTGACATTGGGACAGAGATCCCAAGTGACCTGATCAAAACGCTCTCTTCCATCTTGCTGTACCGTTGATAGGACGTCCAGCCGTTTTCTTCTTTCCGGTAAACCTCCACATTGGGGATGGTCTGGGAAGTAATGATATACTCCTGCAGGGAAGGGATTTTTGGGTACCGGTGGAACTTAAATCCGCGGTCATAAGCTTCCGTACTTTCAGAAAGGACTTCTATGATAACCGCGGGGTTGAGAATCGTATGGTTTTTCTCATTGTACAATTCAACCTCTCCACAAACAATGGATGCATCGGGATAGACAAATGCCTCTTCGGATTCGATATGCACCTTGACATCGCTGTTAAAACCTCGGCAATTACTCCCCTTGGTTTTGGATCGGATTTCTGAAGTCCAGTTCACTGAGATAGCGCCATGGTCAATGCTACCTCCCGACATGGCAAAAATCTCTCCCTTGAAGAACTCATGTCGCTGGATGCTCTCTTCCTCCAGGGCCAGGTATTCCTCAATCGAGTATGAACTTTTTTGCTCAACGGTGCTCATTGATATAAAAATACAAGATTTTTTATTCCTACCATTCCGGAAAGCAGATATACTGCTTCTTCACCGGCTGGCTCAAAGCCGAGATATTGTGCATATCTGAAGCGTTGGGCAGGGAAGCGATGGTCCCGTCCTTGTGCAGGATTTCGATTTCGTTGCCACCATGGGCCAGGTAAGCGCTGTTCTCCACCTCTCCGGTAAATACCAGGTAGCTGACCTCTTCTTCGTTGAGACCGTACTTCGCTTTGTAAATCTCTTTTTTCTCGCGTACCAGGGAATCTTCGTAGGGTTTGTCCTGGAGTCTGGCCTTGATCAGGTCGCGGCGCAGGAGCTTTTCACAGAGCAATTCCAGTACTTTGTCCCCGGATTTGCGCCACTGCTTCACCGCCACCATCATATCGTTGTCGTCCAGTTCGATGTAGCGCCTGATAATCTCCGGGGTGATCTCGTTGTCAGCATGCCCATCCTGCGAAAACAGAAATTCCAGGGCATCGTTGATCCAGAGTTGCTTGCCCTGCCCCAGGAGTTCCTTCGCCCGGCGGAGGATGTTCACGATCATATTCTCGGCTGCCAGCACTGCCCGGTGCAGGTAGACCTGCCAATACATAAAGCGGCGGGCCACGATGAATTTCTCTACTGAATAGATGCCCTTGACTTCCACCACGATGCGGTCGTCCTGGACATTCATGGTCTTGATGATGCGGCTGGCACTGACCAATCCTTCTACGACACCGGTAAAATAGCTGTCCCGCTTGAGGTAGTCCATCCGGTCCATGTCCAGCTGTGAGGAGACGAGTTGGTGGAGAAACTTGCGGTGGTAAGTGCCTTCAAAGATTTGGATGGCGAGGTCGAGGCGCCCACCGAACTGCCGGTTCAGGTCATCCATGATGGCCTTGGACATGCGTTCATGGTGGAGTCCGTCGAGGATGACGCTTTCGAGGGCGTGGGAAAAGGGGCCATGGCCGATGTCGTGCAGGAGGATGGCGATCAGGGTGCCTTCGCATTCTTCCGGGGAGATGTCCACACCCTTGCTCTTGAGGGTGTCCAGGGCTTGCTGGGTCAGGTGAAAGGCTCCGATGCAATGGTTGAAGCGGGAGTGTACCGCGCCGGGGTAGACGAGGGAAGAAAGGGCCAGTTGGCGGATGCGCCGCAGGCGCTGGAAAGCATCGGTATCGATGAGCTCCAGGATGATACCACGCGGAATCTCAATAAATCCGTGGACGGGGTCGTTAATGATCTTGTTGAGCTTCACTGACAAAGACACTTCGTTGGAGGAGGGATAATGAAGGGATCGGACCATAAAGGTTCCAAAACCCCGCCAAAAATACTAAATTCAGGCCCATTCCCGAAAGGGTGGCTATTTATTTGAATACAACTGATCACAATACATGGAAAACGCGAAGATCCTCTGGGTGGACGACGAGATTGATTTGCTTAAGCCCCACATCAAATTTCTGGAATTAAAAGGCTTTCAAGTAACGCCGGTTTCCAATGGGGAAGATGCTTTGGAGTCCGTTAAGGAGGAGAATTACGATATTATTTTCCTGGATGAGCAGATGCCCGGTATGAATGGCCTCGAGGTTTTGGAAGAAATCAAAGCCATTTCTCCCCATATCCCGGTGGTCATGATTACCAAGTCCGAGGAGGAGAATATCATGGAGGAGGCGATCGGTGGGCAAATATCAGATTATCTGATCAAGCCGGTCAATCCGAGCCAGATCCTGATGACCTGCAAGAAGATTCTGCAAAATAAGAGGTTGGTCGAGCAAAAGGTGAATTCAGGCTACCAACAGGATTTCCGCAAGATCGGGATGCAGTTCTATGAGCGGAATGACTTTGCCGATTGGGTGGACATTTACAAAAAGCTCACCTACTGGGAGATGCAGATCGAGGAAAGCGAGGACCAGAGCATGTCTGAGATTCTTCAGGATCAGATCTCCGAAGCCAATGCGACCTTTGCCAAGGATGTGATGGACGAATACCTGGACTGGGTCAACTCTGATCTGAGCGAGGACCGGCCCATTCTTTCCCCGGAAGTCCTTCCCCAATCTGCCTTTAAGGATGTCAAGAGCAAGGAGTACGAAAGCGTATTCTTTATCCTGGTGGACTGTATGCGCTACGATCAGTGGAAGGCTTTTGAGCCGATGATCGCGGAGTATTATTACATCCAGCAGGAGCGCCAGTATTACAGCATCCTCCCGACCGCTACCCAATATTGCCGGAATGCCATCTTTGCCGGGATGCACCCCGGAGAGATCGCAAAGAAGTTCCCGAAGTATTGGAAAAATGACAATGAAGAGGGGGGCAAAAACCTGTTTGAATCGGAATTGCTGGGGGAAAATATCTTGCGGAACCGGTTGGATATCAAATATTCCTACCACAAGGTTCTCAACAACGACGATGGCTTTGCCATCAACCAGAATTACAAGAACCTCTTGCAGAATGACTTCAATGCGATTGTCTACAACTTCATTGATATGTTGTCGCATTCGAGGACCGAGGTGAATATCATCCGTGAGTTGGCGCCGACTTCAGCTGCCTACCGGACGATTTCCCGTACCTGGATGGAGCACTCACCTTTGCTGGACCTTCTGAAGCGGCTCTCCGAGCACAATGTAAAGGTGGTGATCACCAGTGACCACGGTACGGTGATGGTGAACCGCCCCACTAAGATCGTCGGGGACCGGGAGACCACTACCAATCTGCGCTATAAGCAAGGGCGGAACCTGGGCTACAAGCCTGAGAAATATCTCTATACGATCCACAAACCAGAAGAGGCGAAGCTTCCCAAGATGAACATGAGCTCCACTTATGTATTCACCACGGAGGACTATTTCTTTGCCTATCCCAACAATTACAATTACTACGTCCGCTACTTCAAGGACACCTTTCAGCATGGGGGCATCTCGATGCAGGAGATGATCGTTCCGCTGATTGATCTGGTGCCGAAGCGGTAAGCTGTCGGATCTGGTGCTCAAGCGGTAGGCTGTCAGATCTGGTGCCGAAGCGGTAAGCTTTCGGATCTGGTGCTCAAGATTAAGCTGTCAGGTCTGGTGCCGAAGGCCTAAGGGATTTCAGGCCTCGGCCAACTCCTTCAATTCCTTTTCGATTTCTTGTCTGACATCGTCGTTGACCAGTGCGTAATGTGCGAAAGCACGGGTATGGATCGCACGGCCCTGGGTAATCGAACGCAGGGTGGTTGAATACTTGTAGAGTTCGGCCAGGGGAACCTGGGCTTTTATCTTTTGGAAGTTGTCTTCCGCTTCGATTCCCATCACGACCGCACGACGGGTTTGCAAATCGGTCATCACATCCCCCATGACATCGCCGGGGGTAAGGACTTCCACATCCATGATGGGTTCCAGCAATTTCGGTTTGGCCTGCATAAATGCATCTTTGAAGGCCGCCGCTGAGGCCAGCTTGAAGGCCATTTCATTCGAATCTACGGCGTGCATTTTGCCATCGAAGAGTTCGATCCGGATATCACGTACGGGTGATCCGGTGACTGGTCCTCTTGCCATGGCTTCGGTGACGCCCTTCAATACGGAAGGTATGAAGCGGGTATCAATAGCCCCGCCGACGATGCAATTCAGGAACTCGAGCGTCCCTCCGGAATCCAGTTCGACCAATTGGCGGCTCCGGACTTTGTATTCGGTGGGGTCTGGGGCATCCACTACATAGGGGCTCAACCTGATATGCACTTCAGCAAACTGCCCGGACCCACCGGTTTGCTTCTTGTGGCGGTAGGTTGCCGTCGCAGATTTCTGAATGGTCTCGCGGTAGGCAATCCGGGGCTTGATGTATTCGATCCCGATCTTGTACTGCTTGTCCATCAACCATTTCATATTGTTGAGCTGGAGTTCGCCCTGACCGGAGATGATGGTCTGCCTCAGGTCGGGACGATAACCCACCGTAATGGTGGGATCAGATTGAGCCAGGGCATGCAGGGCCTCACTCATCTTATCTTCGTCGTTCTTGGTGGCTGGTACCACTGCCTGCCGGATGCGGAACATGGGGAATTCAATCTTTGGAAACTGGATCGGATCTCCTTTTTCATAGAAGCTGTCATTGACCCGGCTGTCCTTGAGCTTGACCGCAACCCCGATGTCCCCGGCTTTCAACTCATCCACTGGTGTTTTCTTCTTGCCGTTCGCAACCATGAGAGAACCAAATCGTTCTGAATTACCGGTTCGGTGATTTTGCAGGTCAGCACCCGACTTGACGGAACCGGAGATTACTTTAAAATAGTTGACTTCTCCCAGGTGTTGCTCGGCCGATTTCTTCCAAACGAACATGCTGGTTCTGCCACTGGAATCGGTATTGATTTCGGTCCCGTCCACGGTTTCCTCGGCCCGGTGCTCGCCCGAACTGGGGCATACATTGTCGATAAAGCCCATCATCCGTCCTGAGCCCATATTGTTAACAGCGGAGACGACAAACATGGGCATGACATCTCCGGAAAGCATCCCCGCACGTAGTCCCTTGCGCATTTCGTCCTCATCCAGTTCGCCTTTGTCAAAATACAATTCCATCAAATCTTCGTCGTTCTCGGCGGCTGCTTCGACCAGGGCATTGTGCATTTCATCGGCCTTCTCCTTCACATCGTCAGGAATAGGCAGCTTCTCCGGCTTGCCGCCATCCGGCCCAAACTTGTACATCGTCATTTTCAAAAGGTCTACGATGCAGTTGAAACCTGATCCTTCGTTGTAGGGGAATTGCATGGGAACCACCGCGTCACCGAAGCGGGCCTTGGCCTGTTCCAGGGTTTTGTTGAAGTCAGATTTTTCATGGTCGACGCGGTTGGCAACCAAAATGACCGGCTTGCCACTTGCTTGCAGGTAACGCCAGATGATTTCTGTTCCGATTTCTACCCCATGCTGGGCATTCAATACCAGCAGGGCAGTATCTGCGGCCCGGATTCCAGCGAGTACTTCCCCCAGGAAATTATCATTTCCCGGGGTATCGATAATGTTGATTTTATGGTCACGCCAGATGGTATGGGACAGGGAAGCGTAGACCGAATAGCCTTTTTCGCGTTCCAGGTCCGTATAATCGGAGTGGGTATTTCCTTCTTCAACCGTTCCCCGGCGTTGGATTACGCCGCCTTCGAACATCATGGTTTCGGCAAGGGTCGTTTTTCCCGACTTTGTCCCTCCAACCAATACAATGTTCTTAATGTATTCCGTATCAAATACCTTCATAATAGCTAGACAACATTAAAAGTGACAAACCAGTGTGAATGACCATTGTAACCATGCGGCGGGTGGCCCCGTGGCAATAGTTACAGCAAACTGAAGATAGAAAAAAAATTGTCTTCTTTCAATTCATCTCAACCCAAAGGGGAAATTTCGACTTTCAAACTATCCGGCTTTGGTGGGTTGGTTGGTGGGGTGC
>CAYGRE010000192.1:0-3056 GCA_964352215.1 uncultured Bacteroidia bacterium
AATATCACGGTTGAGGATACTATTCCTCCAGTCGCAACTTGCCAGGATATCACAGCCCCAAAGAGAAGAAACCGGAGATCTTTTGGCGACTGAAAAGAGAAGAATTGCAACTCTTCCGCACCCCTAAGCAGAAAAACACCTTGCTCTATACCGGAAGCAAGCGAGAAGACCGGAGTCCCTGGTTTATGGTCTGTGAAGGAGATCAGGTATGGGTCGAAGTTATGGACCTGGACATCACCTCCTTATATGATCAGATAGGACGACTCGAACTGGATCCATGGAAAGAAGCAGCCGGAAAGATTGAAAAGTCATTTGAATCTGTCACCAATGCTTCCTTTGTCCTCGATTCCCGGGAACCTCCCAAATTGACCGTCACCAATCTGCGCAGCAGCATCCAGGCCGAGGAGGATGGTGTCTCCGGATTCAGCATCCGCTTCAATTATGAAGTTCCCAACCGGTCCACGGAAAACCGTTATTACCTCGACCTTGACCAGGCTTGCGACTCCGAAGACTCACCCATCGAGTTCATGAAACTTGTGACCGGCCCGGTAGCAAAAGAATACGGACGCTACGAATTGCTCAGCCGCATGGGACAGGTCGAATTGTTCCTCCCCTACTATGCCCTCTGCAACTCCGGCAGCTATTCTCCTCCCATCCGCCTGCATATCAATGGCGATCTGGATGGAAATGAATACCTCCTTTTCAGCCGGGAATTGGACATCAAACGAAATGCCTTTGACCTGGACGACCTGGAATTTGGGCAATTTAAGTTTGGGCAGGAGGAGAATCAGGGACAATCGGGGATCATGCTTTCCTGCGATTACCGTTTGCCGGAAGACTATATCCGCGATCACCCGGATGCGATCTTCCAGATCAACGCTGACCTGAGAGCTGACAACCAGAGCCTTACCGTACAGAAAACCCAGATTGCGGACCGCCTCGCTCCTGAGGAGGCCCTCTATGTCCGCAATATCAATGGCCGGAATCCCAAGGGGACGCTGTTGTTGTTCATTCCTTACACCCGGTTGAAGCCAGGCAAGCGGGCCACTACATGTGGGGTCGAGTTGGAATGTGTGATGCTGGAGGGGGAGACCATTCGTACCCTGGGAACTTATGGTGTTGAGCAGGAACTCAATCTGCCTGAATTACAGGGACTGTCCATCCGGGTCCGGGAGGCATCGGTTCGCAAGTCGGCCCTCAGCAAAGAGACTCCTAACCTGCGCTGGCTGCTCTGGGTCGGGCAGGAAGTCATCTATGTTGCCCCGGTCCAGAGAGGGGACTTTTCCCCGGAATGGGAACCCTACCACAAAGCCCGGACTTCGGTAGTCGATACGGATCAATTGCGAATCTCTCTGGTGCAGGACAAGGAGAATGGCCAATTCATGGAACTGGGAACCTGGAGTGGCAAATTAAGTGACCTTCCTCTTGCCGGGGAGGAAAAAAAGGTCTCGCTTGCGGGAGGGGCTAAGATGCTGATTGTAAGGGAGCCGTATCAATAATTTGATTTTCCCGGCCTGGCTATTCTTTCCATTCTATTTAAGGAACCATACCAGGTTAGGTCTAAAGGCATCAACTTTGGGGTCAGTGCACCATTCCGTTGGGGTGCCGGGACATCAACTTTGAGGTCAGTGCACCATACCGTTGGGGTGCCGGGACATCAACTTTGAGGTCAGCTGACTATTACGTTGGGGAGGGAGGAATTAAAGAAGTAGCACCTTTTTCCGGGCTTCTGCCTATTTGCCCAAGCCGAAAAAATCACTGCAAACGAACCCGGATATAAGCACCACAAGAATTGCAATTGCCTTCGATATGCGGATGTCCTTTGTAGTCCACATATACCGGATCAAACAAAGCAGTACCACGGCGGCAAACCTGGCAAGCTACCTCAGAGAGAGGAGCCGTAAATCGGTGGGGAGAAAATTGTCGACGAATCGCTCTTACAAAACCCCGCAGGCGAAAACCAAAATCAGGAAACCGTTGCATAACAATAATCGCAGCGACAACACCAATCGCAGTAGTTGCCAATAAAAGAATACTGGAGCGAATCGCTGGAATAGCAGAAGCTAGCTGAAGGTCAGAGGCTTGTAAGAAAGTCGAGATTGAATTCATAAGCGTTTTGCGCGGAGGTACATATCAGTAACTCCTTAGTACACCATTAAGTTACGCAAACTCAACGACAATAGTTCCCTCCCCGATTGACTTGTTTCCAAAAGGGGGAACAAAAGCTGACTGGGATACCAATCTTTTCTGAAAATTATTGGGGTTTGAATTATCATCGGCTTGAACAAAATGAACTGTTTGATATGAAATTATTCCTAATTCCTATTACTGCCTTCATCTTACTGGCATTCAACGGATGCGACAAAGGCGGCTCCTATTCCACGGGCTCGTTTGATTCCGGCAAGGTTGATTATTCCCGAACGGAGGAAGAAATCAAAGTTGATCTCAAGACCCGGGAACAAAACTCTCCTACTTCTTATCTGAAATCGGATGGAACATATCGAAAGAATTTATTTGGCGAAATGGTGCTGGAAGGGACGATCAGCAATTCGGCAACCCTTGCCAGTTACAAAGATGCCAAGCTGCACATTACCGGGTATTCAAAGACCAAGTCAAAAATAGGTACCTGGGAAGAAACCATCTATGAAGTCATCCGCCCAGGGAGATCCAAGGGTTTTAAGATCAAACTCATGCTGCCCAAATCCGTAAAGTCGGTCGGCTGGGAAGTGTACAGTGCCATCCCGCTGAGATAGCTGGTTTTCAATGCTTTACCCCTCCAATATTCGTCAAAAAAGCTCAAAACCCTGGGCTGAGGGCTTGGTAACCCTTGGCTGAGGGCCTGGTAACCTTGGGCTGAGAGCGGTAGCTAGCCCTCCGGCGAGGGTCAGCAGACCCTCCAGCGTGGGTCAACAGACCCTCCAGCGTGGGTCAACAGACCCTCCAGTGTGGGTCAACAGACCCTCCGGCAAGCGTCAACAGACCCTCCGGCATGCATTAACAGACCCTCCAGCAAGGGTCAACAGACCCTCCAGCAAGGGTCAACAGACCCTCCAGCA
>CAYGRE010000192.1:3156-6175 GCA_964352215.1 uncultured Bacteroidia bacterium
GGGTCAACAGACCCTCCAGCATGGGTCAACAGACCCTCCAGCAAGGGTCAACAGACCCTCCAGCATGGGTCGACAGACCCTCCACCAAGGGTCGAAAGACCCTTCAGCATGGGTTAACAGACCCTCCAGCATGGGTCTACAGACTCTCCAGCAAAAAATTGTCCTATTTGACGGTATCAAACACAACATGACACCGAAGATTCTATCCCCACATCGGAAAAATGCAAAAACCTTTTAGATGCAAATAGTTCATTACCAGGCAATCAATGGACAAAAGGTTTCAATTTCCACTGGGGAGGTGTCATCATGACCCCTGGTCATGACAAAGTCACCTTTGAGAATTTTGCCAAACCCGGTACAAAATACGATTCCAAAGACACCGATTGGTACTTCGAAACCTATGGTCCTCCCACGAAAAAAGGGCAAACATTCCATGAACACAATGAAGGCTCAGTGGGTGAGAAAGACAAAAACAATGTCACCATGGCTGCTTCCACCACCCGTTTGGAAGGTACTATCACCAACCCGGCTACCTTCAGGTTGACCCCCGATGGGACCTCGGCTAAAGTAGCGGATGACCTGACTATCGGAACAAAAGTTGTCATTGTCGAGAAAAAATCTTTCTGGAGTCGCGTCAGGGTACTTGATGGGCCTCAAAAAAACCAGTTTCATCAAACAAAGACACCTGACAATATGTCATTCCCTCCCGATTATTTTCTTATCTTTGCAATCGGTGTTGAAAATGTGAGCCAGGCCGTCCAAGGCCGGTGCTCACCAGGATTGTTCGGATGATAAGAAAAGCATGAACAAAGGAAAGATTACGCAGAAAGTATATGCCCCAGGGCAGGTGGATTGGGAGGATCGCCTCTCCAATCTTGGTAAGACCATCGACGAGAGCAAGCAGGGAACCGCCTACCAAGGTACTCCTGAAGGCAAAAAAAAGGCTTACATCGAGACCTATGGGTGTCAAATGAATTTTTCTGATACTGAAATCATCGCCTCTGTCCTCAACGATATGGGATATGGATTCACCGACCAGGAACTCAGTGCCGACCTCGTCATGTTGAATACCTGTTCGATCCGGGACAATGCCGAGGCCAAGATCTGGAACCGTTTGACCGCACTCCGCCACGCTAAGAAAAAGAATCCCAGCCTGATGGTTGGCGTAATGGGATGCATGGCCGAACGCCTCAAAAAGAAATTGATGGACCGGGAGCAACTCGTCGACATCGTCGTGGGGCCGGATGCCTACCGGGACATTCCCCGGTTGATCGAAGAAGTTGAATCCGGCCAGAAGGCCGTTAACGTACTCCTCTCACGGGAGGAAACCTACGCTGACATCGCCCCGATCCGCCTCAACTCAAACGGTGTCACCTCCTTTATCTCCATCATGCGGGGCTGTGACAATATGTGCAGCTTCTGCGTGGTTCCCTTCACCAGAGGCCGCGAACGCTCGCGTGATCCTGAGTCCATAGTCCGTGAAGCGGAAGAATTGGTGGCCCAGGGCTACAAAGAGGTCACCTTGCTGGGGCAAAATGTCGACAGCTTCAAGCATGGTGAGGTCAACTTTGCCCAACTCCTGGAAAAAGTAGCCCAGGTCAGCCCTGAACTCCGTGTCCGTTTCAGTACCTCCCACCCCAAAGACATTACCGATGATGTGCTGCACACCATGGCAGCCTACGACAATATCTGCAATTACATTCACTTGCCTGCCCAGTCCGGCAACAGCCGGGTGCTCGACCTGATGCGCCGCGGCTACACCCGGGAATGGTATATGGACAAGGTGAAGCGGATACGGGAAATCATTCCGAATTGTGCCATCTCCTGTGATATCATCGCCGGATTTTGTACCGAAACGGAAGAAGAACACCAGGATACCCTGAGCCTGATAGAATGGTCTAAGTACACCAATTCCTTCATGTTCTACTACAGCGAACGTCCTGGTACCCTGGCTGCAAAGAAATACGAAGACGATGTCCCCCTGGAAGTGAAAAAGCGCCGCCTGAGTGAGATCATCGAGTTGCAGAACAGTATCTCAAGAGAATGGAGCTTTAGCCGGATCGGGAATACCTACCGGGTTCTGATCGAAGGCAATTCCAAGCGCAGCACCGAGGACTGGTGTGGCAGAACGGACTTCAACCAAATGGTCGTTTTCCCGAAAACGGATCGCCCCCTGGCACCGGGAAGTTATGTCGACGTGCACATCAAAGAAGCGACCTCTCATACCCTGATTGGAGAGCTGGTCTGAAGGAACAAAGTAGCAGCATGGAGCAAAGACCAAACATCGAAACCATTAAGACCCGGTACGGGATCGTGGGTCACAATCCCACTTTGAATACTGCCCTGGAAATCGCTATCAGAGTGGCACCAACCGATGTTTCGGTGCTCATCAGTGGGGAGAACGGAACTGGTAAAGATGTATTTTCCCGGATCATCCACCAAAACTCCAAGCGAAAGCACCAGCCTTTCATGGCCATCAATACCGGGGCCATCCCCGAGGGAACCATGGACTCTGAATTGTTTGGGCACGAAAAAGGCTCATTTACCGGAGCAGTTGAATCCAGAAAGGGATATTTTGAAGAGGTGGCGGGTGGTACGATCTTCATGGATGAGATCAGTGAGATGCCCATGGCCACCCAGGCACGCCTGCTGCGACTCCTGGAAAACAAAGAATACCTGCGGGTAGGTTCATCCAAGGTCCGCAAATCGGATGTCAGGGTGATTGCTGCGTCCAACAAGAACCTGATTGAACGAATCCGCAAAGGAAAATTCAGAGAAGACCTTTTCTTTCGCCTCAACACCGTCACGATCCAGGTACCTCCCTTGCGGGAACGAGGGACTGACATCGAGCTCTTGTTCCAGTATTTCACCGACGAGTTTTGCCACAAATACCGCCGCAATCCCTTTTACCTGACCCCGGATGCAAGTGCCGTGCTCTACCAATACCGATGGCCGGGCAATGTACGTGAATTGCGCAATTTCGTTGAAAAGCTGACCGTCCTCATCCCGGAGGAAACGA
>CAYGRE010000193.1:0-3609 GCA_964352215.1 uncultured Bacteroidia bacterium
GAAAATAGAACAGCACGGTTTGCGTTTTGAAGTCCGGCGGAGCATCATGGAGTTGGACCAGGACGAGTGGAATGCGCTGTATAAGAACCGAGGCAATATGGATTTCAGCACCCTGAAAATGCTGGAGGAGACTTTCGCTGGCAACGAAGTCGTAAGTGACAATTGGGATTTCCATTACTTTATCGCCCGAGACGAAAAGAATCAGGTCGTTTGCTCAGCCTTTTTCACAAGTCTGATTACCAAGGACGATATGTTCGCCCCGGCTGAAACTTCTCTGAAGGTGGAAGAGATGCGGAAAGAAGATCCACTGTACCTGACTTCGCGGACGATCATGTTGGGATCTCTGATGAACAAGGGCCAGGCTATGATCCTCGATCGTACCCATAGCGGATGGAAATCAGCCCTGAAGGCCCTGATAGAACAAATGCAGAAAGTCCTGGACAAGGACAATGCGACTCAGATTATGCTCGGTGAATTCACCGGAGAGCGGGACAGGGAATTGGAAGCTTTCTGCCTGGAATGCGGATTGACCCCACTGGCTTTGCCGCATACCAATATCCTGAGTGGAATGAGCTGGAAGAACCAGGATGAATACATTTCCTCAGCGATCAAAGGACGTTACCGCAATGATTTCCGCCGCGAGATCCTGAAGCATTCCCATGAATTTGAAGTTGTCTATCAGAAGCCAATGCTCCAGATCGAAATCGATCATCTGTACAAGCTGTATGAAAATGTATTTGAGAAGAGCTTCGATATGAACGTCCACAAACTGCCCAAGTCATTCTTCGAAGCTGCTTTCAATAACCCCAACTACGATGTGATCCAGCTCAAGCTGAAAGGCCAGCGTGAAGCAGTTGCCTTCCTCGTAAATCACAAGGACTCTGAGCATTACACAGCATTGGTGGTCGGTCTGGATTATGATTACGTTCGCAGCCATGGAACTTACAAGCAGATCTTGTACCGTTCGGTATGGAGAGCATGGGAGTTGGGATGCCAGAAACTGGACCTGGCCTATACCGCGGACCAGGTGAAAAAGAAGATCGGAGCAAAGCAGATTCCAGCTTATGCCTTCGTTCAATCCAGTGACCATTTCAGCCATATCCAGCTCAGTGTGATGTAAAAAAGAAAAATTTATTGATTGAGATATAGGGGTTCCTGATGCGGGAGCCCCTTTTTTGATAAATAATTGGCTCCCCCTCTTGTATATACGAAGCAGTTCGTATATACTTGCATACGAAGCGCTTCGTATATTAAATGAATTGTCCATGAAATCTCTCAGACCCACAGAATCTGAACTCGCCATCCTCCAGGTCCTCTGGTCCAACGGTCCCTCCACGGTCCGTCAGGTCAATGAGGTTCTGAACGAGGTCCGTGAGGTCGGATATACGACCACGCTGAAGCTTATGCAGATCATGCATGAAAAGGAGCTTCTGTCCCGGACGAAATCAGGGAAAACACATACTTACCATGCCTTGGTTTCGCAGTCTAATACCCAACAAGCACTTTTGGACCGTTTTGTTGACCGCACTTTCGGCGGCTCCATGACGCAACTTGTCCTCCAGGCACTCGGTGGGCACGAAGCCAGCACCGATGAAATCGACCAGATACGCGCTTACTTGGATCAACTTGAAAAAGATCAGTCTCAATGAACCCTCTAAATAATATCATATCCCCAGAGCTCTCCGCCGCTATCGGCGAAACCTTTATGCATAGCCTCTGGCAGGTGGCTGCGATTGGAGCCCTCCTTGTGTTGGCCCTCTTGTTTGTCAAACGCAGTGCGGCGGTGATGCGCTACCGAATGGGAACAGGCGCACTGGCCCTTATGATCGCCATGCCGATCATTACCTTTTTATCGGTATACACTCCAGCCGATACCATTTCGACTGTTGCGGGGGTCGATGCAGCAGGTAAAGGATTTAACTTTACCTTTCTTCCCGCGGCAGAACTTTCAGGAAAAACGATCCTGGAGCAGGTTCAAGCTTTCTTCAATGCCAATGGAGTGCTTGTTATGGCTCTCTGGCTTATGGGAGCACTCTTTTTCTCTCTTCGGTTAGCAGGTGGCTACCTTCAGGTTCGCAATCTGCGCCGCCGCCATACTTCTCCGGCTCCGGCATCTGTACAGGACACGCTGACACAATTGATAGATCGGATGGGAGTCCGCAGGCAGGTGACATTGATGCAGTCTGCCGCAGTGTCTACTCCTTTGGTTATCGGGGCCTTGAAACCAGTTGTTTTGGTTCCGGTTGGTTTGGCTACCGGGCTTAACCCTGAACAAATTGAGTGCCTGTTGGCCCATGAGCTGGCCCATATTCGCCGGATGGATTATTTGGTGAATGTCTTTCAAAGTATCGTCGAGATCGTCTTGTTTTTCCACCCTGTTGTATGGATGGTTTCCAGAATGGTCCGTGACGAACGTGAAAATTGCTGTGACCAGGCGGTGATCGAGATCAAATCAAACCGGATTACTTATGCGCGGGCATTGCTCAATCTTGAAACGATTCGCCAGGCTCAACCTGAATTGGCAATGGCTTCTACCGGGGGCAAGTTGTTTCGGAGAATTCAGCGCATTACTGGTCAGGAATCGGTGGAAAGAGGATCCTATTCCAGAGGTATATTCCTGGGACTCTTTAGTCTCCTGCTGATCCTGGCACTTTCTACCAGTAGCTCCGAGTCGATCAAAGCTGTCAATCCAATGGGCAACCTCCTGCCTCCTGAGCTTCAGTTTGACCGCGATCAGCAGGGAAATATCATTCCAGTTGAGGATGCTGATGAAGAAGAGTCTGAGGAGCCAACCGAGGATCGCAAGGTGGTGGTTGAAGCTGAAGTTCTGGAATGGACGGAATACGAATCAACCGTGAATGCACACTTTGCCAATTATGACTTTGTGGAACAGGATTCTCCTATCACTGCGATTGTCATCATTGAGGATGGCAAAGAAGTTCGCATCCGGTTGGACCGCAACGGACAGGTGGTTGCCGCTACCATCGATGGGCGGAATGTAGCCAAAGACGACCTTGAAAGGTACCAGAATTTGGTAGATGATTCATTCGAGCAGTATGCCAGTCACAATGGCCGCCGGGCTCCGATGCCACCGATGCCGGACATGTCTGATGTCCCGACCGGGAAAATGCCTCCTTTGCCTCCCCTTCCGGACATGAAGAACATGCCTAAGCTTCCCGCTCCACCGGCACCCAAAGGGGACAATGAGTCGGATGAAGACTATGAAAAGCGGATGGAAGCCTATGAAGATCAGATGGAAGAATGGGGAGAGGAATTCGAGGTGATGTTCGAAAATCAGGACTGGGATAAGTTCGAAGAAGATATGGAGCAGTGGGGTGAGAGGTTCGGAGAGAAATTCGAAAAGCAGTTCGCCGGCAAGGATTGGGAAAAGTTTGGCGAGGAAATGGAAAAATGGGCTGAGAAGTTTGCCGCGTCCTTTGACGAAGAGAAGATGGAGAAGTTCGGTCGTGATATGGAAGAATGGGGGGAGCGCTTTGGTGCAGAGATCGAAGTGGAAATGGAAAATGGTGGGGGTCACCACCTTCGGAAATCAATTGAAGACCTCCGGGAGGAATTGGTAGAAGATGGCCTGGTTGATGAGGGAGATGG
>CAYGRE010000193.1:3709-6083 GCA_964352215.1 uncultured Bacteroidia bacterium
GGAGGAATTGGTAGAAGATGGCCTGGTTGATGAGGGAGATGGTTTCCGTTTGCGGATCAATGACGAAGACTTTTTAGTCAATGGCAAAAAGCAGGGGAAAGCAACCTATGCAAAGTATCGCCGCCTGATTGAGGCAATGGATATCCCGGTTGAAGATGAAGAGTGGATCGATATCAACTTCAAGCGGGGTAAATCTAGAAATAAGAAGTGATTTACACCTGACGTAAAACTATTTTCGATTGTAAAGGGCTTCGGTGGTTTCGGGGCTCTTTCTTTCGTGTATTTACTTCCCGGAATTGCTGATCCGAGCGAAGAAAATGGCTGCGATTGCATAGCATACAATTCCAAGCCAAAAGGGGATCGCATTTTCGGTATTGAGGAACAGGTACACAGCCAGGACACTGGCAAATACGGAGGCTGAACCATTCAAGGCCCAGTACCATGGAGTCATTTGGGGGCGGATTTCTTTGGCGAAATGCATCCCCAGGGGTATGGCCATTCCCATGGCGACTCCCATTGGAACCAGAAGGAAGATAGAGATGGTGAGTTGAAAGGAAAAAGAGGTCTCTGTCAACCGGGGCATCAAAAGGGTAGAGCAGAGTTCTGTCAGTACCAGGATGAAGAGTAACAAACTAAGCCTGAAGAACCCCGATTTTCTGGATATGTTTTTGGACAGGTAGCTACCCAGTCCAGTGGCGAGTAACAGGGTGCAGAGGACGATGGAGACGCCAAAGTTGGGGTCTTTCAGGGCTTCCGTCAAAATCTGGATTTGAGCGATTTCGATCAACATGAATCCGATTCCGACCAGGATGAAGTAGGCTGCGAAGCCCAGATCTCTGGCATTTGCTTTGGCCTTGGGGAGAATGTACGGAATGGTAATGAATAAGAGTGTGATGACCAGGGTTAAAACCAGGAGGAGATCAACCATCTGGTAAGAAGGGCCGTGGGTTTGGTTGAGGCTGATGGGGGCCAGTTCGGTCAGGTCGGAGGAAGGAAAGATATTCTCGGGATGGATCCACTGGAATACGAAGTCGAACAAGAGGATAAAAGCAAATATGACCAGCCCTGGCAGGCTTTGGGTCAGTAGCTTTTTGTTTGGAAACGCGTATGCCGTTGCCGCCAGGAATCCAAGGCAAATGACAGCAAACAGGGCCTGGACCGGATTTAAGATTTGTACGGAGAGGATAAACAGGATGCAGCCGAGTGCTGCTCCAGCCAGGTCGGCTGCATACAGTTTCCTGAATTTTCCTCCAAACCTTGTCAATACCAGGGTGATATTGATCCCGGTAAAGAAAAAGGGTAGGGTTAGCACAAGAAATTGAAATACAAGGGCTACCCCGGCCATGCTCCCTTCTGTGTCTTTTACTGGAATCCATACCAAGGCCAGGATACCAACAGGGATGATACCCGAAAAAAGCAATGCGGTAAGGGTAAGTCTTTTTTCAATGGCTTCACGCTTGCTCAACCAGGGCCAAAGGTAAACTGCCAGACCTCCGGTCGTAATCCCCAACAAGGCTACGGAGACGCCCATAAAGGAGAAATGCGACCATAGGGTTACGGAAAAAATCCGCGTGAAGAGGGTCTCGAGCATCAAAGATGCCATAGACATCAGCAGGATTCCCAGATAGATATTTCGTTTGGTATCCTTCAAGGTGGTGTTTTAACAAGGGGCCTACCCAAGCCCAAAACTAGGAAAAACGATTGGAAATCTATTCTTTGATCCTTATCTCTGTATACAATTGGTATGAATACGCAAGTTCTAAAAGTTGACCCGGATACTCCAGATCCTTATCTTATCAGTGAGGCGGGGAATACGATTCGCTCAGGTGGTCTGGTAGCCTTCCCTACGGAAACGGTTTACGGACTGGGGGCCAACGCGCTGAATCCTGAAGCGATTGAAAGGATTTTTCATGCCAAGGGACGACCCCAGGACAATCCTCTGATCCTTCACCTTTCGGACGCGTCGGAGATTTATCCTTATGTGGCAGAGGTTTCTGAATTGGCGCTTAAGCTCATGGCCAGGTTCTGGCCGGGCCCCTTGACCTTGGTCCTGCCACGTACGGAGCTGGTGCCTTCGATTCTTTCTGCTGGGTTGGATACAGTTGCCATTCGGGTCCCGGACCACCCGGTCGCCCAGGCACTGATCCGGGCAGCAGGGGTTCCGGTGGCTGCGCCTTCCGCCAATTCTTCAGGTAAGCCGAGTCCTACTCAGGCAGCCCACGTCATTCGGGACCTTTCTGGTAAAATTGATATGGTTATTGATGGTGGAGAGACAAATATTGGGTTGGAATCCACTGTTCTGGATTTGACAGGCATGCTTCCCACCCTTTTGCGTCCGGGGGGAGTTACGCTGGAGCAGCTCAGGGAAGTGCTT
>CAYGRE010000194.1:0-5911 GCA_964352215.1 uncultured Bacteroidia bacterium
CTGCCTGATCGAATTGCAATTGCAGCCTTCGGGCAGCATTGCTGCCCTGTCCGAAAACGGAGGTGGAAAGTAAGATCAGGAACAGGAATGCCAATAAGCGCATACCTTTATCAGTCGATGCGGCGCTTGACAAACCAGCGCTCGTTCAGATTGAATCCTAAGCGCATCTGGAAGGTCATCTCTTCAAGGGGATTGGTATCAAGCGATCCACGCTTTCCGACACCAAAACCGACATTGAGGCGGCTAAAGTTGCGGCTGATAAAGTTGTAGCGTCCCACCGGAATACCAAAACCAAAGTTGATGCCGATTTCATTGACGGGTTCGCCGTTGAAAGTGACAGCCGTGTTCTGGTAGTACACACCACCACGGTAGGAGATCCGCTTCAAAAAGGAGGGCGAAACAACGTCGGGTGTCCACTCGCCTCCCAGGTTAAGGCCGAGGGCCTGGGTCAGGTCGTTGACTTCATCGAAATACTGGAAAGAGGACCAGTCCTGGATACTGGCATCCAGCCCGAGTGACCAGCGATTGGGACGACCAATGTGCAGGCCAAAACCGTATTTCATCGGAACCTTGACGGTTCCCTGATCGTTGAGCAAAGTATCGAAGACACTGGTATTGTCAAACTTGACCAGCCGTTCACCGGTAAGAGATACGGATGGTTCAAAGATCGCTCCAATGCGATAAGTAAAGTCCCGGCGACGGGTGGATTCATTGGCACGGGTGCCTTCTTCGATCTCCTTCATTTCCTGGGCAATCGTGGCGCGTCTGGCTTCCATCTTTTCCTTCCGGGCTTGCATACGAGAGGTGGCGTCTCTCAATTCACGCGTTTGAGCCTTTACTTCCCGAACCAATTTCTTACGCTTCTTTTCTATCCGGAATATCTTGTCCTGGAGTTTGCCAATTTCATTTTTATTGCCCCGTTCATCGTCCATCAGCCCGGCTACTTGTCCTTCCAGGGTTTTCTTCTCTGCCGCCAATTCTGCGACCCGCGCATCTTGTTTTTTCTTCCAGGCGAGGAGTTGTTTATTGTCCTTGTTCAGAGAAGCCAGGTCACGGTCGATGATGGCAATGGTTTTTTGGTACTCCTTGTCCTGGGCAGCGAGGACCTTGGTTTGCTCCAAAGTCTTCCGAACTGTCAAGGTGTCCCCGTATTGGAGACCAAACTGAGGCATGATCCCCCGGATGGAAACTCTTTTGTCCGTATTGACGGGAGAATAGCCGGCTTGGTCATAAGCTGTCTGCCAGGTAAAATTGGTATTGCCAAAAGCAATATTCATATTGGCACCCGCGCGGAAATTCTTCAGGAAACGTACGCCTGTCCCAATATAAAACTGGTTGAGGCCTCCAGAGGAGGTATAAGTAGTTGTTTGAATAGCGGTAGAGGTATCCAGTTGAACCGGAGTCGTGGTAACGATCTGGTATCCACTTGAGGAATAAGGGGCGAGGCCGAAGACGATCCCAAAGCCAGACTTATTGCTAAAACCGAGGTTGATATTGTGAAAGCCACCGGTGTTGCGGGCCACCTCATTGTTCTGAGATTTTTGCCGGGAATACAACCCAAATCCACTCATATCCACCGTGGTGATGTCCAGGTCGGCATAAGCCGCGGGATTGAGGCGGTTGATGGTAGAGCCATCGAAGGTGGCGATACCGACATTGCCCATGGAAAAGTTACGGGTACTGGTTGTATTGTAAAGGTCACCCAAGCCAAACCGGGAGTAGGGAGAAAGCGTAATTTGGCTTGCAAGGTCACCTCCGATAAGGAGAAGGACAGCGATGGTAAGGACTAGCCTTTTATGCATTTGCAAAGTAGTATGATACAACTGTCTGAATGCCGAGGATCAGCAAATCAGAATCTACAAAATTGATGCTTTTCAGGTGATTTCCCAAATAAACAGCATCTCCCCCTGTTAAGTATACGATCAATTGGTCATCTGACAACGTCTGGTACCTGGAAATGATCCCTGAGATCTCTGCCAGCATGCCATTGACAACCCCTGAACGGATGCTCGTTTCGGTATTGTAACCGATCAGAGGCAGGTCGCCTTCAGGATCTACCAGGGGCAGGGACGCTGTATAATCATTCAGAGAACGGAACCGTGACCTGAGGCCCGGCGCGATACCTCCACCCAGGTACTGGTTGTCGGCATCGAGATAATCATAAGTGACTGCGGTACCCGAGTCGATCACCAAAATGGGACCGTTTGGGGTCAGGCTGCGTGCCCCTACACAAGCACAGATTCGATCCATACCCAGAGTGCGGGGGCTGCGGTATGCATTTTTGACAGGCAAAGGCGTCTGGTAATCGATGGCCAACCACCGCGCACCCGGCACAGTACCTGCCAACCGCTCCACCGCAGCCAGCATGTCTTTGTTCCCTACGCTGGCACAGCCAATATATTGTATGTCGGAGGCGACATTTTCCGATTTGATCCATTTCGCCAGTGCAGCACTGAATTCCTGGTGACTGTGGTTGAGGACCTGATCCAGAACTCCATTTCTGAAAATGCCGGTTTTTACCCGGCTATTGCCGATGTCAATGATAAGATTCACAGGATGAACTCTAATTGTTTATGGTAAAAATAGTGGAGGCGGTCTTCCAGTTGGAGGGCAAGCAAGCCTTCCGGGGTTACGCCTACCAGGACAACTTCTTTTTCCTTCGGGTCAGGGGCAGGGGCAAGGCCAGCGTCAGGGTTAGTGTCAGGGCCAGTGTCAGGTTTAGGGGCAAGGCCAGCGTCAGGGTTAGGGTCAAAGTCGGAGGTCCCACCCGCTTCAATCTTCGCCAGAACTTTAGGATCTGGAAACCTGACCCGGATTTGCTCACCGTATCCATAAAGTGCCTGCAGGTAGCCAAAATCCAAGCGTTCCGTTTTTCCACTTAGCAGTTGGAGGTAGAGGGATTCGAGATGCTCCAGCAAACTGGTGAAAACCGCGTCCAGATCGAATTGGCGACCCGCTTCCAAAGAGAGGGAGCTGGCTTTGCCTGACAATTCATCCGGGAAATTAACCTGGTTGACATTGAGACCGATCCCGACAATAGAAGCTTTTATTCCATGTTGATCCAAATGGTTCTCAATCAGAATGCCTGCGACTTTCTTTCCGTCTACCAGGATATCGTTGGGCCATTTGACCGAGACTGTCCTGTCAGGGAGCAATTCCTGGATACATTGGTGCAAGGCGAGGGACACCACCTTGTTGAGGGCAAATGCCCGCTGGGGAGCAAGGAATTTCGGGTGAAGGATCAGGGAAAAGGTCAAATTGGCGTTGGCCTGGCTGAGCCATACATTGGATTGCTGGCCACGACCTGCACTTTGGTAAGCTGCCCGGACCACAGTACCTTCGGCGGGTTGGGAGCTCAGAAGCTGGTTGGCGAAGGCATTGGTTGAGTCTACCTCGCTCAGTTCCAATAAATTCTTCCCAACAAATAAAGTATTCACGAGTTCTATTTGTTAATTTCGTCGAAAGATACCCAATTATATGAAGCAAAAAACGACCACGTCCTCAGAGATCTTATCAGAAGTAGCAGTCAAAGGATTGCAGGAATTGAAGGGTTTTGACATCGTTGTAATGGATCTCAGAAATGTAGGTGGCGCAATTGCTGACTTCTATGTGATCTGTTCGGGAACCTCTGACAAGCACGTTCAGGCCCTCGCCAACTCAGTAGAAGACTTTGCCAGAAAAGATTTGAAAGACAAGCCCATCTCTACCGAGGGCTATCAGCAAGGAGAATGGATATTGGTCGATTTTGCCGATGTGGTGGTCCATGTATTCCAGAAGCCCAAGCGGTTGTTTTACAATATTGAGGACTTGTGGGCCGATGCCGAGTTCAAGGTGGTTGAGAATTTGTTTTAGTTCTGGTGGTCCTTTATTGCTTTATGAATTGCTCGTTGCAAACCCTTTCCTCATTTTGACTGAGGTTATTGACCCGGTAATACACATTCAAAACCCCTGTTTCCTCATTCAGAGCTGCTGATCCGTTGACAGTAACGATATCCGACCCTGGCAGATCAAAGGTTTGCAGCCCCAGGTAGAGCGCCTGATTATCATTCATATCGACACTGGCTTCCAGTGGTGGAACCGGTGTCCAAGATCCCTGGAGGGTGTCAAAGGTATTGTACAGACCTATAATGCTAACCCGTTGGGGAGTTCCTGGGATAGGAGAAATACCAATATAATAAGCCGGGATATTTCCACAATCAGAGCTTTCCCTGAGATAGGCCCCATTGAATTTCTCATTCACGGCGATGTCACACTTTTCTCCTTCCCACCACGCTTGACAGATACATTCCCCGGTATTCAATTGACAAGTTCCGTTTACACACTCAGCAGAATCACAGGGACCGATACAATTGCCTTCCACACAGGTTTCATAGTCATTGCAGGCGCCAAAGCTACAATCATTGATACAGCCGTAATACAAGGTTGTACAGAGCAACAGGGGTATCCAGATCAGATTTTTCATTTTGTTCAGGTTATAGCGAAATGGTTTATTATGGATGAAAGCCTTTCGGCCTTGTCTTTGGTGGTATTCCTACCAGAATTCAAATTAAGCATTTTCTGGAGGTAAGACCAAGGAAAGTGAACCTTGGTGAAGAAAACTTCAAGGTATGCTTTGACGTTTTTAAATTATTTTTAGAAATGGACGAACAAGCTATAAAAAGATTCTTTGAAGATAAGGGCTACAGAGTTTGGTCAGGTAATTATGGACTTGATGTCGGAAGCGAAGTGAATTTTGAATCTTTGGTATTAGGTGTTCACATTACTTCTTCTATCGAAGGCATAAGAGCTTTCTCTATAAGGATTCCTATGCGATCTCAGTTTGTTGATTTTGGGTCCGTACGCTCAGAGTTACGGGTTGTGACGTGTGGGACTGCGGGTCTTGACCCTCGGATATTTTTGATTTTGACTTGGTTGGGAGGAAATACGGCCCCTCGGATTTGAGGGTTTTGGTGTCCGGGGCTATGGGTCTAAACCCTCGGATTCGCACCTCATTGATCTCAGGTTTGCACCTGTACATCCTCAAATTTGCGCCTCTGGACCCTCGGATTTGCGCCTCAGCATCCTCAGGTTTGCCCCTCCGGACCCTCAGATTTGCCCCTCAGTACCGGCAGTTTTGCGCATCTCGACCCTCAAATCTGTAGCAACTCAGGGACACTCCTCCTATCCATGAGGTGTCAGCTTTAAAGTATTGACCCACCAAATCTGCGCCTGCCAACCGTCACTGTTCAAGTCTCCCCAGTGTGGAATTTCGCCTCTCCACCCCAAATCCTCTGCCCTAAAATGCTATATTTTGGAACAAAACGCCCTAAAACGCCCTAAAACGCCATAGTTTGCCCGATTGACTTTGCGGACTTTCCCCATATTAAGGCCATTGATCAGGAATTATCACGAAAGCCATTTCTTATGAATACCACGCGCATTCCAAAAAGCTTCTCCCAGACCGAGTTGCAATCCCTCTACCAGGTCATCGGGACCATTGAGGGAATCTTTGATTTTCACCAGGGAATCAGTCCGAAAGAGATGCCCCGCTTGTTGCGGATCGGGCCGCACAACCTTCATTTCATAGGGAATATGCAACTGGCCGTGCGTGAGTTTCCCTGGTTGACTCCCGGCTACCTTCCAAATGATGCTTTGGACGAAGGACTGAAGTTGTACCAGCAAATCGAGGTACTGGAAGCACAACTCAAGGCACTGATTAGCAAAGTGAGGGATACCATGTTGGTGGCCGGGCACCATCTGGTGCGGGACAGCCTGGATATGTATCAAAATTTGAAAAAGGCAGTTCAACGCGGTGTGGGTGGAGCAAAGGCCTATTTTGACCGGGTAAAGTGGCGGTTTGAGAGGGAGGGAAAGAAAAGCGAGGCTGTTGAGCATTTGGAGCTTTCCCGGGATGATGAGGTTAATGCCGGTC
>CAYGRE010000195.1:0-5877 GCA_964352215.1 uncultured Bacteroidia bacterium
TTGCTGACTTGAGATTGGCTGTTTCGTGATTGTCTGCTTCGAGATTGGCTGCTGAGAGATTGGCTCCTGAGAGATTGGCTCCTGAGAGATTGGCTCCTGAGAGATTGGCTCGGTAGAGATTGGCTCGGTAGAGATTGGCTCCCTGTAATTGAACACCTGGCAAGTTTACCCAGTTGGGGAATTCGAGCTTGGCAAAGCCAAGCCTTGATAGAGGCCTGGCTTTGCCAAGCTCGAAATAGTAAATCAGTTTTAAGGGCTCCAAATCCTCAGGCCATTCTGGCGTACGTTCATGATCCTCCGGCATTAGTTCTGCTAATACCGCGACTATCAACCAAAGTGTTTCAATGGCGTTGCGTGTTTGTTCAACCACTGTCAAATGGCTTCCAAATTCTCGAATCTCAAAACCTGAGGTAAGTACTTCAGAAAAGAGACCTGACAAGACCCTATACCAATTGGAAATATTCTCCCCTACCTTTAAACTCACTTCCCTTTTGAGGAATTTCCAAATATTCATCGTCAGTGGGGTTGGACCAGTCAATGCCAACCAAATTCGCTTTATTTCAATCCACTTTCTTCCCCTCTTTCCTTCTAAACCCTTAATTAAAACATCCAATTCAGAAACGACTTTTCGGGCAACCAAATACTCCCCAAAACTCTTATGGGTAAATTCGAATGCTGCATCTCCACCCATCTGCCTTTTTGTACCTCGGAAATAAAATGCAGTCAATAAACGGGTATTTCCTGCCCTGGGATCAATCTTTCCGATCAATTCTAACAGCTCTGGATAATCCTCACATCGGTCCAAAATTGCCTGGTTGGTAGTCATTCTCACCTCTCCTGTATGCCATGCAGAGACAGCGACCTCCTCCAAAAACCTGAAGAAAATCTCTTTCTCTGGAATATCCGTACCAGGCGGACGCCACTTAGGAACCCTTACAGATTCGATCAAAAACTCATAAACTTTATTCAGGTTCTCTTCTGCAGAAAAATCAAAGCCATTTAAGAAACTCCGCGCCATTAAATAATTGAGCAAGGGCTGTGCGGTAAGTTCTGTATAGTTCTTATTCATTAGAACCTCAGGCATCACTCGCTTATTCTTACCTACAGCCTTCCAAAACCCTTTCCACCACTCTTTGCGCTGGTCTTTTTCTAACTCCTTGTGGGCTTGAGGAGAAAAGTTCCTTGTCCTTGACTCTTCGTTGGAAACGAAGAAATAAGGCAGCAACTCCAATAAATGGGGTTTCTTTCCAGACATTTCCTCCGCTTGCTTGATTACCAAATCTCTCCCTGCAATGATCGCACGGATGTTCCAGGTTGAACTCCCTTCCTGATTGTATGTCCTGAGCAGTCGCACTACTTTTTCGACAAAGTCTTTTGCTGCGCTTTCCGCTCCTTTTCCCAAACGTGGGATTTCATCCAGGCCGTCAAAGATAAAAACAGGTTCCCTTCCTTTGCCTTGATGGCGATCGTCAAAGGGGTCTTCGTGGACAAGGGAAAAACCTTTGACATGATTCCTGATTTGAGCTGTCAGGTTGCCATCCCATTCAAAATGCTGGAGGGAAATGAAATAAACCGGAAAAGTATTCTCCTGGCTTAATCGGAAGGCCAATTTCTTCATCAGCGAAGACTTCCCTGAACCCGGACCTCCCTTCAAAACCACAAAATCTTCCTTCGGGCCCTCACCTTCCAACCAATTCCATAAGTGATCCTCTGCGTCCACCACTTCGTGCCAAACTTCTTCTTTTACTTCTGACGGATTTTCGGACAGGGCCCAATCGTGTTTCTTAGCTTTCTTTTCTCTCCGGGCCCAAACTGCTCGTAAGGAGATATAAATTTTATCCAGGCCGAAGTCCTCATCGAAAATAGGTTTCAACCACTCGCGAACAATTTGTTGTTGGTAAGCCTTCCTTCCATAAGTTCTTTCTTCCTCTTCACTCAATTTTAAAAATGTCACCAAACTCCGAAGTCTTTCTTCTCCCGCTTTCAGTGCATAAAAGACCTTCCCGGCAAAATAGTACCTCAGCCGTGTTCCCAGAAATTCTGCTGAACGCTTTGAAACTCCTCCCTTTTGAAGCCAATTTTCAAAGGCCTTTTTGACTTGCTGGAGGATCGGTAAGTCTTCCGGATAGATGAGAAATCCATGGTCAATGATGATCTCATTTTCCTCCAAATTGGTATTCAAATCGTCAACCAGCTTTTGAAAACGATCGGCATGGTAACTCAGTGACTCGTCCTCGCCAAATGTATCTGATATCGTACCCTGCCCTTCATCAACCAATTCCACCATCGCTTCCCTGAGAGAATAATAGACCAGTTTCCATGCTTTCAGGTCATTGGTATCATCCACGGAAAAGACATCTACAAGATTTGTGGTCCCCTTTTCCGGATTCAGGAAACTGAACGAGATCACTGATTTCAGGAGTGCTCCGAAATTCAGCCTGATATCCTTGTTCCACTCAGAGGTAAGCTTTACGGTAATGGTAGGTCTACTCATGTCAAAAGGGTATTGACACAATTTAGCATCCACAGGCCGAATGAGCAATTCAATACCAATTCCTTTCTGAAGGAAGTTCCCCGTAAAACTCGTACAAACCGTCAATTAAGGATTGCTCCCTGAGTACTAAATTGAATCATGGAAGAAAACGAGAATCAACTAACCGAAAATTATATCTCCAAAGAGGAGATGGAATTCGCATTGGCGTCCATCGAACAGTCCTTGAAAGAAATAGAATTGGGCTTGGTTTCTACACATGAGGATGTCATGGCGAGGGTCCGGAAAAAGTTTCTCAATACTTCACCACCCGCCCGGCAAGCCGGGCAACCCCTCCAATCCCCTCCTCCAACGAGCGCAGCTCGTAAACATATACCCCAGGGCTGAGCCAGCCCACTTCCAGGGTGACTTCACCCGTCTGGACCATGCGTTCCAGCACTGGCCGGCCAGTGAGATCGTACAACCGCAGCCGCAGCGGAAACGCGGCCGGAGACAAGCCCTCCAAGCGGAGGTGCAACCGATCCGAAACCGGATTCGGCCAGAGGGTAACCTGGCCGCCAAATTCAACTGATTCCGACACCCCCACCGGCATGCCGCCCAATTTCAGAATGCGAACCATGCTTCCGCTGACGTAACCGAGGTAGACGGCGGAGTCGGGACCGATGCCCCCACCACGGTAGGCGACATGGGTCGTATCCAGCACCTGGTGCTGGGGCCAGGCATTGTTGCCATTGGATTCAATGTGCATGAACCGCGCCACTCCGGGGGAGGCGGAAGTCGCCACAATGTGGCTCGCAAGGTAACATCCACCACCTGGAGCGGGGAACACCGCCTGAAAGGCGGTCGTCAGTCCTGAAGCATCGCCATAGGTGCTGCCCCACAAGAAATTACCGGCTGAATCCAGCTTGACAACCGTGGCTTTGAGCAGAGGGGCTCCTCCGGACTGGGTTTCTCTATTGACTCCACCCAGGTAAAGGTCTTGATTCGCAGCCCAAAACCCTTCGGAGGGAGCGAAGGAAAAGGGGATTTGCAGGGAAAGGTCTCGTTGCCAGAGCAGGTTGGCGGCTGAATCGTAAAGGGTAACGTAGCCCTCATTGCCGTTCCAGGTTCCAACCGTGAGGAAATTTCCGTCCGCGCGTTCCAGAAGAATCTTTGGGTTGGGACTGCCTGAGGAGGCAAAGTCCGTATTCTCGACCAGGAGCGTGCCACTGGTATCCCAAACCGCGAAATATTGCTGGTTCATTCCCACCCCGCTGCCATTCACTACCCGTCCCAAAGTATAAATGCGGTCTCCTCTTACGATGAGGGACTTGAGGTTGTCATCCGCTCCACTGGTCCCGGCGATCGTTCTCGTCCACAAAACCGTCCCCTCTGGAGAAACCTTTACCAGAAACCCATCATCCGCACCCGACAACAGGTTAAAACCCATTCCCCCGGCCACATAGACATTCCCATCCCCATCAATGGCCATATCAATCACGGTGTCGCGGACTTCCTGAGGCAATTGAAGGTTGACAAACCAAAGCACACTGTCCTGGGCATCCGAACAACTCAGGTATTGGCTGTCAGAAAAGGCATAGAGACGGTCTCCGAGGCGCTTTATGATAAAAGGATGGGTGGGAAATGGAGGGGAAACCTGGAAAAGGGTATTGCCATCCTGGTCGAGTTTGATCCAATCGGGTTGCCACAATTCCTCAAAATAAACCACCGCCTGGTTGGTGACCGGATCCTCGTTGACAGCGATGTGGATCGCGTTCTGGGCAAAAGTTTTGCTCCAGGTGACGGGAAGTTGGGCCGGAAGGAGGCTAGGAAAAAGCGTGACGAGGAGAAGAAGGTAGAGAGGGACAACTGAAACAAGGCGCCCAGGTGAAGCAGCAAGAAATCGGGGAGAGGAAAAACGAGTGAATTGGTGCATGCCACAAGAAAGAGAATTAGCCGATCATAGAACAGGCAGAAATCCGTCCACCTATTCAGTAGAATTTATCACTTATCCATCCAGGCCCAGTCATCCGCACCTTTACTATTCATTCGTCGAAAGGTTAATGTTTTAATCCACCGAGCGCAGCATTACCGGAGATAAATTTGAAGCCAAGGAGTTTCGAAAGAAAAATTGTTGGGATTCGATATATTTGAGTTGAGGGAAAAATCATCTCTTTTGAGTCCACTTTGAATAAATAATCTCAAATGGGTGCGATCACTTCTATCAACCTTCTTGACCCCGGAAGAACCTATTCTTACGCCGACTACCTGAAGTGGCGGCTGGATGAATATGTAGAATTGATTCGAGGCAAAGTATTCAGGATGTCCCCTGCCCCGTCCCGAATTCACCAGGAAGTCAGTATGCGCCTTTCTTCGACCTTTTTCAACCATTTGAAAGGTGACATTTGCCAGGTGTACGCGGCTCCATTTGATGTGCGCCTATTTCCCAAATCGTCTGAGAACGATATCTACACCGTGGTTCAGCCAGATATTTGTATCGTTCGTGATCAAAACAAACTGGATGAAAAGGGTTGCCTTGGGGCTCCTGATCTGGTAGTTGAGATTCTTTCTCCCAATTCGTCCCAAAAAGATGCCCGGGAAAAATATGACCTCTATGAAGAAGCTGGGGTCAGAGAATACTGGATGATCCATCCCAACGAAAAGCTGGTCGATGTTTACTTATTGGAAGAGGGCAAATTCGCTTTTCAAAAGAAATTTGTTGCCACCGACCAGATCAATGTCTCCATCCTTTCCGACTTTAAGATTGACCTGAAGGAAATATTCCCGAAATAAGGGCAATTGGTCCTTCCAACTGTAGCAATTAGGTTCTTCCAGCAGACGCAAGCCCTTATTCATACCTCCCATTGCCCCATTCTTTGTAAGTTTACGGTTCGCAACGAGGTCTGAATGGCAAATAGAATTTACAATCCCTTTCCGATGAAGAGCCCCCTCCCGGGGAGTCGGTTCGCGAAGCAACTGCGTGGCTTTATTTCAATAATCCGAAACATGATCGGATTCGGAACAATCGCCCTCTTCCTCCTGGCCGCCCTCCCCCTCCACTCCCAACTCCCGGACGACTTCTACGACCAATTGGTCGAAGAAACCGACATCTACTTCGCGGTCGGCCTGACCTTTGATGACAATGGCCGGATGTACACCTGGCACCGCCACGGGCAGGTCAAGATATGGGACGACCAGCATTACGGTGATACTTTGATTGATATCCTGGGCGAAATGGCCATTTATGGTGACCACGGCCTCCTGGGCTTCACCCTCGATCCGGACTTCCTCAACAATGGCTATTTCTACCTTTACTATATTGTCGACCAGCACCACCTCACCGAGTTCGGCACCCCCAATTACAATCCAGTCCATACCCAGATTGACCACGCCACCATTGGCCGGGT
>CAYGRE010000196.1:0-5794 GCA_964352215.1 uncultured Bacteroidia bacterium
GGGCGCTTTATCCCATCATACCTGCGACTCAGGTTTGAGAAACAGGGCGCTTTATTCCATCATAACTGCGACTCAGATTTGAGAAACATCTTGCTTTATCCCACTATGCCCGCGACTCAGATTTGAGAAACATCTTGCTTTATCCCACTATGCCCGGGACTCAGATAAATAGAAGAAGTAAGAGTGTATTTTTCCAACTGATACTCCACCTGGAAAATGCATCTGCTACCAGAAAGACCCTCCGATTGCCATCCATTTCTCATCCATTTCCCCTCCATTTCCCCTCCATTTCCCATCCATTTTCCCTCCATTTTCCCTCCATTTCCCCTCCATTTCCCCTCCTCATCGGTACTTTTTAGGCAGAAATAAGCACAAATAGGCAGAGAAAGGCACAGAAGTGTACTTATAGGCAGATGCGTTCTCGTCCCATGACACATCTTGCGTCATCATTACGGGGAAAAATACCTTCCCAAACCATGATCACAACGTTCTTTAAAAACACTCTTCTATTTTATTAAACCTAAACCAAAATTATTATGAATGTTTCAAAATCACGTGTTAACCAAATGTTGAGTCTGCAAGATGTCCAGGACATCGAGTTTGCGCTTGACCTCCTTGAAAGCAAATTGGAGTTTCTGCCTACCCTGACGGAAACCGAAAAAGCGCACAAGGTACGTCTCGGTGTGAACAACTGGAACTTTGTGCGTACCGCCAAAGATGCCTACGATGAAATCCCGGCCTTGCTTCCCCGAATTGTCGAAATCGACGATTATGAAAACGATCTGGCGCTGTTGTTTAAAATGCGCCCTTATGAATCCCGTCTTGCCCAAATCCTTGTCCTGATCAATGATTCTTCCATGTTGCTGGGCGACCTGGCCTTCAAGGATTCGCTGGCGATCTTCCGTTCTGCGCAGGAGGCCGCCAAGCGTGGCATGCCTGGAGCGCAACTTTGGCTCGATCGTCTTGAAACCCGTTTCGCTGGCCAGAGCAACCGCCCCGATAACCAGGATGGTTCTTCGGAATCGGATGACAATGGTGGTGCTGATGGTGGAGCGACCGGTGGATCTGATGATGCACCAACGAATTCCGGAACCCCTAACGATGGACCTGTTGGTAACAGCGGAGCCAACAATGGCGGGTCCGGTGGAACTGGCGGAACCAATGGATCTGGTGAAGCTGGTGGAACCAGCGGATCTGGTGAAGCTGGCGGGTCTACCTCCACGCCCAACGCGGGCTAGCCAGCGCCCCGATCATGGTTGAATTGTGAATTTCCCTGTATGGTATTGTGTTCAGACGGTCATCTCATTGTGAGGTGGCCGTTTGGCTTTTTTGGCAGGGTATTCATTTCTCATCCTTGTCAGACATTTAAAAACAATAAAACCCTCCCAACCCTCAGCACCATATTTCTTGTATTTTTGAGTATGCCTACCGAAAATAAGCTGCGTCACACCTTCGCTGAATATCTGGCTTTGGAAGAAGAGGCAGCCTACAAGAGTGAATTCAGCAATGGGGAGATTTTCGCAATGTCTGGCGGAACAGGTGACCACAGTCTGATTGGAGCACAATGTGGCGCCGAATTGATTTCTGGACTCAAAGGAAAAGATTGCTGGACTTTCAACAGCGAGCTCATGATCAGGATTGATGCCGCGGATTCCGCTGTCTACCCCGATGCTATGGTAATATGTGGTCCCAGAGAATATTTTGAGGAACGCAAAAATGTGGTAACCAATCCGATTGTCGTTGTTGAGATACTATCTGACAGTACCGCTTCTTACGACCGGGGAGGCAAATTCCGAAAGTATGAATTGCTACCTTCTCTACAGGAATATGTCCTGATAGAACAAAAGGAAGCTCAAATAGAGGTTTTCAGAAGGAAAAGTCAAGGTTTATGGGAATTGGAGAGGTATTCAGGTTTGGATGCGATGGTTCAATTGCATTCACTGGACATTGAGATTTCCAGCCGGAATGTTTATGCCGGGTGTGAATTTTTAGCAACTCCTTCCTCTCCCGGCCCATAACCCCCGCCTTAAATACTCTATTTGCCCCAGCCTTATGAATCCGCTCCTATCCCAAAGCCAAACAAATCAATTTATTGGCGGCAAAGGGAATACTCCACTGGAAAATTGCAGCCCCACCAAAAAGGACTGACCACCAAAAAAAAGAAGCTGCCCCACAAAAATGAGACAGCCCCTTTTATTTATGATATGCGGTAGTCTACCTACCCAATATCAATTTCTTGTAATAGACTTTACCTGACTCAGTGACGAGCCTTGCCTGGTAAATCCCGCTGGTTACATTCTCTTGTTTGAATTCGGTTTCATAGACCTGGAATGCTTCCACTTCACCATTGAATACATTGGCGATCAGCTTACCGCGGAGGTCATAGACTTCCAATTCCACATGACCGCTCTCATTCAACTCGAACCGCAAGGTGGTTTGACCAATGAAGGGGTTCGGGAAGGCATCAAAACTATTTCCAAGTTCCATGCGCTCCGATTCTCCACTCGCTGCACTCGCAGGCTCGCTCTTCATGGTAATGGGGGCGCCATCGGCACAGAAGAAGAGGTCTGCAACCGCTCCACTGCGTTCGAAGTCAACCACCAGGGCAGTGACGTTGGTCAGACCGATCGCAACTGGCTGGCGGCCATTGTCTCCCGGATTTGAAATCGGGAAGGTCTGGGTTCCTCCACCCATCAACTCTACCGTGATAAAGCTGTTGTTCTCATCGTTGTCGATGATGATGATCGAATCAACGCTGGCATAGTTGGTGAAGTCAAAACGCAATTGACCACCGGCTGCTTCGTCATCAGGATTGTCAACCAATCCATCGTTGTTGTTGTCGTTCATCCGCTCTGCAATGATCAGCAGGTTTCCTTCAGGAATGACATTGCTGCCACCTCCGTTGCCAACTCCGGGACCACCATAAGGTGCGCCGGGGCAACCCAGGTCGGTGTCACCACCGGTTGGGGATGCACTGTTGAAGAGGATCGCTGCATCCGGGCCATTGCCACGGTTGTTCGTCGCGCTGATGTTTACATTTCTGCTGGCCGCCCATTGGTTTGTGATCACTGATCCGGCAGGAAGGAAGCCTCCCTGATCGTCGCGGTCAAAGTCCAATGGCGTGCTGCATACCGTAATCTGTGGTCCGTCAGGACACCAGGCAAAGCCTGCGACGCCACCAGAACCACCCATCTCGACAATCATTCTGCGCACATTGCTCTGGAAAACGGGTACGGTCAGGGCGCTGTTGTTGCCGCTGGTCGGAACCGGGATCGTTACCACAAAGCCATTTGCCAACTCCAGGGTGATGTTCCAGGGACCATCGTCCAAGTCCACCAAACGGACCGTTTCAATGGTCACCGCACGGTCGGTGAAGTCGAAGAACAAGCGTCCACCATTGGCATCGTCGTCCGGATTGTCAATCAGACCATCGTTGTTGTTGTCATTTACATTCTCGGCGATGATGAGAATATTGTCTTCCGCCACATCGTTGCTGGCTCCGCCATTGCCAATACCAGGTCCACCATACTGTTGGTTCGGCGTACCCAGGTCGGTGTCTCCACCGGTTGGGTTACCTGAATCAAAGATGATAGCTACATCCGGTCCGTTGTTGTTCTCTGCAGAGATCACAACTCCGTCGGATGCATACTGGTTGCTGACAACCGTACCTGCAGGCAGGCTGTTGCCCGCGGCATCAGCTTCGAAGTCGAAGGCCAATGGGCAGCAGATGCTGTTGGTGGTATCCACCACCGTCACCACTGCGGAGCAGGTGGAGACATTGCCACTGCCGTCGGTGACCGTCAGGATGATGGCGCGAGGTCCGTCAGTGATGTCGTCACAGTCGAAGATATTGTCGGTCGTGCTCAGGCTGAAGCTACAGTTGTCACTGCTGCCTCCGTCGATGTCTGAAGCATTCACCACGATGCTGCCGCTTGGATCAAGCTGGACGGTGATGTCCTGGCAAACTGCCGTCGGGGCGATATTGTCTTCTACCGTGACATTGGCGGTACAGGTAGAAGTATTGCCGTTCACATCGGTAACGGTCAGGGTGACCGGATTGCTGTTGCCAACACCGGAACAGTCCAACGTACCTGGGTCAACACTCAGACTAGCGATACTGCAGTTGTCGGTACTTCCATTGTCAATGTCTGCTCCGGTGATGCTTGCATTTCCATTCGCATCCAGTTGAACTGTGATGTCCTGGCAAATTGCATTCGGTGCGATATTGTCTTCGACGGTGACGTCAGCCGTACAGGTAGACACATTGCCATTGACGTCGGTGACGGTCAGGGTGACAGTGTTGGAACCTACAGTTGAGCAGTCGAAGCTGGTTGGAGAGGCAGTCACACTGGCGATGGCGCAGTTGTCTGTGCTTCCACCGTCCACGTCAGCAGCGGTGATGCTTGCATTGCCGTTGCCATCCAGTTGAATGGTGATGTCGGCACAAATTGCATTCGGAGCTACATTGTCTTCAACGGTGACATTGGCGGTGCAGTTGTCGCTGTTGCCGCTGCTGTCAGAAGCGGTCAGCACTACGCTGTTGTTACTGCCCACGTTAGAACAATCGAAGTTCAATGGGGTGGCATTCAGGATTACATTACAGTTGTCAGAGCTACCTCCGTCAACATCAGCAGGAGCGATGGTAGCCTGGCCATTGGCGTCAAGCTGGACCGTGATGTCCTGGCAAACTGCAACCGGAGCGATATTGTCTTCAACCGTTACATTGCTGGTACAGGTCGAAGTATTTCCGTTGACATCAGTCACCTGAACTACTACGCTTACCACGCCTACGTCGTCACAATCGAAATCACGCTGGCTCAGTGAATCACAGAGGCAGGTAATGGATCCACAGTTGTCGCTCACGCTGGCGAGCAAGTCAAATGGAGTTAAGCTTGCACTTCCATTCGCATCCAGTGCCACGGTGATATCCTGGCAGTTTGCCGTTGGTGAAATGGTATCCTCAACGGTAATGACCGCATTACAGCTGCCTACGTTTCCATAGATGTCGGTGACCGTCAGGGTGGCAGAATTAGGACCAACATTGCCACATCCGTAGACGAAAGCGTTGGTGCTGATACTTGCGATTCCACAGGGATCGCTGCTGCCACCATCGATGTCAGCTGCAGTCACAAAGACCACGCCATTGGCATCGAGGTAGACGGTGATGTCCTGACAAACTGCATTCGGAGCTTCATTGTCGGTCACGATCACGTCAAAGCTACAGGTAGCTGAATTACCAGCCGAATCGGTAGCCACGAAGGTATTGGTGGTGGTTCCGACCGGGTGCAGGGTGCCATTCGCGAAACCGGAAGTTTGAGCAACCGACTGAATCCCACAGTTATCGGTAGAATTGATGTTGTAATTGATTACCGCACCACACTGTCCCGGATCGGTATCCACAATGATGGGGCCACCATTTCCAGAAGTGCTGTTGCCCATGAAGGCATTGTCGAAGAAGGCAGCGCCGCCAGCAGGCAGGTTGGTAATCGCTACAAAACGTACCGTGGTCGCACCGGCGGGAGCAGTTGCGGTCAGGGTTACCTGTACCCACTGATCAAGGGGTGAAGACGCACCTACCACTGCAGATACATCCTGGGGAGCGCCGGTTCCGGGCCACTCCAGTTTGATCTGGCCGCCACCAACTGGTCCCATGGGATCGAAAGAGGCATTCATGATATAGATCGAAGCGGTAATCACATCACCGGGATTTACAGGATGGTCCTGGAAGAGGCCTGCATTGCCGCTGAACATTTTTGCGTAGAAATCGCCATCCTGAGCCATTCCGAGCTGGTTC
>CAYGRE010000197.1:0-5726 GCA_964352215.1 uncultured Bacteroidia bacterium
ATGTATGGGCTGCATGGTAAGCTTTCTGCACTTGCAGGAAAGGGAGCAGAATTGGCAAAAATATTGTTGAAAGCATCGGAGATGATGAAGTCCGCCCAGGGCTGCCATCTCTATGTGGTTGGTCTTGACAAAAGCAGTCCCAATGATGTTTGGATTACGGAAATCTGGGACAGCAAAGAGGACCACGACAACTCATTGAAGGCACCCGGAGTGCGGGAATTGATTGGGACAGCGATGCCACTGCTGGACGGAATGCCTCAGAAAGGCCAGGAATTGGAGATACTGGGAGGATTGGGAATTCAATCGAATTTGGGAAGAATATGAAGTTTGTTTTTGGATTGTTACTCCTCGCCTTCCTCGTCAACTCCTGCCAAGGCCAGCAAGTTACCCTCACGGACCCCATCCTGCTGAAAGCAAAAGAAACCTCCCTCTACAGTGCGGATGTGGATTGGAATAAAATAAATGATACGTACTTAGAATTGACAAAAGGCGGGACAACCCCAGAAGAACTGAGACCTGGACTGGAATTCCTGCTCAACAGCCTTGGTGATAAGCATGGTAGTTTCAGGTCTGCAGAAACCCATGCGCTGGTAGCTTATTTTACCGGAAAAGTAGCTACTCCGGACAACCGGGACCCCGACTTTGTGAATGAAGTCATCAATGACATTTCTGCAAGGTTCTCTTACCAGTTGCTCAACGATGACATCGGCTATTTGAAGGTCGTGGCCATCGGTCCGGGGGCCAGCATTAAGGAAGATGCTGATTTTATCAGGCAGGGGATTGAAGACTTGGCCGGCCAGGGAGTCGACAAATGGATTGTGGACCTGAGAACCAACGGAGGTGGAAATATGAATCCCATGATGGCTGGATTGGCACCGTTGATCGGGGAAGGATTCGTGGGGGGCGCAGTAGATGCAAACAATGACTTGGTCAGAGAATATACAATCAAGAATGGGCAATTTATTGATTCTGAATTGCTGGTCTGTGAGATGCCGGATTTGCCTGAAATTGATTCTGCCGAAAAAGTCGCAGTTCTTTTGAGTCGCTATACGGTAAGCTCCGGTGAATTGGTAGCGGTCGCATTCAAGGGGAGGGAGAATACCGTTTTTATCGGTGAGCCCACGGGAGGCTATACCACCGGGAATGGTTATGACCTTGTTGCAGATGAACTTCTGATGGTGATCTCACAAAGTGTCTTTGCCGACCGCGAAATGCATGTGTACCACGACCGGGTAGGGGTCGATATTCCGATGGAGTTTATCCCTACCGAGAACCTGAAGGAGGATGCTCAAATAAAGAGAGCCGTGGATTGGCTGAATGATTGAGTTCCAATCTCATTATTACCCCGATTTCCAATGTAGAGAAGGGAGTTCAGGTAAAGGAATGAAAGACGGTCGCCCCCTTTCGGAGACGACCGTTCCAATTCACTACAGATTTTAATGCGTTGCTTCAAGCAGCTCAGTCCCCTCATTCAGCATTGGCAGCTCAGCCACTTCCTCAACACTGGCAGCACAGCCACCTCAACAACACTGGCAGCACAGCTACCTCCTCAGCACTGGGAACTGAAGCCCCTTAAGCAGCCTGGGCCAACGGAGCCTCACCCGAGGACTCCGGTCCATTCTTCAGCGAAATCTCCTTGCCCAAGCTCATCACCTCTTCTACCGGATCGACTGGGGAATCGTTTGCCTCAGAATCCGAACCGCTGGGATTATAGCCCAGGCGGTAGTTATCCTGAAGACGTTTGAATACCGCGGTCAACCCAGGTACCTCGGCCCTGATCGCATCCGTACGTACGCGGTTGATCATACCCGCTTCCGTCAGGAGGTTTGATCCCACAATCATGCGGGAATCGCGCACCCGTTCCAAGAGTTTTCCGAATCCTACTTGCAGCCACATCAATTGCTTCAGCAGGCGATAGGTATTTTTGTACCCGGCTGCATCCACATATCCGGGCAGGATTTGAGGCGCATGATCCACCACCAAGAGCGCATTGTCGACTTTGGGAAAGTTGCGGTCGTTCACCTTGTGAAGGCTTTGCCGTTCATCCGGCGACAATCCCTCAGTGAACCGTAGCAACACTTCCAACTCTTTCAGGTGAAACATTATTTTTTCCTCATCCTGGGCAGGAATCGAAAATCCGTAGAGACCTTTGAACTTAGACATATTGACTTACTGATTTTGTAAAGAATGATTAAAAGAACGATCATCTGCGATGACCTTTAGGCTGCTCTTTTGAAGCGACCGGGATAGATCGGGAGAACCTGATCATTCGGGCAGTGATCAATCTCCGGGGAGTCAAAAGCCTGGTCAAAATAGGTCCTTTCTGAACTGTCCAAATTGTCCATCAGGTCCTCTTCATTCATGCTTTCGTTTCCAAAGGCATTGCAGCCGCCATCTTCATAGGGTCCTGCTCCCTGAAACAGAGACTTCGGACTGACAATGAAGGCCTGGCTTGTGTCATCGACGAAGTGGACATTGATCTTGACCTTTCGTTCAAAATCCCACTCCGCAATGATGATGACATGTACAATGATCCGTTGGAGTTCCTCGGAAGAAATGAATCCTTCCCCCCAGTAGCCACGCAGTTTTTGATAAAAATCCATAAATCGAGCAATAACAATAGGTTTGACAACAATTTGCGATAAATACATACAGGCATGCTAACGGACACGGGGCCCCAAGTGTCCCGGTAGCAATGCCCGGGGCTGTGATGGGAGGGAGGGGCAAGGATTTCCACGGAACCCAGTCAATCCCAATTTCGACAAGGTTGTGTCCGGGAGCGTTTCCTCGCCCCATTCCCATCATGCAGGTAGACGTATGGTTAATTCATGTTAGCCATCAGTATTGGCCAATTTTAATCTTTAGGCAGGGTTAAACACCTGAGGTTTTCAGTCATAAGCAACGGGTTAAGGGTAAATTATAGCATTACAGTTGTAATCAGAAAAAAGGAGGCGACCGTAAAGAGTTAATTCAATTCGCAAATATCCTTGAGGAATTAAAACGGCCACCTCCTGAACGATTGAGTGGTTAGCAAGGATCGCCCAGGGTGCAGAGGCAAGCCTCCACACCACCTAATCCTAATACGTCTAAGATATTTGGGCAATCCAACACACCAACCACTGGCAAATCACACATTCATCCCCTCACGATCCTATTGCCAGCAATCGAGGCTTATCAAGTTTTTATTGTTTTCTCTTGATTTTCTCTGGGTTTTCCCGGCGACTTTTGCAGGGGCCACCGGGAAATTGTTTATAACGAAAGAACGATTTTTTTCAGATGATGAGGGATGCCTTATTGGACGGTCGGGCTTCCCAGATGATGATTCTTCGGGACTGGTTTTTGGTTATAATTATGGCCCATGCGTCTAGCATTTGTAAAGGCCAAAGTTCCTTCGAATCGTCAACAGGAGCAAGGTGTGATTCTTTTGTAAGAAGATGAAAACAAGTCTTTACAAATTCTTATGAGAATCTTTACCTTAGACTTGGTAAAATCTTTATAAGTTGTTGGTTTAGATAAATTTAAGTCCTTATGGTTTCCGGTAAAGAAAATTCTATTTTCATTGCATTTGGCCTTGTCAAAACCCTTTCAAGGTCAAATGGAACTGAATTCCTATCATATTTAGACCCAAAGAAAAGAGGAGGAAAAGCTGTCTCATTGTTCATGGAGATTAAGAAAGTCGATGATTTTCATCTATTGAGCTATGAGGAGGGGGACAGAAAAGGCCTTTTGAATTCTTGTTACCTACTGATCGAAAAAGGAGTCGAATTTCTAGCAGCAAAGAGTAATTCAAAGGATAAAGGTATTGAAAGAATTGATGTTTCCATGAGGTTTGGGGCTTTTAAGAACGCAAAGAAATTATTACGCAATGAACTAATCTACTCGTTGCGAAATAATGACATGGGGAGGTTGTGGGAATTGTATAGACGGGAGGAAACCTTAAGGAATCAATATGGTATTGAGATTAAGTTTCGCGAAGGGGTGCCAACTTTTCAAGAGTTTCTGCTTGAGTTTTCATTGATGAATAAAGCTTTGATACTGCGATTTGAAATCGCTGCTGTTGTTCAGAAGAAACTCGAGGATCGCCAGAAGCACTTCGATAAAGTTTCAGATCAGATAAGCGAGCTGGTGTATGATTACCAGATTTCATTACCTCAGCTTGAGGCATTGGGAACAATTCGGACTTGGTATATTGAGGGTCAAGATTACGACAATGTCCTTTTGTATCAGGAAAAGATAATTTCTCTTTTGGATAGAAACCCTGGCCTTATCAGTAATGATGGAATTATTAGAGAGGAGTTAAAGTATGTCGGGTTTTTAACCATCAAGGGGCACTTCAGTCATGGGTATAAGCTCTTGAAACGAATCAAAACTTGTATAGACAGAAACCCCTTTACTCATTCATCTTTGGTCGTTAAATGGCTGACATATTCTATTGTTTGTCATGCCCACTCGCCTCTTATGAGAATGGAGGAGAGAGCCGACTACATCGAAGGATTACTTGTAGATAATAGCAACCTAATTCCTAAGGGCCAGAAAGGAGCAATTTTCCATGCAATGTCCCTGGTCTTTGGCTATGAAGAAGACTGGGACAAGGTTATTTATTGGCAAAGGAAAGTTTCAGGTTGCACGGAATTACAGGGTGAAGGTTTTCGATGGGCACATTATGCAGTTAAGTGTATTGCATACCTTGAAAAGTCAGATCTCGAAAATGCCGGAAACCAGCTCGATAGAATGTATGCAACAATAAAGGAGAAGCCGAATGATTTTGCCCTTTTGACTTATTCAATCTTAGAGGATATAATTTCTTTCCCCAGCTTAGACAGTATTCCTGGAGATGACCTTAGTAGGTACCGTGTTGATCTGAAACAGTCAGCAACTAAAATCGAGAATTTAACCCAAGCAGATTATTTGAATATTTCGATTTGGTTGAAATCGATTGAGATGGATAAGGCATTGAGCGAACTAATGAAATCAGGAAATGAAATAGGTTTTTTTCATTCGGTCTCTTAATTCATAATATATCATCATCTATTAAGATCGCTAGCCCTCCCCCATCATCCACCGTAACCAAATACCCTTCGGCAACCTTGTCGATGGTCATAGTCCCATCGTTGTACTGGTCACATAGGCATACATAGTCCAATCCATAATTGACCTGGACGTAACGGATGATCTGCTCGACCAAAGCGGGGTCGACCTCAGCACTAACCGTAACAGTTTGTAACTGAATATCGGACAAATCGGTAGCTATGCCCCTTGTTGGAAGGGCCGCACATACAGCTACCAGTGCGGTAAAAATGATTTTACGCATGGCATTCATAATTATAACCACCTTAAAGATAGGCTTTTCGGTGAGGAATTGGAGGTGATTTGTCGTGCGGTTCTTGTCGGTTTGTTCGAATTTTTTGAGGAACCACCAAAACCATTGAAAGTCTTAATTAACATCGGTAGATTCGGTTTTATTGTCCACCTAATCAGTGAAAATATGCCGTTACAACTCAGTTTTAGGGATACTTACGACTACAAACTAGGTTTTGAGGAAGGGAGAAAAGAGGGGATAAAAAAGGGGATAAAAAAGTGGAAAGAAGAGGGCAGAGAAAAAACAATTGTCAATCTCGTGGTCTCTGGCAAAATTTCCATCGAGACTGCAGCAGAAGAATTAGAGATCACGGTAGCTGAAATGAAGGACCACATAACCAAGGCGCAAAAGGATTCTGGTCCGGCAT
>CAYGRE010000198.1:0-5674 GCA_964352215.1 uncultured Bacteroidia bacterium
CTGGGGGAGGCGCTGGTGGAGTCGCTAGGTCGGGCGCTTGGGGGGTCGCGTGAGTGGGCCACTTGGGGAGTCGCTAGAGTGGGGCTAGAGTGAGCCACTTGGGGAGTCGCTTTGCGGGAAATGGGTGAAGCCTGAGAAACATTCCTTTGCATTTAATGTTAAAACAATAAATGTAAGCGTAGCACTACAGCGAATGAAACTAGAAGAAGAGATTGTACAGGCGAAGTTTAAGAATGAATTCAACAAGGCAGTGGTCAACATTCTTTATACCAGTAATTGGCTTCATTCCATGCACGCCAAAACCCTCAAGCCTTTTGGGCTGACCAACCAACAATTCAATATTCTACGGATTTTGCGGGGACAGCACCCCAATCCGGCTACAGTACGTTTGCTCACCGAGCGGATGCTGGACAAGATGTCCAATGCGTCGCGCCTGGTGGAGAAACTTCGGGTAAAGGGCCTGGTCGGAAGAGATACTTGTACGCAGGACAGGCGTCAGGTAAATGTCTGCATCACCAAGGAGGGGCTTGAGCTGTTGGCGAAAATTGATGTGCGGCTGGAGGAACTCGAGCACGAGCGCTTGCGGCTCATCTCCGAAGAAGAGGCGTCGGAACTGAGCCGGATTCTTGATAAGATGCGGGGTTAAGACTGCGAATCTCTGCTTCTTTGTGGTGAAAATCCGGACGTTAGAGGTGTTAGAGGTGTTAGAGGTGTTAGAGGTCAAGCAAATCTTTCCCAATGTCCTTTCTGTAATATTTCCCTTCAAATTGGATCTGTTCGGCATTCTGGTAGGAGCGTTCCAATGCTTCTTTCAGGTCACTCCCATAAGCGGTTACGGCAATCACCCGGCCTCCATTCGTCAGGAGTTTCCCCCCATCTGTTTTGGTTCCGGCATGGAATACGATGGCGTCTTTTACCCTCTCTTCCCCGGTGATCTGTTTTCCTTTCGCGTAGCTGCCGGGGTAGCCTCCGCTCACCAGCATCACGGTCACACAAGCACGGGGGTCGGCTTCGTACTCCACCTGGTCCAGGGTTCCGTTCGCAGTTGCTTCCAACAAATCAATCACATCGCTCTTGATCCGGGGGAAGACGACTTCCGTTTCCGGGTCCCCCATACGGACATTGTATTCGATCACGGATGGACCGCTGTCGGTAACCATCAGCCCTAAGAATATGAATCCCTGGAAGGGGATGTTTTCATGATCCAGCCCTTTGAGGGTGGGTTTCACGATCTCCTCTTCTACCCTCTTGATGAAGGCCGCGTCGGCAAATGGTACCGGTGAGGCGGCGCCCATGCCGCCAGTGTTCAATCCGGTGTCTCCCTCTCCGATGCGTTTGTAGTCCTTGGCTTCTGGCAGGATTTTGTAGTTCTTCCCGTCGGTGAGGACAAAGACGGATACTTCTATTCCTTTGAGATATTCCTCTATGACGATGGTTTTTCCGGACTCACCAAAGGATGCTCCGGAAAGCATTTCTTCTACGGCGGCTTCGGCGGCGGCGTGGGTTTCGCAGATCAATACGCCTTTACCGGCTGCGAGGCCACTCGCTTTGACGACCACGGGCAGGGTGTGCTTACGGACGTATGCTTTTGCCTGGTTGAGTTGTCCTTCGTGGAAGGACTGGTAGGCAGCAGTGGGGATGCGGTGGCGCTGCATGAAGCCTTTCGACCAGTCTTTAGATGCTTCGAGGATGGCACCGGCTTTGCCGGGTCCGACGACCGGGATTCCGTGGGTGCGGAGGTGGTCGGCGAGGCCGGCAGCGAGGGGGGCCTCGGGGCCGATGATGACGAGGTGGACCGCGTTGCTTTCGACGAAGTCGGAGACGGCCTGCGGTTCGAGGGGATCGAGTTGGACATTGGTGCCGAGGCGGGCGGTACCGGCGTTGCCGGGTGCGATGAAGAGGTCGTTGAGCCTGGGCGAGGCGGCGATGCTGCGGGCGATGGCGTGCTCACGGCCACCGGAACCAATGAGAAGGATGTTCATGAGGGCGAAGATAGGGACAAATTCCAATCAATCTCCGCCGCACCCCGGGACTTCAGGTATTCATTGGTCTGAGAAAAGTGCTTGCATCCATACCAGCCGTTGTGGGCAGAAAGGGGCGAGGGATGCGCTGCCTTCAGGATATGGTGCTTGCTCGCATCGATCATGGCTGCTTTCCGCTTGGCAAATCCCCCCCACAAGAGAAAGACCAGTCCTTCGCGTTCTTCGTTGAGCTTGCGGATAGCGGCATCGGTGAATTCTTCCCAGCCCTTGTTGCGGTGTGAAGCGGCCTGGTGGGCACGGACGGTGAGGATCGCGTTCAACAGCAATACGCCCTGATCCGCCCATTGCTGTAGGTGCCCATGACCGGGATCGGTGAAACCTACATCCGTAGCCAATTCCTTGTAGACGTTCTTGAGGGAGGGTGGAGTCGCGACGCCTTTCTGCACCGAGAAGCACAGGCCATGGGCCTGGCCGGGGCCGTGGTAAGGATCTTGTCCCAGAATTACGACTTTGACCTGGTCAAATGGGGTGCTGTCAAATGCGTTGAAGATGAGTTTCCCCGGTGGATAGACGACCTGCCCACCTTTCTTTTCCGCTACCAAAAATGATTTTAAAGCTTCAAAGTAGGGCTTCTGGAATTCATCGGCCAAAGCGATTTTCCAGCTCTCGTGAATGGTGGGGGATACTTTTTTCTCTTCCTGGCTCATGGGGGTTGTCTATTTTCAGGATGGGGCTGCTGTCGTTTTCAGGATGTCCCCAATGCTTTTCTCAATGGGCGGGACTTTTCTATTTTCAGGATGCAGCCGCTCCCTTTTTTCTGAAGATTTTCTTTCGCAAAACTACAAACCCCACCAATAAAAGCCCACCGACTCCGAGACCCAGAATCAACAGGTTCATTTTCATGGCCATCTCAGGCCTGCCCGGGGGAAAACCCTGACCCAGGATCGCCAGCAATGCTTCCCCTTCTTCGTCCATCAATTGATTGGGCTCGCATTTCGAGGTCTCCACCGTCTGGTGACGCTTTTTACCGAATACGATGTATTGCTTTCCAACCTCAAATTCAGCCCCGCACTGGTTGGCGAAATTGCTGTGGAAGGTGGCATTGGGTTCGATGGCACGGTTCCAGGAACTGTCCACCTGAAAGGAAACATTCACGCCTCCTTTGATGGGGTTCGTATTGACATTGTTGCAGGTGCCGAGGACGATGACATTGGCGTCTGCGATATGTGCTTCGATGGTTTTGGTGGTGTCACAATTGCAGGCTTCGACTTGGGCCGGGATGAAAATCAAGGCCAGGAAGAGGCCAAGGAATGCAGCCCGGAAAAAGGGTTGTCCCGGTTTCCCTCGAAAAAATCTCAGGAATGGCAAATTGCCATCAATAGCCAAGAGGAAAAGTCTTCTCATAGACGCTCTATCTCCCTAATATTCTGGTTCTGCTCGATGGTCTCGACGTTGCCATCACGCAATCTGATAATGGTATGGGCATAGGCGGCAATGTCCTCTTCGTGGGTAACGAGGATGATGGTATGGCCTTGCTCATGCAGATCGGCAAACAGTCCCATGATCTCGTAAGATGTTTTGGTGTCCAGGTTACCGGTAGGCTCATCGGCAAGGATGATCGAGGGATTGTTGACCAACGCACGTGCAACCGCCACCCGTTGACGCTGACCACCCGAAAGCTCGTTGGGGCGGTGGGTGAGGCGATCTCCCAGGCCCACCTGTTCCAGTACTTTCCCGGCAATGGCATTGCGTTCGGCCTTGCCCTTGCCTGCATAAATAAGGGGAAGGGCTACATTTTCAAGGGCCGTGGAACGGGGAAGCAGGTTGAAGGTCTGAAAAACAAAACCAATCTCCCGGTTGCGGACGGATGCGAGCTCATTGTCATCCATGAGGCTCACATTGACCCCATTCAGGACATAGTCCCCCCCTGAAGGGGTATCCAGACAACCGAGGATGTTCATCAGGGTAGATTTACCTGAACCTGACGGCCCCATGATGGCGACATAGTCGTTTTCACCAATAGAAAGGGTGACTCCATCCAGTGCATTGATGGTCTCTTCGCCCATCTGGTATTCACGCCGGATATTATCCAGCTTGATAATCTTATTTTCGTTTGAATCGCTCATTGTTATTCAAATGGTGGTTCTTCACTCTTCCAGTTCGTTCTCATTCAGCTCATCGTCCTCAAATTCACCCCCCAGATCGTCGTAAACACCGAAGAAGTCGTCCACTCCGGCTTTGTACATCTCGATCTCTTTTGCGAATTCCTCCTGGATTTGCTTGATGCGCTCCAGGGTGATCTCCTTTTTCATGGCCCGTTGGGCAGCCTGCGCCGATTCCCCGATCCGGCCAAGTGCCTTCTCGACCCTTGCCAACTCCAGTTCCAGTGCAGGACTCATCCGGTTCAGTTCCAGGCTTTCGACGACCAGGTTCTGGGCTTCGATCTCGCGGCCGGTGGCCCGCAGGAGCACGCTCAATTGAATAACCACTTTTTCCAGTAAAGGATGCCTCTTTTGTAAGGTATCCAGTAAAATAATCGCATTTGTCGTGTCCTTTTCAACAATGGCCAGTTCTGCCTCCAATAATTTCACCTCCGGGGTCTCTTTTCCGGAAGCCAGCACTTTTTTACCCATGGCCAACCCTTCTTTGATCTCACCTGCCTGGATCAGGGCCCGTGCCATTTCCGTTTGCAGTTCGATGTTGTCGGGTTCGAGGTCCAGTCCGGGTTGCAGATTCTCTTTTGCCAGCGGATCATGGTTGGCGAGGCTGATCCGTCCCATCTCAAGGTAAGGTATCACTGAGCTGGAGTCCTTGACAATCAATTTGCGGAAGGCTTCCAATGCAGCGGGGATATTGCCGATCTTTCCGGCATAAAGTCCTACCCTGGTCCATTCATTTCGGGTGAGGCCGTCGATGTCAAAACCGATCGATGCGAGGAGGTATTCGCCTCTGGCCATTTGCAGGAGTGCCATTTCCGTGGCGACCGGCCCCATCAGGGTGGAATCGCCGGCCCGGGCCTGGTTCAGCAACATGAATGCATAATCGTGGTTCCCCCGGTCGATCTCCATCAATGCCTCACTCATGAGGTCAGAAAATCGTCCATTGGTCACACTCTTGCGGTAGTACTCTGCGGCGGTACCGGATACGCCCTGCCCGTGGTAAGCCGCTCCCAAAAAGTGCTTAGTATAAGGCTTGAGGGGGGGATAATTCTGATCCAGAAACTCCATCCGGGAGATGGCATTCTGCACTTGTCCTTCCTCGAAGAGGAGACAGCCATCGAGGAAAAGGAGCTCTGGTGGGCGGTATCCTCCTTTGAGTGAATCGGGCAGGCCCCGGTCGATAGAAGCAGTCAGCGAATCCAGAACGCTGCGGGTACCTGCCATATCCTGTCGTCGGAACTTGCTGATGGCAAGGTTGAACCAGGCCTCCAGATGGTCCCGAATCTCTGGCAGACGCACCACCTCCTCGCTGACTTCCAGGTCGACCCCATAAGCCAGGTCAAGGAAGAAAGCGTTGGTGACCGTCATCGGGCTTACCGGATCACATTCCAGACCTGCCTGGAAGTATTTCGCGGCTTCATCGTACCGCTCATAATCCATGTAGATGGAGGCGAGATTCCCGTAGAAAGTTGAGTTGTCCGGATCGAGGCGCAGGGCCTCTTTGGTATGGATGATGGCCGAGTCAGGGTCTGC
>CAYGRE010000199.1:0-5510 GCA_964352215.1 uncultured Bacteroidia bacterium
GGGGCTGCGGGGTCTCCGGGGTCTCAGGCACCTCCACGGTTACCGGGGGCTCTGGAGTCTCCACAACTACCGGATTCTCCGTCACATCCGCAATCACGTCGTCCGACTCCTCCGTCACCGTCACCGTCACCGAAAAACTACAATCACTCCCATTGTTGGCCCGGTCCACGGCCCGGAATGTCACCGTCGTGGTTCCCTTCAGAAACCCGGCCTTCCCGGTCGGCCCTTCAATCCGCAGGACTTTGACCGCCCCACAATTGTCGGTCGCAGTCGCCAATGGATAATCAACCACAGTACGCCGGGCATTGGCAGCAGGTGCCACCACCATATCCTCCGGGCAATCGATCACCGGGGGTTCCTCGTCCCGGACCACCACCCGAAATTCACATTCCGCAGTCGCCCCATCCGGACTGGTCGCACGGTACATGACCACCGTTTCCCCTTTGCCAAACCGCTCTCCACTTTCCAGCCCTTCCACCAGTACCAAATCCGTTCCCTTGGGTCCATCCACCTCCGGAAGTGTATATTTTACCGACTTGTCACATAGTCCCGGATCGGTTGCCAACGCCACATCAGGAGGACAAGTCAATTCCAGCGCCCCCGCCCCCACCACCGATACCTCGTCAATGAAATAGTAGGCACAGGGACCAGCCCCATTCTCCATATACACCGTCTCCAGTTGGGTATCCTTGTCCCGCTCGAAATTGCCGATGGTCAGGAACTGATAGGGTCGGTCAGCCGTAAATTCAAATGAAATCTTTTCCCAGTCAGGGTTGGACTTGAACTCAGGGCTCGCATAGTGGGGCTCCAAAAACAGGGGCTTGTGGCCTTTTTGGACCGGTTCTTCCTCCGTAAAACTCAATTGCAAGTTCGGGGTCGTATATTTCCCATAGTGGTTTCCGCTTCCGGTCGAATAATGGAACTGTACCTTATAGACCTGCCCCACCTGCATTGGTTCGGTCAGGGCCACGCAGAGGTATTCCCGAAAATCCACCAGCCCCTCATCGTATTTGTTGTACAGGATCAGCCCGGCAACCGCATAGCCACGAAAAGCGGAAACCTTTCCCATCCGGGTATCGGGGATGCGCACCGATGGCCCACCATCCACATGGAAATAATCCGGCGTACCAAATTCCGACTTGGCCGGCACCTCCCCCGCCGGGTTGAACCATTCCCTGACCTTGCCAAACTCCGCGCTGAAATTGGGCAATTCGGTGTATTCCTCAAATCCGGGATTGGGGACCAGGTTCTGGGTGACCGCCGTCACTGTGGTGAGGAGGCCGATCAAAATTGCCAACAGGAAGTACCTAAGTTGCTGCATCTTGTAGAATGGCTTGCGAATCTTTAAGCTAATACATCCTGGGGACATTCCTGGGATTCAGAGGTTCGTTTTGAGATTTTCTCCTTATGAGTTCCTATGGACAAACCACCACTCCATGAAGGCTTCGAGGTCTTTTCTTTCAGTAATCCCAATCACGAGTCCCAATCCGACCAGCTTGACCGATTGGATCTGAGGGGGAAGTTGAAAGCCCTGACGGGAAAGGAAGTCGGCCCCGACATATTCTTCGAAGAAGTTCCGCTTCAGGACCCGACTGGCCACAGCCAGTACATCTACCGGGACATGGTGTTTTCGCAGCAGGGTATTGACATTTTGGCGGCTGGTATGGATTCTCCTGCCAAATTCCGCCTTGGTCATGCCGACTTCTTTGAGCCGGGCTTCAATGAGAGACCCCATGTGGGGAAGGTTGCCTTTCATGACTTTGCTTTTTGGGTTGTATAATAAAGTGCAACCCACCGGGGAAAGGGACTTCGAAGAAAGAGCGTGTCGCAATATTCGTTGTAAGCAGGGTATTGAGTCACCGCGTTAAGACAAATGTAATGCCCCGTATTTACCTCTGCAAAGGGCAGTTTGGGAGGATTCCATTTATGAGTATAGTTGGATTCAATTTTGGGATTGCAGGTTGGCTTTGGTTTCAAATTCGGGATATTGACCTTCACTTTAACTCAAATTTGCAAGCCGACATGCTCCCTCTTGCTTTCCTCTTACATCTGTCTCCTCAGACTATCATTTATCATAGCTTTCAACCGATCCGGTCCACTGAAAAACGCAATAAACAATCGTATTTGCCTCGCGAAGTTTGGACGGGCCCCTGAATATCAGCGTACAAGGCATCCCGTTTCACAAATCCGTATATTGATACCCGTCTCAATATTTTAGTGAACATGCGAAAAATTCTAATTGTCGCGCTGGTTGCGCTGAGCGCCACCTTCCAAGGGGAAGTGTGCGCCGAAAACTCCCATTTCTTCACATTCCAGAGCAGTACCAGTCAGCTTGGGTTTCAGACTCTCCAGAATGCTGAGGTGAATGATGTTCTGCTTGAATGGATCTTCAATCAGGTAGTCGATCAGACAGGAATGACTTACCATGAAGTTAGAAGCCTGTATGATGCTGGGAGTCTTACCATTGAAAAGGTTAGTGAAGGGTATGAGGTTACCTTTTCTTCTGCTGAAGGTGGTATTGGCATCTTGATTATGGAAGATGATCTTTGATCAGGCCAACTGATCCATCATTTTTTGTCTTTCATGGTCCCGCATTTCAACTTCAATGCTGGCCATGGAAGTCTTTTTCTTTTTTGATAAAAGCCAAGCTTCAAGGTTAAAGTAGTACATAGCCCTTTTTTCATCCTCTGAGTCGTTCAGCTGATGATATCTGGAAATATATTTATCTAGCAAGATGTCGTCCACCTTTCCCTTATTATGAAACGCTTTTACTGCTGAAACCGCCAGGCCAGGCAATTTTAGTTCCGCAATTTTTACAAGTCTTTCTGTTCCCCGAATGACGGAATCTAATAAATCGGTTCTTTGCATTTCATAAAAAAGCATTGTCCTTAACAGGCCAATTTGCCAATTCAGGTGGGCCAGGTTAGGCCGCTTGAATTCTTCTAGTTTATCTAAAGCCTCTGATGCCTCACGATAAGATTCCTGAGTAAAAAAAATATATGATACAGAATAAATTAAGTTAATGAGTTTGGGAACTGAGAAAATATTTTGGAATTCAAGCAGCATTTTCCATGAAACAAGAGTCCTGCTTTTATCCAAGGAAAACGAAGAATAAAAAATCCCATTTCTAATTTCACTCCGTTTTTTGAGCCTCCAATCTAGTAATGATTTAGGGGATAACTGAGAGAGAGTCAAGAATGCATATTGTGCTAACTGAACTTTGCCAAGGTTGAGGCTAAGGCGCATCAATAATTCAGTCTCCTTCAAGAGCAAAGGGAAATCCTCATTTGTTTTCATTAACTCTCCAACGAAGTCATTTTGGAGTTCCATGGCCATATCATACTCCATTCCGAGAATTAGGTTCCTGACTTTAAGCCTTTTGAGTTTCACGGGAAACGGAAGCCAAGAATCCTGAAATTCTTCAATTTTGGAGGAAATCGATTTTGAGATCCTCTTTCGATCTATTGATGGGCCCTTGATGGCAATTCGGATTTCAGATAAAATTTTGTCAATCTCATAAGATGAACTCTGACCCTTCAAAATTTCTCCGTATCCTAAAATGGAATTAGGCAGGGAAACTTTAAGGTTATAATAATCCTTTAAGTATGCAATGTACAGGTGGAGTTCTAATAAGTAAATACTATTTCCATCACTTTGGGCAGACTTCATTTCAGAAATCAGGGTCTTCTCTCCCAACTCGAAAGCTTCCAGTTGGAATGCTGTTTTTATAAAACCAAGCTGAAACTTTGCCGATTCATGTACTTCTGCTAAAGTCGTTACAATTTTATCTAATACGAATTCTTTGGTACGATAAACTTGATCATATCTAGGGAAATATTTGTTGCGTAATCTTTCTTCAAAAGATTCCGAACATTCATATTCCTTTCTTAAAGAGTCAAATAGAATTTGATATTTTGACTTCTTCCCTTTCAAACAGGATAGAGATTTTCTAACCAACCGATAGTCTTCTTCGCTAAGACTACGAATAATCTTATGTAAAGATTTTAGATTCAAGATGTATAGGCCATAAGGAATTAAACATACTGAAAACCAGCATTTAACGAATACTTCTCACTCCAATTTAATGAAAGAGTCTGCATATACCTAAGAACTTATTCGTTTTCAGGGAAATCATCCATCTACTACTTTTCGATATGCAACTAAGCTGGTGGAAAGGGACTTTATCATAGTCGCCACTCCGATTCGCTAAGTATTGAGACACTTTTTCCTTGAGTCCACCGCGTTGCTAAATGACATTTCTTAACCAAGGAATGTCGGTCGCTTTGGGCAATATTGCTCCGGCTCTGGATGGGGTGTATTGGTGGTTGGGCCCAGGTCCTAAAGGGGCAGAATTGCAACGTGGTGGTTTAACATTGAGAAGATGCTGATGAAAAATATACACGATGGGGATCGGGTGCGAACCAGGTTGGCTCAGATGGGCCTGACCCAAAGGGAGTTCGCAGATAAGATTGGGGTTGCAGCCAGTACACTTTCCCGGATGCTCCATGAAGCTTCCTGGAGGACAGACTATCTCAAAAGTGCGGGAGATCTACTGGACACCAACTTCTTCAAACCCTATTTTCCGGCAGCAATGGATTCGGGACCGATCATGGGGATACTGATCAAGCCTGATTGTATACATGACCCGGATATTTTTCAAAAAGCACGGTACCAGATTGGGGAAAAGCCCTGACAATAGAGACGCCGGGGTCAATATTTCTACTTTTCCGCCAGGCTACTTTTTGCCTCCTCTGATGACAAAGCTACCCATCATCTTTTCGGCCTCTTCCCTGAACCAGTCGTAATCCTTTTCGGAAGCAGAATAAGCGAGGACGTAGGCCATGCCATCAACGACCCAATAACGCTGTTCATATTTGATGTCCTTCCCTGAAAATTTCCCTGTATACAAGAGGCGGTGATAGGTTCTGGTCGGGTCTGCTTTTTGTCCATTTGAATCCCCTATGCGGTCATTTTCCAGAATCTTAAGGTTTGCAATCATCGAGGGAAGTTCGCCCTCCATATAGGTGACAAAAGAATCCAATCCCCATCCCTTGCTGCTCACGTCGCTGAGGGCCAGACTCACATTGTCCAGCCAATTGTCGCCAATCCCCCGCTGCGGGCTCAGGATAGAAAAGGCCACCCCTTCAGTCTCGGCTGTATCCCGCTTCCAACTCTCCGGATAGGTGATGGAATAATTGTCTCCCTCCAGCGTCAGCCAGGGTTCCGCCTCCGTCTTGGTGTCGCCAGCGCAGGAGATCAATTGGACGGCCAGGAAAAGGAGGGCAATAGGGAATGCAAATCGTTTCATAGTTGAATTTAATGGGTTTAGAACGGAATCCACAAGTTATTATTGCCAATATGGACCGAGAGAGGGGGCTGGAAAATGACCGGGGTCAGGAAGAGAGGTGATATTGATACAGGTCCTGGCTCAATCATACTAAGTTGGGAACTGATCTTCTGGGAGTTCCGACCTGACTAGCAGGGAGGTTCAGGCATAGCAGCCGGGAGTT
>CAYGRE010000200.1:0-5497 GCA_964352215.1 uncultured Bacteroidia bacterium
CAGAAGCTTATGCCACTGCCGACGCAAAGAAGAAGTTTGTCCATCACTTTGTAGCTGCATGGACCAAAGTAATGAACCTCGATCGCTTCGACCTGAAGTAATCTCAGTCTCTTCCGGGCGGTGAATTCGTGCCATCTGCGCGAAGCAAAGCCGAGGGAATTGTAACAATAAAAAGAGGCAGTCCGTAATGGGTTGCCTCTTCTCTTTTTGATCTCCTTATTTAACCCGGATAACCCCTTTTCGGTATAAATCCAAGGCTTCACGGAGCAGGGATTCGATGGTGGTGAGTGGAATATCCTGATTCGGATCAATTCGGAAAATCTTCATGCGGGCACGGTTCCCTGCTTCTAAATCAGGATGCTCGAGATATTTCCCCTCTACAAACAGGATATAGGGTTCATCCGTTTTTTTATCGGTCCACAGATAGCAGAACATTTTGTTCTTGAAACAGAAGCAAGGCATTCCATACTTCACCGTTTCGCTAACCAGCGCATCCTGCTCAAGAACGATACTGCGCAGCGCGAGCAAGCAGCTCTTGTTCGGCTCGCTCTTATTCATGTAGAAATGGTCAATTTCCCGTATCATTTTGCGTAGACTACCTCCCGGAAGGTTTAGATGCAATTAATCTAATCCCAACGACAGATACCAACCTGGTCCCTTACTTGGCTGGTGCAACAGATGGTAACAACTCGTGCTCAAAATAGGAGCGTTCCGACTCGGCTGAATCGCGCTGGTTTCTGCAGTAGTAAATCCTGCCGATATAGCGTCTGATGACCATAGGGATGGTAGGGCGGTCTTTTGCAAAGATCAGACTACCCTCGGGGTAAAGATTGTCGTCCAGAATTGGTGGGCGCATTGCTCAATTGTTTGATACTGTATAATACGATTTTTTTAGGAGATATCCACCGATGGACGATTCTTCCGCTTGGCAGCTTTGGCTGCTCTTTTTTCTTTAAGGGTACTTTGGGGAGCTTTTTTGGATGAACCTGATTTTCCGTCTTTTTCTTTCGACATATTATTGGGGTTGGTTTGGGATTCGGTACAATGCCGAATAATTTCAATCTAGCGAGATACCCCCAATACGGACTTACACAATTCTTAAGGAAGCTTACATAAGTTACATGTTTTCAAGGTTTTGCCGGCGCTTTCTGGCAATTCCTTTGTAAAAAGTAGGGGTAAGGCCGGTAATTTTTTTGAATTGATTGGACAAATGGGCCACGCTGCTATAATGCATCAGGTAAGCAATTTCAGTCAATGAAAGTTCGTCATACAGCAGCAACTCCTTCACCCGTTCGATCTTGTTGCGGATGATATATTGCTGAATGGTAATTCCCTTGACTTCGGAGAAGGTGTTGGAAAGATAAGTGTAATCGTAGCCCAGCTTTTCGCTGATAAAATCCGAATAATTCACCTTAGGTACTTCATCGGAGTGGTGGATCATATTGGTGATGACATTTTTGATTTTCTCTACCAGGATACTCCGCTTGTCATCCAGCAGTTCAAGGCCTGATCGCATCAGATTTATGGCTAATTGTTCTCGTTGCTCGTCCGTGATACCACCCGGTACCTCGATCACGCCAAGCTCAACTTCTGCATTCCCAATCCCCAACTTCTTCAGCTCCTCCTTGACCATCATTTTACAGCGGAGGCTGACCATATACTTAACGTGGAGTTTCATGTCTAAAGATCGTAAAAATCAGGAGACCGAAACCTTATTGACTTACCCGTCGGAGAAAATCGACCATCAAAGGGTTGAATTGCTTAGCGCCTTCGATATTGCAGACATGGCCACAACCGTGGAGCACTTCCATTTGGGCAAGGTCATGTAGCTTTTCGTATTTCCGGGCCGGAGGTAGGAAAACGTAATCCTGAGAACCCATCACCACCAGCATAGGAACCTCAAGCTCCTTTTTGAAGAAGCGGTTCAACTCGGCCCCCACCGTTTTAACAATGTGCATCCATTTCTTGAATGCATTGGGGTCTATCCGGTCTGCTTCCCGCAGAAATATTCCCCTCGCCTTTTTGTGGTTTTTGCGAGGCATGACGAGAAAGGAAAGAAAACGGCTCAACTTGTGCCAGGGTAATATCTTTGATACCACAACTCCGAGCTTTACCCCTGCATTCAAAGTGAAATTGAGCCGAAAGACGCCACCTGCAAAGACGATGGATTGAACCCGATCAGGATAGAGGGACTCGATCCAGCGAATGACGATGGTACCCATGGACACCCCTATGAAGTGTGCCTTTGCTATCCCTTTGGAATCCAGGAGCAGACCAATGTCCCGCGCCATCAATTCGAAAGAGTATTCCTTAATAGGTAAAACGGGGAGATCCTGAGAATTGCCGTGGTCCCTTAAGTCCATCACCAATACATTGAAATGCGGCTTGAGCACATCGAGTTGATACTTCCAGGTCCGTATCGATCCGCCGGCACCGTGTACCAGCACCACCCAGTCTTTGTCTGAACCTGCCAGGAACGTTTCAGAATAGAGGATATTGGCATCCCTGGCCTCGGGGAGGTTGACAGCTCCGGTAGGTGGATTCATGGTGGAGGTAAGGGTATTCATTGCTGCCAATTTGTTTATCAAGGGAACAATTCCTAACAGCTGTTTGTTTAATTATTAATCTTTTAAGATTAAACAGTTTGTGCAATGAAAAACCAATAAGGATGGAAAAGAGATATGTTATTGTTGGCGGTAGTTATGGCATCGGAAAATCTGTGGCGGAGCAATTGCGGGGAGAAGGTGAAATTCAGATCATTTCCCGTACCAACCCCGAGATGAACTCAGTCCAGTGGACTGAAGTGGATGTTTTGGAAGATGCCCTGCCTGAAGCACCCACTGCCCTGACCGGTTTGGTGTATGCTCCCGGAAGTATCAATCTGAAACCCTTCGCCAGGCTAAAGGAAGCTGATTTCCTGGAAGATCTGCGGATCAATTACCTGGGCGCCATCCGGGTCCTTCAACACTACGAAAAAGCATTGAAAGCAGGCAAGGGCTCGGTGGTGCTCTTCAGTACGGTTGCGGTGCAAACCGGCATGAATTTCCATACCAGCATTGCCGGCGCCAAAGGCGCGGTAGAAGGATTGATCCGCTCCCTGGCCGCGGAATGGGCTCCGACCGTTCGGGTGAACGGGATTGCGCCTTCCCTGACGGATACGACCCTGGCCAGTCGCCTCCTGCGCAATGACAAGCAGCGCGAAGCCTCGGCCCAACGGCATCCGCTCCAGCGGATCGGTAATCCGGAAGAAATCGCCAGGGCTGCCAACTTCCTCTTGCAGGACACCGGCTCCTGGATCACCGGACAGATAATCAAAGTGGACGGCGGCATTTCCAATATCCGATAGCTTTGGAACTGACCCAATCGCAAGAGACCTAAGAATGATCAAATAACAGGTGGATTTAGAAGCAATTAAATTACTGGTTGATTTTGGAGTATTCATACTGATATGGCTGGTCCAGTTGATCATCTACCCAGGCTTCCAATATGCGGACCCCCAGCAATTTAAAGGGTGGCACGATCGCTACACTTCGACCGTCACGGTCTTCGTGATGCCGCTCATGCTGGGACAAGTGGCCGTGTATGGCTATCAGCTGGTCTACCAACCCTCCATCATCCTGGGAATTCAAGTGGTTCTGATCGCTGTCTGCTGGTTGCTGACCTTTGGCTGGATGGTTCAACTCCACGGCCAGCTTGGGAAAGGATGGAGCAGTGAGGTAGTAGCTAAATTGGTCAGAAAAAACTGGGTGAGAACGATTGCCTGGTCAGGCGTATTCCTGTTTGACCTCTGGGAGATGATCATTTCTGTGTCATAGATTCAGGGGATGAAAACTGGCTAAACCAGTTCCCTGGCTCAGGCAAGTCATGAGAACATGGGCAAGGAGATAGTAGCTCTGCCAAGCTGACAAGGCGATAAGCTCATTGAATAATATGTACGATTTTAATTCCTATCAGGCCGAGGGCCAGAAACAGTTGACCGGTCAAGAGAACCTTTTGTCCCAATGGTCTTTTCGGAAACGGCACGGTAGGATCGAAGGGATCAAAGACAAGTGCGAGCGACAAATTCACACCGGCCATGGCATAGTCACCTGTAATGGCGAGTACGATACCGATGAGGGTTAAGATCAAATAGAATACGCGGGGCTGGGTTTTTACTTTTGATTTTTGCAGTTCCATGATGTTTTTTCTCATTGGTAACCGCACTTTGGAAATCCTTACACTTCCACAGAGATTTTTTTATTCTTTTTCAGATTCGGTCAGGGAAGCATGAATCCGGGTGAGCTTTTGCAGGTGCCGACCATAGAGGGTCTGGATGTATTTTCGCAATAACCAGATCACCAAAAAGAGAAAGGGCAGTGAGAAAAGGACCAGAAAGAGCACCAGCCCCCAGGAGATTTCAAATAGCGGCTTGTCACTGATGGCAAATATCCCTCCCAGTACAAAGGCAGGTGGACTCACAACATATACTGTCAGGTACACCTTCCGAATATATCCCGCCAACAGGCCAATCTTAATCCCAAGCGAGGAAACCGCATCCTGGTCACGGGCCGCTTTCATCTTCTTGCGGTAATCCAGGTACAATTTCAGGCTGACGAAAAATACTCCCCAGATGAAAACAAGCATGATCCAGAAGAAGATCGGGTGGTCCTGGAAGAAAAAGGGAAATACACCCGCCAGTACGACCGACAGGACCAATTCGACCTGCATATTGATCTGAATCTTCTGGAAGATATCCTTGGAGGACTGCCGGGCTTTCCTGAGCAATTCTCCCTTCACGTTTTGGTAATAAGCCTGGACCTCGTTGCTGCCATTGCTTTTCCACAGATTGATCAAGTCCATATCTTCTTTCATGATGAGTGCTGCGTTAGGATTTTGTAAAGTCTCTTTTTGATCCGATTGATCCTCGCCCCCACATTGCTCTCCGAAATACCAATGATCTCCGCGATTTCTCCGTACTTCTTTTCCTCCAGATACAGGAGAATAACCGAGCGGTCACTTTCTTTGAGTTGCTGAATGGCGTTGTACAGTCGGTTGATTTCTTCTTCCTTCTCCGTGGCGGGCTCGGTAGGGTAGAGATCGCTTGCAATGCCGTCTATGTACGTCAGCTTCTTCTTTTGACGGGATTGACCTCTCTGGTACGTGAGTGCCGTATTGATCACCACCCGGTACAGCCAGGTAGACAGCTTGGCATCACCCTTGAAATTCTTCAAGCCCTTCCAGATATTGATCAGGGCTTCCTGATACAGGTCATCGAAATCATCAGCAGAGGCATAGACCCTACATATCTTAAAGATAATGGGATGGTATTCCCGGATGGTATGTTCTAAATCCAGCATTTCCTATTTGGTTCAAAGGACCGCCATGCCAGCTCTTTTCTGACCAGTTTGGGCCCGGAATTGTTTGGAAACGGAATGGTTTGAGCCCGGAATTGGTTGAGGCATAGAGTCACCTTTTTCCCATTTGTAACCGCCCGGGAGAAATCCTTACACTTTTCCTG
>CAYGRE010000201.1:0-5483 GCA_964352215.1 uncultured Bacteroidia bacterium
ACCCCGCAGGTCTGGACCCCCGACCCCGCAGGTCTGAACCTGAGCCCGGTGTAGGCAAAACAAGCAGTTTTCCAGCCAGCAAATAGAAATTAAGAACCATTGAATTACCTACTTTTGCATCATGTCCAAATTAAATGTAGCGGCAATTATAATCTTGTTGTCAACTGCTCTTTCCAGCTGTTCCAGGGACCAGAAGGTTGTCAAATGGCTCGGGGATGGGACTTGGTTGCAGACTTCATCGACCATCAACGGTGTTGAGCATGATCCAGGTGGCACCTTAACGCTAACACATAGTTATAAGGAATGTGAGGTGAAAGATGCAGACTGCATGGGGTCTCAGGATTTCACCTTAGTGGGTATTTTGGGCTATGAATTTACCGGAGGAAGTACATTTCTCTATCGGATACATGAGAAAGGTACGAAAATTACATTCACAACTTTGACTCTTTTTGCTGACGGTATTACTCAAGACTGCGATACTACAGATTGCGTATCTACCTGGAACATACTTGAAATGGAAAAAGAGAGACATGTCATTTCCCGGGTAGACGACAATGGTGACACCAGAATCAAGTCTTTTGAAAAAATCTAATTGATCCTAAACTTCCCAATACCTCAATACCAAAAATGTTTTTGACTAGACTGAAAACCAAATAGTTGCTATTTTGCAATATGGCTAAAACAAACCTGGTATTCGTTTTCCTTCTGCTGTCATTTATCCTTGCAAGCTGTTCCAAAGACCAAAAGGTGGTAGAATGGCTTGGGGATGGAACATGGTTGTTGACTTCTAGTACAGTCAATGGAGTAGAAAGTAGTTACGGTGGGACTATTATACTTATTCAGACCTACAACGAATGTAAAGTAAAAGATGTTGATTGCACTGGCTTTCATGATTATACCATTGAAGAAAATTTAGGTGGAATTGTTACAGGGAGGGGCACCTTTCTTTACCGAATCCATGAGAAAGGGACAAAGATTACTCTTACCACTTTGACCAAAACTTTTGATGGTGAAACCCGTACCTGTACCTACGATTGTGTTTCAACATGGGACATTTTGGAAATGGAAGAGAACAGGCATGTTATCCGGTCTATAGACGATAACGATGACGTTTATATACTGGAATTTCAAAAGATGTAAAGAAATCTCTTTCGACAATATTTCAAAGAGCTGGAAGTCTTAATCCATGAGAATTTACCTGAATAATAAACCTACTTTTGCATCATGTCCAAATTAAATGTAGCGGTAATTACCTTCTTGCTGTCATTTGTCCTTGCCGGCTGTTCCAAAGACCAAAAGGTTGTCAAATGGCTCGGGGATGGGACATGGAATCAAGTCTCCAGTACATTGAATGGTACAGACGTTTATTCTGGGGGAGAATTGGCTCTCACCCTAACATACGACGAATGCAAGCTGAAAAATGGTGATTGCAATGGATTTAATGATTTTACCATCACTGACGATTTGGGAGGAGTTATTCCTGGAGGCAGCACATTCTTATATCGGGTCCACGAAAAAGGGACAAAGATTACCTTTACCACTTTGACTCTAACTTTAGATGGCACTACTCGTGACTGTACCATTGATTGTGTATCTACGTGGGACATCCTTGAAATGGAAGAGAACAGAAACGTTATCCGGTGGATAGAAGACAACGGCGACATATGGATAACGGAATATCAAAAGATGTAATTGATCCCAACCTTCCCAATACCTCAATCCCAAGGTTCCTTACATTTTTCTACAAACAAAGACTTCAGGCTACGCCCTTCCATCCTGCTTTGCGTCCAGAGCAGCATTTCAGGCATCCCGACCAATTTACCCGGAGGATAGCTCCCGGCCAGGGCCTCCAATTGCTGGTGAAACTTTTCAAACCAGGAACGGATTTCCTGAGGTGGCATCCCCTTGGCCAATTCCTTGCCCGACGCGATCAGAAAACTTTCGTATTCGCTGGGCTTACGGACCTTCTTTAAATAACGGGTCAACGTACGCAATTGAGAATCCATCAAATCGGAGGCCTCCCTTTCGAAAAGGATAAACAGGTAGAGAATCTTTACGAATTCCTGGAGATCCATCCGGTGTTTCAGGTTGTATAACCGGTCAATCCGGAGGCACCAGGCAGAAGCGGTCTTGAATTCACTGTGCAGGAAGAATAGCTGAGCCACATTGTAACACATCAACAACAGGTTGTTCTGCGGTAGGCGGTTCTGGTCCCGGTCGAGGAGCTTTTCCATCCTTCTGACCAGCGGGCGGGCAGGTTCGATCTCCCCCGAATTCATGTGGTAGAGCATTTCCAGGGACATCAGGTTAAATTCGAAAAGGGACTTCTGTTCCGGAAAACGGGCAGGCCATTTTGAGAACCGTTGAATCTCGGCATAGAAACGATCGAATTGCCGGGTGAGCAACAAGGTGCTCAGATAGTTGCGCATCCCCGTCAGAAACAAATCAAATTCGCTCACCAATAAATGCGAATGGGCAGCCCAGAGTTCCATCAGTTTTTCAAATCGGGGTCCTGCCTGGTCGAAGTCCCTTTTTAACAAGGCCACCATGCCCCCTCCGGTTAATAAATGGACCTGGGTCCAGAAATGATCCCTCCCCTGGCCTTCCAATTCCTCCAATTCCTCCGGGTCCTTCAGTTCCTCCAATTCCTCCGGGTCCTTCAGTTCCTCCAGCCCTTCCAATTCCAAAGAGATCCGGTCAATGATCCGCTTTTGCTCCGCGGATTCAATCCGGGCCCGGCTCCGGGAAAAATGATAGATTTTCAGGTAGAGACGGCGGGCCTGCCCTTCCAGCAGCAAGGCTGCTTCAAGTTCCTCTTCCTCAGCATGGAGTGCTGCCAACTCTTCCGTAGTCGGGAATTGTTCCAGATTGAACTGCACTTGCAGGTCCTTGCGAATGCACCTGATCTGGGCTTTCAGATCCTGGTTTTGCGCAGCCACCTTCCGTGCCAGTCGCAAACGCTTTGCCGCTTGCCTGTACAATGCCCTGGTCGACAGGAATTCGACCTCTTCCAGCAATTGCGTGAAGTGCTTCTCCGGCCGGTTGCTGCCATGGTGATAGCGAAGGGCGCGAAACAGGTGTTGCCGAAGTTGATGCCGCAATTGACGTATATGATTGCTTCCCGCTTCCGGAAGATCGGCACTTTCGAAAGTCTCATCTCCCAGATAGCAGCGGTACAAACGCATATATCCCTGACCGGAATCCCCCTGAGCCAAGCCACTCAACTGGGTGAATGTCCGCTTTTCCGCCTTGTTCATGGCAGCAATCAACAAGGAGATCTCATCAGGTTCAGAGGAATTGTCCATCCCAATTCACTTTTAGATCAATAACAATGTTTCGTATTAATCATCAATATAGCCAACGTAAAGCATATTGACCATTTTAAATCTATAACAAATTCAGGAATTCGTTTTTCGCCTCTGCGCCAATCTTGGTTACTTGTGGCATATCAAAAAACAACCACTAAAAACTAGAAGATCATGAGTTATTCCATTTTCAACCAACACGACACACACACTCTGAAAGTTACGGTAAGGACCACAGGACGGGATCCGAAATTCTATGAAATCCCTGCCAAGGAGCGTAGAGTTATTGAAGAACCTCTGGTCTGGGCCAATACGGATTACCAGCTTTCCTACAACGACGTCGAAAACAGCCCGTTGGCAACTGTCTTCATTGAGTTGACCCCATCGCCAAAGCTGCGCTACAACCATGAACAAAGGCCTGGCAACCAAGATGTCGGGTACGAGGGAGATAATCCCACTATGCGAATTACCGACCTCTCTAGTCCCAATTGCCCCCACGTAATCGTCGGAGAAATACCCATCTTCGAAGATCCCGAAGCCTAAGCTTCCCTACTGGTCTCCCCTTGATCTGATCCCCACTTGATCTGATCCTCCCTTCTCCAATGCCATCATGGCATTGGGCAGGACACCTATGTCAAATTATTTATCACCTATAATCTTAATCAAAATGTCTTATTTAAAAGTGTTAGAACAATTCGCAAGCGAAGAAAAGAGTGCCGGTCTTCTCACCCTTCGCAATGAAGGAGCATTTATCGCTCTGTTCTCCGTCAGCTTCGATCTGGGTGGCCAGCGCCATACCCGCACCAGCCCGGACATTCTACCCGGAGGGAGCTACTCCATCGAAGTCCCATCCGGTGCCACCAATATCTTGATGAACAATCAAATTGTGACCTGGCCCTGGCCCCGGACTACCCGTACCGTATGTATCCACGAATTTGAAAATCCCTTGGTCAAATGCTACAAAGTCTATGGAACAGTCTTTGACCCACATTGTGCTGAGGTTCCCTGTAGCTAAACCCTATCTCCCGGTTTAGATGATTAGAGGCTGTCCCCACAAAGGGCAGCCTCTTCTGTTTTGAAACTGCCTTCTCAGCTTGGTACAATACCATCCACCCCTCCAAAAAAGCACCGGCCTGAACCATAAGTCCAGGCCGGTATTTAACAGGCCGCTACTTTCCCAGACGGCCTCCCCGCAGTCCTTCCCCACAAAGTCATTCCCCACAAAATCTCTCTCCTACTGAATCATCAACTTCCCGGAAGCACTCGTACCCGTTGTATTCACCAAACGGTACAGATAGGTTCCTGCTCCCAGTTGAGACAGATCCACCGGCAAGCGGTTTTCACCAAGGTCATAAATCCGACTTGGAACCTGGTGGACCATCCGCCCACTCATGTCCATGATCTCAATCGTTCCTTCTGCAATCTCACTCGTGGTCACGATGAAAGATGTTTGCCCATCAGCGGTCACACTCGGTGCGGCCTGGATGGAAACTCCTTGCAAAGACACATCCCCAAAAGCCGGATACATAGGTGGCGCAGTTTGGGGGGCTCCATTCCGGGCAGCCGCAGTGCCATAAACCTCAAATTCCGGAATCCGGGAGTAGAGGTCAGAAGTAAAGGTCGGATCGGTTACATAGAGACAAACCCACTTCGCACTGACATTGACATTGTGGGTCGTGGTCGCCGCCTTAGCACTGTTGTTGTAATTCGTCACCGCATTGGCCCAGGCAGAACCCGTCCAATACATGATATAAAACCGTTCCGTATTCAGGTTCGCGGAAAGGCCGGCACTCGAGGCATGCTTGACTTTGAACTGATTGATATTGTAATCGTCGTCGAGCTGCACGATGATATAATTCGTGGCCGAAGCCCCATTCGAATTCCACCGCGTATTTACGGTTTCGTCAATCGCTTTTGAGGCTGCGTAGGTGCTGCTAAGTTGGGTGGTATAGGAATAGATAAATCCGTCCGGAGCCAGGTTGCCATTGCCTCCCCCACTACAGGTTCCCAATTCACTTTGCAATGCCTTGTAATACGCCAGCGCAAATTTGTCCCGCCAGAAATTGCTGTTCAGCTTGTTGGCATCCGGGGTATAGTCGACGAACCCAATCTCACTCAGGCAGGCCGGGGCATTGTTGGTCCGCAAAACGCCGAGGTGGAAACCGATATAACTGTTGT
>CAYGRE010000202.1:0-5392 GCA_964352215.1 uncultured Bacteroidia bacterium
ATGATCGTCTGACTGGCGGTGGTGAAGTTCCCGGCAGCGTCAAACGCATTCCAGGTACGGGTCAACCGGAAGGTAGGTGCCCAGGTTCCGTTCTGACCTGCCAGGTAAAGAGCCTGCAATTCCTGTGAACACAAAGCACGGGAATAGACACGAATCTCATCCAGGGTTCCACCAAAATTTTCATTGTTGGAGAAACTGAGGAAAGACAAGCGTCCCAAAGTGATGATCAAGGGTTGGTTGAAGTCGTTGGTGTCAACGCCAGTTGCCTGCACTGTATTGTTGACGCGGATCGACATGTTGGAATCAGCCTTGGTGACAACCAATTGGTACCATTGACCGTTGTTGTAGCCACCAGGAGTACTGGTGGTAATGGTAGTTCCACCAACTGGCCCTACTGGGGTTTCGTGGGTAAACTGGAACTGGCCGGCAGCGGTTATCTTGATGAGGATACGGGGCTGTCCAGTCAGGGTGTCAGCAGCCGAGAAGATCACCTGGTCCACGTTGTTGCTGGTATTGACCCAGAAAGCGTTGGAATAGCTTTGTCCACGGTAGCTGACGGTGTCAGTTACCTGCAGGTAGTCATCCACTCCGTCCAGGGAGAAACCGTCTCCGGCAATAGCAGAGGTGAAAGTTGTGCCATTGATCAGAGAGGCATTCAAGCTGCCTTGGGCATCATTTCCGTTGCCTTCGGCTGGCCACCAGGCAACCAAGCCGGGCGAACATTCAAAAGAAGAAACAGAATTGGTAGGGATTAAGGTAACAGGGCCACTGTCATCGGTGGCGGTAACCGGATCTGGTGGAATCGGATCGCTGCAATCCAGGGTGTCGTCGGCCGGGACGTTCAACAACACTGGCGGAATGGTGTCACCATTGTCAAAGGCAGCATTGGAATAGGGTGTGAAAGGGGACTCCGGTGCAATTGCGTTCACAGACGATACGCTGAAAAGCAAAATGACCAGGGTCACTGTCAGTAGAAAGGTACGGTTCATAAGGATAATTGATTAAGAACGGATACAGAAGAGACTCCCCCTCTGTGATAAGGGCGTAAAGGTGTCATAGTACGATATTTTTACATTTAGTTGACTCTGTCTTTATAAACAGATTGAAAAAACAAATCGAATCTCGATAGCGTAGTTAATACGGGTTTGGAATAGCGTATCTCACCTTTGATTGAACGTAAATAACGCTCTTTAGTTGGTCCAAAGCAAACTGAGTTTTTCACCATAGGCCTTGATTCGCATCATTCGAAGTTTCTCAAAAATCAGTTATAAGAAAACTGAATGTATTCATCGTCATATAGTTATATCTATTCTTCAAAAGGGAGCATTCATCGAGTTTTGCAGGAAATCTGAACCTCCATCAGGTCAATTGAGTGATTTCATTCATAGAAATAGGTGTATTGGTCGAGAAATCCTTAAATTACCTGTAGTGCTATTTAGCTTTACCCTGATGCCGACTATTAAATATTTATACGGTGATGTCTGATAATTCCGGACATGACAAAATCCAATTATGCTAAGGTCAATTTTCACTGGTGTATTGTTCTTTTTATTTGGGCAATTGTTCGCCTCCTCTCCCCCTCCTGTCCCCAATGCCAATCTTCCGGTATCCGTCTCTATGGATACGATATGTTACGGTCAGTCTGTCAATGTGATCGTTAGTCTCAGCGAAATAGGAGTCAGTTATCAGTTGATCGAGTCCTTTTCTCAGGTAGCCATTGGTGTGCCCATGATGGGTACCGGCGGCAATATCAATCTACCTTCCGGCCAATTGTTTACCAACACCGTCTTTGACATTTTGGCTACTGATACCAGCGATGGCAGTACCGCCGTTCTGATCAACCAGGGGATCGTTACAGTCAGGCCTGGTATCGAAGGTGCAATTTACCCTGACTCCGTCCCTGCCTGCCCCAATACGCCGATCAATTTTTCCTTCAACGATTATGCCCTTGATGTCAATGGGACCAACCAATATGCCCGCATACCTGCCAGCCCAAGCCTCTTGTTCACCAATGCGATCACGGTCGAAGCCTGGATCAATGCCGATACCTGGACAACCAACCGCCAGGAAGGTGTGATTGTCTCTACCCTGAACTTTTCAGGTGCAGTCGGTCATGAAGGCTATGAAATCAGGGTGGGTGACAACGGGATTGTCAACTTTGAAGTCGGCATCACCGGTAACTTCGTCTCTTATGAAGCTTTTTCGACCCAGTTGATGAATACAGGCACCTGGTACCATATTGCCGGAACTTACGACGGAATTGAGGTCAAGGTTCTTTTAAATGGTGTTCCCCTCGACTCAACCGGGATTGCCGGGACCATTGCCAATTCTCCACTCGATCTCCAGTTAGGAAAACAGGCTCAATTTCCGGTTGGGCGGTTCTTTGATGGTCAGATCGATGAAGTACGGATTTGGGATTATGCCCGTACTCCGGCCCAGATCCAGTCAGGTATGAACCAGGTTCTGGGAGGTACTGAACCCGGTCTGGCCGCTTATTACCGTGCCAATGATGGCCCCGGATCGACCGTCATCACGGACAGCTCTCCCAATGGTAACAACGGGAATTTGATCAATCTGCCTGCCTTTACGGCCTGGTCCCCGACCGGTCCCCTCCTGCCTCCGATCGCTTCTTATGCCTGGGCCTTTGGCGATGGCAATACTTCGACCCTGCCCACTCCTACCAATACTTATCTGACCGATGGTCCTTTCTCCTCTTCGGTAGTCCTTACCGATGGTTCCGGCTGCGTGGCTCAACCTACACGCGGTCTCACCATTGTTCCTTTACCTGTGGTCAACCTGGGCCCGGATACGTCTTTGTGTGGAGCGGGCAATGTCATTCTGGATGCCGGAGCTGGTGGAACCATGTATGCCTGGTCAAATGGGGCTACTACTCAGACGATTTCCGTCACGGTTGCCGATACATATTTTGTTGCGGTGACCAGTTCGGTTGGCTGCATCGGCCGTGATACGGTTGTTGTCGCCGGGGGAAATGCCTTGGTGGTGAATCTGGGAAATGATACCACGCTTTGTGCTGGCAACAGCCTTTTCCTGAATGCGGGAGTCGCGGGTGCAAGCTATATCTGGTCTACTGGTGATACCACTCAAACAATTGTTGTTTCCGGTCCCGGACAGGTTATCGTTGATGTCGCTGACAGCAATGGCTGCTCCGGTGCAGATACGATCCTGGTCAGTGTGGCTCCTTCCCCTGGTGCATTTCTTATTCCCGATACCAGTTTTTGCACCGGAGATAGTGTCACGCTTGCCTCCGGAGTATTGGCCAATTCGTATGACTGGAACACCGGGCCTACAACCCCCTCAATCGTAGTGTCCACAGGAGGCCAATACATCCTGACCATTCAGGACAACAATGGTTGTCTGTGGATGGATACCACCCAGGTGACGGTAAATCCTCTTCCCACGGTATTGCTGACGGGGGCTGCTCCTGCCTTCTGCTTTGGTGATCCTTCGGTGACCTTGCAGGGTTCTCCGGCAGGGGGGATTTTTGCTGGTCCAGGGGTGACGGGGTCTGTTTTTGATCCCGGTGCGGTTCCTGCCCCGGATACGGTGCTCATTTCCTATCAATACACGGACGTCAATGGCTGCCAGAATGCAGACAGTGAGCAGGTTATCATCCGGGCTTTGCCCGTGGTGGGTTTCACCGGCCTGGCTGCATCTTATTGTGACAATGACTCCGCGGTGGTGCTGACTCCCGCTCCGGCAGGCGGTGTCTTCAGTGGTCCGGGGGTTTTGGGAACCGGCTTTGCCCCTTTGCTTGCCGGTGCAGGAACGCATACGATTACCTACCTGTTTACCGATGCTTTTGGATGCATTGCCCAGTCGGATCAATCGACATTGGTGAATCAGGCTCCGAATGTGAGCGTCACCACTCCCCTTACGGTATTGTGCAGCAGTTCGCCAGCGGTCCAGTTGACTACGGTTCCGGCCGGGGGTACCCTGGTGGGGAACGGTTTGACGGGAACGAGCTTTGATCCCGGCCTGGCCGGGCTGGGGTTCCATCCGATCAGCTACCTGTTCACGGATGTGAATGGCTGCGCCAACAAGGATTCATTGACGATGGAGGTGGTCTTGCAGCCAACGGCTGCGCTGACGGGATTGGTCGCGAACTATTGCGACAATGATGCTGCGGTTGGGGTGGCGGGTACGCCAGCCGGTGGGGTGCTTACTGGTCCTGGGACCAGTGGGAGCGGATTTGACCCTGGCGCTGCAGGCGCGGGTGGGCCTTACACCCTCGTTTATACCTATTCGGTTTCGGCCGGTTGTGCTGATGCCGACACCCAGCTGGTGACTGTCTTTGCCGCTCCGGTGGTGAGCATCGCAGCTTTGGATACCGCCTATTGCAGCTCCTCTGCTCCGGTTCAACTACTCGTCCAACCTGCCGGGGGAACCCTCAACGGACCTGCCATTAATGGTACGTTGTTTGACCCTTCTGTAGCTCCCATCGGCCCCCCACTTGATCTTTTTTATACCTACACCGATGGGAATGGCTGCTCCAACCAGGACTCCGTTTCCACAACGGTCTTTGCTTCTCCGGGCCCTGCCCTCGCCGGTATAGATCGCGATGTTTATTTCTCGAATACTTCTACCCTCAATGCCACACCCCCTTTGGTAGGCTCCGGCCTTTGGGAAGTTGTCGCCGGCTCCGGCCAACCCGCTTCTCCCTCCGCTGCCAATACCGATGTTTCCAATCTCTCCGATGGCTTGAATACTTTCCGCTGGAAGATCAGCAATGGTCCTTGCCTGGAAACGGACGAGATCACCCTCAATGTGATTCCATTTGATCCGGTCAGGGGATTTTCCCCCAATGGAGACGGGGTCAATGAAACATTTGAGATTCCCGGCCTGACCGATTTCCCCAACAGTAAAATGCAGGTATTTGACAAGTTGGGGAATCTGATCATTGCTTCAGATGACTATCAAAACGATTGGGCTGGCCTGAACGAAAACGGGAACGAATTGCCGGAAGACACTTACTATTATACCCTGGAGGTCAGCAATGGGGTCCAGGTGAATGGGTTGGTGTTGTTGAAACGGTAGACGGAATTGTACTATCGAACGCTGAGTGCTACGCGAAAAGCGGAGGATATCCGAAATCTGAACAGGCGGTGACAAGCTGAGGAGGCGGTGGCAAGCTGAGGAGGCGGTGGCAAGCTGAGGAGGCGGTGGCAAGCTGAAGAAGCTGTCTGCATGCGGAAGAGGCTGTCTGCAAACTGAAGAAGCTGTCTGCAAGTGGAAGAGGCTGTCTCTAAGCTGAAGAAGCTGCCTTAAAACTGCAAAGGCTGTCTCAAAAAGACAGCCTTTGCTAATACGGGTAGGATGGATTCTACTTCATTCTATGGGCAAATACCCGCTTGAACTTTTCCACTTTGGGGCG
>CAYGRE010000203.1:0-5353 GCA_964352215.1 uncultured Bacteroidia bacterium
GATCTACACCTATCAAAAAGCGCTTTTCAAAAGTCTGACCGGTAAGGATCTGGATATCTTGGTAGAAGAGGCCAAAAGGACTCCCGTTAGGGTTGCCGCACCACCAGCAGAAAAACCTAAGGTTTCTGCTGCCCCGGCGAGCAAGCCTCCGGTGGAGAATAAGACGAACCAGGACGTTCCTGATTGGATCAAGCAAGAGCAGGACCGGAGAAATAGAGCCGAGCAGGAGAACAGGAGTGAAGTCTCAGCAGTGACGCCTCCGGCTGCCAAAGAGCAGCCAGCCGCCAAGGATGCACCTGCTGCCAAAGAGCAGCCAGCCGCCAAGGAAGTACCTGCAACAAAGCCCCCGGTGGACAATACCTCATCCTCTACACTGAAAGAAAAGACAGTTTCCGCTACCCACGAGGAAACCAAATCTGAGAAGCGGTCCGTCAATGATATCTTTTCCGAAAAAGGAGGAGAAGAACCACGTCGAAAAGTTGCGTCACTGCTTTCACCAAGAGGGGGAGAAAAACCTGAGCCGCCCAAGGAAGAACCACAAACCCCCAAAGAGGAACAATCTTCTACCGAAGGCCGAAAATCTACCATAGACCTTTTTGCCCAAGCCAAAAAAGCCGAGTCAGAATTCAAGGATAAGAAAACGGTGGCCGAAGCACTTGGGAATAACGATGACAAGGGAAAGGCGAATGTCAACCAGGCTTTGGGAGAGAAAATGATCCGCACCGAACAGATTCCAGTTCACAAACAATTCCAGTTTGTTCAGAAAGTGTTCGGAGGAAGTTCGGTTAAGTTCAAAGTAGTATTGGACAAGATCAATAAAACCGAATCCCTGGAGGAAGCCGAATCGGTACTTAACCGTTACGTATTCAACGACCCTTCCGTCAATCGGAATGATAAAGTGTGCAAAGAGTTTGTGGACCTGGTTAAGGAGCGCTTCGAGTAAGGCAGGATGTAGAGAGGCTCAGTTTTCCATTCCCTTTTCGACTGCATCCAATTCCAGAAGCAGGAAATCCATCAGTTCCCGGAAGTACGATTCTGAAAAATCGAATTTGACATTTGCAGTCTCATACATTTCAGGAATGGTACGGGTATACCCAAGCGATAAAGCCTCCTGGTAAGCTGACAATCCTTTCACATTGTCATTGCGGTAATTCCGCCAGACAGCCAAGGCTCCCAATTGTGCAATTGCGTATTCTATGTAATAGAAGGGGACTTGAAATACATGACCTTGACGTTGCCAATAGGTCTCCAACACATTTTCCAGTCCTTCCCAGGAAATGTATCTTCCATGGAAGCGTTTGTATATCTCCACGAACTTTTCAGCTCGCTCCTTTGCAGTATGATCCGGGTAGTCATAGATCCAGAATTGGAAGGCATCAATGGTCGCAATCCAGGGCAGGATATTGATCGGGCTCAGCAATTGCTCCCGTTGGGCACTGTATTTCTGCTTCGGCTCCGGGTAAATTTCATCGTAGTGGTCAAGGGCGACCAGTTCCATGCTCATGGAGGCAAGTTCTGCAATCTCCGATGGGAGCCGGGAGAACTCAGAAATATTGATGTGACTGGTCGAAAAGGAATGGATGGCATGGCCACCCTCGTGCAGCATCGTTGTCATGTCCCGTTGACTGCCGACAGCATTCATAAAAATAAAGGGGGCTCCCGTTTCAGGAAGAGAATAATTGTATCCACCAGGAGCCTTCCCAAGGCGAGAATCCAAATCAAGCGTCCCGAGTGATTTCATGGCATCCAGCATCGCCCTGAATTTAGGGTCAATGCGTCCGAAGATATTCCGGGTAATGTTAAACAGCTCTTCGGTATTGCTGAATGGCTTGAGTTTATCCTCGCCAAATTCATTTACCGAGAGATCCCAGGGCCGGAGGACATCTACCCCCAGGCGCTTTCTGCGGTTCTCACTTATCTTTTCCAGGATCGGAGTCACGACCAACTCAATGGACCGGTGGAATTGTTCGCAGTCTTCTCTGGTGTAGTCAAACCGGCCAAGCCGCCGGAACATATAGGCACCAAAATCTTTGAAGCCGGCATTGACCGCAATCTGGTGGCGCATCTGGATCAGATCACTGAAGAGAACGTCCAGCGCTTCCTTTTTCGCCAGGCGGGCATCAGTTATTTTTTGCCAGACACGTTGTCTTTCTGCGCGATCAGGACCTTCTAAAAGAGACGCCGCCATTTGCAGGGTAATCTTCTCACCATCTTCTTCAATGAACAAACTGCCTGAAATCTCATCAAAATCGCGGGAACGTTGCCGTATCTCAGTTTCAATAGGGATATTCTCCTCCTGAAACAATTCAATGCTGTTTTTTACATTCCTGATCAGAATGAGGAATTTATCCTGGTCCAGGCTGGCAAAACCCTTACTCTCATAAAGCTTTTTCTGCAACTCATTGCCGATCCGGGATAGATTCGGCATGATATCAGTGACAAAAAACTGGAAGTGCTCCTTGATTTCCTTGTTTTCTGTGTCACATGTCATTCGGATATACCGCCACGCCTTGTCTTCGGTAAGAATGTATTCCAACTCACTGGACTTCTTTAACCAGGTCACTACCTGGTCAACCGTATCCAATGGGGCGGCTTTCAATTCATCAAAGTAGGGGGTAAGATGCTCCCAATCAGTGACTTTGAAGTCGGTAGGGAGAAATGATCTCTTTCTGCGAGGGGGTATTTGAGTCAAAATGGCCATAAACTGCTGAAAATAAGGCCAAAGCTAATTTATTTTGTCCCAAATGACAATCGAAATCCTATTCCAGGGGCAAGGATAGTTCCCGTTAATCGGTGGTTCAGGACTGTTTACGGGCCAAAGTGGTAATGCCTCCCCGGACAGGTTGGTCAAGCTCTACCAGAATCTCCGCATCCGTTGGGATAAGGACATCAATCCGGGAACCAAACTTGATAAAACCCATCTCCTGACACTGATCTACCTGGTCACCTTCTTTGATGTACCAGCAGATCCTTCGTGCAACCGCGCCAGCGATCTGTTTGAAACCGATTTCCCAAAGATCATTGCCGATCACGAACATTGTTTGTTCGTTTTCCTGAGAAGACTTGGGGTTATAGGCCACCAGATACTTCCCTTTGTGGTAGCGGTGAAATTTTACCAGGCCCGAGATCGGATTGCGATTGACATGCACATTGATCGGAGACATGAAAATGCTGACCTGGGTGACCTTGCCCTTGAAATAGTGGGGATCTTCAATTTCTTCGATCACAACTACTTTGCCATCTGCCGGGGCGATGACGCCTTCCGGGTCGGTGACGACCTCTACATTTGGGTTGCGGAAAAAATTCAGGATCAGGCCAAATAGAATAATCCCGGCAAACAACAAGATCATACCCAACGGCCAAATCTGGCTGTCCCTCAACAAGGAGAAGTAGAGCGCTGACCAAACACCAGCGATGATGAAAAAAGAAACCGGAATGATAATCCGGCCTTCACGATGCAATCCCATAATACTTTCGGGTTTTCACGATCCTGCACCTGCAAAATAGAAAAAAAATACCTTGAAGGTGCGACAATCACAGATTGATCCATAAATTAGGCTTATGGGTGCAAAACATACAAAAATCATCACACTGAATGAGCCGGGACCACAGTTCTTTGCCAGGGCTGCTGAAGCTTTCCGCAGACAGCGTTGGGAGATTAAGAATTACCAGCCGAATATGCTGGTTGGTTCCAAAGGAATGAATTTTTGGACTTGGGGGGAAAACTATTACCTCCGCCAGATTTCGCCCAATCAGGTAGAGGTTACCGCTGAGAATACCATGGCTCTTTGGGATCCCTTTGGCATCCTCCGGAGAAGGGTTCGGAAGCTCCTGGAAACGATTGATACCGTTCCGGCCCCGGCCAATTTACCTCCCACACCACCTCCACCACCCGCAAGCACACTCTGATCCTGCATTTTACCAAGTGGCATTCTGACAGTCGGATTCCAACCTGATGTTGGCCAAAGAAGCGATGGAAAAAGTCGGCCTTTAAATCCAAAGTCGTCCCTGGGTGTGCATCGACGCACCCGCTTAGGAGCACGTTAACAGGTTAAGATAGGATTACGGATATCCTCCGATCCAGGGGTTCTAAGATCTGGGAACCTTCAAACCTGGGAGCTTTAAGATCTAATGCCCCGGTATCCTTATCGGATATTCGGAGAAGAAAGCTCACAAGTCGTGGTAAGCTCAGACTCCATTTTGGCCATAAATTCAGAGAATTTGTCTCCATGGTGAACCTTGACCCTTTCTTCCATCTCTATCACCTCTGCCTTCAACTCAGCAACCTTCTCCAGGTCATTTTCCTCTGCGGTGTCCAGCATCTCCTGGGTTTTCTCACAGATGAAATTCGCGACTGAGGTGGGATCAGAAAGGTCGGTTTCCTTTTCAGAACAGGAGGAAAGGCTGAAAACGAGACCGATTAAAAGTGGAGAGAACAGTTTGATAATCTGGGGCATCTACTTAGAATTGGAGACCGAGGCGAATAGTAAAACTCTGGATATAGTTAGGATTGGTGGTGACCTCACCCGAAATATCGTCGACCAGATCGATGGGCATGGATTGGTAGCGGTAGCCAAGGCTGGCATTGACCGCCACGGTGCGGGTCAGAAAATACTTTACCCCAAATCCCGGATTGGCCATGATACCAGCACCCAGCTGCTCGTCGACATCAATAGGGAGACCATAGCCCACATCGACAAACGCATAAGGGGTAAACTGTCCTTCCAGAAAGAAATAGCGAACGTCGGCAAAGACCGGAAGGTAAAAATCCGAATCGTAAGCATCGATGGAAGTACCTATTCCAGCATAGATATAGCTGTTGAATTGGTATCCCAGGATCAGGTTGACCCCGTATCCCGAAGAATAAGTATTGGAAGGGATACGTACAGAGCCCTCAACAATAGGGGAGATGCCTTCACTTTTATAGGATACCCGGTACCTTTTCTGGGCATGGAGTTCAGCGGCAGAACTGATAAAGAAGAGGCCTGCCAGAAGACCGAGGATCGCAGAATTGCAAAGTAGACGCTTCATCATAAGGATGGATTTTAGTTTACCCGGAAAAGATAGTGAATTTTCAGTGAAATCACTTTTTTCAAGGTCCATTCGGAAACCACTATTTCTTCCTTAGGAGAGAGAGCATCAGGAAAAACCCAACCAGGCCGGAACCGATGAACATGGCCACCGCGATTTTGGGCACCCCTTCTCCAGCCCCATAGCCGGGATCTGCATTGAGGGTCATGGCACCAGCAATCAGGAGAGCCGAGCAGACCAGCGACAAGGCCAGCCGGTTCCCGACCACATCAATCTTCTTACCCAATTCCGGGAGGCCGATCTGGTCGACCTCGATCCTGAG
>CAYGRE010000204.1:0-5250 GCA_964352215.1 uncultured Bacteroidia bacterium
CAGGCGGTCCTTTGCGGCCTGGCCCGAATGGATATGCCCGGCGGACCGAATAGATGTGTTCGGTTATTCGAATATACGCATTCGGTATGCCGAATTGATATGTGCGGTCAAACCCCTGGTGCCGGGGGTTCGACCGCACACACCAATTCGGCTGGCCGAATACACACGTTCGGTAAACCGAATAAATATATTCGGTCCATATCTCAGCCTTATGGCTTCCACCGAACAGACGTATTCGGTTCACCGAATGGATCTATATGGCAGGCAGGTGAACCCCTGAGGGGCATGTGGCACAACCTTTTAGGGTTGGACCCCGCAGCCGAGAGGGTCATAACCCGCAAGCACACAGCCCCAACCGCACACATCTGTTCGGTTCAGGCTGCGAACGAACACCCCCAACCGAACATTTCCGTTCGGTAAATTTGAAGTTCGTTTGTTAAATTAGGCATCTTTAGTAACCTTAACAGTAAACAATGGCAATCAAATATTCAGACCCGGATTGGGGAAAGTTATTTAAGCAGGAACTCAAAGCTCGCAAGCTGACCTATAAGCAACTGGGTAAAGGATTGGGGAAATCGGAGGATGCCGTTAGGATGTTATTGGGTCGGGAGAACTTCCGGTTGCCAAGCGTCCGCAAGCTATCCCGGTACTTCGGCAAAGACTATGTAGAGTATTTTCTATCTGATGACAGCAAGCTGTTGTTGTCGAGGGCGCGGAACGAGGGAATTCACCCTGGTGAAGCGGCGATTCAGGCAAAGATAGATGCAGGGGTCGCAGGAGTGGAAGAAGAGAGAGACCGCCTCCTTGCCACCAATGAGGCTTTGGAGGCGAGGGTTATGGCCCTTGAGGATGGACTTGCCGCCCTTCAGGCGGAACAGTCCAATCTGGAGCGAAAGCAAAAAGAGAGCAAGGCCCAGTTGGAGGAAGAGCGCAACACCAACAACCAGACCAAGCTTCAGTTGGACGTTGCCCGGAGTCAGATAGAAGAACTCAAGAAAAAGCATGCATCAGAGCTAAATGGAAAAGAAAAGGCCATCGGCGAATTGAAAGATGCTATGCGGGAACAGGAATACGAAGCACGTCTCAAGATCTCGGTATTGGAAGCCAAGTTAGAGACACTACGGGAGGGGAGGTAAATCATAAAAGCGGCTGCCTCAAAAGAAGACAGCCGCTTTTTCATTGAAAGTAGATACTTTCCTTACTGAACCACAATCCGCTTAACAGCAGAAGTTTCACCGGAAGTAATCTTGAGGAAGTACAGGCCGGAAGCAAGTCCCATCTCTGCGGTGTTCAGGTCGATGCGGTGTGAACCTGCATTCTGAGTACCGAGGTTGCTGGCGGCAACTTCAACTCCCTGGACATTGACGATTTGGTATGAAACCTCAGAGATGTCGCTGGTTTGAAAGGTAACCACCGCTGCGTTGGTCATTGGATTTGGGTATACCTCGAGGCCAAAGCTGGAAGGGTCTGCCAAAGCTACGGCACCAATGGTGACATCAGTTCCTGAGCCGGTATAAACTTCTTCGTTGGTTTTGTTCTCGACAAATGCCACAATCTCACAGTTGCTCATATTGTACTGGGTAGTGGAGTTGTCATAGGTAAAAGTATAAGTCCTGAGACCTGGAGCAGTGCTGCTGATGGCATCTCCCCACTGTGCAGTCAAGGACTCACGGAAGGTATGCTTGTGGGTGTAAGAACCGGAAGCACCTGATTGCTGAGAAGTTACCAGGTCATTTTCAGCCAGGGTAACGTAGAGTGCATTGGCATCATTGACGAGGCCAGTGTAGTATACTTCAACCGTGACTGACATCATCATAGTGGATTCGTCATAGTTGGCGATGACGCCAACATTCATAGGAGAAGTTTCCGTAATGATGCTGTTCACAGAGTTACTCCATGCACTGCGGGAAGTGATTTTCTCACCGGCCGACCATTCGCGACGGTTGATGAATGCGCTGGGCATAAAGCGACTTGATCCACAGTAAGGAGTGGAATAGAAAGCCGCTGGATGAGCACGCTGAAAATCTTCGTCACCTGAGTAGGGAGGAGTGTAGCTGGAATTGTTGGGGTGGTAAGCCACCACATAAAACTGGCCAGGAAGATTGGTGAGCAAGTCGCTGACAATGACGTGCCCTGGAGGACAATTTGGGCATCTGACACCGGTAAATTCTTCCAGGATCGCTACTTTGTTTTCTGTGGACGTGCTGACGCCGGTTACCTGTGCAAAGGAGATCGTTCCAGTGCTGAGTACAAGTAAAAGGGTAAGTAAAATTTGTTTCATATTTGAAAACGTTGAATGGGGTATCGTATTAATCGTAAGGAAAGATAATACCTTTTTCGACCTAAATCAACGAATTCACTTTTGCCAACCCCGGTGCCTACCCTTCAAAGGGATATTTTGCTTATTCAAGTCTTTCGCCTGACATATTATTCCTACTTGGGGTTTTCCGGTGCAGCTTGTTCAGGATCAGGTTCCAATCCCTCCGGAATGGCGATGTCAACATCCAGCATGTGGTTCATGAATTTCCGTAAGCTGAGCACATCCAACCGCTTGGCAATGATGTTCTTGTCCTTGTCCAGGACATAGATGACCGGGGTAGAGTAGATGTCGTAAAAGATGCGGAAGTTACTCAGGTGCTCCGGGTCTTCCACATTGATGAATTCCTCGATCCCTTTGTCCACAATCGATTCCTTCCATTTCTCCGTTTCCTTCTTCGTCGAAACCGAGAATATCTTGATCCCCAGGTCTTTGTAATCATTGTAGAAGTCTTTCACCTTTGGCGTGACCTTTTTACAGTGTCCGCAGTCATAGGCCCAGAAATAGACAATGGTATAAGGGGCATCTACATTGTACAATTGCTGCATATTTCCGTCCACATCCCGCATCAGGAGGTTGGCAGCACGGGATTGGCAGGTATTGTATTTCATCTTGTAGTAGCGGTCCTTGATTTTGACATTTTGAGTAGAATCCGTCCACCAGGCTTTCCCGGAGACATAGTATTCACCTGCCATGAAGACATAGATCTTGTCAAAGCACATGCGCTTGTCGCCGGCATACAAATTGGTGATGGTGATCACGAAATAGCGAAAGACTTCATCACTTTGTCCTGCCTCCACCTTGTCCATGGTAAGTTTGGCTGTCTTGACCAGCGAATCGGGCTCCTGGACAGTATAGCGCTGCAGTAAATCCTTGAGGCGACGTTCAATCACCGGAGTTCTCAGCAGACGGTCATCTGACAGGTCCACATTGTCCCAATAGTGGTTGCGGTAGTATTCCAGACGCTTGGCAGAAATGATGGTATCGTTGAAACCCTGGTCGGCGAAGCTGGGAACCTCTGGTTCGGTGGAGGCATTGAAAACCTTGGTGACGAATAGATCGGGATGATCCAGCATGAACTGGTCCTTGAAAGTAAGTGCCTCTTTGTCAACTTCTACAGCCCTTTTTTCAAGTTTTTCCTTTTCTTCCGCAGTTATTTTTCCCGACTTGAGCGTCTCCTGGATTCCAGCACGTTCCTTTTGCAATCCTTGGACCTTTTGCAGATAACCAAAAAAGGCCGCGTTTTCGGGCGAACCCTTTACCTTCATGGTATTGACTGGATCCTTGATATTGGCTTCCAGGGTAAATATGGGCTCGACCAATATAAATTCGAAGTACTTGCTTCCCGGCATTACGAAAAGAAAGATACCACCTTCAATATCGTCTTCCCCCTGGTAGCGACAGACACCTTTGGCATCTGCACGCAGGGTATCTTTGATGTATTGCTTGGAACCCAGATAATAGGCAATCAGGCAGGTATCTCCTTCCTGAAGTCCACTCATCTTAAAGGTGATGTCGTAGCCGTCCGGGGTTGAACCTTCTCCCATAACGGAGAGTGATGTCGTGGACAGCAACAAAAGGGTTAGTAGCAAGCTTTTAAAGGAGAAAACCTTCTTCATCGGCACAAATCTGTTTTTAACTAATCGGTTGCAAATTTAACACTTTCAGCCATTATTCAAGAATACAAGATAGGAACGGTTGAGATTAGAACATTATTGTCTAAAGGTGAACACTTTGATCGCTTGATTGGGATTACCTTTGTGAAATGGAAACCGAGTTGAAAACTGTGCAGGGAGATTCCCGGGAAGCGGCCATCCAGAAACTGGCCCAGGATTTTCTGATTCAGTTGAAAAATGAGCAAGAAGTAGACGGTTTGATGGTCCGGTTGTCTGAATTGGATCAGGAAGAGCTGGCCTTGGCCCTTGTCAGTGACCAGGATAAAAAGGCTTTTTGGATCAACCTCTACAACGGCTTCAACCTTTACCTGATGCGGGAACAACCTGAGGTCAATGCACAGGCAAAATCGAGGATGAAGCATTTTCTGCGTCGTCAGATCAATGTGGCCGGAAAGATGCTCAGTTTGATGGACCTTGAGAATGGTATCCTCAGGCGTTCCAAAGTGTGGTGGGGGCTGGGGTATATCCCCAGGTTTTGGACTTCGTCCTTTGAAGTGAAGATGCGGGTGGAAAAGCTAGATGCCCGCATCCATTTTGCCCTGAATTGTGGGGCCATGAGTTGTCCGCCCATCCGATTTTACTCACCCGACAGTATCGAAGAAGAATTGGATTTAGCCACCCGGTCGTATCTGCATTCCGAAGTCCGGCCGGGAAAGGACAGTGAGGAAAATATCCTATATGTTTCCTCACTTTTTCGGGCCTACCGAGCGGACTTTCGTGCACCGGGGGGAATCCTGGCTTTCATCGAACAATACAAGGAACTCCCCAAGCGCAAATGGAAAATCAGGTTCATTCGATGGGATTCCACCACTGATCTCGATGACTTTGCCCCCCTCTAATTCTGTGTATGAATGGTTGGTTTTGGAAAAACCGCTTTCAGGCTATGTATAGGGCGATTTTTTTCTCGAAGTTATGAACACCTGCGATTCTGGGCAGTATAGGCATATCAAATTCCGTATAGGCTTGCTTATCAGGTACTTGTGTAGTGATTGGCTAGGCTTAGCCATCATTGTCATTCGAGTTATCCTCACCTTTCTGCAAATCAAGGGAATAGGCTACGTTTTGAATAACTTGAAAAATTCCTACTTTGAGCTCTCAAATAAAGTAAAACCATAAATCGAGAAGAAAATGGCACGATTTGAAGAGCTTAAGGATTTGGTAATGGGTCTCGAAGATGACTTCAACAAATTCTACGAAAAAGGTAATAAGGCAGCAGGTACTCGCGTACGTAAAGGAATGCAAGACCTTAAAGTTTTG
>CAYGRE010000205.1:0-5248 GCA_964352215.1 uncultured Bacteroidia bacterium
CATACCTCTTCCTCCTTATCATTTGGTAAAAAACTTTGGGCCAGGGAAGTCATCTATCTCAAACCAGTTCTTTTTCATTTCTCCACCGATGGCTAACTCTGCTACCAATCTATCAATCCAGGGCCGAAACGGTTCTATCGCATCAAAGGCTGCCAAAATGAGTTTGCCACAATCTGGCTTTACCCTTTCCCTTTCGGTCGAACAAGAGGACTGGGATTCAGCCCTTACCCAGAAACTGCAATGCTGGAACAACCCAAAGGCATCCCTGCATTGCAGTCCTGTGATAGGCAAAAAGAACGTCGTACGTCAAAGAGCTCACCGGTATCTCCCAACCGGATCGCCACGACTTAACCAAACTCAGCCAAATCTTTCCAGGGGCAAAATAAAGCCATACCCATGAGAGGTATTTTTCCCAATACCCACCCCTTCAGGCAATATTGCATTTACACTGAATACCATATCAAAGCCCATACGCGATGAATCTTTCATCTTAACCTTTTTAACCCGGTCGATATCATTAAGGGTTACTTTGATCCTGGGTGTTTCCGGCAGGTCAACTCCAACCCCATAGGCAAACGAAACAATATGGTTTCGCAAAAGCGTTTCCAGTATTGAAACTTTTCCAGTCAGGTCGGGCGTACTTTTATATTTCCGATATGATTCGCCAACGAAGGGCTGGTAACAATATATGCGGTAGCGATGCAGCGCTTCAGTTACCTGCATTTCGACTCCACGATCACGGTTGCGGTGAAGCACCTGCAAGGGAAAAGACCGTCCTTGCAAGCAGAATCGATCAAAGGCCCCCGAACGATGTAAATCTTCCAATGTATTGGCACCCTCGTTGATGCCCAGAATTGCGGCATGGCCACCATGCACACGGTATTGAATCAGTGGGTATCGATGCATATATCCAGAAGAATTCCCCTCTTGATTGTTATGGTTGTGAAAAAGGTCGTTCTCCCAACCAACCATCTCAACAAATGCACCCCGGAACTTGGAGATATCTTTGAGTCGAAAGGGTAAGTCAAAGGTAAGTGCATAAAGGTCAAGCTTCCCGACCTTAGCACTAATTTCAGGGTGCGCGATAAGAGTATTCATTGTATTACTGGTCCTCGGTATCCTACTTGTTTAATTTCTTTTGTTCTCTTGTCTGTCTGGTTTATTACAACTTTCACAAGTTCCCCAACGCCTTCCCTGCAATTTCCTGTGACCGGAACTTCAAATATCCCTGCCTGTTTGGTATTTATGTATACCATACGTGTGGGGGGATCGTTTACCAATACGATGGCTTCAATGGGGCCTTCTCCGTCCCTGATCCGCCCGTTATAAATCGCTGGTTCTGTACGCTTTGGTATTGGCGGGACGAGGTCAGGATCCATTGCCTCCTGGTCCTCATCTGAAGTGCTACCGAATATCGCCTGAAGATTCTCTTTTCCGGCAAACTGCCCATAGCCAACCGCTGTTTTAGCCCCTACCCCATTGAATTGCAGTAAAGTCTGAAACAATACCTTCTTGCGATCTGCCGTCAACTCAGGAATCACCTGGCTATCTCTCAGCACAAAGCGAAATTCGTATTGAACCCTGGATAACACTTTCAAAAATTTCAAAGGCACCGGCTCGGTAAAAGGGCTCAGTTCAGGTCGATTCCGGTTGATGTGTGGGGTTAGATTGTCTTGGGCAAACAGCCGTTTTTCCCTACCCCTGTTTTCCCCTTCAATCTTCACTGGAAATGCATCGTTAAATATATCGCGCTGGTAAACCCCAATCGCTTTACCCTTCCGTAGTCCGGCAAATATCTCCTCCTCTAATTGGTTGATGGTTTCATTTGAAATCTTGTCTGGATCAAGTTTGCAGATATTGCTAAGGAGTTTTCGAATGAAAGGGTAGCGCAATTGGGCATACGCTTCCCATTCAGCAAGAGCCGCTCCTCTTTTTTCTTTCCAACGATAATGATTCGGAAACAGGCTGCGCAGGGATCCTTTGACGCTGGTACCTGGAATCACTGGCATCCCAGTGGTGTGGTCGAAAAAGAATCCTATTTTGAAGGCTTCACTCTCGCTGTTGGCAGCGTGGGTATATCCCGTACCGATCACCAGTCCGGGATAAGTTGTACTGAGTGGGATCGTAAGCGTATCTTCGAAGGGCAGTTGATAAGCTGCGGCATCCGGCAGCTCGGAAATCCCTTCAATCCGCTTGTTCACCGTATGGTCCATGACTCCAGGATCATTGGTGAAATTTTGTTTGTAAAACAGATAGCCGGCGTTGGGTTGTACCATGGTTCTAATGATTTAGGTTCAGTCCTGGGATTCAGTTTCGTCAAACTCATACGTGCGCAAAGCAAGTTTCAGGGAAACAGCCACCCGGGTCATGCGGCTTCTGAAAACTCTTTGCTCAGGTAGAGGCCATGCCATCCAATTTTCCTTCAGGTAGTTCTCCAGGCTGTCCGGACCTTGAATCTGATGGCGTTCCCGGTAAATGGCAAACATGAGGGCAGCCACTTTCTTCTTATTGTCATCCACACAAAAGGCCATACATGCTGGCATGATGCCTAGTTGTACTATGGTCCCACCAAAGGAAGCCACATAACCTTTGTATTTGTTGGGGATCTTCCGATCCTTTACGATTCCCTGATTTGTTGCGGAATCTGCCAGCCGGTTCAGGGCGATCTCGATCAGTTTAGGTTCAGGTTTCATTGTAATACCTCCAATTCCATTTGTTTGAATTCACAGAAACCATAGCCCACACTGGCATTGGCACCGATCTGCACCGGAAAGGCTTCGATCGCGGCCTTGAATTCAGCAAAGCGATTCTGCTCTCCTTTTGGGTACAGAACGAAAAATGCGAAGCGTGTTTCGCGTGGAAGCACTTGCTCGTACCAAAGATTGGTACTGCGTCCATCTTCGAGGTTGTTGCGGGCGATCACGGGGAGGTGATAGTCGCCGACCAGTTCGCAAAACTGCTTGTCCTTTAGCACAGTAATTGCTTCTCCGATCACCTCCTTTGCTTGCTGGTGATGGGCAGGAGGTCCTACCGGAGACAGGACCAGTTCATCCAGATCTACGCGATGACCACCTTGACCAAAGTGGACCGCCTCAGCGTTCCCCAAGGTGCTGTTCAAACCTGTTACCCAGTCCGTCCTGAACTGTTGACGGAAGAGGTTCATCTGCTGATTCAGGTTTGTTAAAAGCCAGGGGCAGGTAGCATTGAAATACAACCGCTCATCACCCCGGAGGGGAAAACTGATCAGATCGGCAGGCAGGAAACGATAGGCTCCTGCAACCTGCCTTTCAGGTTTTCCTGATCTTCCATCCGGATCGGCGTTGTCGTCACTGTCCTTTTTGTCCAGGCCGAAGATATAAGTGATCATTTCCTGGCGGGTTTGGGAATCACTCAGATAGTTACGGCAATATTCACGCAATGCACCCTTCAGGCTGCTGGCGTTGATGCAGGGAAACCTAGTTGCAGGATCGCGCTGGACCAGATTGTCAATGATGCCATAATTCTCCGAGGCACTGCCTGGGTGAAGATTGCTCAGGGCGCGGATACTGAAAAGCGCGACCTGATAATTGTACTCGGGGTTGGATGTCTGTACCATATCGTTTATGCTGATAAAATCGTGAAGTAATTGTTTCCTATCGTGTGCCAGTGATTGGCTTCTTCGAGCAATGATGCTACCCGATCGGCTTGTTCAGTGTAGATAACTGTTCCCCGGCGGAGTAACCGGTAGGAGCTGGAGAGATCCCTTCTCCGGTTGAGATTGGCGTACCATTTCCGTCCATTTCCATTGTAGGGCTTGGAAAAAGCCCGGTAGTGAACTGTATCTCCGTTGATCAGTAGACAAAGGGGTAAAAGTTGAGCCTCATCAACCTGGGTATCACTCAGGAGTAGAACTTTTTGCAGGGTGCCAGGGGCCGGGAACTCTTTTCTAAAATCCACCGGAGAGGTCGATGGTGTAATGCGGATCAAAAAAGGGCTTCTTTCCTTACCCATGATTGCGACCCGGTTTTCACCGGGATGCAGGCTTTGATCATCCGCCATTTCAATATAAAAGGCAAACGTCCACTCCTTTTCCATCACTTGATACACGTTTTTGAAAAACCCCTGTTCGTTGTCCCCATCTTCCGATTTACGGTAGACGAATTTGTAGACACCAACTGTTGTGACAGGCTTCAACACATCTCTGAGCTCGACCTTGGTTTCGAAGGGGGCGGTAGGATCGTGGAGGTATTCTTTGAAGCCCTGCTTGGCCGAATAGTCCCTGGTGCTTCCTCCTTTCTCGTGTTTCAGCAGGCTGACCTTAGCATTTGAGGCTCCCAGACTCCTGAAATTCAATGTCTCCATCGTAGTCTTCAGGAATACATCCTCTTTCCCGTCAAGTCCCCACTCCCTGTCGCGGAGGAAATAGTGACCTTGCCCATTTTTTTGCATAAACACAGGACCGAGACCTTTGATCTTCCCGTAATCACCACTGGACATGCCTGGCTTAAACCCAATCTTTCCGATCAGGCCCCCGGGATTGCCCTCCAGGTTGACACGCGGGATCGCCCATCCGTTTTGCAGGAGTAGTTGGTGGCGCATCACTCCCAACAAGGTGCTTTGTTGAGGGAAGTCGGCACTTCTGCGAAAATACATTTGCCGGTTGCCCAACTCCGCACGGGTTTCCTGACCAAAGAAGTAAGGCCCCAGCGGCAAGAGGCTAATCTTATACCATTTGCTCATGATGAATTAAGGTTGAATTGTGAATGAAATGGACGAAGCGCAGGGTGCCATAAAGCAACTCTTGAGTGAGTTTTTCCTCAAATTGTGGGAGGGCGCAAATGAACCTCCCCAGAGCCTCAAAAAATTTCTTGTTCGAAGCGTAGACCTCGTTGAAGTTGTTTTGAAAGAAGATTTCCAACCGTTCATAACTGCCCGAAATGGGCTTGAGAACAGGCTTCAAGGTGGCGAGCTTGTAGGTAAAACTGCTCAGAAAAGCTGCGTTGGTATTGGTTTCCCTGATAAAGTTCAGAAATGCTTCCCAAACCTCTCCTTCCTTGGGGATTAGAAATGGGATGTTCTGCCCACTGTGTTTGATCAGGGTAACCCTTACTGCATTCTTACCTTTATGTTCCTGCTTTACATGGTCCAGATTTCCATAGCTCAGCCCTTTCGCCTCATAGAGTGGGTACTTGTGAAAGGAGATGGAAATACCATAAGACATGGACGGGAACAATCGCTGATCGGATGGCGTTCCTTCCTGGTCATAATA
>CAYGRE010000206.1:0-5193 GCA_964352215.1 uncultured Bacteroidia bacterium
CTTCCATGGCGCACCCGCCCCACTTCCATGGTTCACCCGCCCCACTTCCATGGTTCACCCTTTCCACTTCCATGGCGCACCCGCGCCCAATACCCAAGGCTACTGTATCACCAGCCTGCGCGTAACCACACCCTTGGAGGTTGTCATTCGGACCACATACATTCCGGGGGTGAAGGTCCCTGCTGGAATGGAGAACCCATCAACTTCCCGGACGGTCAGGTTTTCCCGGGCCCAGAGCCCGCGGCCATTGAGGTCGATCACTTCCAGGGAGGCGGGAGCATCATCGGCCTGGCCGATGCGCAGCAGGACCGGTTGGTCCGAGGCAACCGGATGATTGGTAAATTGAAGGTAATAGGGATTGTCTTTCCCTTGGAAGTTGACCAGGTTGGAGACCCGGTCCAGCCCGTTTTGATCCCGGTAGCGAACCCGGTAAAAGAGGTCACCCGCCGGGGGGAAATGGTCTGTCCATGAGAGCACCTCCGCATCATTCACTCCGGGTACCCTGCTTACTGTTTCCCAATTTTGTCCATCGCCGGATCTTTGCTTGCGGTAGCTTCCATCCTCAGGATTTTCCAAAAGCGGCCATTCCAAATCGATCAGGCCTTGTGCATCACGTTCACCGTGAAGGATCAACTCCGGGGCTGGCAGGACAACCGCTTCCTGTACGGAAACGTCGTCGATATAATACCTGGTATTGTCACGCGTACCCCCGACATTGACCGCAGTGGTAGCCGCATTGGAAAAGAAGTTGCCAATGATGATATATCGCCAGGCAGCGGTGGCAGTGACGGTCCCTGATACCAATACCCAATTGGTTTTGTCGCTGATGACGGAGGTGAGGTTAAACTGAGGTGCCTGGTTGATCACGAAGCAAGTAGAGATAAAGGTGCTGGTTGTATTGAACCGGACTCCTATGTTGTTGGTCGCGTAAGTGCAACGGTCTCCCAGGGACACATAGAATTCAATGTCGTAAGACTGCCCGACCGTGAGCGGAGTCGTAAGCTGAACCTGGAGGTATTCGCGGTAATTGGGTTGAAAACCACATCCCGAGCCATAGTTGTTGAGTGCGGACATTACATTTCCTGAATGGGGGGCTTGCTGTCCTACCCGGGAGGAATGGGTGGAGAAGTTGTGGGCATAGCAACTGGTGGCAACATAATTGGAAAAGATATCGGTGCTGCCGGTGGAGGGCATGGTCCAGTTGTTCACCGCGCCAGTGAACTGAGCGGGAGAAGTGATCCAGCTACAAGGTGCTGTGCCAATGCTTTCAAAGCTCGGGTTGGGAACCAGATTTTGCCCGGACAATGCATTGCTGAGTAGGAGCAACACGAAGGGGAGTAGGAAAAGTCTCGTCGAGTGAATTGTAAAATACTTACCATTAAGGTCGAAAACTTGGTGATGGAAACAAAATTTCTGTTGATGCTGTAGGGGGGGATTTGATGCCGGTCGGGGAGGTGTAGATTCTATTTTTGCATCAATCTGGCCATCTTCTTAACTTAAGTTTTTTAAGAGAAGATATTTGTAAAGGTTCAGGATCAATATAGCTCATGCAGCTAAAAGTTTGGAGCACCATTTTCTGCCTCTTAGGTTCATATTTCTTGTTGAAATCACAGGAGCCTAATTTTATTTCCTATACCAGTGAAAATGGCCTTCCCAGTTCTACCATTTACCGCGTAGCTGAAGACCATGATGGTTTCTTGTGGTTTACCAGTCCCATGGGACTGAGCCAGTTTGACGGAAAAAGGTTCAAAAATTATACCACCGACGATGGGCTTCCGGACAATGAAATTCTACACCATTATGTGGACTCCCAAAACCGGATATGGTTGGCTGCATTTTCCGGAGACCTGGCCTATTATCAGGATGGCAAGTTTTACAACCCGGGCAATACCCCCTTCTTGAAGGAGGCCAGTTCCAATTCTTTTGCTTACGTCTTCAGGGAGGATAAAGAAGGTAAAATCTGGGTTGGGACCAGGGAGGACGGGCTGGTGCTGATTGATGGAGAAGAAGTGTATCGTTTCCCTAAAGAGGATAGCAGCCAGATTGCAAGGGCCACGTATATCGGTGAGTTTGGAGACTCCATTTTTGTGATGGGTTTCAACATCGGGAATCCTGAGCATTACCCCATTCTATTTGGGCAGAATAAACGTTTTCAAACCAGATTTTTTGAGGAGAACTCCGGGGGAGGGGTTGGCTTCCTCAACCACGATTATTCCTACCGGACCATTCTCCCAAGTCAGTTTGGTAGCATTGTCTGGGACTCTCTGCCTTTCAATGAAGAAGTCCGCCTGATCTATACAGACAGTGGGGGCAATCTGTGGGTAGCTACTTCGCGAGAGGGCATTCTCTTTTATGCCAAAACGGAGAATGGGTTCCAAACACCGCCCAAGCACTATTTGAAAAACAATACGGTGGGAGATCTGGAGGAGGATTTTCAGGGGGGCATCTGGATTACGACGCTGGATGAAGGCGTTTTTCATGTCCCCAACCGAAAAGTCCTGACTTACAACCAGAAGAACACCCCTGGTTTCCCTCCCTTGCAAGACCAGAGAACTTTTGCCTACCAGGACAGTACCATCTATTTCTCTGACGGTCATGGCAAGATATTTTCGCTCAAGGATGGGCGGACCGAATTGGTGGCGAGTACGCCTGAACGAACTTATGCTTATCCGCGCGGACTGATCATTCACAAGGGGTGGCTCTGGATCGGAACAGATCGGGGAGTTCATGCCTACCAATTGGATGATAAAGCTGAGGCTCCTGTATCCAGTATCTCCATTTACATAGACCGTCGGCTTGATGCGGTTCAGGAGAAGGTATCAGGGCCCTATTTATACATCAATCTTTCTGCGATTAAGTGTGTCTCGGTGCTTGCCAATGGCAATCTCCTTTTTGGTACTTCCATAGGATTGTATGAATTGACCCTTCGCAAATATCCTGGTGAGGAAATCAAAGAACCTTTAAAGAAAATAGGTCCCGGTTGGTTGTCTACAGCTTACCAAAACGTCGATGGCAATGTCTGGTATGGAACCCGCACCGGAGTCTATATGTACAATGGTGAAACGGCTATGAAGGTAGCCTGGCTGAATGAAAAAATCCCTACCCAGATCAATCATATCACTGGCTTTGAGGATGGGAGCCTGGTATTCAGTAGCAATGGAAATGGCATATTTATTCTTCAGGGCAAGGAGGTAACTCAAATAACCACTCAGGATGGATTGTCCAGTAACATCTGTTCAGAAGCCTTTATTGACGAGGAGAACAATATCTGGGTAGGAACAAACCGGGGATTGAACCGAATCCGTTTTCAGGATGCAAGGCGCATGGACTTTAGCATAGCTGCGCTCACCATTTTTGATGGCCTCGGAGAAAACACGGTGAGTTCTATCCGAATTGAAGATGGTACTGTGATCGCTGCTACCAACCATGGCTTCAGCATGTTTGACATTGAGGAAGCTGATAACCCACGTGTCAGACCTCACATCACCATCTCAGCGGTACGCATTCAGAGTGAGGCCATGGATTTACTCCCCCGCTACGAGATTCCCTGGTCCGATCGAAAGGTAGAGGTGGATTTTTCAGCCATTACCTTTAAAGACCCTGACCATATCGTTTATGGATACCGCTGGCTGGAGCAGGACACCAACTGGAGTACGACGATGCTCCCCGGAATTCAAATAAATGCTTTGCCATCAGGCATGAACACCCTGGAAGTAAGGGCCCAGACCAGAGAGGGGGGGTGGAGCAATGAACCCGCAACCCTGCAAATATATGTTTCCCCGGCTATCTGGCAGCGGTGGTGGTTTGTTCCAATGTGTTTGTTGGCTTTGGGGCTACTGGTTTACCTCTACACTCGCTATCGGACTTTAAAACTGCAAAAATCCAGGAAAGAACTGAGCCGGGAAGTATTGGCGAGAACCCGTGAACTGGAGACTGCCAACGAGGAGGTTCTGAAGCAAAAGGAAAAGGCGGAAGCAGCTGATCTTGCCAAATCAGAGTTCCTGGCCACCATGAGCCATGAAATCCGTACACCACTGAATGGGGTGATTGGCCTGACCGAGTTGCTCATACAATCCCGTCTTGATAAGCAGCAATTGAGCCTCGCGGAAAACATTCAGTTGAGTGGGAAGATGTTGCTTTCCCTGATCAATGACATCCTGGATTTCTCAAAGATTGAGGCGGGTAAGTTGGAGATTGAAGCGGAGCCGGTTATGGTTCGGGATTGCCTTAAGCAAGTTGTGCAGATGCAGTTCATGGAGGCAGACGGCAAGGGTCTGGAAATCAAGGCAATGGTTGGGGACGATATTCCGGGGGCGGTGCTGGGGGATGAAGTTCGCATCGGACAAATTCTGATCAATTTGCTGGGGAATGCGATCAAGTTTACTGAAAAAGGAGGGATATACCTGGATGTAAGGCGTAAGCCTGAAGTGGATCGGGATGGAAAAATAGGCCTGGAGTTTTCAGTTCGGGATACAGGGATTGGGATTGCAGAAGAGAAGATCGGAAACTTGTTCCAGCGATTCCAACAAGTTGATACTTCCACCACCCGGAAATACGGGGGATCAGGTCTGGGATTGGCTATTTGTGCCCGGCTTTGTAAGATGATGGGGGGAGATATTTCAGTAACCAGTGTCTTAGGCCAGGGGTCCACCTTTCGGTTCTATATCCTGGTTGCGCCGACGGAAGCTCCAGCGGTCGAAACCATTCTTTCTCAGTCAAGTACCACAACCAGGAAGCTGGATGGGCTGAACATATTGGTGGCAGATGACAATCCGATCAACCTCGCGGTGGCATCGGGAATGCTGGCCAAACTGGGTTGCAAGCTGGATACGGTTGAGAATGGACGTGAGGCAGTTGAGGCCCTGGCGAAAAAGTCCTACCAACTGGTTTTGATGGATTTGCAAATGCCTGAAATGGATGGGCTGGAGGCCACCCGGCAGATTCTCCATATCCATCCGGAGGGGAGTCGTCCTCCGATCGTGGCCATGACTGCAAATGCATTTGCGGAGCAGCGTCAGGCTTGTGAGGCAGCTGGGATGAATGGATTCATTGCCAAGCCTTTCACCATGGATCAATTGAGAGAAGTGATTATGAAAACACTTGACAACAGTGGTTTTGCAGGGAAGGAAGAGGGGTTAGAATCGGAAATTGGGGAAGAGGAGGCTGTTTCGGGAGAAGACCAAGGCTTGTCAG
>CAYGRE010000207.1:0-5132 GCA_964352215.1 uncultured Bacteroidia bacterium
GGGGTGAAGGTCGTGGACCCAGCCAAAGAGGTGGTTCTTCAAAGGGACCCAGAAGAAGTGGCCCCGGCAAGGGACGCAATCCAAGAGCAGGAGGCCCTCCTGGTGAAAATAAGGGTGGCAGAAACAGCCGCGGCCCTTCCAGAAAAGGTGGGAACGGCGTTAACCGTGGTCCTTCTAAACCCGATGGTGGAACGAAGCCACCCGAAGAGTGAAAAGACAGCGACAACCCTGGAAATTCTGATGAAACGAAAATACAAGAAGGCGCAGCTATTCAACCTGAACCCTAAACACTGATTGCCTTTGAAAACGCTAAAATCTTCTGTTTTCTCCCTGGTCCTGACGTCTATTTTGGCGCTCTCTTTATTTTCTTGTGAGTCTTCGCTTGCTGAAACCCAAACAGAATTTGATGGAGACTGTTGGTCCCTGAGCGATACCGTTTCATTGGACTTCGAGAATACAGATACCTCCGCCATTTTCCGGCTCTATTTTCCGGTTACCTTCACCGAAGATTATTCCTATAACAATGTTTATCTGCATGCATTGGTAACTTCCCCATCAGGAGATGCCAATTTGCTTCCTGCAAGATTTGATCTGATGGACAATATGGGCCAATGGTTCAGCCAGCCTTCAGGAGATGAAATTCCTTTCAAACTCAGTGTTGAAGATGGTTTGCGGTTCAACCAACTGGGAAATTACTCGATAAAGCTTTACCAATACATGCGTGATGAACCGCTCTGCGGTGTCCGCAGTTCCGGTATCGTGGTGGAAGAGGTTTCACAATAAAATCATGCGGATGGATATTGTCGGCTGGTTTAGTACTCATTCGGATCAACTGCCCGTAAATTCCTTATTCCTCTACTCCCAAAGCAGGCAGCACCCCTTCCAAAGCGACCCCTCTGGATCCCTTAATCAGTATGAATTTACGACCCTCTAAATCATCTTTGATATGAGGAATTGCTTCCTCTACGTTCAAATACGTCTTGTAAGCACCTGAAAAGTGGTTTTGAATGGCCTGGGTGATCATTTCTCCCACCCCTACCAAAAAGGAATCCGGCAACAATTCTCCTACCAGGTCGATCAATTCTTTGTGGAATCTTTCACTGTCTGGTCCCAATTCGTACATGTCCCCCAGAATTAATCCAACTGAACTTTCTTTGCGGGCCGCCACACTTCTGAGGGTCGCTGCCATAGAAGAGGGATTGGCATTGTATGCATCCAGCAAGATGGTCTGATCATCACCCTGGATCATTTGAGAACGGTTCATCTGCGGCACATAGTTCGCCAGGGCCACCTTCATGGATTCAAGGGATATTCCCATCACATCCCCAATTATAACCGCAGCGAGCACATTCTCCGCATTGTGAGACCCTACCAACTGACTGAAAAAATCCTGTTGCCCCTTTTCCCCGACCAATAGAGACACTTTCATCCCGCTATCCTCCTGCTTCTGAGACAAAACCCGGTAGGATGATTCCTTGCCACCGTAACCATACCGACATTTAAGTCCATTTGACCGCCTTAAAACCCTGGCATCTCCTTCATTGACCCAACCACAACCATCGTGTGCCCGTAAAAAATCAAAGAGCTCTCCTTTCGTTTGCGTCACTCCTTCAACATCCCCGAATCTCTCCAGATGGGCATAACCAATATTCGTGATCATACCATAATCGGGTTCAGCAATGGCCGACAATTCGGCGATGTCGTGCAGCTTATTGGCACCCATCTCAACGATCGCAACTTCCGAATCCAGGGGAATGGACAACAAAGTAAGGGGTACACCAATGTGATTGTTGAGGTTCCCCTTGGTAGAGTGGACCTTTTTTTCAGACGACAAAACAGCATGGGCGAGCTCTTTGGTGGTCGTTTTGCCATTGGTTCCAGTAATGCCGATCACCGGAAAAGAGAACCTTCTCCGGTAGGTAGTGGCTACTTCCTGAAGCGTTTGCAAAACATTGTCCACCAAAACATATCGGGTATCTCCTTCCGGGATAACCTCTGCCTCATCCACGACCGCGATGCATGCTCCTGCCTCAAGGGCCTTTCCGGCAAACTGGTTTCCGTTGAAATTATCCCCTTTGAGGGCGAAGAAAATATCATTTTTGCTGACTTTCCGGGTATCCGTAGATACAGAACCATATTGGTCAAATGCGGCCAGAATCGTTGTTAAGGACATATATTTGGGTTAACTTTTTAAAAATAATTAAAAATGCGTTTCAGCCATATATTTACCTTCCTTCTGATGGGTTTCGGCGGCACTTTTCCGGTTTTTTCACAGGGAAATGTCCTGAGCAACCACATTCCGGTGAGTGAATATGGCCGGACCCTTCCCTGTGCATGGGCCGGTGGCCTGACCGCTCCCCAGTTTTCAGAGATCGATTTGAACGGCGACAATGTACTCGATCTCTTTGTCTTTGACCGTTATGACGACCAAATCCTCACCTTTGTCAATGGCGGCACCCCTGATTCGGTTGACTTTACTTTTGCGCCAGAGTTCATCCCCCGGTTTCCAAGAACTATGCAGGAGTGGGTCCTGTTGCGCGACTATGACGGAGATGGATACATCGACATTTTCACTGCGGTCGCCTCCCCCAACAACATCCGGGTCTACCGGAATACAACCGCTTCGAATGGTGGAAATCTCTCCTTCACCCTGGCCCAGGATACCGTATACTCGATGTATTCTGCGCGAAGGCCTCTCTTCTCACCCCGCTCTGATATTGCAGCCATTGACGATGTGGATGGAGACGGTGATCTGGACATAATTACTTTTGATACGGGCGGCTCTTTTATGGAGTGGCACCGCAATACCTCGGTTGAAACTTTGGGTAACTTGTCCGGACTGGAATATGAACTGGCTTCGATTTGCTATGGCCACATTAAGGAGGCCACCTTTGGCTGTACCGCTACCGTGGACATGGCTCCCTGCGCACCGGGAAACAAGGTGGGGGATCTTTGGAATGGGGATGACTGGGATGAGGGTGGACGGGATGGGGCTGGACGGGATGGGGGTGGACGGGATTGGGATGACTGGGATGGGTTAGGCCAATTGGGCGGTGGACGGGATGGTGATCCAAGGCATGTCGGTTCGACCCTTCTCTCTATCAATCTCAACGGGGATTCGAGCAAGGACTTTTTAATCGGTGATACAGACTGCAATCAAGTATATGGCTTAGTTGATTCTGATACTGGTACAGTTGCCCATATCAATTTGCTGCTGGACAGTTTTCCCAAATATGATGTTCCAGTTGATGTATTGACATTTGCCGCGAACTTCTACCTGGATGTAAACAATGACGGGATCAAAGACCTTGTTTCAGCTCCCAACCGCATCGGCAATGTTGCCGATGAGCGAAGTGTCTGGTGGTATAAAAACCTGGGACAAGACGATGCCCCCTTCTTTGAGTTCCAGGAGATCGGATTGCTCCAAAAGGATATGATAGAAACGGGTTCGGGTACAGTTCCAGTCTTCTTTGATTATGACCAGGATGGATTGATGGACCTTATCGTGGGTAACCTCGGACATTTTGATACCATCAGCAGTTATACCCCCAGCTTACGCTTGTACAGAAATACCGGTACGTCCGCAGCGCCAGCCTTTACTTTAATAGATGATGACCTTCTTGGCCTTTCAAGCCTTCCCCAATTCACTGATCTGAGTTATGTTCACCCCACCTTTGGTGACCTGGATGGCGATGGTGACAAAGACCTCTTGTTTGGAAGTCGGAACGGTGAAATCTGGCATTTCAGAAACGATGGGCCAACTGGTGGAACCGCCAATTTCGTTTTCGTGAGCGATGACTTTTTCAGTATTGAAGCAGATATCCTTACCGCCCCATTTTTAGGGGATTTTGACCAGGATGGAGATCAAGACCTTCTGATTGGTAATATTCGGGGTGACATTCATTATTACGAGAATATTGGGAGCAGCACTGCTCCCAACTTTTCATTCATCACGGACAGTTTTGGCGGAATAGAAATCACCGACAATACGGGTCAGGTATTTACGAATGGGGTAGCGAAACCTATTGTGATCGATTATGACTTTGATGGTGACCTGGAGGTTCTTGTTGGAAGCATTGAAGGTCCAGTGGAAGTTTACGAAGGATTTAGCCTGTCTCCTGGTGCCCAATTGACCTTTGCGGGGGAGTTATTCGGCTTGGATTACGGTGCCTATTCTTCTATCACAGCCGCTGAAATTGATTCAAGCGGTAACTTAACCTATATCTCGGGGACATTTAGGGGTGGGCTTCACCTGGTTACTTCTACTGGGTTTGTAGCTTTAGAGCAGCCTTTGGAGGAACAGCCAGTTGAAATAAAACTATTTCCCAATCCTGCTGAGGACCAAATTTCCATTGTTGTGGGTGCCTTCCCGGGCCGGCGGGTATATGAGGTCAGCCTGGTCGACGGTTTGGGTCGGGTTCTCAAATCCTCTCAAGAAAAAGGGCTCGAGTTTTCGTTTGACCTTGACGGGATGTCATCAGGGCTGTATTGGCTAAAAATAGATGGCGACCGCTTTTCACAGGTCAAGAAAGTTGTCATTAGATAGAACTGGGTGGCATGTTCTCCGGGATTCGTAACCTGGGTGGCAATAGCAATTCTGCCTTTCACCTTTCAGCCAATTTTACCTTTGTTCGGACGTGGTTCGTGGACAGGTGCCAAATATAGTTTACTCCTTTGGGGTGGGTTTACCGCTGTCCGACTTCAAAAAGAAATTCGCGAATTCGTCACTCCTTAGTGAAACTGATATCGGGGCAGGGATTGCCTTTTCTGGCCTATGGGGTGCTTTTTTGCGAGTTTGGGCCTGCGAGTCTACGGGTCTGGACCTGCGAGTCTACGGGTCTGGACCTGCGAACCTGAGGGTCTGGACCTGCGAACCTGAGGGTCTGGACCCGCGAATCTACGGGTCTGGACCCGCGAATCTACGGGTCTGGACCCCCGAATCTGAGGGTCTGGACCCGCGAATCTGAGGGTCTGGACCCGCGAGTCTGAGGGGCTGGACCCGCGAGTCTGAGGGGCTGGACCCGCGAATCTGAGGGTCTGGACCCGCGAATCTGAGGGTCTGGACCCGCGAATCTACGGGTCTGGACCCGCGAATCTGAGGGTCTGGACCCGCGAATCTGAGGGTCTGGACC
>CAYGRE010000208.1:0-5104 GCA_964352215.1 uncultured Bacteroidia bacterium
GGGTTTGGGTGGTTCAATCATTCTGCCCCATTTTCCGATCTCCTCTACCAATATTGTTCAATTAAAAAAAGACGGATACCAGCAAGCGCGGATTACCATTCCACTAAAATAATATGCCTTTATTTCGGCTGAGAGGCGGTTTCCCTGGCCTCAGGGTCAGTTGGCCCTTGGCTGAGGGCCTGCCAATGCGGGCTGGAGGGCACCCTCCTGCCCGCTCGGCAGGGTGATGTGACCCTCCAGAGGGCCAGGCAGGTCCACCCGGGGGCAGTGACCTGCCCACAAGAGGGGCATCCCAAGCCCTGCCGAGAGGGTTGGGCGACCCGCCAGAGAGCCTACCAACACTGACCCAGGGGCCAACAAGGCCCATTGAAGGGGGCTTGAAGACCCTCGAAGGGGGGCAAAGTGACCCTCTGGAGCACGTGCACCTACTCCCTGGGATGGCCAGAGAGGCACTCTGGAGGGCATAGCCCCATCCACCCGAGAGCCAGTAGGCCCCTCAACCGGGCATGAGCAAGCCCTCAGCCGAGGGTTGGGTGACCCTTTACCGAGAAAAAAGGCATTTGCCGTTAATAAAAGCCATTTACAGACGAGTTAAGAACTGATTCAGAGGTCATGCTGGATTAAATTTCCCCAAAAATGGTCTGTCAAAAGTGAGATCGATGGTCCATCATTTGATGCAGTATGCGAACAACCTCTATCTGAGAATTGGCCACACGGTAAAACACAATGTGCTTGCCAAAAGACTTGGAACAACAGCCTTCAAACAGGTCATCTCGCTGGCGACAGGTCAGACAGTTGGGATCAGCAGCGATTTCAGAAAGGGTGATTTAACCTATTTTCCTTCTTGGCTACCTAGTATTGTTGCACGTATTTCCTGGAGGCTTCGGTTTGCAAACTCTCCCTGGTCCAAGGCATTCAGGCCAACTGCTAGTTCTCTTCGCAACAACTCCTTTTTAAGGGCTTTGGTCTCATCACTTTCAAGCAGTAATCGCAATGCCTCTCGAATCACTTCGCTGGCATTGTTGTACAATCCAGATGAAACTTTCGTTTGAATCAGGGCCTCTAGTTCTGGTGTCAATGAAACATTCATGGTTTTCCTGTTTAAAAGAATAACGAAATATAACAAAGTTTGATATACAAAGGGTTGGCCATTGTTAAAAATTGCCCCCCTTTCAATCCACAATATCTCCCCAAAACCCCCTTGCCAGATTGGCAGCAATAGCTGATTAAAGAACAGAATAAGACATTGGTCGCAGGGCAATGAGCATCAGCAGCGGCGGCACCGACCGTTTGCAGCAGAATAGGCCGAAGCACTGGACCATCATCAATGACACCCACAAGGGGAAATACCCGGACCATCAAAGTGTCAAATTTGACGGTCATGACCCTAATAGGTCGAGGGTCCGGGGGTAGGCCCTTTGACGGTAGTAAGTGTAACCGGGTGAGGGTCCGGAGTGTCATTCCCGTGGGTTGCAATGGTGAGAAAGTGAGGGTCCGGAGTGTCATTCCCGCCACTTGGAAAGGTAAAGGAGTGAGGGTCCCGACTGTCATTCCCGCCACTTATTCTGGCGACCAATGAAGGGCATCCGCGAGAACCTTTATCCTGGCAATGGTAAATAGTCGAGGGTTTGGAGGGTCAACCCTTTAGGGTGCAGAGGGTCTCCCAATTAGGGTCAGGACTGTCAAGCTTGTCAGTAAATACTGACAGCCTTCCCGCATCGAATTGTCATCTATTCCCAGCAAATTGCTCCTATTTTCTTTGCATAGAACGCAAAACCCGGCGGATCAATTCTCTGTTTTCGAACCATTACTAAGCAATAATCCCAGCCTTCCCACGCACCACTTCCACCAGACTCTTCTTCTCTTGCCGCGATTCCAACCAATGAATCAGGAAGATAAAATTGTCCGCCCTGACCTGAAATCCGCCTTTCATCAATTCGTCGAGGTCCAGGTGGCATTTTTCCATGGCGGCTACGATCTCTTCCCGGCTGGCAAGGTCGACCAACTTTACCATAAACGTCGTGAATAGCTGCTCAACCTGGTAAGAAGGAGCCTTTTTCTTCCACTGCCGCTTCCAACTCCGCGCATATTGAATGATCATTTCCGGGTCACTTTCCTCATAGGCAAATACCAACAAAAAGCAACGGCAAGCCGCCTGGAGATTGAGTCGTCCACTGGGTTCCTCCACCACTTTCCGCGCAAACCGGTTGGCCTTGCGAATGTCCCCCGCCAACCAGAAATTGATCGCCAAAAGGTAATGGATATAGGTCATGGTCGCCCCCGGGGTGTGCTCCTGGTGCTCCTTCAAAGACGACAATAGATAGGGGAGATTCTCGTTGAATGGCTCCGTATCCCCGGTAGTGAGGGTATAAGTAGAGATATTGGTCGCGTAATTGAGAAAGATAGAGCGTAGCAGATTAGGAGATTCGGTGCGGATTTCCCTCAGCTTTCGGGTGGCCTGCAATGCACTTTCATATTGGCCAATCACATTCAGACAAAGGCCATATCCCCCCAAGCCAAAGATGTACCGTACCTGTTCTTCACCGATCAGGAACGGATGTTCCTCAAACAGCCGGACCATCTTGGCCAGCACCCCGGCCCTGCGTTTGAAATCAAGCTGCTGGTGGTGAATCACATTCCAGATCCGGTATTTGATGGCGCGGGCGCGGAAGGGCAATTCTTCATCGGGGATTTGCAGCTCGGGGAGTTTCTCCAATTCCTCCACCAGATCAGAGGAAAACCGCCCCAGTTGTGATGCCTGGTTGAGGACGGTCCCCATATCCTTGTCCCTGATATCCTTCAGGCGATCGATCATAGCCTGCTGCTCCTGCGCCTCTTCCCGCAACTGAACGATCTCCTCCCTGCGCTCATGCACCGCCTGAGGGTCCGACACGAAGGGCAATGCCTCCAGTTCGTAGTCCGCCAACCGGTTCAATACCCCATACCTTTCCTCCCTTAAAGCCCATTCCCGCACCTGCCGGATCTTTTTCAAAGCAAAATGGTACAAACTACGGTCCAGCAGGATGCGTATCTCGGTCAGCTGGTTCTGCACTTCGGTTTCGGGGTGCTGGTGATAAATGCGCAGGACTTTCAGGATCAATTGGATCAGGTGCTTCTTGGCCTCTGAGAAATTCCCCAGCTTGAATTCTTCCTTCAGCGCTTCTTCGTTGTAAGTGCGCTGGGCATCGATGGCATGGAACAAATCCAGGTACTTGTGGTCCGTCTTTTTCCCCCGCACCCTGGTATAGCGCATCAGGTTGTCCTTGTCACGCTTGCCCATGGACTTGATCAGGAAGAAGAGATACTCAGAATTTTTCATAAAATATGTCCCCAAAAATATGCACTTCCAAAATGCTTACATCCCTGAATAATAGCGTATTAAAAATGACAAAGCAAATTAGTACCTCTTATTTTTGGGGGAATATTGTTTTGTAAGGGGGGAATGAATGGCGACTTTAGATATAGAATCTTGAAGCACAAACAGTGGAAGAATGATTCCACACGTTCTTTTCCAGGCGCAAACAAAATTGGCATTGTCCCGGGTAGCGGCGGATGGGCAGAGGCTTTCGGGCCGAAGTTCAGAAACCAATACGCGGGACATCCAAGCAAATTAACGATTCGTTGAACGAACCATCCCGACCATTTTAATGCTCTTCGGAGCATAAAGAAACTGGCCACCCTTCCAAAAGGTGGCCGTTTTTTTGTTTTGAGCCGAATCGGCGTCTCAGCTGCTTCATGGCCTGCTTTTCTTGTGATGTAGCGAAGCTGATTGGGACACAAGAAATCTGTTTTGGACCAGTGATCTCATCTTATGGTTAGAGTTTGGTTAGAATTGACAAGACGAAAAAACAGCCATGGAACACACTATACAGCCGAAAGTACACGCTCACCTGGACCATTACGGACGGAATTCAGATAAGAAGAGTTAGTTCACGATCCGAGTGGATACTGGAGGGGTTAAAAAGCTCAATGCAACCGACACCAAAGGGGATGGGGAGCTATATTTGGAGCACCGATTTTGGGTAAATGAAATATATCCTGATACCGGAAGGAAGTTGAAGAAGAAAGGGTATAACCTCTCCTATGAACCATCCATAGGATTGTTTCTGGAACCTGAAGAAGTTGAACGGCTGCAATTGGCTTATGACAGCAAGGAGTTGGTGGATATGATTCGTACCAGGAGCGGCAATATTGTATCGTCCTAATAAAACCTTACAGGTTTAACAATCATCCTGAATAGGATTTACACTTGAAAAGAACGTTGTATTGTCCTGAATAAACCTTAAAGCCGATCTCGACCGATTCGAATATGATGTTCTGCAAAGACAGGTTCTAACATCGTCATCAGGGTTCGCACTCCAAATCTATTCCCATTGCGTTCCTTATGGACCAACTCAAGGACTAATTCGGATTCTAAATTGCGGTTATCCTGATGCCAACGATGTTCATAATAAGCCTGTCGAGTCCTACCAAACAGCTTGCAGAGCTGACCAGTGCCAGCCTTCAAAGGAAGGCTTCTTAGTCGTTCGACTGTTTGGTGCCAGGCTTTTTTCTGATTTCAATGCCTAGTTGTTCTTCTGCTACATCGATCATAGTGTCATAGGCCAGTGCACGTAGTCACAAAATCTGTAAGCACTCCTTATAAAATCGTAAATAGAACTGGCTCTGGAAGGCAGTGGAACTGATGCCACGTATGAGCGACCCTTAAAATTTCCTAAGCCAGGATCAGGCCAACCGGTACTCCAGCACCAGGAAGATATCCTTTAGCTTATGGTCGTCGAGCACCGGCAAACCGGGCCCGATATTCGCGGGTTCAAAAACGCCGGCTGAATTGACCGTGATACTGAACTCCACCGGGAAGTCGGCCGGAATCAAATTGGCAAATGCCCCTGTCGGGATGGGTGCCGAAGGCGCTCCCAACCCTGCATCAATTGGGAAAGCGGCGATATTGGTCGCTCCGGGAGCATTCCCGGAGAAATCGATCGAGGGATCGATTGGCAACAATCCACCGCCTGCATCCTGCAATTCATTTTCTTCGATCCCCAGTACCAATTGCGCACCGGTCACCGTCAATTCACGCCCTTGCAAGAAGAGCGGAAAGTGG
>CAYGRE010000209.1:0-5014 GCA_964352215.1 uncultured Bacteroidia bacterium
CATGAAGGAATCATCTATTCTTGGGCACGGTCATGATTTAACCGGACGCCAATGAATCAGAATCATGAATAAATCTTACGCTCACATTCTGCTGCTGCTATTGATCGCACTTTCCCTGTTTTGCACTGCTTGTACGACGAGACCTTGCAACACATTGGCGGCTGTTGACAATACTTTTTACGCGGATCCCAATCCCTTAAGTGGACAAACAACCAATACGGTCCCGGTGGCCTATTTTAGCAAAGCCTGGATGGCACCCGGAGATCAGATTTGGTTGGAATTTCCCTGTATCCCCGGGAACTCATACAATGTAACTTCTACTGAAACCGTCCACATCATCAGCAATGTATCCGGTGACACACATAGGTACCTCACCGTTTCCCCTGCATCTGGAAAAAAGATCAGACTCTCATTGGCTGGCAATACTCCTACCAGCTATCCGAGCAATGAAGAGGTGTCGATCCAATTTATGATTGGAAGCAATGTCTTCTTCACTTTTGAGGTCTTTATCCGGCCCAAGAACAAGATTAAGGTGCTACGGGGAGATGCCAATGGAAATGGGCATGTTGATATGCTGGATCTGGCCGCGATTGCAGAAGGAATGTACCAAGGGTTCAGAGGTTCAGTACTAAAGAGAGGTCCGGTAGCCACTCTCTTACCCCAAAGAAGCAATTGGGTTGAGCCTTGGGGAGATGGCTGGAAGTGGGGAGGACTGGTCAACGAAAAGATTGATTTTGCCCATGCTGATATGAATGGAGATGGGTATATCAATCTCGACGACTTTGAGATCCTAAAAACTGAACTCGGGCCTATTGACCTGGATCTCTTTTTGAAAGACGGGATCAACAATGCTGAATTCATTGTCAAACGCGACCTTAGTCAACCTATCATTTGTTTTCCAGCCATAGGTGGTTCTTCGGCCCATGTTGAGATTCCCTATACTGTATACAATGGCTCCAATGCGATTGACTCAGTTTTGGGTATCGTGCACCGGCGCCCCTTGACCGAGAATTCATGCGGAAGGATCAACGGTCTCAAGCCGGAGTTGGAAAGTGGTTTCTTCAGTGTTACCCAGGAGTTGCTGGGACACCATGAGTTGTGGCGACAAGACTTGATGCACCTGGAAAACTTATGCCTGAAGGATGGTGATGTCACCTTGGCGGTAGTAGATATTGGCATGTTCTTTACCGATGCCGCGAGAAACCTGGGGGCTGATGATAAGGTCATGAACTGTATCGTAGACATTGATGATATTCTGAACAAGATCACCGACGGCCTTTGTCCCGTGAATCAATATGACTTTGATGGGATGGCATTTGGAATTGGAAAAGACGGAGGGGTCAATATTACACCTGCTAGTTGTAGTGCCACTCAGTTCCTTCTCTCTCCAGGGGACCGTTGCCCAAGTGACCCCAGCCTGACCCTGGTCATTCGGGACAATGATACCGATTATGGTCGGGAAAAAGGCCCCATTCCCGCTGCTCCCTGGGAAAGCCCGGATATCACCATCAGCGGTCCAAACGGAATGGTAGTTGATTCGGTTCAGGCCCAAGGGGAGTACGACATTGTGGTGCAGGTCATCAACCTGTCCTGTGACACAGTTACTGGAGACTCAGTGAAACTGTATTGGACGGAGAAGGGTGTCAATGATAATGTCACCATCGGAGATCTTGTTCCCATTGGCACGATGCCCATTCCCCAGATACTGCCCAAATCCAAGGCGGATATCAACTTCCTGAACTTCGATTTTAATCCCCTTCCAACCTCCAGCGAAGTCTCCTTCATCGCGATAATTGACCACCCCCTGGACCCGAAACCACAGGTCCTCTCTTTGGGAGGATCATTTCAATTGGGAGCATTGGTGACAAATCACAACAATGTCGCCGCCTTGAAAATGCCTGTTTTTCCCTAACCATTTCAAAGGAGAGGAACTGTCCCGGAACTGACCCCGGGGCAGCCCTTCCCCCTTTTACACTTTGATTTTCAATCGTGTCCGCAATGCGGACCAACACCCCCGTGCCTTTTTCAAATCCTAATTCATACAATTATGCAATGTTATCCAAGAAAATTCCGGGTTTCAGTCTTGAACAAAGATGACCGGATGACCCAGGTTGCCGGCGTACCGCTGGCCCTGGAAGCCATTCACAATGATCGCTCCATTTCACTCGGCCGTTTGGTAACGGACCGGTATGGGTACGCATCTTTTGATGTTTCCGACCACCAAGGAACTGACTTTAAGGTGATGGTGGTGGGGGTACCCAATATCGGCTTGACACTCAATGCCAAAGATTGGGAAAATGAAAATGGCCATGTTTACCTGGAGGTTTCCCCCGGTGACATACCTAATCTGGGAGCTTTCAGCCACTTGCCATCTATCCAGAATGCCGATGCAACCGACTATGAAATGTCACCAGGAACCTTTGCCACCGGTTCCGGGGCAGCGGCCAACTCTGGTGTCGGCAGGATGGGGGGAAGATCAGGAGGCAGGTCTTCAGGAAACTGCGACCTGTTAATCCCTGATCCATCCTTGCCCTACGAGTACCGGTTTCAACATTTGGTCTGGGACAATAAACCACCTCGCCCCTTGAGTCAATTCCCGGAGGGCAAATGCCCGGAATGTATTCCTGATGAACAAAAGCTCGACAAGTTGTGCATCAGAAATGGGGAAATACTCAATTATAAAGTCACCTGGAAGTTCCTCGGACATTCATTAGGTGACCTGGTAAATAGCTTTTCCCTTGCCCCTTGCGAGCAGATTCGGGTAGCAACTTTGGATCGAGTGCGCGGTGAAAGCACCAGCACTCAGAAGGATTCTTTCACTCAGGAAAGCCAACGGGAAAGCAGCCAGCGTGACAAGTCGGTAAGAGAAACGATGAACAGCGTTTCCAGGGAGCGTTCTCTGGGATTTTCCCTGAACCTGTCCGCCAAATTACCGGGAATTAGCTTTGGGGGCTCCATTTCAGGCCAGACAGCTCGCAAGGACCTCACCTCCAGTACCCAGGAAACCCTTTCCGAGACCGTGGTAAAGATGGCTACTGACATTCGGAGCAGCCGTAGTACAGAGGTTGTGGTTGCCAACCAGGTCGAAAGCACCTCCCTGCAGACGCGGGTAGTGAAAAACAACAACAAATGTCATACCCTGAATCTGTTTTACTATGAGGTTTTGCGGCATTACAAAGTGAAGACAAAGTTTGATCATTCCTGCAAGGCCATTTTTGTCCAGTATTGCCCGCGAGATTTTAAGCCACATGAAGTCGCAGGGTATGCCCACATTTTCAAGCCGGCCTTGCTTGACCCTTCCTTGGCCGATTGTTTTGAAGCTTTGTCCAGGTATTTGTACTGTTGCAAGAGCCAGGTAGTAAAGGGATGCCAGGTCAAATTGAATGCCCTGAGAATCTCCATGGTTGCCCAGCTTGCTCCCGGGATACTGGGGCTCAAACTCAACCTGAGGGATGGCACTTCGGTAACCGCTTCTATGCCCAATAATACTTCAGACCTTCCCCCCAATGGAGCACCTTTCTACGTGCCCCTTGAAAGAGAGATTTGTGCGGATGCGATTGTAAGTATGGAAATGGCTTACCGGGATATTTTTCCCATAGGTTCCTTTTCAGTAGGTATCAGCAGTCTGATAATTGAATACATGCCCAGCACACCAGCAATTTCCTCTGAATACTACCCAATCTTCTCCCAGCAAAATATGGACGTCCGGATTTCGGACAAAGCCAGTTGGAAACAAGATCTGCAACCGGAAATTCCATCGGATGAGGTCACTGCCGCCCGGGATGAGGACTGTAAGAAAGATAAATGTTGTGCTGACCGGCTCCTTGAGCATATTCAGACCAATATCCTCTACTACAATGCCGTCTTCTGGATGAACGAGGACCAAACTTCCCGCGCGATTCGTTTCTCCAACTTTAATTACAACGGACAACCACTGATTTCTCAGATCATCAATAACCCCATTAGGGTGGTTGGCAATTGGGTGGCCTTCCCGGAAGCAGATTGCTCAAGGGTGACCGATCCTGGTGCCAAGGGTTGTGAAGCAATCGTAGTACTCCCTACTCAGGGGATATTCAGTGAAGGTATCCTGAGTGGGTGCAGTACCTGCGAAACTCCTGATCCATCCGAATACCGCGACTTTAAATGCGACTGTGATGCCCAGGTGGCAGACCTGCCATCTCCCAGCAATTAATCCAAACTTAAATACTATTATCATGAAAAAAACGAATGAAAATGCTCCTGAAAGAGGAGTTGAAAGCCCACAATCTCAGTACGATGATTTGGGGATTTGTTGTCCTCCAATGAGTAAATCCCTTCTCAAGGATCTAATTGATCCCAGACCCTACGATGATGTGGATGATGATTACCAATTGGTTTTTGAAAGTACTCCCTTTTTTGAATCTCTGACCCAAAGTTACCTCGATTATATCCATCGGATTTATCCTTGTATCACGAAATTGGTCTTTCATTGGGACCTCCTTGAAAAAGGAACTGGACCAGCACCATCCGGAAGGACACGGCTGGAGCAGACCTGGAATTGGTTTGAGCCTTTCGGTGAAGGAGGAGGAATTGGAGGAGGAAATATTTATGGTGATATCAATTTCTTCAGTGAGGGGCTGGTTGAAAACACCTGGTACACTGTTGACCTGGGCATATATACTGAAGGCTGTGATGCCTTCAAAGGCAAAAATTGCATCGCGGATTACAGTTTTGACTACAGGTGGCAACTGACCTGATCGATCTACTTATTTCCCCTTTCGAATTGGACTTCTCAAACGGACAACCAGGCGGATTGCCAGGCTTGTCCGTTTGATTCATCAACAAAGCATCCAGCCAAGTTCTAACCCCCACCGTCAATGAAGGAGTACACCTCTCAAGCGATCTAAGACACAAAACAGACCAGCCGAACCAGTAAAAATACCAGTTCGGCCCATCTCGGGTATGGCAGGCGGGATATTGTTTGAATGGGTTGAGGGAGGGGTTGGGGTTGTTTGGGGAGGATGGAGGGTAGGGT
>CAYGRE010000210.1:0-4972 GCA_964352215.1 uncultured Bacteroidia bacterium
TATTGCTGAACTGCGTTATGGATATGACCCGGAAAGCGGAGTTCAGTTAATGGTTGACAATGTAACTGGCTTTATTGAGTTCAGGGTTGAGGGTGAAGGCCGTTCAGAGATGAACCTGATTAATATGGAAGGCAAAGTGGTTGCCCGGCATCAATTGGGGAATTTGGATGGGCATGGAACGGTGAGGGTACCAACCTCTGGGCTTGCATCGGGCCTTTACCTTTACGACATTCGCATTGGCTCTGTCCGCCAGTCGGGCAAGGTTCTATTGCAACGATGAGGTCAGGGTATTTTTCCAACATATCAATTCGCGATTCCTGGTTTCCCATACTGGTCTTGGTTTTGGTCGGTATCCGGTTCACTCACCTGGGTGAATTCGTGGATGATCCACATGCCTGGAGGCAGTGCGATACTGCGAATTATATCTGGTCTTTCTACCAGGATGGAATTGACCTCCTGCACCCCTCCGTCTGTTGGATGGGTGGACACAAAACCACCATCCTTGAATTTCCCCTCCCTGAAGCAATCATTGCTATCTTTTACAAGCTATTTGGACCCGATCTGATCTGGGCCCGCCTTGTATTTATTGCTTTTCTCCTGGGGGGTGTGCGGTATTTCTACTTGATCGTGAAGCTCTTTGGGGGAAAAGACCTCGCCCGGTTTGCCTGTATCTTTTACCTGGCCTTTCCATTGGGGATTTACTATTCCAGAGCGATCCACATAGACTTCACTGCCATCTTCTTTGCCCACGCAATGCTGTACCATTTCCTGATCGGAATTCAGCGGCAGCATTGGTGGCATATTCTTCTGGGAGGATTACTGGGTGGAATTGGATTCATGATCAAATCCCCCTACCTCTTTTTCCTCTACCTTCCTCTGCTGGCATGGATTCACCACCATAGAAAGTGGAGTTTTGTATTTCGTACGGCCCTCCTTTTCATGCTTCCCGCGGCCCTCTTCATCCCCTGGCAAATACATGTAAACCATGTGAATGCAGCAGCCCCGGATTGGGACTTTATCCCGCATTACAAGAAGTTTATTGACATGTGGGGATGGTATTTTGGTGCCTGGGAAATGAGAGAAGTCGAATACCATTGGGTGGTGATCTACAACCATATCCGCTACGAAATACTGGCCTATTGGGGGCTGTGGCCGGCACTGATCGGGATTGTTTTCAAACCTCTCTCTTTGAAAGGTAACTTTATCCGATTGTGGTTGCTGGGGGCTTTGGCTTATGTCCTGATCTTCTTCAATCTCAATTTCGTCCATAACTATTACCAAATCCCTTTATTGGCACCCCTTGCCTTGTGTTTGGCCCTGTTTTGCCTCACCATCAAGGAACAATTGCAGCGGTTCATCTCTAATTGGGCAACCTTGGTTATACTCATTCCCATAGTACTTTTTGCCTGGAGATCATGGGAGCTTACCGAGCAAAAGCGGCTGAACCATGCGGAGAACGATTTTTTCCAATACTACTACAAATTGGAAACTGTACCTATCGTAGGAGGACAGGCGATCCGAGACCATACGCCGGAAGGATCACTGGTAATCAGCTCCTATGGAGGATTTGATTGCCGCGCACCCATGATCCTCTACCGCTCCCGGCGCAACGGATGGTCGATTCCCCAGGCAACCCTTACTCCTGAAATAATGGAGCGACTCAGGCAAGAAGGAGCTCAGTACCTGGCATCGATTCCCCTGGGCCCCTTACCTGAGAGCATGTTTCCTTATCTGGATCAGTTTCCCCATCAAAGTATTCCGCTGCCAGGAACTGATCTGAGCCTGGAACTTTACGATTTTAAATAGACGGATTTCCGGAAACAGGCCTTGATCAAATAATCGATTTCTGAGTCCGTTTTTTTTTCAAATCCGCCAGAAATGTCGTAAATAGTATTACGGGACGCTGGAAGATGTACAACTCACTCTTCCTATTTAGATCATTGGCTGTGCATTTTCGCACATTTTATTCTGTAAAAGCTGTTTTTTAGTTGAGAGGACGGTCCTCTCGAATGCTTCTGTTTTGTAGAAAGAAACTCATTGGTATGAAAAAATTTGTTGGACTCACGCTCTTGCTAATTCTATTCTGGTCGGGATCTAAAGGATTCTCTCAAAATTATGAAGGGGGGATTCGTCAGATAGACAATGGAACCGGGCTTGTGACTTATGAGATCAAGTTGGTCAGTCTCTCTTCTCCAGCGGAGGAAAGTCGATTGGGCAATGCATTTCTGCAAAAAGAAGGCTTTGTCTCTGTTGAAAGCTCCTTCGAGGATAATCTCTGTACGGTTGTGGCTTTACAGCCTGTTCGCAAGAATGAATTGGCTGATGTAGTCAGATTCGCTGGGTTTGAAGTGGCTAAATCATTTGAAGAATAAGGAGGGACTACCATGAAAAATATTCTACGCTTATCATTCGCTTCCTTTTTCTTGCTTCTGTTCATACCTGATAGTCTCTTGGCCCAGGCCGGAGCATCATGTGCGAATCCATTTGTAATCTCTTCCCTTCCCTATACCCAAACCGGGATGACCACTTGTGGTTTCGGTGACGATTTCAGTAGTCTCGATGCTTGCGGCAGTGCTTATATGGGTGGTGATGACTTTGTCTTCACTTATACTTCCGCGGGGAATGAAAGTATTACCATCACCCTGAGCAATACTGGCACTTGGGTAGGTCTGTTTGTAACAGATGGATGTCCAAGTTTAGCAACTACCACCTGTATCAACCCTTCTGCCAGTGGCGGTGCATGCGGAGGTGGTGGTGGTGCCAACAATACCCAAGTTGGAGGGAATCCTTATGGTACCTGGGATCTGATAGCCCCCGGCACCTACTATTTTACAGTTTCGACCTGGCCCTCACCCCAATGTACGCCCTTTGATATCAACATAACCTCTGGCCCAATTTCAGGTGGCGGAGCGGGAAATGGGTGCTATACGGTGTCTACTAATATCTCCTACAACCCAGATCCCTACAACCAGGGAGCTGTTGTTGCCTTTCCTGATGATCAATTCTCCGGGGTCCTGCCCATCGGCTTTGACTTCTGCTTCATGGGGACCATATTCAACCAGTTTGTGATCTCTTCCAACGGCTATATCACCTTTGAGACCGCTTGTGCCGGTGGATACTCTAGCTGGGTTACTTCGGCCATACCTACGACCAACCCGGATGAAATCCGGAATTCCATCCTTGGTCCCTGGCAGGACATTGACCCCAGCGTCGGAGGAAATCTCAGGTACATTACCCTGGGTACTGCTCCAAACCGGAGATTGGTGGTGAATTACCAAAGTATCCCAATGTTTTCTGGCGCGTGTAACTCTCAACTGTTTACTGGTCAGATCATCCTTTACGAAACTTCAAACATCATTGAGAACTATATTCAGAACAAGACAGTTTGTGCCTCCTGGAACAGTGGAAATGCGGTACAAGGCTTGCTGGATGGATCAGGAACGGTTGCGGTTACGGTTCCAGGCCGTAACAATACACAGTGGACCACAACCAATAATGGCACCCGATTTTCCCCGAATTGTGCTCCTTGCTTGATCATTCTCAACGCAGCCTACCGCGAATTCAACGGGGAGGCCAGAGAAGATGGCAATTTGATTGCGTGGGAAACCTTGTACGAAGAAGATATGCAAGGGTTTGTGCTGGAACGTAGCCAGGATGGCGTTGTTTTTGAACCGATTCAAAATATCGAGTCAGAGGGAACTGCAGACAATGGCGGTAGTTACCAGGTGATGGACAACCGGCCTTTCCTTCCAACCACTTATTACCGTTTGAGGGAAGTTTCCGTTAATGGCGAAATCAATTACTCCAATGTGATTGCTGTGCAGATGCACGATGATCTTTCTCCAGTGCAAAACCTTTTTGTAGATGAAGCAACTGATGAATTGGTCATTTCGCTGGACCTGGTAGTTTCCAGTCCTGACCTCAGCTTCCGCCTGATGGATGCGATGGGTCGCCAAGTGGCTGATCAGAAAGAATCCTTACCAGAGGGTCAACACGAGCTTCGCATTGATCTGAGCGAGGTTTCCGCAGGGTATTACCTCCTTGAAATGCAAGATGGCAGAACCTACAAAGCAGTTCAAAGATTCATAAAACGTTAAGAAATAGCCTCAGTTAATCTATTCGACAGTGTAAGTCTATCCGATAAAATCAGACTATCCGATAGGATTAGTCTTTTCGACAGCATTAGACTGTTCAATAGCATTAGTCTATCCGATAGCCAGAAAGGCACACGCTAGATTAATTTAAGACTTCTCCGCGCAGGTTGTTGGACAGGTAGTATCCATCCAGAATTCCGATCAGGAGATTACCGAAGCGGCGAATCGCCTTTCCTGGCTGACCTGCTTGAGGCAGGAAGGTTGGAGGAGGATCGGGAAAGTTGGCATTGAAGATGCTGCCCACGAAGGAGATGCTCACATCAATATTTACAAACACGACTCCGGTGTCACCTGGGAGGCCATAATCCCCACCGTCTCCACCTACCAGATTCGGCGTAACCGTAATCGTTGCGGGAGAAATCGGAATGGTTATTGGCACATTTAAAATCCCTCCTAATCCACCTTGCCCGGCTTGAGAGCTTGTACCATTGGTTCCCGGTGCATAGAAGAGTGGCAAGGCAGAAGTTCCTCCGATGCCTCCACCGGCACCACCACCACCACCGGCACCAAAGTTGATCGTCCCGATGAAGGGTATGCTGAGAATCTCAAGTGCAACGGATGCACCACCGCCACCACCGCCATAAATAGCTCCGTTGGCATTGTTGATCTGGGTCTGGACGGTCAGGTGAATTGCATCTCCACCATCGTCACCCGGATCACCAAAATTGGTCAGGTTTCCACCTGAGCCTCCATCCCCTCCCATTCCCAGAATGGCTCCGTTGTTCAGAATCCCAACCCTGGAAAGAGTATCCAGGTTCCCGGTGGTAAGTGCCGGCACCTGGGTAGAAGAAGCAGATATTTCGATGCCAGGTGGAACT
>CAYGRE010000211.1:0-4898 GCA_964352215.1 uncultured Bacteroidia bacterium
GTGTAGGTGGTGGTCGCTCCGGGAAAGGCGCTGGGGTTGGCGATGGCAGGGTTGCTGAGGCCATTGGAAGGGCTCCAGGAATAGGTTTGGCCTCCGGAGGCGGTGAAGGTAGTGGTGTCTCCAAAACATAGACTGGCCGGGCCGCTGGCGGAAGCGGTGGGCAATGCGTTCACGGTGATGTATCCGGTTTGGGTAAGGGAATCTGAGCCGGCGCTGTTGGAGATGCTGAGGGTGACGGGATAGGTACCTGGCGTATTGTAACAGATGCCGGATGGGTTCTGGAGGTTGCTGCTGCTGATCTGGGCCCCGGGAAAGGACCAGGACCAGGTATTGGGGATGCCGGTGCTTTGGTCGGTGAAGTTGATGCATTCCCCCGCACAAACAGAGGTCAGATTGGCGGAAAAATTGGCATTGGGGGGCGCACCGGCAGAGACAAATACACAGTTGCCATTTTCTGAAGTATTCCCATTGAGCGAATCGACGGCCATCGCGGTGACATTGCCGAAGAGTGCGCCCGCATAGGTCCAGGTGCCATTGGCATTGGCCTGGGTGGAACCGATATAGGTCATGGGTTCGCAGTTGTTGCACTGGTCGTCGGCATAGAGGTCAATCAGCGCATTGGCGGTGGCCGTGCCTGAGGCGCCTACCGTTGAGGCGGATTGAATGACAGGGCTGGCAAAGCCATTGTTGCCATTGGGTTGATTGGAATTGCCATCTACCAGGCTGAATCCATCGTAATTGTTGCAATAGATGGAGTTGCCACGGACTTCATTGAAGTTTACATTCAGCCCAGCAATGTTGATTCCGTAATAGAGGTTATTGGCAATGAAATTCTTCTCTCCTGCTCCCAAACCTCCTATCGTATTGTTTTGACAGGGGCAGTTGGGGTTGAAAAATCCTCCGCTTTGCATGGAAAGGCCACTGTAATTATTGCCCAGGGAACCTTGTCCATTGATGTCCACCCCGATGTTATTTCCCTGGATGATATTGTTGCTGGAGCACTCCAACTCGATCCCATCGTAGAGATTTGCGGAAATGACGTTGCCCTCCCCTGTTCCTGAGCCACCGATCTGGTTAAAATCAGCACCATCTTCCAGGGCCAAGCCAAAATAGCTGTTGGGAAGTGGCGCGGTGCCGGTTTCATTCAGGCCAATGATATTTCCCTGGATCCTGCCGTTGTCAGCCCCCTCGATTTGTACGCCACGGTAGCTATTTCCCGAGATCACATTGCCTTTTCCGGCGGCTCCAAGCACAAAATTGCTGGCGGTGCTGGTAAAACGGAGGCCATTGTAGGGCATATTGCGGACAAACAGGCCATAGATCTCGCAGTTGGTCGCGGAGATGGTCATGCCATGCCCACTGTTGAGAGTCGATCCGGAAACGACAATCTTAGGGCCGGGGCTGGTGGATCCATTGGCGGGTTGGGTGCTGCCATCGATCACAGTTCCGCCACCGGTCAGGGTTGGCAAAGAAGAACTGGTGAGGCTGATGGTATGCGGAGCCGCGCCGCTGATATTGAAAGTAATGGTGTCATTGCCGGGATTGGAATTGGCATCGTTAATGGCTTGACGCAAGGAACCTGAGCCGCTGTCATTGGTATTGATGACGGTATAGGTATTTGCAAATGTCCAAACTGGGCAAACGAAAATGAGCAGGGTGAGAAGCTGTTTGATTGAATTCATAAGTTGTGTTGATGAATCCAAGATACGATTTCTGCGGAATGTTAGTCCATAGAGGCAAGCCAATGGACATATTTCCTTATCCAATCGTACTCAAAATCACTCTGGCGAATTCCTCGGCCGGAACCTTCCCCGCTATTTTGTACAGGTCCGGATAATTCCCGGGAGATGTATTTTCGTCTACCACGATCGGCCCGTCATCCGTCCAGATCATGTCAAAGCCAATGATGGGGCAATCCAGCGCTTCTGCGGCCTGCAATGCGATTGCTTTTTGTGCGGGTGAGGGATCGACATAATCGACCTCCCCTCCTTTTTCGTTGACATCATAGACTTTGAATTTCCCATCCCCAATCGGGACCACTTTGCTGCTCCGCTTGCGATAGCCATACATGACTTCGCCACCAATTACGGTGACGCTGACCCATTTGTCCATGTCATTGGCGCAGTACCGTTCCAGGAGGAAACCGTTGTCCGGGGATTTGCCGGTGACGGACATGATATAGCCCACCAGGTCGCGCAGGGCGGCAAAGTCTTCTACCAGGTGTACGCCCTTGCCCCAGGCTCCCCGGCGGGGTTTCAGCATGGCTGCCCCCCACTCTTCTAATATGGGCTCCATTTGATCCAGTTGGCCGGCATCAAAGAGGACATAATCCGGCACGGGAACGCCGGCCTGGTGGACGCATTCGTGTGCGGTGTATTTGTCGACGGCGATCTCCCATTTCCAGGGATCGGGGTAGACGGGAATCTGGGTGGCCAGGGTTTTCAAGACCTGCAGGTGGTAAGAACCCGGCATACGATCGGCTTCGCAGTACCAGAAATAAGCTCCCAGCTCGCTCAGGCAAATATCCCCGACATAGACCTTTCCATTGACGATATAAGCATCGCGGAAGTCAACGTTGACCAGTTCTCTGTCTGTCTGGGTTTGCAGAACGGTGGTCAGGGGTTGGTGGATCAGTGGGTTGAGGCATCCCCAGCGGTCGGGGTTTTCATAGCCAGCCATACCGGGAAGTGGACGAACTGGCACACATACGCCAAGGAGGTTGCTCATGCTGCGAATGTAGTTCCTGCGGGGAATAGATTCAAGGGAATGATCCATCAGGCAAAGCTTTCAATCTGATAATGATGCGTTTCTGATGATTTAACATTTGACCAATACCTTTAGGTACAACTCATTAATACCACTTCAATGGCTAGATTAGCAAAACAAAAAGTATATGCTGCCCTGGAAAAGGCGGCGCAAAACATCCTGGATGCTTCAGGCGACGATCCGATTGTAAGCCGTAAGGATATCCGGGCAAAGTTGATGGAACTGGAAGGGGTCGAACAGCAACTGACGAACATCTTTTATCGGTTCATTGACCACCGGGATGCCAAGCCTGGGGCCAGAATCACCAGAAAAGATATTGAAGATGCTCTGGATTACGCCAAGGAAACAATGGTGGATGCCTATGATGAGAACAACAATGGATTGTCTGCTGCAGAGATCGCGCAAATGTCCTTGACAGCGCGCCTGGCTGTACGGTACGCAAAGTTGCAGGATCAGTTGTCGGAAGAAGGGAATTCCACCGATGCGCTCTTCAAAAAACTAGAGGAATTGGGGGATGGCCTTTACTTTCCCGCCTGGGCAAACGAAGCCGATGCATATTTATCCGTTTTTAGAAAAGATGCCGATTTGCAAACATTGACCCAAGCCAGTTTTAGTGCTACAATGGGTTTGAATTCATCAAATCCAGCAGAAGCCATCCAGCTTTGGCACCAAGGCAGGTCTGGTTATGAGTGGATATTTGAAAACTATGAGAACTATGAAATGCTGGTAGAACTAGAGTCTTTCAAAACGCTTCATAGCTACATGGAAAAACACCTTACTCACCTCACCCATGTGGTAGTAGGGCTTGATGGGTACGGCATAGATTCCCAATACCCCGTCTATTTCCTTGGCCTCTCCCCTGATGGAGATCTTCTTGGCTTCTCGACATTTACGGTTTGGACCTAAAACCATCCTCCACTTACTACAATCTTTATCCTCAACACCATGTCAAATTACTACCAATTCATCAACGGCGAACGCTACTCGGCAACGCTTATCAACAATGGCCTTTTTCGGGTCAAAGGGGCTGGCGACGGCCGCATTTCCCTGCAAGATGCCCAGGATCTCTGGAAAATAGCCATGAGCGGCGGCAGGATTACAGAGATTGAGGAAAACACCATTCATTACCTGATAGCGACCCTGAACTGGACGGAAAAGGCTGAAAACTGGATGCTGGAAGAATTGTCCAAAGAGGTCGAGAAGGTTTCTTCCTATTATAAAGTAATCGATGGCTTGCGCTATGACCGCAAGATCATGGAGGAAGCGGAGCGCAGGACCAAAGGTAAAGGGGATGGCCGTATTTCCAGGGACGATGCGGAATTTCTGCTGGAGCTGTTCGGAGATTTTGGAGATATCACCATTGTTGAAGAACGCACCTTGGACTACTTGCTGGAAAACTTCAATTGGACCGAAGCCGCCAAGTCATTCTTCTTTGAAAAATTCGACAGGATCAGTAAGCAGTCCAGCATTGAGCCGCTGTTGTTGAGTATCATGCAATCCGAGTTCGGATTCGAAAAACTGGGTTTGGCATATTTTAAATCTGAAGCCCTGCAGCAGATGCTCGACTTCAGGAATGAAGTAAGCCTTCCGGATGCACTTCGCGCAGCCTTGAACAGCCTGTTGCATGACACCACTGAGGGTTCATTGGGCGCCAACAGTTACACCGATGAGCCTTTGGAAGAATTCCTCGAAGGTGGACGCCTGGTGCTGCTTCCCGGAGACATGGCCTCTGAACCCTCCCTCAATAGTTTCCCAACACCCCTCAAGGGTGAGGGCTTGTCTGAAAACTGGATTTTTGGTTTGGAGCTTTTTGATTTGACGGATGATATTTACTGGGCAATCGTAGCACGGGATGGCAAGCAGCAGGCTTACAACTATATCGGCGGGGCCAATGTGGAAGACGAGTGGCCACGTCCTTCCCAAGAGCTGTATTTCAGGGTTCGGGTGGAGGCCTGTGGGGAAGGTTATCCGGGAATCACCGTGGAAATTCAGGATCCGAGTGGCAGGTTTTGGGTTGGGAAAAGCGATGAGGATGGTTATGTCAAAGTTTCCGGTCCTGCAGGCACCTATTCTCTCTATGCATCTGATGGCTGGAGTTTTCAATCTAAGTCCTATCATTGGGAGGGTGAAGG
>CAYGRE010000212.1:0-4805 GCA_964352215.1 uncultured Bacteroidia bacterium
AGGACAAGATGGTCACGCCGGCCACCAGGGTCAGGATGGCAAAGGGCGTCTCTCCGGTCATATAACCATAGAATCCGGCAAATCCGATCGCAACCGCATCTACCGATTGGAGGATTTGAAAGATGCGCTTCCGGTTGTATTTGTCGATCAATGTCCCGGCATAGAGCCCCCAGAAAAGGGTCACGAAGGTGATGATCACCATCATCGCGGTGGCCATGAAGGCACCATTCTCTTCTTCGGGAAGGTTGACCAGGTACCAGGGGATGGCCAGAATCGTGATCCCCGAAGCGAAATTAGAAAGGGTATTCGCTGAAAATAGCAGGATCAACTGGCGGCGGAAATGCATCGTGCGAAGATACGGATTGATAGCCTAACTTCTCCATGAGAACTCCGAATGGTCTTCGAAGAGGGTTGGTTCTATGCCGGGCTTAGATCACCCTGAATCAGAAAGCTCGGAGATGCCAGGAGAATGGATCACCAGCCAGCTTCACAAAGCAGACAGTTCGGATACGATCTGGATCACCACAATCACTATACTGAAGATGAATCCCATCACCGGAACCCAGATGGGGAAAGTGATTACTCCTTTGGGGGCCGGTCCCCGGCGTTTGATGACCACCAGAGAGGCATTGACCAGGGTAAAAACGAAAAGCAGGATATAATTGGTGGTTTGGGCGAGGGATTCCAATTCGAAGGTATTGGCCAGGACCAGAATTGCGCCTACCAGGATGGCCGTTCCCCATACCGGGGTCTTGGTCCGACGGTTCAGCTTGCCAAATATGGGCGGAGCCAGTTTTTTCTCGGCCATGCCATACATCACCCGCGCTCCCATGATGATCTGCACCAACACCCCGTTGACAATGGCTACCAGGCTGATCAGTCCGATGATTTTAGGAAAAGTCGGTCCCTTGAGGGCCACCACATCCGCCAGCGGTGCGGTGCTCTGGTCCAATTCGGCCGGGGTCAAAGCCAGGCCAGCGATCAGAGCAATCACTACATACAGCACAGAAAGGACAGCCAGGGAAATGATAATGGCCAGAGGTACATTGCGCCGGGCATTCTTCACTTCCTCGCTCACATTGACCAGGTCCTCGAAGCCGATAAAGGCAAAGAATGCGAGAAAGGCTCCCATGGAAACCAGTTTCCAGTCGGCAATATTGAAATCGGGGATGAATTCGTCGATGCGGGCCGGGAGGTCGGCCAGGTGATCGCCGGAGATGAAGATGACGAAGAAGATCCCGCTCAATTCTATGATGGTAATGCCCATGACCAGCCAAGCCGATTCTTTGATGCCTTTCACGGCCACTGCCCCCAGCGAGATGGTGAGTACGGAGATGATGACCCATCCGGGCCAATCAACAAACACTTGTACATAGCCGACATAGCCGTTGACCATGGTGGAAGTGGAAACCGTGGCGGAGCAGACGATCAGCCATCCGACTACGGTGGACAACCAGGGTCGGTTGAATGCCGTTTGCACATATCTGACTTCCCCGGCGCTGGAAGGCATCCGCGAGACCAGTTCCCCGAAGGACAGGGCGGTGAAACCGGCGAGAAAAGCGGCTACCAAAAAGGCGAAGGGAGCCAAAGTGCCAGCTTCCCCCCCAATCTTTCCCAGCAAGACATAGATGCCCATACCCAGGATAGTACCGATCCCATAGAATGTGAGGAGGGAAAGGGAAAGGGTACGCTTGAGTTTATCAGGTTGTGGGGAATCTTCCATACTGGTTGGATTTCAGAGAAGATACGCAGGATATAGGGTAAATGAGGTGAGGGATAAGGGTTCATTTCCTGTCGAAAGTCATTTTTCTGCCGTCAATTCACCGTTTTCCCTGAACTTTGCCCCACTATCTGATCATCCAGTAAATATTATTCTACCGAAAACCAGCTACCATTTCCCATGAAAGCGATTACCATTCCCAAATACGGTTCTCCCGATGTCCTTGAATTAAAGGAAGTGGAGAAACCGACCCCAAAAGACGATGAAATATTGATCCGGGTTCATGCTTCCGCGGTCAACCCAGCCGACAAATTTCGAATGCGGGGCAAACCCTTTTTGGTTCGATTGAGCGATGGACTCTTCAAGCCCAAAAATCCAATCCTGGGTGCCGATACGGCGGGTCGGGTGGAAGCAGTGGGGAGCAAGGTCAAATTGTTCAAGCCGGGGGATGAGGTTTTCGGGGAGTTGAGCGCAGGAGGATTTGCCGAATATGCTTGTGGTAAGGAAAACCAGTTGGCCCTCAAACCTGCCAATGTCTCCTTTGCACAAGCTGCTGCCGTTCCCCTGGCCGGTTTGACGGCCTGGCAAGGACTTCAGAAGATTGGCGAGATCAAAGCCGGGCAAACCGTTCTGGTCAATGGAGCCTCGGGCGGGGTGGGAACCTTTGCGGTACAGATCGCCAAGGCCCTGGGCGCAGAAGTGACTGGCGTATGCAGTACCCGCAACCTGGAAATGGTCCAATCCATCGGAGCCGATCATGTCGTGGATTATTCACAGCAGGACTTCACCCAAATGGGAAAGCGCTATGACATCGTCTACGATGCGGTCGGAAATATCAGCGTCAAGGGATTCAAGCAAATCCTTACTGCAAAAGGCCGGGGTGTCCTGATCGGGTTCCAGTCCATGGGGAAATTACTGGGAACCATCATCGGCGGAAAATTTGCCTCAAAGAAAAACGGGATCAAGATTGCTTCTTTGACTGCCAGTCCTAACCGGGAAGACCTTGATGCGCTGGCGGCCTTGCTGGAATCGGGTAAGGTTGTTCCGGTAATTGATAGGCAGTATGGTTATGCTGAAACCGCAGATGCGATTCGGTATATCGAGACCGGACGTGCCAGTGGGAAGGTTGTTATTGATTGGGAGGTGCGTTAAGAACTCCTTCCCCAGATTTCTTTGGGGGAGAAAATTTTGAGAATGATTCCAACTCGGTGAAGGGCAAAATCTTAGAGATTTTCAGCTCTGATGAACCAGCCCGCTTCAGTGGCGAGCCTCAACAATTCAAAAATAGTCGCAGCATCCGGAATTCGAGCCTGTCCTCGAGCAGGCTGCAAGGAACCATCTGGCTTTCTCCAAATAAAGCGATAGCCGCGTTCATCCTCACGATCATCATGGTGATACACGCCCCATTGAAAGCAAATCCTCCAATTTCCTTCTGGTCCAGAAACTACCTCGTTCAATATTTCGTAAGATGCCATATTCAATAATTATTTCATGTGCTTGGAATGTAGTGAAAGATGCTTTCTCCAACATTTCCTTTCCTTCAAAAGTATTTAGGATTGTTACCAATAGATATTTTTATCATAGAGCTTATATCTTATTATAAAGCCCATCTTCAAGCATTTCCTATTTGAATATGCAAAACTTAACTAGATTTTGTTCCACAACCGTATCCCCCCTGTGAACCCCATTCTTGATCCATTCGGAGTTGATGGATTCACGGTTGAAATTCAAGTTATGTTGACTCGATTCTACATGGCCCAAGGGTAAGGGTGAAAGATGGGGATCACCTCTGCGCAGGAGTTCCTGAAGTGGTGAGTTCACTCAACTTTAAATACTCCATTTTCATATTCCTGTATAAATCTTTCCAAGACCTTGTACTTTTTCAATATGAGAATGACCAGTACCTCAAGGAATATGATCCACGATAAGATGATACAGCCACTAAGGATTGAATTGAGTGTAAATTCATAAATCATCATCCCTATTGAAATTCCCAGGAAAGCTCCTGTGAGGACACGCCTTCCATTGTTTCCATTCCATTTATTGATCTCATTGAGAGAAAAATCGACTACGGCTGGTACAGGACATACGAATGAAATAATGAACCCAAATGTTCCATTTAAAGCGACCATTTCATTTGACAAAAAGAAGATCAGTATTCCTGCCAGAATTCCCGAACACCGCACACACCACCGCATACCCATCAATTTATAGGTCCTGCAATATTGACATGGAGGATGGTGAGACAATAGCATCTCCCAACGAATGGGTTTGCTTCGTTTTCTCTGCATTGCTACCTCATCGATATTGAGGAGGGGAAAAATTAGAGTCGTTACAATTGAGGCATCGGGGTGTTTTCATCAGGTAATAAGGAATATAAAAAAGTCCGCAAAGGAAGATAAATACCAACCAATTGAACTTCTTAGCAGGCCTGACATTCTGTCGACAATTGTTACAATACTTCGTACTCGCCATAATCCATTAGATTTTTTCTATAAGTTACCCTCTTTGTGTTAATCCCAACCGGCTATGTTCCAGTAATTGAAATTTGCCCCAAAAAATGTTCCCTATCCCTATCCATTTCTCAATCCTAAATTCAAGCCCAATCTCTGAATTCCATATCCCGAAGTTCATGTGTCTGCTTCCCCGATAAATACCGGTATTCTCTGGATATTCTCCCCCAAAGAAACCCAGAAGAAGAAGGATTCTAATACTAAATGATCTTCTCCCCAAACAACCCCAACCCCTCCCTCAAACGCTTCGAACAATATTGCGCCTGGGACCCGATTGGCCAGACCAATGTTTTTATCAACTCGGCCCTCCTTTTCTGGGGTGATTCCCCTCCTAAGATCGCTGGAAAGACGCAATCCTTCGTTGATCCGGGGGTTAGATTTGGCTGGTAGCCTTTTTGAAGAATATGAATAAAGCACAAACTTCGTGAGACTCGCCCTGGGTTATTCAATTTGGGATTCAATTACATTGGAGCGGATCATGTCATAGATTATTCGGTGCAGGATTTCACCCAATTGGGAAAGCGCTATGACATCATCTACGATGCGGTGGCAATATCAGCGTCAAAGGATTC
>CAYGRE010000213.1:0-4636 GCA_964352215.1 uncultured Bacteroidia bacterium
CAATGAAATTTCATTACCGTATTCGAATTATCCGATCTTAACCGGACACCAATGAAAACAACCCTATTAAAGATTATGAAAATTACCATTCGCATCCTCGCGGGGATCGTGGCCTGTTGTGCTTTTTTTCAAATGCAAGCCCAAAACCCACCCTACCGCCCCCTCAATCTTAATGAACAGGCAGCAGGCGGCCTCAACGGCCTGCAGATCAATAACAAACTGGCAGTTCCCGGTTATTACCGCACCGTAATTGGCGACTTCAACGGCGACTCCCGGGACGATCTGTATCTGATCCGTGAAGTCAAGGTTGGCTTGAGGCGCTGGCTTACGCGGAGCCTGCATACCTTTGACAATACCAGCAATTCCTGGCAACTTCTGTTCACGCAGGAAGGCTATAACTTCGGAAAATCCTGGCTGTCGGATGATGTGACCTTTCTGGCTGGCGACTTTGACAAGGACGGTCCGGCCGAGTTGATCTATATCGATACCGATAACCGCACTGCCTGGGCCCTGCAATACAAGGCTTTAAGCAATACCTGGAGTACACCTTACACCTTTCCGGCGATGAAAATTGGTGGCTGGAACATCAGTCCCGACGACCGCTTCTTTGTCGGCAATTTTGACGGGACCACGGCTGGGGTTGAACTGCTGGCCATGAGCAAGAACTCCAATTACTGGAAAGTATTGGGCCACAATGGCACCACCCTGGTAGACCAGGCCTATGGCGCAAACGGCTACCTGGGTGGGTTTAACTTCAGCGGCCTCAACTTCAAGGCTTGTGTGGGTCGCTTCACCGGAGAACCCCGTGACGAGTTGTTCATTGCCGGTGATGGCAATACCCGTACCGATTTCCGCCTTGTCTACTTCGATCCCATTGCCAAAACCTGGTATGCAACCTTCAATTCAGGGGCCAACCATGGCTTTCTGGGACGGCCTAAAGTTCGCCCGGACGATCAATTCTTCTCTGGAAACTTTGACTTCTTCAGTCTGATGGGACAGGTCCCTTACAAAGATGAATTGCTGATCTACAACCGTTCCTGGCGCTATGAATTGCGCACCGCAGACTTTCAGGATTCTGGTCCGGCAAGTGACAAAGGATTCTACATCAACGGCAATGTCGATTACGATGAGTATCCCCGTCCCGCCAACCCCAAGTACTACGAGATGTTCCAATTTCACCTGGGCCATTTCAAGGATATCCGTTACACTTCTATGCTGGTCAACCTCGCCAACTGCGCCTTCAGCTACTCCGGCGGACCGAATTGTGCAAATACCTCTTCCCATCCGGCTCCCGCGTGGAGCAACTACAATTACCTTCCCGAAAAACTGGAACTCTACCATCCATCTTTAAAAGGTCACAACTGGATGTCTACCGGCGAAGCTGGTGATACAGACAGCGATGGCACCGGGAATGCTGAAGCAGAAACCTCCGAAGCGCTCCCCTTCCAGGTCGAGATGTTTCCCAATCCAGCCAGCAATGAGGTTTTCTTCCAATTGGCCATCTACCAGGAAGGGAATGTATCCATTGAAATATTTGACCTGAGCGGCAAGAAAGTAACGCCTGATCTGAAGCACAACCTTAACCGTGGCTACCACCAGTTGTCAACCGACTGTTCCGCCTTGCCGGTTGGAATGTACCTGGTCAAGGTCAGCAATGGGAGTCACGAAGCAATCGAAAAACTAATCATCCAATAATTCCATAACCATGAATAAATTACATCCTAAATATCTGCTTCTGCTGGCAGTTCTGTTTGTCAGCCCCCTGCTGAAGGCACAGCAGACGATCCCGGCCTACGATGCCAATGGCAACGTCAACGGCACCCTGGTCATCGACAATTTCACCCCCCTGGCCAACTATGACCGCGACGAATACAACGGCGTCATGCAGGGAATTTCTCCTGGTGCTGACAAGTCTATCAAAGCCATTCCTACGCCAGCTCCTGCTTATCCCTGGGGCGGATGGCCGGGCTGGGCTTATGCACGCAAGGACGATGCCTTGGCGATTTTCCTACCGAACAACAATGAGCAGGAATACAATCCCCACCACCCGATGAATGCTTATCTTGAATCTCAAGATACAATTCCTGGTCAGGTCCGTTGTGCGGACTTTAGTGAAAACGCCCGTTTATACGCAGCTCAAACGACAGACGGCAAAGAGAAGTTCCAGTTTTCATTTACGGTCCAGAACAACTCCCCCAGCGATCAGATTTTTTACTACAAGATTTACTACCAGAATGAGTCTTATAAGTGGCCTGATTCCGATGCCCGGAATTACAAAAACTTCTATGGGAGCTTTGGCTTTGATGAAAACAGGTTCCAGTCTTTGGTAGGCAGTGGTCCTCTGGCAGGCACTCTGATTACCAAAGGAGTAGGTCAGGGACACTGGGGCGTTGTCCAGGAACTCGTTCCTGCCAATGGTAAGATCACCGTCATCGACTACTTCCGGATCAGAGGCAATCCAAGGAATGAACTGATGTGCTATACGGGTCCAAGATTGGAAGCTGGTCTAAACGCTGAGTTCATGGACGATTTCCAGAACCTTGAGTACATCGAATCCAACGGTTCGGTTGTCTACGACAATACCAATGATACCTGGCCCAATTCTGCTGAAACCCTGGTGCAGATGCTGGTAGACGATGGCCTCGACCTTGATTTCAGAATCTATAAGAATGCTACTACCAATGAATTCAGGGAATGCGGTGACTTTAACTTAGGCCGTGAAAATCGTAATCCTCAGGTGGGAGACTACAGCTTTATGTTGATGGCGACTTCAGATATCAATGAGGTTCCCGGCCATATCGTTGACATTTCCAAGAAGGAACTCCTTTCATCCGGGAAGAAAGTATTTGTCAATCCCTTTGCGTACTTCCACTCCGGAGCTGGTACAGGCCTTAGCAGTACGGCCATCATAGATGCATCCAATACATTGAAAATGTACATCGAGCCACTATTGTCCTCTAAGCAGAAGTATGACAACAACTTGCTGGTGAACGATGTAGCTACCAACCGGGGACAAGTCCTCTACTCGGATGGTCCTTCCCAGACCTCTAATATCAGTCCATGCTCTGAGTTCATGGCTTACCCCTATGCGGACCACTTCGAAGGTTGGCCCGACTATGATGAAAAAGTCAAGAGGTTTGTGCCATTCCTGGCTGATATCATTGGTGACAACTGGACCCAGATGGACTATACCTGGCACCGGAATTTTGTGCAACGCTCCATCATCCGAGGTGCAAACGAATTGATTCCTGCCATTGATGACTACCGCCATGTTGACGGTGCCACCCCGGTTCCCGGACCTGGAAACGGGGAACTCCACTTAACGATTCCCGGCCATACCTGGGACGATATCACCGAGGACCAATTGGTCACTTATACCTATTCCAATGGGGATGTGGAAGATCTTGCGGTTCGTGAATCACCAACTGTGGAATTGCGTTACCCCCTTACCTACGGGAAATACAGAGCTCAGATCGAATTCCCTGAAATTCTATCTCAGGACAGTGTTTTTAACGGTATCACCTGTGCTTTCTGGTTCTTTGGTGGTGGTGGCCGTCGCTGTGACAATGATGTGACTGAATTTGACATTGAGCTCTACCCTGCTCATCCTAATAGTTGGTTTCGTTATGGCCCTGAGAGGGTTGCCAATGCTGACCAGCATGACCATACTGATTGGAGCCCAAATGCTTTGTATTCCAAGCAGGACATCCGGGTAGACATCTCGATGTTTGATTACCGAAAAAGGGCCAGCAACTGTGACTGTACCTTTCCGGTTCCCAATCCGATTGATTTGTATTCTGTTGTGATTGAACCTGATACCCCAAATATTTACACCCTTACTTCCGGCGGTCAAAACTTTGAGACCTGGCGCAATCCCGCTCAAGATACAACAGGCAGGATCGCCATCAAGCAAGCAAGCCGCATCAAGCACGACGAACTGTTCGGGAAAGACTTCTGGTATGAGATCGAGTGGACGCCCACCGCGGTGTACTATCGGATTGGCCCCACGGAAAACAACCTGCAGTTGGTGGGTTATATGCCTGCTGACCGGGTCAAACTCCCCGAAGCCGCTGAGACCTTGATCATCAATATTGAGTTCTTACCCAATGCGGATACTTATGCCACGGATGATATTCCCTTCAACAGCGCACCGATCACAGCTAAGATTAAGCAGGTGATTATAGAGTAGTTGAATCTTTCGAATTGCAGGTATAGCCTTGAAGCATTGCAGGTATAGCCTGCTGCATCTGGAACCCGAGACAAGCAATTGTTTCGGGTTTTGGCTTTTGGGGTGGGTGTTTTGGCTTTCAGACGAGCAAATATAAAGTGCCAAATCTGCGTATTGTGAGGTGACAGGCCGCGGGTTCGGAGGTGCAGGGTCGCGGGTCCAGACACGCAGGGTCGCGGGTTTGGACCCGTAGAGTCGCGGGTCAAGACACGTAGATTCGAGGGTTTGGACCCGTAGAGTCGCGGGTCCAGACCCGTAGAGTTGCGGGTTTGGACCCGTAGATTCGCGGGTCCAGACCCGTAGAGTCGCGGGTTCAGACACGCGGATTCGCGGGTCGAGACCCGTAGATTCGCGGGTCCAGTCCCGTAGATTCGCGGGTCCAGACCCGTAGATTCGCGGGTTCAAACC
>CAYGRE010000214.1:0-4528 GCA_964352215.1 uncultured Bacteroidia bacterium
TTCCCTTTCTCCTTCTGGTTCCCTTTCTCCTTCTGGTTCCCTTTCTCCTTCTGGTACCGGATCAGGTCCCATTTCTTCTAGAATAGACCTTCTCATTTCGCCCATAATAGGCACTTCCTCTTCATGATTTTCTGGAAGTCTACGATGTTGAGAATGTTGCAATACCCTCCCATTAAATTCTGTTCGCCTCACATAATAATTATGTTGTGAATACGGCTTCTCTTTAATATCCTGTAAGCTCTTGGGCATGGTCTTATTCGTGTTATAACATTCTGTTTAGACGGAAATTGGAAATACAATCTAACGTTTCAATATCCGCTCTTTTGTCACAGATGTTCAAAATTTGCGGCTCATCAAGGTTAGGCCACTATCAAAATGACACCTTCCCGGACTTCTTCAGTTCAGCTTCAATTATAGTTTCCAGAACCGCCAGATCAGCCCCTTCGAAGTTGTCCCCGTTCCATGTTCGCAATATGAGCTTCTGCACTATGTTCCGGATCTCTGCTCCTGTGAGAGAATATTCCCTGGCTAAGTCATTCAAATCCAGGTTTTCCGACAATTGGGTGAGGTCTCTGAGAACCGACTTCCATAGGAGGAGTCGGGAGGAAATGTCGGGTTCTGGGAAATGAACAATACATTGGAACCGACGGGTGAAAGCCCGGTCAATGCTGTCCTTAAAATTGGTGGCCATGACGATGGTCCCGTCAAAGTGCTCAATCCGTTGCAGTAAATATCCGACCAATTGATTGGCGTGGCGATCATTCGAGGAGTGGACTTCTGTTCGCCGGGCAAATAGGGCTTCCGCTTCATCAAAAAACAGGATCCAGTTTTGATGTTCCGCCAAATCGAAAATGTGGGCCAGATTTTTCTCTGTCTCTCCAATCCACTTGGAAACAATTAATGACAAATCTACCCGGTAAACGGGGCAGTTGTGTCTTTTTCCCAACAAGGCGGCAGTCAGTGACTTTCCTGTTCCAGGTGGCCCTTCAAACAAAACCCGAAAACCAGTTCCCAGATATTTTCTAAAGATAGGAGCCGATTGACTTTGGTGTCGACATTCCAACCAGCGGTGCACCAAATCCAGTTCGGTCGCTGTCTGGTATGTCAGTACCAAATCTTCCCATTCCAGCGGAGTGAGCAAGAGTTTGGCGGCAAGCTCTTGCAACCTGAAATCGTCTACTTCATCAGGATAAAAGATTGGCTGCAAAGTCCGAATATCCAGTAATAGGGGAATATGAAGTGGGAAATTTACCGAGGATTCAGGATAATTCAGCAATCGACTGCGGTAAAGCCAGTGTCCGGGATGGGTGTAAGGCAGGAACTCAATTACCTCCCCTGATTTCTTCCTGCAAAGGAAAGCAACTGTTTGCCATGTCACCCTAAGCAATGCTTGGTTTCCATCAAAAAATACGCCAAAGACGGTCAATGGCCGATCGGTAATACTGTCCCGACAATGGAGTTCGTCCAGGTATTCGGGAACAAATTGAGCAGCATAAGCCAGCATAAAGGCAGTTCTGACAATCTCGTCTCCACCATAATCACCCAGAATTAAAGTGAAATATTGCTCACGATTGGCATGGATAAAGGTATCTGGAGGGGGATGAGCAAACTCATTTGCTGAGTCTACTGTCTGGAATTCAGGTAAACTTTTGATGCTTGAACTGATCCTGTATCTTAGTAATTCGAGTTCCCTTTCCAACCAGGATTGAATTTGTATCCGATCACTTTTTCCCGAGATCATAAGCATATTCATTTACCTGGGCTTTCTTTCGGGATACAAATATTGCTGGACAAGAGCCCTCATGGCATCCTGCTTGACTTCTGATGCGTCAGCCGACATGTTCAGGATTTCTTCTGGCGGATAAGCAATGGTTAATAATTCTTCATAATGTGCCAGTTCCAACTGACTACACCACCTGATTCGAAACCGAAAATGCGCCGGAATAATATCTTCACAGATCCCATTGAACCAACTATAAACCGAATTGAGTTGCTCCATTCGATCCAGATAGGTCTTGTATCTTTTTGGCTTGAGGAAAACCAAAACTGTAACTTCAAAATTCAGTTGGAGGGCATTTGGGATTGATTCCGGTCGTAACCAAGCCAGTAACCAATGTTCAAAAATCCGCACCTTGGATGCAACTGGTCGAAGGAGCAATTGTAAGGCCTTTTGGTAATATGACAATGACCGAGATGCAAACACCGGGTTCAGTGAATCTTCGCATAGATGATCGTTTTCAAGCCCCTCGTGTAGAAATTGAAGAAAGGCTAGTTTCATTTTGCTGACTTGTTTTTCTGTCCATTCAGGTGGATAGTTCTCAGGGAGTTGCCAGCCATTCAAGGCAAGTAAATAATTCAATCGGGATTCCCGGAACCACTTCTTCTCCGCTTTAGGATAATTCCCAATTTCAGAACCTGGCCAGTTCAGCCCCTTATAACCCACCTCCGATCCTATATTGCTGTTCGCTATCGTTTGGGAAAGGGCTTCAGCGGAAAATATGCTTGGTAGCTGGCCCAATTGTGCACCGTGATTAGCCCTGATTTGGTCCATGAGGCCCAGGTAGCGGCGAAAGCCAGTCGGCCCCTCTACTTTTTCGGGCAAATAGGTTCCCAATTCATAGTTAGGGGGGAAAGACAATTGGATGGAGCGAAACGCACCTGCGTCAAGGTAGCTTCCTTGAATCGAAGTCTTAGGAACAGGGACTCTCTTTTCTAAGGACGGTACAGGAACTGGTACTATATTTCCATTGACTTTCAGCTGTTTGAGTTGAAAAAAATAATGCCCTTGTGGTTTGGCCTCTCCACCTTCAACGGTCACAGAAAGATTTGTGACAGTCCGCACAAATGAAAGAGAGTTGAGCAGGCTGTAGGCTTCAGTTTCATTCTCATCCTGATACAACGCCCTGGCAGAGAGCTTGCTCACATCGGTGATGACAGATTCGGGGGACCTGCCAACATTCAGATGCAACTCCTCAACGGAAGCGACAAGTTCATAGCGAAGATCATTTTGTTTCAAAGAAGGAAGCAGAAGATTTGAGAGGACTTTAAAAATGGTCTGGCGGTTGGGTTTATCGTCTGTCCATGGCTCAAAATCAATATCAACTTCAATCTCCACTGACTTCACCCGGACCTCCACAAAGGAGGATTCGCCCTCAGGGGCAAAAAAGTATTCTCCGAGACCCCGGTACCGGATCAGGCCCCGTTCTATTTCATCGGTTACTTCCACAGACAATTCCTGACCATTCTCTTGTGCAATCCACACCCTTAGTAAATTGATCAAAGTAGGCATTTGCTTCCTTCCGGTAGGTGTATAGGGAAATACCGCTGCATTGTGGATATGCTTGTTTCCAGCCAATACATACCGATAATCGTTTTCTGTCACGCAAAAAGGAAGGTTGAGCATTTGCTTGCGCCAGGAATCGAGGGCATTGTGACCCGGTCCCTGGAGCAGGTTCTCAATTGGTTGCTGGTATTTGTAGTACAGGTCTTCGAATGAAAACAACAATGCCTCCAAGGTTGTCACTCCCGGGTCGTGAACATTGTAATCCATCCAGCGATTGGATATTTGGTCCTGAGGATCAGCAGGTAGAAACTCTTGGAAAATCGGATCCTCAACCGAAAAAGCGATCTCAGCGTATTTTTCTTCCATCATGATTAGAAAAATGGCCCCCAAGCGATACTGGCGATCAGTGCCACCAACAAAAATACTGATGCCATAATCAAGACCATTAGCAACCACCGTCCTCCCGGAGGCGGTGGATTTTCGTCCTCAAAGGCCAACACATGCGCCTTCCCATCTATCCAAACCACCAACCTTCCATTTTCTGTCCCTAGGACCAGTCCACCAATTTCGATTTTGTCCTGCAAAGCCAGGGAACCGATCACTTCCAGGCGACCTTTTTGATGCTCCGAACCTATGGTGACTTTTCCATCATGGTAAATCTCTATACCCGGGCTGAATGTTTTTTCAGAATCCAGAAAGTGGCCGAGCAATAGCTTATTGTCCCGACCTACTCCTAATGCAGTCTGTTTGTGGGCCGGACTTCCAATCAAAAGTGAGGAATTGTACCTGTCATTTTGAATTTTGCACGATATGTGTTCTTCATGTTTACCTGTGTGGACTTCCAGGGGATATTCCGGTTTTGCCGTTCCAATTCCCAGTTTTCCATCGCTTGCATAAATCCGGTCACTTTTTTGGTTGATTGAACTGTCGATCCAATCACTGAAATCGGTACCGTCCGGTTTTTCTCCATTCTTGAATCGATTTCGAAGGTTGTTCCGTTTAAATAGTTCAGCCATAGATTAATACGTTTGAGTATGAGAAAAGGACGGTTGGGTTCCCACCTCAAAATCCAGCCCGATTTCCATTTGAGACACTCCTTTCCAGGGGCACAATAACGGGTGGGGGATGCGACCAGGTGAACGTTCTGATGATTTTTCCTTCCTCGTTTTAAGCAAATCCACCTGCAAATTCTCTCGAAGATCAATGTAGTCACATTGGCTACGGTCATTTGGTAAGAATCCTATC
>CAYGRE010000215.1:0-4397 GCA_964352215.1 uncultured Bacteroidia bacterium
CAGCCCCCGTTTGACTTCAGCCCCCGTTTGACCTCAGCCCTCGTTTGGAGTGATCATCACTTGCTGTCTCCCAACCAACTTTCCATCCAGTTCTAACTCCAGAAGATAAATCCCCGGGGAAATCATGGACTGATCAAGTCGAAATCCTTGGACAGGGTCCATTGGTTCCCGATGCAATAACCTTCCCTGAAGGTCCCATAGCTTCAGCTCGTAGTTCCCTGGGACGGTAGGACCAGCGATCGACACCAGAGAAATCCCGTTGACCGGATGCGGATGTACTTCCAATTGGACGCTGTTGGCCCCAGCGACCTCAACACCCACACCACCCGAACTGTAATAGCAAGTATTGAAATTTGAGTTGGTGTATTTGACCGTATCGTTTTCCTTGAAGCAGAGCAAAGCGCTGGAATAGTCATAGACAATGAGGTGGTGGTAAATCAATTCATTGAATGGTCCCATGAAACTCCCCACTCCTTCGATCCAGGTATGGTCCATGCTCGGGTCGCCACAGTTTCCGGTGCTGATCAAGTGCCGTTTCCTTGGCTGGTTGAAAAACATCACCGTATCCACCGCATCCACCACCATCCAGTCCCAGCATTGGTACAATTCAACATAGGCAATGGTGTCCCCTGCTTCCAGGTTAAAATCATAGATGAGCGAATCATTGGGAGGGTTGCCGGAGTAATAGACTTTTCCGTCAACTGTTTCCCGGACATAGCCTTCGAGGTACCAATTGGACAGGGCAGAATCATTGGCCAGTCGTACTTCATGGTAGAGATTTCCTCCAAAACTGGCCGTGTCCCCAATCCGCCAGGTAGCAGTTCGGAAGAAGCCCCCCCCACCGTCACAACAATAGACAACGCTCCAGACTTTGTTGGTGTCGACAAATGGGATGGATTGGGCCTGCATAACAGAGGCTTGAGAAAACAATAGGGATAAGCAAAGCAAGCACTTGAGTTTAATCAGAGAGGCAAGATGTCTCTGACAAATGGCATGGTTATTTGGCATATTGTAAGGTAGCAAAAAATAGTATTGTTGGAAAAAAATCGGAGTCCCAGATAGGAAACCACAATAGTCCTGCGACGATCTCGTTAGAACTTTAGAAATTAAATTGCTTTTGAAACCTATTCTCACATTGCTGTTCCTTTTATGGACAACCACCTCCATCCTAACTGCGCAAGTGGGTACCTGGAGCTATGCGGTGGGTGATTATATGGTCCATCTTCAGATGGATACCACTGATGAATTAGCAGGATTTTACGGAGGTGATGACTTTGGCTACCGAGTCAAACGAGTCGACGTATTGTCCCGCAAGGGGCAGCAGTATATTCAAACTTTGACCGCGGAGCAGGCAGGTAGTATTAGTTCCCTTGATCCGAAGGATATGCTTTCCATCTTTGATGCCAACTTCGACGGCTACCCCGATTTTTCCCTTCACAACGTTAATGGTAGCTATTGGAACTCAGCATCGTGGTTCCTGTTTGACCCGCAGCGGAATTGCTTTGTTCACAATCCTGTCCTTAGTGATGCCAACGGTCCCCAATTCGACCTCTTCACCCACACTTTTCACCATCCATGGCGGTTAGGCAGAAGTGAATTCGGCCACGAAACCTATCTCTGGGAAGAGGGGAAATGGGTATTGATCGCCAGGGAAACGGACATTGATCTGGAAGGGGAAATGAATGATTATGAAACCACCCTGAAGGTGCGGTTGGGGGAGGAAATGGTGGTCGCCAATGAATATTCACTTGGTCCGTGTTATGAATCTCCTCCTGGGCAAAACCTATCCTCCTCCGATTTTCCTAATTCCAGTGGTTGCAATCTTATCCACCGGGCGCTGAAGGCAAATCCTGATCTGTTGTCTCGGCTGAATCAGCCTCCAGCACTGTTTAACGATGCCCAAAAAGCTAAAATCAAATCCCGGCATGCCTTCTACGTAAAATGTGATACTCACCTGATTAATCCAGACTTCAACGGTAAGCCTTTGTACTTTTTCGATATTGTACGCATAGATGTGTATGACCAAAACTCAACCAGACTTATCCAATCTTTCCGTCCGATCGGTTGTGAAGATTTGCGGACGACCTACCACTCGCCTGGAAAGCTCATCAAACTCAAGGATGTAAATTCCGATCTTTATCCCGACCTGGTGCTTCCCAATCATGAGATGATGTACCTAAGCAGTTTTACATTTTACCGTTGGCACCCGGAAACCAATCTTTATCAATACGATTCTACCCTGTCAAATACCTACAGCCCCAACTTTGACCGAAAAACCCGTACCGTTCACCACACCTGGCACATTGGCGTCAATTACTTTGCCCATGAAATATACCAGTGGAATGGTGTAGGGTGGGAATTGCTGGCCAGAGAAGAGGAAATGTATATTGATGAGAAGAAGGGTTTGGAGAACTCGCTTGTCGTTCGGGTTAAGGGGGACTTGCGCTCCTACCCTGCTGAGGCGCAAGGTGGTTGCCATCATGTGGAACCAGAATGTACCCTCTTGGAAAGGGCTATGGAGATTCGGAAGCGGGAATGAGGTTTGCTTGGTGACGGCCCTGGGTTTCAATTGAGAGGCTTTCTCCCCTTGGCGTTGACGGTCCTGGGTTTCAAAAGAGACGCCTCCTACCCTTGCAGTTGACGGTCCTGGGTTTCAATTGAGACGCCTCCTACCCTTGCGGTTGAAAGGTAAGGGTTTCAATTGAGAGGGGCAGTACCCTTGGCGTTGAAAGGTCAGGGTTTCAATTGAGAGGGTCAGTACCCTTGGCGTTGAAAGGTCAGGGTTTCAATTGAGAGGGTAAACACCGTTGCGATTGAAAGGTCAGGGTTTCAATTGAGAGGGTAAACACGGTTGCGATTGAAAGGTCAGGGCTTCAATGGGCCTGCTCCATCTGTTTGGCTGCCTCACGCATTTGTTTTGCGGTCTGGGTGCTGCCATCGTGGCTCCATCCGGGAGGACCAAAAATATAGCCCAATTTGTTGTGTAGCCCCTTTGCTTTGCGCACATCCTTGAACAACTGAATGTATTCGTGGGTCGCGATTTTAAAGGGATTGTTGGTATGGATATTGGTGGTGATCCCGTAAATGACCTTTTCCTCATCCACCTCCGGGGTAAAGGTGCCAAACATCCGGTCCCAGATAATGAGAATTCCGGCGTGATTCCGGTCCAGGTAACGGACATTGGAACCGTGGTGAACGCGGTGGTGAGAAGGTGTATTGAAGAAGAATTCTATGACTTTTGGAAGGCGGTTGATGGTCTCGGTATGGAGCCAGAATTGATAAATCAGGCTGATGGCCATGATGGTCAGGATCATCACAGGATGGAAACCGACCAGTGGCAACCAGATCCACCAGATGTACTTGTGGAAGAGTTCTCCCCAGGATTGGCGCAGGGCGATAGCAAGATTATATTGCTGAGAAGAATGGTGGTTGACATGGGCCGCCCAGAACAGACGGATTTCATGGCAACTGCGGTGGTGCAGGTAAAAGGTGAAGTCGTCGGCAAAGAAAAGGAGAATCCATACCCACCAGGCCGATCCCAGATCGAGGGGACTCCATTCGTACAGCAGCATAAATACCACAAAGACCGAGGTCTTCACACCGAGGTTGATAATGGCACTCCCCACTCCCATCATGATACTGGCCCAGGCATCCCCCGAATTGTATTTGGGGAGGTCCTGCCGCATGCGAATCCATATCTCTATCCCGATCAGGATCATAAATACAGGGATCGCAGCACCGATTACAGGGTCCAGGGTGAATGGATTGGGGAAGTCCATGGTTTCTTATCTAGCTACTTGGTCGGCCGCAAACATGCGGCATGCAGACTAAATTTAAGGATTCAGGGGAAATAATGCAATTGGAGCCTTTGGCTTTGGGGAGGCCTTAGTATTTGGGGAGGCCTTTGTCTTTGAGGAAGCCTTTTGGCTTTGGGGAGGCTCTCCTATTCAAGAATAATTACTTTACGTCCCATTGATTTCCAGGAATGGACTTCCAGAAGGTAACTTCCTGAGGGCAGACTTGGTAAATCCATTGTGACCTCCTGGCAAGCACTTCCATTTGGATGCAGTTGGAAGACCCTTCTTCCGGCCAAATCCAATAATCTGACCTCCTCGATGCAATCGCCATCGTCACGCAGGCGCAGGTTTAGGCGCCCCGAAACCGGATTCGGAAAGGCTTGTAACAAGCCGGTTGCGAATGGATTGCTGAGTCCCACCGCCGGGTCAGGGACCGTAACCGTTGCCTGGCAGGTGTCCTGGTTGCCACTTCCGTCGGTGACGGTAAGCACCACGGTATTCATCCCGATATCGGTGGTGTCAAACTGAGTCTGGCTGAGGGCATAGGCCAAGGGGGAAGGCAATTGACAATTGTCGGTAGAGAAATTGTTGATCTGGAGG
>CAYGRE010000216.1:0-4389 GCA_964352215.1 uncultured Bacteroidia bacterium
TACAGGTAGGTCAGATGTTTCCGGAATAGGTGGGTCAAATCAAACGGTGTATCCAGACTGAGTTTGTATAATAAAAAAATCCGCCCTTTCAAGCGGATTTTTTCTCTCTGGGAGAATGCGGGGGGGGACGTGCTTCATTTCAAACCCCTGGGTGGATGATTTGCTTTTATTTGGGGATTTTTATTTCGAAATCCCTCAGGCTTGAATCCCTGTTTTTTATCCTTTTGCCAAATGATTTCTTATAAGATCACAGATATACCTTCCTTCGTTATCGGTTGAACGTAATTTTCATTCACAACTCAAGTGTTTTTTCCATCACTCAAGTGTTTTGAGAATTGCTCTAAAAGTACCATCTTATGGTTTGGAATACATAAATGCTGGTAAATAATGGGGAATAGTTATAAAGAAAGTAAGCTTTATAAGCTTTTAGAAAAGAAACAAGATGCCTTGGTTTCAAATCTTATTGACTCAGATTTTGTGATGCCCGCTATTGAGATGGTACTTACGAAACAAGCAGTATTGGACCCATTAAAAAATTTCACCCTACATGACCAAGATCATGCATTTAGGGTAGCAGAGAAGATGTATGAAGTAATTCCCCCAGAAAGTTTAAATATTCTCTCTCCTTTAGAAGTGGCATTTTTATTGTTAAGCGCTTATCTACATGATATTGGAATGGCTCCTCAGAATGCCCTAATCGATAAATATTTTAACTATCTACTTTGGGAAGACAGCGAGGGGCTTACCAAAAATCAAATTGGTGAGCTTGAATATTTTATTTTTGAGCAGTTTGGGGATACTCCCTTTCCATTAAAAGAACAAAAGCTTGAGAAACCCATTTTTAGTTTGGCAAACAAGATCATGATGCATTTTTGTCGACACATGCATAATGATTGGAGTGAGGATTGGATGAGGGATAAACTAATGATTGTAAAGGCTCCCTTTCCAGGATGGCTAGAGGCATTAATTGATATTTGTAAGAGCCACCACTTTGGCTACGAAGCGTTGAAAAATGAGAAATTTGATCCGATAAAAGGAGCTGGTCAGGTTATCCATAAAAGATATCTGGCCATGGTCCTTCGAATAGCAGATGTTTTAGAAAATGACCCCGAAAGAACTCCTGAGATTATTCTCGACCATAGGAACGTTATTGAAGAGAGCCTGATTTATTGGCTGAAGGATCACTATATGGAGTGCAGTATTAATGACTTTCAAGTATCAATATTTTCACAACCCGATTCGGCATTCATTCATAAAGCGGTGGAAGAAACTGTTAAAATGATTGAACAAGAATTAGCGCTATGCAGTCGTTTGGTCGCAGAACGTCCTCTATCATTCCATCCTCCAAAGAATTCACTTCAGCACGAATGGAGACTAAGGCCACATATTTTTAAGCAAATTACTCCACTCAATAATAGATACACCTATATCGATGCTTCCTTTAAGAATAATTCAAAAAGGTTAATCGAGTTGTTAGCAGGAACCCATATATATGGTGACCCTTTGGTAGCATTGAGGGAGCTCCTGCAAAATGCTTTTGATGCAGTCAAAGAAAAGATGGCACATTTAAGGCTAACGAGTTCCAATTCAAATGATCCAGGTTTTGTGTCGAGTTTAAGAAAAATGAATAGAGTAGAATTTACTGTTGAAGATATTAATGGAAAACTTTGGCTAAGTTGTCATGACACGGGGATTGGAATGAGTAGAGAAGTTATAGAAAATAATTTCTTGGTAAATGGATCAAGGAAGAGGGCTTCCACCTATATTCTTGAACGAAAGTGCCGGGAGGCTGGATTCGGATTGGGGCGTACTGGTCAGTTTGGAATTGGTGCTCTGAGTTATTTTATGATTGCTGATGAAATTAAGATTGAAACTAGAAGAAATGCTATTGCCGAAGATTCTGATCATAAGACTTGGAATCTGACAATTCCAGGTTTACATGGATTTGGGGAACTGGTCGAACAAAACAATTTTATAGAAGGAACAAAAATTTCTCTAAAACTAAAATCAGGTATCGCGAAATCTGTCGAGCAACTAACTGAAAATGTCAAACGGGAAATTAATCATTATTGTGTCCGGAGTCCATGTGTCCTATCTCTTAAATCTGCCAAAATGCAAGATAAGTGGAAGGTCCTTCCTGGATGGTTAATTTCCAACGAAAACTTAGAGGATGATTATTTTAACCATTTGACTAGGGAGGAATTTCATTTCAGCCATAATAGCTCATTTAAAGAAATTGATGCAATAAAAAATAGCATGAGATGGCTGAAAGAGGAAAGTTACTTACCTAACGGATATGGAAACTATAGATTATTGATTCCTTATTTCGAAATCAATGGAGAGAATACCTTTTGTTGGATGTCAGGAGAGAAGATAGAGTCAGGGTTTGTTTTGGATAATGGGGGTTATTTCTTTCCGGATTCCGTTTTTAAGATTAGTTGGAATGGAATGTCTGTTTCTTCCAGCCATATGGGGTTGATAAATACCAACGTTCCAGTCTTCCTATTTTTAGACATTACAGATTCAAGAATCGGATCAATAAGTGTTTCAAGGAAGGAAATTGAGTTTTCAGAAAAACATTTCAGTGAACTGAAAGAATTTTTAGACGATCGGATAAGTGATGTTATTACTGAAAACATATCCGTGTTTTCAAATTCCCCTTATAGTTTCTTCAATTTCCCGGTTTTAGAAGGTGGATTATCTGTGGAAATGGTTCCTGAACCTTGGGAAAACAGATCAATTAGATTGGTTAAAAAATCTAAGGAAGGTCTCCTGTCCTATATTTTTGGTAATAGCACCGATAGAAGTTTTTTTTATTCAGATGGAAATTCGTTTTTTTTCCGAACCTTTCCAGATAGCCTCCATGGATCATTTCCTTTTTCCGGATATTATGGTGCTTTTGACAAATTGCTATTATCTGAAAAAGTAGACTTTTCGAATAAACTATTTTTTGCAGGAAGTTTTAATTTCGAGCCTTTCGAATTTGGCGCTGTTAGAGATCTGCCTAGCTCCCTTTCAATCCCTTCTGCCTTAAGAAATTTTACAATCCTAAAAGATAATGGCTCTATGATTGTCAATTATGGTCACCGTTTTTTCAAACGGACGAATCCATGGTGGCAAGGAGGCATTTTATCGAGCTGGATTGAAGAGATTTTGTATGAAAGTTTAGCTAGTTCAGATTGGCTTAGTTTTCTATCGACCGTACTAAATGAAATGGAAGATGATGCAATATTGATCGATTATTTGGATTTTCTATCAGTATCAAATTATGTGTGGAAATCTGCATCTGGGAAAGTTGATTCATTAAGATTACTTCCGCCAAGAGAATCTAACCCAGTTGCTTCACAATTTTATCGTGTATTTGAAGAAAGAAGAATTAATGAGCTTCTTCATGAAAGGATCAAAGATTGCGAAAATGAGATATTGATTGCTAGTTTTTCTTATAATTATTATGAAAGGCGAACAGAAGTAGACATATATACCTTAACCCCTTCAGGGGTTACCAAATCTCAAATAGATTATTCTGAACTTTTGAATAAAATTCCTGAGAATTTTCGGTTTACTCCCCCCCAATATTAATCATTAGGTCCCATTTAATATCCAATTCTCAAGCTCAATATTGCAGCTTTCGGCCCCCGGTCGTTAAAGGCCTTCTCCCCAATGGCGCAAACATCTCAGGAATAATACATGTACTGCTCAATAATTGTAAGCCCCCGAGCAACCCATCTTGCAGGTAAAAAATATTATTGAGGAGTCCAGTTCTGTGGAAGGAGTTCGTCGATCTTGTTGATGGGATGATCTGGTATTCTTTCAAGGACATCCTTAAGCCATTGGAAGGGATCCAGATTGTGGAGTTTACACGTTCCCAATAGTGAATAGATCAAAGCGGCCCTCTGGGCTCCGGTATGGCTACCTGCAAACAAGAAGTTTTTCCGCCCCAGTGCGACTGGCCTGATCTGATTCTCGATCAAATTGTTGTCGATCTCCAACTCCCCATCCAGGATATAGCGTCCGAGCTCCGTCCACCGCATCATCGTATATTCCACGGCATTGTTGAGTTTGCTTTTGGGAGTGAGTTTTGCCCATGTCTCAAGCAACCACTTCTTGAACTCCTCCCAGATCGGTTTTGCTTTATCCAGCCTGACTGCCTTTCGTTGTTCAGGATTCAGCTGGTATTCCCTGGCCTGTCTTTCGATGGCGTAGAGCTTACGGAAGACGCCTAGCGCATGGATGACATCGGGGTGCTTGTCTCCTGCTTCGAAGAACTTTCTGCGTGCATGGGCCATGCAGCCCAGCATCACAATACCTTTTTTTTCTTTAAACTGGTTGTAGCCTGCATAGCCATCGGTCTGGAGATATCCCTGATAATTCTTCAGGCATTTCATAGGC
>CAYGRE010000217.1:0-4353 GCA_964352215.1 uncultured Bacteroidia bacterium
AGCTTCCTCCAACAAAACCCAGGAAACCTGGGAAGAGTTGTCCAAAAAAACAACAGAACTCTATTCTATTCGTAGTTCTAAAGCGGAGCAGTCTATTCTTGGGATGGACGAATACCGCAAAGAGAGCAATGAGTACAAGATCGACAAATTGAGCAAAGATTTTTATCTTGAAGAAGCATACCAGATCATCAGCGACCTGATCCGGACCAACGACAATGATTAACCCAACATGATAAATTTGAACAACCTTTTGCTGGGCCTCCTGACTGCCCTGGTAATGAGCCTGGCCCCGAGCCATGCCGAAGCACAATACACTGACCCCGGTAAGTACATGACGGAAATGGGTGGGTTTTATGTTCAACTGGAATCCCGCCAATGGGAATATACCAATGCGGTGGCGAGGGGTAAGAGCGCTAAAAAAGTAGAGTCAAAAAGGGGGGAGCTCCTCAATTCAATTCTGGAAGCCAACCGGCTGGTCCGGCGGATGCCCCCTTATGAGGAAGATGCCAGCCTGCGGGATTCGGTTAGTAAGTTCCTGCTGGTGAAGTACGCCGTAATCAATGAAGACTACGAAAAGATCGTTGACCTCGAGGCGGTGGCGGAGCAGTCTTATGACCTGATGGAAGCCTACCTCATGGCCCAGGAAGAGGCCAACAACAAATTGAGGGAGACCGGCGACAAGATGGTAGCGGTACAGAATAAATTTGCCGAGACCCACAATGTGGAACTGCAGGAGGGGGAAGATTCTGAAATCGGGAAAAAGCTGGACCTTGCCGCTGAGGTCTTCGAGCAATACAACAGCCTGTTTCTGGTCTATTTCAAATGCTACAAACAGGACCTTTACCTCAACGACGCGGTTCAGGAAGGGAATATCAATGCCATGGAGCAAAACGCCAATGCGCTGATTTCTTATGTCCGTGAGGGCAAGGGGAAGATATCCCAATTCTCCAATTACAACGGGGACCGTACCCTGGCCTCCGCCACAGAAGCCATTCTGGACTTTTACCAAAAAGCGACGGAGGAGGATTTCCCCAAGATTCGGGATTTCTATCAGAAGAAGGACCACTTCGAACAAGTTCAGCGGGCCTTTGAAGCGAAAAAGGAAGCAGACCGCACCCAGAGTGATGTCGACCAGTACAACGCTGCCGCTCAGGCTTATAACGATGGCGTCGCGGTTTACAATGCGGTCAACAGCAGTCTTCACGAGACCAGAAATGCCCAGATCGAAAAATGGTACGATGTGGCTCAGAAGTTTCTGGATCGAAATGTTCCGAAATAGTATTGGGTTGGTTTAAATGCCGAAGGCTTAATGAACCGTAATTTTCTATTTCAAAGCCTGAGTCCAACAGAGAAATAGATATTCCTCAAATCAGAAGGGATGATCCCCGGTCCGGGATATCCGGTAGCCCGCCGTGTGAAGTAGTACTCATTGAGGAGGTTTTGCACCCCGGCTTCTGCTTCCAGCCTAAAATGCTCCCATTTCTTTTCCCATCCTGCGGAGATATCCACCAGCGAATAGGAGGGTATAAAGCCCTCTACTGAAGTGGGGGACCGATCTGCATTGGTTGCATCGGAAAAATGGCCCGCGGTATAACTGTATTGGGCATTCCCGCGCCAGGCCCCTCGCTTGAAATTGAATCCGGCTTTGATCGCAACCGGGGGAACCAACTCCACATCTTTCCCATCAAAAGCGGGTTCCTCGCTGTCTGTGTATTTGGCCCTGATGAAAGAGAAGTTCGAGAAGAGGCTGAACCGGGTTTTTTCTGCTTTGAAAATGGCACGGGCCAGGTCGGCCTCTGCATACCACTCCACCCCCAGGTTGAGTGCGTCTGCGATGTTGGTGCGGAACCGGTAGAGGTTAAAATCCACGGTATCGGTCTTGAGCACATTGCCAATCCGATCGTTGTAGCGCAGGAGGAAGGCACTGAAGTCATAGGAAAACCAATCATTTGCCTGTCCACGCCAGCCCAGGTCCATATTGAATCCCCGTTCATCCCGGAGGTTTTCGTCCACTCTGAAATTGGGATTGAGCACCCGAAGGTCGGTAAAGGTGATGGCCCGGTAATTCTGGGACCAGTTTGCATAGACTTCCGAAGCCTTGCCGGTACGGTAGCCGGCTCCGAGTCCCATGAGCAGGAAATTCCGACTCAGGTCCTTTTGTTCATCCAGTCGCTCTTCGAGGATCAGGTTTCCGGCCAGGTCGTAGGCGCGTTGGAAATAATAGCCATTGGAGGAGGTGGTAACGTGCTCAAACCTGACTCCGGGAGTAATGCTGAACCGATCGGTGAGGTTGAATAGGTGCTCGGCGAATCCGGCAAGATTGATACTGGGGAATGTGAATTCGCTTTGGCCGGGATTGTTGGGGTTGAGGTAGTTGAAGTCGGCATCGCTGCTGTCAGAGGCAAAACCCTGTTGCATCCGGGTATCTCCGCGGTAAAGACGTACCCCGGCCAACAAAGCCGCGGGGCGGTCTTTGATCTCATAGCGGTGTAGCAAACGGGTTTCATTGCCCAGGTTGTTGAATTCTCCATTGATCAGGTCGCGGTTCCCCAGGTCATCGACCCGGTTGATCTGCCCTAAAAACCCCAGGGCTTCCCGTGAACCGATCAAACCGAAGTTGCGGATATTGATCCGGGTCTTTTCGCTGAGTTCGATGTCGGCGGTCACTGCCCCCAGGTTCCAACCTACCTTGAACCAATTCCGGTCCCGGATGGACCCCTGAAATCCGGATTCGTACATGGCATCGGTCAAGCCCCCGGCTTGCTGCGCCAGATACCCCATGCGGGTATACTCCACCCCCAGCCGAACCCTTGCGCTCAGTTTCGCACTCAGGGATATATATCCGGTCGTTTGCTCAAATCCAGAATTGATCCGCCAACCATTGCCACGGCGGTGCTGGATCAATCCATAGTAATTGATTTTGTCATTGGCCACCGTACCTCCGACACTGTTGAAGGTGTTGAAGAAGCCATAAGAACCGACCGTTTGCCGGGTGGTGAGGGCGAAGGGCTTGTCCTCCGGTCCGTTTTTCAGGAGAAAATTGACCAGTCCGCCGAATTGGGTGCCATACTGGAGGGAGGCAGCTCCCCGCACCACTTCGATGCGCTCGATGGCTTCCGCAGGTGGGGTATAATAGCTTTCGGGGTAACCCAGAGCATCGCCGGCGATGTCATAGCCGTTCTGCCGAACGTTGAAATTGGAGGTCCGGTTGGGGCTCAGGCCACGGCCGCCGATGCCGAGTTGTAGGCCGCCGGCGTCGCTCTCCCAGATGTTCAGTCCGGGGACCCGGACAAACAGGCGGCGGGCATTATTGGCAGCGGTATTGGCAAGGAGGGAATCGGGGCGGATGAGTTCCGTTTTCTTGGTGGCGTAAAGGGCGACACCTTCGATGGAGCGGAGGTAGGCAGAGCCACCGTATTCATCGGTAATGGTCTGGGTGGCGAGGCGGTAGGATATATTCTGGATAGGAAACTTGATTTCCTGGGCACCTCCTGAGTATGCTATTTGCAGGGATTGTGCATCAAACCGGCCATCGGGTGAGGTGGCGGTCAGGCGGTAGGTCCCGGGGGAAAGGCTGTCAAAGCGGAAGCGACCACCTTTTTGGGTATCGTACAGTTGACTTCCGGGTAACAGGGAAAGGGTCACATTGTCGAGGGGCTTCTTGCGCTTGGCGTCGAGGACGGTACCGGTCAATTGGGCGGTCAGTGGGGTTTGGAAAAGGAGCAGGATGATAAAGGCCAGTAAGAATGTGGGGGAGTAGGCAAGTCGGGCTGGACCATTAATTTCTGAAGCATTGCCTTCTGCCCACTCGATGCCTGAAGCATTGCCTTCTGCCCCATCAATGTCTAAAGCATTGCCTTCTGCCCTATCAATGTCTGAAACAGGACGGCCAGCCCCACCCATTTCTGAGCCAGCATTTCCCCGAATCCTGTTTGGCTGTATTTCCCTGCTCATCCTACCACAATATTAATCATTCTCAGACTAGCTATTTTCATCCTTGGTGCCCCGGTCATTCTCCAAAAGGCAATATCCACGCTTTGTTTCCCCAGCCGTCTTCGATCTTCGCGAGGTTGACCTGAGGATCAATGAAGGGCCGGCTTCCACTCCCATTCAGAGTGACATACACTTCGGCTCGGACAAATGGATCCTTGATTCCCTGGGCCTCGTACTTTTCAGCCAGGTAATGAGCGTATTGCAGGATCATATCCGGCTGGGTTCCCATCATTTTTTCCTGGTTGGGGGTTAGGAACTGAGCATTGTCGACTTCCGACTCCCGACCTGTTTCAGGGTCCCGGATGGAAGATAAGAATACCCATTGAAACTGGGAAAATACCATTGTGCATAACCTACCTT
>CAYGRE010000218.1:0-4294 GCA_964352215.1 uncultured Bacteroidia bacterium
CATCCCCCTCCTCCTCCTAACAACCTTCCTCCACACTCCGGCCCAGTCCTCCGACCAAACCTTCTCCCCCGACCGCCTCAGAGAATACATGACCCAGACGGAGGTCTCCTCCATCACCGAAGAAAAGATGGTTTGCGGATACGTCGACTTCTACAATGACGAGGTCAACGCCAGCCGGATCGCTCAGCATAAACTCACCGTCAATCGCCTCTCTTCCAATTTTGACAGCTATTGGTTCAAAAAATTCGAGCGGAAAATCACCCTTGCGGAACCAATCTCTGAGGCACTTATCAATTGGGGCAGGAAAAATACCCCGGCGCGCATATTCTTCAGCCCCGTCAACCAGAGCGGCAAGACCACTTATGAAATCGTGGGCTACTCCAATATGCCCGTCTATTTTCCACCCCGCCCCAAACTCTTTCGGGAATTTGCAGACCTTGACCTGATCGATTTCACCCTCCCGGAAAACCGCCAAAAACTCGATACCATGGAATTGGTGGCTGGCCCCTTTGAGGTAGTTACTACCAATAAACTCTATTTAGGCCCCCCACTTCTGGAAATCGACCTTTCACCTGCAACCTATAACCCTTGCGGCCCTTTAGGGTGTACCCGCAACATTTACCACCTTAAACTCGCAGAACCCATCCACCCCGATGCCATCGAATGGTACATGTCCCACAAACCGGAATGCCTCGTCTTTCAAAGGGTAAATGATGACTACGAATACAAATTGATCGGTTTCGCGGATGATGAATTTCTGTTTTCCAGTTACCGAACTGAGGAGGACCGGTAAGTGCAAACCGGGATGATTCACTCTCTGAAACCCAGTATGACTCACTTCCTGTAACCCAGGACGTGCCCACCTTTGACTCCATAAAACACCCACCCACCACCGATGGGGAAAAATATCCCCAAAACCGGAATCCCATTCCATCCTGATTTCCCTGGAATGCTATGCCTTCCCCGATTTCGCCCTCATTTCTGCCTAATTCCGCCTCAACCCCCCGGTAAAACCGCCCAGAAACACCAAAAACCAACCTAATCCCCCTAAAAACCACTCAACCAGGGATCTTGGAATGATATTTGGACCTATGAGTAGTGTATCATTCAAAGCAGAATGATCCCCACAAAACCCAAACAGTATATATGAAATTCAATAAAATAATAATTCCCTTTTTACTTACAGGCGCGTTCTTTTTAACCTCCTGCGTCTCCACTCAAAAATACAACTCGGCCATTGCTGAAAAAGAACGGCTCGAGGCTGACAATACCATGCTCTACAAGCGGATCAACAATCTGGAAGGCAACAAAGAGATTGCTCAGATTGAGGTCAACGAAGCTTTGATTCGGGATTGGAAGGAAGCCGAACGAACTGTGGATACCCTTCAGGAAATGTACATGGAGCTCAGAACAGTATTGATGGAACGTCAGATGGCCCTGGATACCCTTTACAATGATTTAACTCAGCAACTGGCAGTATTCTATCCCAATGAACTTTATCTGAGCGAAGAGGATGGTAGATTGAAGATCGAATTCTACGACCAGATATTTTTCGAATCCGGCATGGATACCATCAACCAACGCGGTCGAGAGGCCTTGCGGGACTTTGCCAATATCATTCGCAATCAGGATCACCTGAACATCAACGTGGTCGGCCATACCGACAATGTTCCCGTCAACAATGAGATCTATGATGACAACTGGGACCTGAGCGTGGCAAGATCTGCAAGTGTCGTCCGCTTTTTGGAAGATGAAAATGTAGACCCGAATCGTTTGACTGCTTCCGGTAAAAGTAAATACGAGCCTCTGGCACCCAATGCGCTTCCGGTAACCAAGCAATTCAACCGCCGGACCGAAATTGTACTCATTCCCGAGTTTGAGAATGACATCTACGAATTCCTGATCTCACAGAATTAAGAATAAGGTATTTGGTCTTGGACCTGGTCTCAGACCATTAGATTGGATGCTCTCCGTGTATTTGCACGGAGAGTTTTTTATTGGCGGGGCTTGGCCAATGAATACCCGGCCCAGATTATCAGATACTGTTGCCCTTACCGGATCATCACCCGAAAGTTCTGAATTTCTCCCCCGACCTGAACCTGCAATACATAGGCTCCGGACTGGGTCACCCTCGGCGCAAAGCCGATCCGGTCAAATTCATTCTGCAGGACAAAGCCCTCCCGCTCCAATACCTTTCCGGTCATGTCCATCAAGCGGTATTCCACCCGTTCGCCTGGCTGGGCTGCGATCTCTACCGTCACCGTGCCCCCGGCCCGTATAAACGATGGGTACACCGAAACCTGCGAACCGGTCCCTTCCCCCTTCAGGACAAATATCTCACTGGTATGCATCCCGCCGTCAGTGTCCAGCGCCTTCAGGCGGTAATACTGGTTCGGCTGATCCGCTTCGCCGGGCGTAGTAAAACGGTATTCACCGTTCAGGCCACCGGCCGGGACTTCACCTAGCCTGGTGAACGCCTGGCCATCCAGGGAATGCTCAATCCGGAAAGACGTGATATCCTCCTCGGATGCAGTCTTCCATTGCAACTCATTCTCGCCCTGCACATATTCCGCAGTCAGGTAGCTATAAGCGATGCTTGAGCCCAGAAATGCCGAGACTGTCACGTCGTCCACATAGATATAAGGATGGCCGATCCCGCCGCCGGTCACCCCGGAAGGAATAATATTCGTAGTCAAATAATCCCGGAAGTTGCCAATGCTGAGGTATTGTTCCCCACCTGAAGCCACAAAAGTTCCTGAAAAATAGTCCCATCCGGCAGTATTGTTGTAGAAGATCCCCACGCTCTCTACCTGGGGATTGAGCGGTATGACCAATTGCCCCGAACCCGTCAACTGGCTCGAAGAAAAATAGAATCCATACCGGTCCATAGAAAATGTCACGCGGTCGGGAAGGGAAAAATAGGCCTCTACCAGGTAAGTGTTACCGGCAACCAGGGGACTCGTCAACTGCACCTCCCCGTATTCCCGGTAGTCCTCATAGCCAGCGGCAAGGTAGCCCACATATTGACCGATATAGGCGTTGCCTGTATGTGCGGTTTGCACCCCAAACAGATTTGTGGGTACGCCGGAAAGGGAACCTCCACAAGCCTGGAAGAAATCGGTAGATCCGGAGTGCCCAGGGATAGAAAACCAATCGTCGAGGTTGTTGAACTGGCTGATCGATGACGGGCAAGTGCCATAGTTTTCAAAGCTGGAGTTCGGGACCACATTTTGGGCCGACAGCGGGTGCCAGGGCAGGGAATTCGCGAGCAAGGCGAATAAAATAAGTAAATAGCTTTTCATCTGTTGACTGAGTAAAGTGAGCGTTCTAAAAAAAGAGATTCGATCGGGTATAAACTGTGCAGTTTCTGAGTGGGTACAAAATACGAAGATAATTTCCCAGTGCCAATGTTTGTGGGTGAACTGTGAATTATTGAGGTTGGAGGGGTTAGCCTGGCCACATACAACCAACCAAAATGCCGCTTTTAGTAGACTTTCTCTCAAAAATGGACCCGCAACCAAGGGTTAATCTTGTAATTTGGGGCGTTATCTGAAGAAAATCGCCCAAGATTCACGCGTATCTTCCCATAGCGACCCGATAAGGAAAACTGACAAATCAGCGAATACAGGCTGCAATCGAAGTTCGAACCTCCTCAACGGGAGTTCTGACCTCTTGCGTGGGAGCCCTGACCTCTTGGCGAAGAGCCTGGAACTCCAAGCTGGGAGGCCAGACCTCTTGGCGGGGAGGTCCGAGCTTACTACCAGTAAGCAAAAACCTTAGCCGGTTCAAGCAACCAACTCACAACCACAAAGCTTGGACCCATCACAAAAACAGCCTAAAACTAACAGAAACATAGATTTACGGAAACTCCTCCTCGCTTCCAAACCAAGACTGACCGAGATCACCGGAAAATCCGCCCATCTTAAAGAGCAAAACTCATCAGGTCATCAGGAATTAAGCACTTTGCTACGTCAACCTTTCGGGAACCTCTCCAAGACACCCTGCACACCCTCCCTACACACCCCAATAGGCCTTTTAGCTCGGGCTACCGTATCCATGAGCGAGAGAAGTCTCATTATAATACACAAAAATCAGTAGCCTTTTGCTACACTCTTCATAGCAAAAGGCTACCTCTTAAGAGGTCGGAACTCCGAGGTAGTAAGCTCAGACCTTGGTAGTAGTAAGCTCAGACCTCTTGGCTGGGAGGTTCGAACTCCCGTGAGAGAGGTTCGGACTCCCGTGAGAGAGGTTCGAGCTCCTGTGAGAGAGGTTCGAGCTCCTGTGAGAGAGGTTC
>CAYGRE010000219.1:0-4149 GCA_964352215.1 uncultured Bacteroidia bacterium
AGAAGGGTCCTTTCAGGAGGGGTAACTATCAGAAGGAAATAGGAGGATGCAGACTATGAATATTATCCTAAGATCGCTTACCAAGCCTTTGCTGATTCTCCTTTTGGCCATGGGTACAGGAACGTTTGTAGCCGCTCAGCAATTGGCGCTTTCAAATGCTGCGATATACAGACCTGAAATGATTAATCCAGGGTATTTGGGATTTGGAGACCTGTCAAATGTCTATTTGGGACACCAGCAAAGAAATCTGGCAGATTTCAATTGGCGCACCATGTCCCAATTCCTGTACTTCAAAAGTAAGCCAGGCGGGAAGTCAGATAATTTTGGTTGGGGAGCATACGTTACGAATGATTTCGAACACACCGAAAGACGCCTCTCACTTGGATTCAACATGGCGGTCAGACTATTTGAAAGTGAAACGACCTATCTGGCTACCGGTTTTAATATCGGACTGATCAATTGGGGGTCGAATTATTCAGATTTCAGAGTATTTGACCGTACCGATGACCTCCTCTTCAGACCGACCAATTTCGCTGATTTGGATGCGGGAATAGGCCTTTCTTTTGGAGTTGACAATTTCTATTTCAGAACCGACATCAATGTATGGGCGAACCAGCTGCCAGGAAGTCTTTTGTCAAAGAGCTCCAGTGGAATAGCTCTTTACCCACACTTGTATGGAGGCGCAAACTTCCTGTTCAATATCTCTCCTGACGTTTATCTTGGCCCTTCTGTATTCTACAGGGATATTTTTACGAGCAAGCCAGAGGTAACCAATATTGGGGGTGGGTTTCTGGATGCAGGGTTGAGAATAGATTTTGACCGTCCTCAAATGTGGTTTGGAGCAGGGTGGCGCATTGACAATGCGGCCGCAACCGGAGCCTTTGGTCTTCAGGTTGTAAGCACCGATACTTTGGGTACCCGCGCCCAGACGGCTTACTTTGCCGATTTGGTGGTATCTGGTTCTTACCCTTTGAGTGGGGCCAGCGTCTTTGGGCCGACCATTGAGATTGGATTGAACGTACAACTCGGTAGAGTTGGTAGGGATGGACCGCTTGTAGATTCTCTGGGACTCCTGCACGGTGCTTTTTGGGTTAATAATGGGAATATGAATACCCACAAAGAAAGGCGCCTGATTAAGACAAGTCCTCCCGGACTTTTCTCTGAATCTTTGGTCGGGACCCGGGAAGTGGACCTTACCTATGAATGGGAAGATAATCAACTCTTGTATTGTGGGAGTGCGATTGAAGTGAAGGGAGATTCCGCAATTACCAGCCTGGGGGATGAATGGATCGGGGTCAACTTCACGCTGGAAAACCTCATTTCAGAAGTAATTGATGAAGGATTAATTCCGACCAATGTCGGGGTGGCAGATATTGATTCGGTCGAGCCTTTGAAAGAATTTGTCCGGATGAAAGTGATATCAAATCTTCGATTTGATGAGATACAGGCCGAATTTGGTGCTGAAGGTACCGTCTACAATGGAGAGTTTGTACCTGATAAATACAATGGTGACACCCTTACCATTAATTTCCAGTACGGGGATCGCTATGAACCTGCCGACACTTTTGTAAGGGTGTGGAAGGGAAAGCTACTTTCGAACCTTGAGTTAGCCGCCCTGAAGGTCCATGCCATGGATTTGAAACTGGTATATGAGCTAAAGAGGAAGTACAGTTCGAGGTATGTATTCTACCGTGAAGGCTCACGGACACCTGAATCTGATAAGTTGTTCGTAGAGTTGGGAAAGCCCCTGGTAATTCCTCGAAATGTAAACCTGAGTGTATTCCAAAAAACCGAAATCCAATTGGGATTTATCCGAGAGCTTGATTGGAAGCCTACACCTAAAACCGGACGTGCTGCCAAAAAGAACAAGCAGCCGAAGGAAAAGAAAGGAAAGGGTGGCCGCAAGGTCCGGGATGGTTTCCGGGAACGGGTTCCAGATGGAAGCGAGGGAAGAATCAATCGTTGATGTTAAATAATCGCGGTTACTTCAAATTTTCTGAGTGCAATTGATCTGATTCGTTATATTTGACGAAGCTATTACCCCTTTTTGTCAATTTTGATAGCCAAGAGAATATGAGAAAAACTTACTTACTTTTATTTGCTTTCCTTTTTATAGGAGCAATAGGATTTGGACCCCATGCACTTGCCCAGTCCTACACGCTCAGTTCTAATATCCCGGCCACTCCGCTGGGAGTAGGATTGAACACACTTCCGGACACCCTGGCGGTCACCCCGGTCGTACTCACCCCTATCGCAACACCTACAGGAGGGGTGGCACCTTTTTCCTATTCCTGGGGGCCTGCAACGGCAAACTATACGTTCCCGGGTGATTCTTCATCTCCCGAACTGACCATTGCTACCGGGGATCTCCTGACCACTTATACGGTGGTTGTTACGGATTCCAATGGATGTACGGTTGCAGATTCTTTTACTGTAGATCCATCTACGGATGTCTCTCAGCAAATCGAAAAACTGGTTTCCCTTCAGGTTTTTCCTAATCCGAGCAATGGATCCTTCCATGTTTCCATGGAAGGAAAGCCTTTTTCAGAGTCCTTTGATATGGTCATCAAGGATCAATTAGGACGTTCTGTTTACCTCGAGCATCTTCCTCGGTTTACAGGCACCTTTGAGCGCGATATTGTAGTCACCGACTTGAGTTCCGGCGTTTATTTCCTTGGCTTTGGCTCAGGAAACAATGTCATCTATCGCAAATTGATCATTGAATAAGGACAAACCGAAAGAAAGGAAAATCATGAGTATACAATATAAATCCCTCCGTCGTTTTGCCCTCTTGGTATGGGTGGCATTCATCGGAGTCAATATCGCCCAGGCGCAGACTACAACTGACGCTGTCTGTCCTGGAAGCACCTTCGACCTATCGGTCGACAATTCAAATGCAACCACCGTATGGCAGGTTTCAAGCGATGCTATCAGCTGGACTGATTCTGCTGGTACCCAAGGTTTGGGTACAATTGTAGTCTCTCCACCTCAGGGAGGAAGACTCTACCGTGCTGTAACCATTGACAATGGCTGTACCATTGCATCCGAAGTGATGGAATTACGCGGAAGCAATATCTCTGTGGACCTGGGGCCTGATTTCGACGCTTGCACGGGTTCTTCTGTACTGGTGACACCAACCGTAGTTACCGAAGGAACCCCCGCATCTGTCTTATGGACATCCAGTACCATTACCTTTACGAATCCTTCACAACTGGACCAGAACCTGACGTCTACATCAACAGCTTCTGCTGTGCTCACCGTATCCGATACAAATGGATGCGCTGTTTCTGACACCATCGTTTTCAATGCCATCCCATTTGCGCCATCCGACACCATCGAATGGCTTTATTTCGGGGACCGCGACACCTTTTTCGTTTTACCAACTTGCATAGACACTGTCTCTTTTGAGCTCTGGGGTGCACCTGGAGTTGATGGTGAAGATGCTGGCAATACTGGCCGGGCCGGTAGTGGTGGTTTGGGCGGATATGCAGCAGGTGATCTGTTGCGTGAATTGCCTAAAGGGGACACCGTTTGGGTTTTCATCGGAGGTACAAATGGATTCAACGGTGGTGGAGCCGGTGGCCCGACCATCAATTCACAAGCCGGAGGAAACGGCGGTGGTGCTACCGACATTCGCTATGGTGGCAAAGATCTTGCTGACCGTGTCGCGATCGCTGGTGGCGGTGGCGGTGGAGCCGGTGCTCCCGGTGGAGACCAGATTCCTCCTGCTGCCAATGGAAGAAGCGGTGATGGTGGAAGTGGTGGTACCATGGGAGCCGTAGGTGGTGACAGTGTCGCTTTTGGCACCAATGGTACTGCTCCTGTTATCAATCCATCTGTTTTCCCGGCTGTAGGCGGTATAGGTGGAGGGGATACGGCCGCACCTGGTGGAGACGGGGGAGGATCGAGTTGCAACGATGGAGGTGCAGGCGGAGACGCCTTCGGACCTTTCGTGGCCAATGGCGGTTCCGGTGGAGGTGGTGCAGTAGGACCATCAAGCTGTACCGGTGAAGGCGCTGGCGGCGGCGGCGGCGGCGGCGGCCTTGGCGGCGCGCGCGGCGGCGGGCACTGCCTTGGACTCGTCGAGCTGCGACACCTGGTGCAGCAGGCCCGTCCACACCTTCTTGCCCTTGTCGTCGTCGCTCTCGG
>CAYGRE010000220.1:0-4035 GCA_964352215.1 uncultured Bacteroidia bacterium
CGGTAATCAATGGTATAAGCGAGCAAATTTAGGAAATTTGTGTGCCATTCCTAAGCGGTCTGAGAATCAGATTGCTTGAAGGAAAATAGTGTTGGGGGTCGAATATTTGCCAAACATTGGTGGAGATCAAACTCTGCAAGGAAAAGATAAGGGATGTGAGATTGGGGAGGGCTCCATGCCCGTTTCATTCCATCCATTCCGTGAGCTCAGGAAGAACGACAGGATGAATGAACCGCTATAAACTATGGGCAAGGCGGAAGCCGACGCCGTTGCTGCGGCCGGCCGGGGGCCAGCCGTAGCGGTCAGCTACCCGGCAGCCACGCGCAGGACCGGTCCAACTGCCGCCACGACACACGCGGATAACGCCCTTGTCTACCCAAGGACTTCCATCTTTAGGAGCACCTTCATAATTTGAATGCCAAGTATCCTCGCACCATTCCCATACATTTCCACTCATGTCGAAAATGCCCAATTCATTGGCCTTCTTTTCTCCAATAGGATGGGTTTTATCTTTTGAGTTCCCTTTAAACCAAGCAAACTCTTCCAGATCGTCACCTCCGGCATATTTATGATTTCTACTTTTCGCTCCTCCTCTTGCCGCATATTCCCACTCCGACTCTGAAGGCAACCGGAAATTTTTACCAGTCTTTTGATTCAATGCCTCCAGGAATTGCTGAGCATCGTTCCAGGAGACACCCGTAACAGGGCAATTTTCACAATCCTCGAAGTATTTTTCAGCAGGATCTTTCCCAATAACTTCTTTCCAGATTTGAAGTGTAACTGGAAATTCAGCCATAAAGAAATCAGGAAGCGTAACCTCATGGCGGGGATATTCACTATCAAGGCTTTCAGGGTCATCCTTGCCACTTCCCATCTCAAATTCCCCTCCCTTGACCCTGATCATATTGAAACTCAAGTGGCCAATCCTTTGGGTAAAGTTATTCTCAACCTCCTTGGTAGGAGAAATACCCGACCTTCTCAAAGATTCCAGCTCCTTTTTAAGTTTGGAAACTTCTTCCAGGTAATCTTGAACCCTTCCTTTCAGATCATCATTCTCAGAATTTTTACTGGTCAATTCAGCTTTCTGCTTCTTTAGGTTCTTCTCCTGTTCTTCAAGGTGGGCCTGCAATTGACCATTCTCTTTTTCCCAAGAGATCAGTTCCTTTTCCAGAGATTCCAATTTGGTCTCCAATGGTCTCTTAGCTTCTTCAGCATCAGCAAGCCTTTTTTGTAATTCCTCAATTTGAGCAGCAAATTTTCGTTCAATTAGCGGTTCGATATGAGGCAAATAGATCGGGATTCTCAGACATAGATCCAACAATGCTTCAATCTCTCTCAAAAGCCTTGTCTTTCTGACACCTTCCATCAAATCGGTTTCGGCTTTCTTTTTGAGGCCTTCTGCGAATAGAGTCCCATCTTCAAATTCGCCATTTTCGATAAATCCGATGACCCTTTTTAGTTTTTTTTCTATACCCCTGACCTTCTTTGCCTCACCATCGTAATTCCGGTTTTTGAAGAATAAGAAATTGCTGCCACTCAACTCCTTGCTTACCAAAAGCTGAGGAGACATTTTCGGATTTCTCTTTTTTACGGCTGTGCTTACTTCCTGATAGAGCCTGTCCAGGGAAATCTCCTTTTCCTCAATATCAACACCCTTTTGCAGTACCTCGATCAATTCCTTGGTAAAATAGGTTAAGGGCTCATCTTTGTCGAAAAAGGACACCTCCTTGGAATCTGAGGAGGTTATGGTATAGGCACCTTTTGTTTCCAGATCGTCGAACCCCTCTCCCTGTACAGCCAGACCTGAATAACAGGCATCGAGGATAATAATGCTTTTGGGAACCCTGGAATCCTTGACAATGTCTTTGATCGCATCGTAACTGATCGCTGATCCCCGATCACCACTTACCAACCTCTTTCTCGTATTCCCTGTTCCAAGGTAATAGTTTCCCTTTCTGCTCCTGATACCGTGACCAACATAATAAAGCAACAAGGTCTTAATCCCTTTGTCTACCGCATCTTCTGTGTATTCTATCAAAAGTTCCTGAATGTCATCACTGTCCCCTTCGATGATGGTCTTGATGTTCTTTTCGGGCAGGCCAAATATCGTTTTGTTCTTTAGAATTTCAGCTAACTCCTTGACATTATTTGGAGCGGGTGAAATATCTTCGTAGTCGAAATACTTAGATATTCCGATTAGAATGGCCAGGGTTGAGGAAGGCTGAAGGCGATATTTGGTATTGGAGGACAAAAAATCGGATTGTTGGGATAAAGATAATTATCTCGGTGGAATCTTTACCATAAATAGCTGACTCAACTTTCGACTGGCCTGAGAAAGGCATTCCACTTGCAGTCGCCCTTCCAGGGCTCCTTGCCCGTTTCATTCCATCCATTCCGTGAGCTCAGGAAGAACGACAGGATGAATGAACCGCTATAAACTATGGGCAAGGCGGAAGCCGATATCGGTAAACCTGGTGTCTTGAAATGTTGTAAAAACGTAATTTACTTTGCAGCTTGGTTCAGAACTGCGCAAACTTCCGCCACGCAGCACTCTGCGGTCATATTTGTCCATAATAGGGCTACCACCTAGTTGTACCTTTTGTGAATTCTCTTCAGGAATATCTTCGCACCATTCCCAAACATTCCCACTCATATCAAAGATTCCCAACTCGTTAGGAGCTAACCCCCCTACAGGGTGAGTTTCATTCTCGGAATTTTTGGTAAACCATCCGACCTCATCAAGTTGATTGCTTCCAGAAAATTCGTACCCTTTATCAAGCACTCCCCCTCGGGCAGCAAATTCCCATTCAGACTCCGATGGTAAACGGAATTGTTTCTTTGTTTGCTTATTCAACTGCTTGATAAATCCTTTTACATCCTCCCAAGACACTCCTACAACCGGACAATCTTCGCAGTCTGAAAAGTATTTCTCCGCAGGTTCCCTTCCCGTTATTTCACGCCATTGCTTCAAAGTAACCGGATATTTTCCGATTTGGAAATCAGGCAGGTCTACCGAAATATTATCCCCAAGACTCTTTCTGAGTAATGTTCCTCCCTTTACAATAACAAGGTTCATGGGGTCAACTTCATTGATAAACTTAACTGCCAGATCCATACCCGTAAAGTTGCTTTTTTGCCGAAATCCTTGGACTTCCAATGCTTCTTTGGCAAGGAAGTATTCAAGAAAAGATTTGTGAGCAAATTTCCAGGTATGATTGGCATCTCTGGTAAGCAAAGATTTCCCCGTCAGCTCGTCATCTCTGAGGTCGAGTTGATGATCTCTGGCGATCTTTTTCGCCTCATTCTTTGTCAGGCTAAATGAATCCCCTTTTTCAGGGTCATTTCGGTCTTCGAATATTTTCAATGCGACATGTCTGGAAAACTCGTGAAGTGCTTTTTTGAATCCTTCCTGGTCCTTCCTTTCTTTTCTCTTCGCCTCCCGATCTATCCACCCTTCGATCATGGTTTCATAGATCTCGTAAGTATTGTGAAAGTTCTGATCGCCATTGACCAACAGGTCAATATTGTCCAATAGCATAGGGCGGACCATCAAACGCTTTGCTTGTGTGACAATTTTCCAAGCTCTCTTCTTCTTCTTCCGGTTCCATATTCGAAGGCGACCAAATTTCTTATTCAGGAACTTCCTGATATCTTTTTCATCAAAAGGTGACAAATAGAGCTTTCCCAAAGTGTGAAACCCTTTGCCATCATAGCGGGGTACTTTCAATTCATATTCCTGGTCTTCCTGTCCAGGGAAATATTGGGTTCGACTCGTAATAATCACCTCTCTGAAATCCTGAACGGTTTCAATGATCTCATCCATCCTTCTTCGGAATCTTTGCTCCTCTGAAAGGACTTCTTCACCCTCTTGTTGCAGTAGGCCCTTGTCTTCATCGAAGGCATCCAATAACAGAATCGTATCCTTCGCTTCCTCTGGTTCTATCTCCTTAATCTTATCCAGGATCCGAGGGTCGCGGAAGGGAAACAACCGCATCTTGTAGTTCTGCTTATGATTGAAAAAGGAGTGGTAGCGTA
>CAYGRE010000221.1:0-3924 GCA_964352215.1 uncultured Bacteroidia bacterium
AAGCGATTGGGGAGGCCAGCCGGGGAGGGGTGATGAAGGTGATCGTGGCGGTGTTGGGGGGCTTTTCCGCGAACCTGTTGTTCAATATCCTGATCAAGATGGGGAATGCGCTGGAAAATGTAGTGGGCAGCGGGGACGACATCATGGGACGTATCCAGCAATTGGACCGCCGCATACAGGAACAAAGCCAACAGGAGGTGGAAGCGGCATCCCCCAAAGAAAAACGAAAGGCGCCCAAGGCTCCGCCGCCGCCGGTCATTGCCCCGGCGCCCCAGAAAAAAATGCCCTCGGGACCGCCCGCAAAGATGTTCATCGATTTGGATACCCTGACGCGGATGATGCCCAATACGAAGCGGAAGACACTGGAAAAGTACCTTTATCCATTGAACCGGGCATTTGGTAGGTATGAAATTACCACGCCCTTGCGGATCGCCCATTTCATCGCCCAGGTGGGGCATGAGAGCGGCAGTTTCCGCTGGCCGGAAGAGATTTGGTCCAAGCCCGCCTTGGATGCAAACGGTGTCGCGACCAAGGGTACGAAGTTCCAATTGCGCTATGAGGGCCGCAAGGACTTGGGGAATACGGAGGTCGGTGATGGCTACCGCTTCCGGGGGCGGGGGCTCATCCAACTAACCGGCCGCAACAATTACAAGCGGTACAGCGACTACCTCATTGAATCGGGCTATCCCTTGTCGGCGTCCCTCACGGAACAGCCGGATCTCGTCGGGCAGCCTGAGTTAGCGGTCGACTCCGCAGCTTGGTTTTGGCGGCGCGGACGCGGCCCCAACCTGAATGAAATCGCCGACCAAGATGATGTCGTCAAGCTGACCCGCCGCATCAACGGAGGTACAAATGGCCTCGAAGACCGCAAGCAGCGTCTCGCCCACGCCAAGTCTGCCTTGAATCTCTAACCAAGCCCAAAGATTGCTTAACAATGTTAGTTCAACCACGAGTTAATCCAAGCCTTTTCCGATTGAGCTATTTAGGTTCAGGCACCGTCATGGACTTGTCGAATGCTTGCCATTGTCCGGCACTTGTCCATATCGGACCCGGTTTGTCCCTTTACCTGTCGCCACTCTTTGGATAGTTTTTGATAGCGCTTTTTAGGTGGTCTATACCACTTAGAAGGCCATATCGATTGTGTTAAATTCTACCCATCCTCCACAGGTATGTTAAATCATCAAATTACTACGACAACTCTCACCAATGGTGGTAGCGCATCCCTCTCCGGCGATGTCTACCAAGGCCACATCGCCATTTTCCATGCAGAAGACCGCGAAGTACCCATGGTATTCCGGGATTTGAAGAGAATCAGTCTCAACGTGGGCTTTTCTGCTGCGGTCTTCCAGGAATCTTCCGAGCTCTCCATCCGACCTGACCTGATTCTGTTCCAATGGGAGCAGTACCAAGTCCATGGGGAAGAGATTCGGAATTCATTTCGCAGTCCCTTCTCTGGGCGGATCGAGCCCATCCCCATCGTTCTACTGCACAATGGCCCGGACATTCACCCGCAGGAATTGCAGACGGTGCTGGAAAATGGGGTCCGAGAGGTCTTCAAGCTTCCTTACTGCTCTTATGGGATTGGCTTGCGGATCAACAGGCTCTTGAAGGAGCAGTCTATGTTTCGCAGCGAGCTGGAGGAAAAAATCGCAGACATTAAATCTCTGAATTTGATCATCCAAAAAATCTCCTCCCGTATCCGGGGGATCAGGAAAAATTTGCAATTCCTGAGTACCCACCCCGGAATAGGAGAGCGGGGAAATGAAATCCACCGGATGTTCAGGGAAATCAATAAGGCGATCCCTTCGGAGAGATCCTGGAAGGAGCACGAGCGGCGGATTTATCAGCAGGCCAAGGGTTTTCAGCGGCATTTGAAAAGCTTGCATCCGAATCTGACTCTCAGTGAATTGGAGTATTGCAATCTTGTAAAGCTGAATATCTCTCGGAAAGAAGCGGCGGATATTCTGACGGTCACCCCAGCGGCGATCGAAAAGAAGCGTTATCGGATCAAACAGAAATTAGGGCTCATCGGTCGGATGTCGCTTGAGAAATATTTCGAGCGAATCGATTGAGAGCGCTTTGACAAGAGGCTCTGTTCCGTGGTTAGATGCTACTGCTACGCAAGGGAGGCTTTCCCGGTCCAAACAATTCAATCTTTGATTAACCACTAGAATTAGTACCCATTTTCAAACCCCTTAAAAACAATTCTCATGTCCACCAAGATTCTATTCTTCATCTTTAGCATGGTCCTTCATGGCAGCCTTTTCGGGCAACACTCGGAAGTCATCAATTCAGACCGTCCAGGCCAGATTAATTCCCCCAACACAGTTGGTTTCCGGGTCCTCCAAGTTCAGACTGGATACGATAATTTCTTCGACACCCCCCTTTCGCTAGATCCAGATGTAAGGCAGCATACCATGGCCGGCAACCTCGGCATCCGCTTCGGTCCCACGGAGAGTTTTGAAATCATGTCTCTCCTCAATGTCCAGCAGGATTGGATCAGTTCGCCTGGCTTCCCCACCCATATCGCAAACGGTCTCAGCTCCGCCCAATTGCTTGTTCGTCAGAATATAATCCCGGAAGCAAACGGCCTCCTGCCAGCCATTGGATTAATCGTAGGTTTAAGCCTGCCGGTGAATTCGGCTGCCTACGAGATCGAGCATATTGCGCCAGAAGTACAGCTTAGCACCAGTCATGGTCTGGGCGATAGCGACTGGTCCATCGGCACCTTTTGGGTCGCCGCTTGGGACGGCAATTCCTCCCAGCCAACTTGGAAATACGCAGTCAATTGTTCTTTTCCGCTCTTATGGGAGGGGGGCCTCAATGGATTTGTAGAGAACTACGGTAATCTCAGTGGCGGTGTCTTCTCAACCTATTTCGACGCTGGGCTAGCTTTCCTGGTCAATGATGACTTTCAGTTGGACCTCGCAGGAGGTATGGGGATTAACCGCGAACGTTTGGAATCTTTTGTGAGTCTAGGCGTAAGTTGGCGAACGGTGTTGAAATAAGATTAGGGATGGATCTCAATCATCTTTCAATTTCCTCATTCGGAGGCTAGATCTCCAGATAATTCTCACCGTGAATGGCCCCTTTTTGGGGCGTTCTTGTGCGTTTGGGACTAGATAATGTGGAATTTGAATATTGCTCGTTGATGGAAAAATATCCATTGGCCTTGTGGCTGGTCAAACGGCCATCCAAAGTACGATCCCGGCGGCTCCTAGGTATATAACAAGGAGCCAAAACCCCATTCGTCGGATCATGCGGCGACCGATTATTTGCAGGGAGTTTTCCAAGATGATGGTGACATATCCGACAATGAGAATGAGGAAGGTGAGCAGCCACCAGCAGTCGGCGATAGACAAGGTGCCGGATCGGGGGGTAATGTCATAGTAGGAGATGGTATAGGCGATGATGGCCAGCAGCAATCCAGACATGGGATCTAGCAAGGCGTCGTATTCGATCTTGCCGAAGACCAAGAGCAGGAGGGATGCCAGGCCAATGGCGAGCAGTGGCACAAAGACGGAAAGCATCGGTCCGAGTAACTTTCGCTGGATAAGGATGTCGTATTTCAGAGTTTGGTAGGTGGACAGGTTGGCTTCTCCTTGGCTTGGAAAGGGGATGCCGGAGTCGGGACTGGCGATTTGTGTGTGTACCTCAGGAAAAGCTGTTTTGTATTGCCAGCCATTGGTTTCCACTTCGATCTTGGCCTTTCTGCTCAATTCTTCGTTTGCCAATGCAATTCGCAAGTGATGGGTGGGGAAGGGCAAGGAAATGAGGAGTTGCAGGTGGTGCTCGTCGAATGGATAGGCCTTGGTCTTAAAGCGGTGAGAGAAGACTCCTGAAACCTTGAACAAGGCGAAATAACGCCCTTTTACTTGCTCTTGAAGTTTGAGTTCAATTGTGCTTTGGTTGGACTTGATATTG
>CAYGRE010000222.1:0-3919 GCA_964352215.1 uncultured Bacteroidia bacterium
GCCCCACCCCACCGAAGTGGTGGGCCACCTTGATCACGTCCTCCTGGTATACCATTACCCCATAGGTCTCTCCCAGGATAGACTCCATCTTCGGATGGAGGTACCAGGATTTTTTCAATCCCTCTTTCTCTTGCAAAAACGCCCTCGAAGCATTGTGCCGCTCAATGAACTGCCGCATCATCCCACTCCGCGCCACCCCCGGCCGAATCACCGAACTGGCTGCGACCAGAGTTAAGTAGTTATCGCAGTGCAACTTCCGCAGCAACTGCCGCATCGCCGGGGACTCTACATAAAAGCAGCCAATCGTATCTCCCCTCCGCACCAAATCCGCAATCTTCGGATCAGCCTTGAATTCCCGCACCTGATGCACATCGACCGTCACCTTGCGGTTCTCCTTCACCTGGACCGCGCTGTCCTTGATATGTCCCAAACCCCGCTGACTCAGCACATCGTATTTGTACAGCCCAGCATCCTCCGCCACAAACATATCAAACTGCACCACCGGAAATCCCTTCGGCGGAATCTCCGTTGCAGCATAACTGCGTACCGGCTCCTCAGTGATCAGGATGCCCCCCGGGTGGATGCCCAGATAATTCGGCTTCCCATCCAGTTCATTTCCGTAACGGTAGATCAGCTTTACAATATGGTCGTCGATTTGCGGCGCATGACGCCGGGCCACCAAAAGATCGATCTCCGCCTTTGGCAATCCAAAGACCTTCCCCAGTTCCCGAATAATGGACCTCCCTTTAAAGGTATTGTAGGTCGCCATCAGGGTTGTGTATTTCCGTCCATAGCGCTTGAAGACATAATCGATCACCTCATCCCGGTCCTTCCAGGAAAAATCAATGTCAAAATCAGGGGGGGAGGTCCGGTGAGGATTGAGAAAACGTTCGAAATAAAGGTTCAACTCAATAGGGTCCACATCTGTAATACCGATACAATAGGCGACAATGCTATTGGCACCCGACCCGCGCCCGACATGGAAAAACCCACGACTTTGCCCATAGCGAACGAAATCCCAGGTGATCAGGAAATAAGCCGAGAAACCCAAACGGTCAATGATCTCCAATTCCTTCCGCACCCGATCTTCCACCTCTTTCCACTTATGAGAAACTCCCAGCGTCCCTCCACCCGAACCTGAACTACTCGCCGGGCTGTCCCCCGAACCCGAATTCTGTCTCAAACTGTTCGCCCCCTCCCCATATCTATACCGTACTCCGTCCCAGGCCAGTTTCTCCAAGAGAAGCTTGTCATCATAGCTGGACCCGGTGAAGTATTTTTTATTCTTGGGCGCATCGAAGGTCATCTCAAAGTCACAGCGCTCCATCAGTTGCAGCGTATTGGTGACGATCCGGGTATGTTGCTGGAAAAACCTCAGGTAATCACTCATGGGATACATCAGTTCATCCTTGGCGGCGACATCCCAGGGCTCCTGCTTGGTGAGCAAGGTATTGCGGTCTATGGCACGGAGGAGGCGGTGGGTATTGAAACCGACCTTATCGCGAAAGGTGACCGGCATGAACGCAACCAACTTCTGCCCCGCATAGCGGTAGGGGGACGAATAAAGTCGATTCAGTTCCGCGGGTCGGATGGCGGCATACTCAAAATCCCGCAACTGGTCAGGAGGAGGGGCAAGCGCAAATGGATAGATGAACAATGCCTCCGGAATCTCCGGAGCACGTTCCGGAAAACCCGGGATTGCCTGTTCTTCGCTGGCCTCTTCGGCTACGGCCTGGTAAAGATTGTGGTTGCGGGCACCGTACTCGGAGAGAAATTCACAAAGCCCACGCCAGCCATAAGCATTCCGGGCCAGGCCAATGTAACGCAATCGGTTGTTGACCCGGAATTCGATTCCGAGGATGGGCCGAATGCCGCGTTTGCGGGCTTTCATAATGAACTCCAGTCCTGCTGACGTATTGTTGATGTCAGTAAGACCGAGGCAATCAAGCCCCCGCGCTTCCGCCAGGTCGAGCAAATCGTCTACCGTCAGCGTGCCGTAGCGCAAGCTGAAACAGCTGTGACAGTTGTAGTACATGCGTTGAGTTTATTCGTCTAAATCCTCAAGTCCCGGGTGTTCTCACTCAAAGTCCTCAAGTCCGGAATCTTCTCACTCAAAGTCCTCAAGCCCCAGGTCTTCTTCCTCAAAATCCTCAAGCCCCAGGTCGCTCAATTCTTTTCCTCCGAGCATCTTCTGGACAATGAAGTCTCTCAAGCTGCCGAGCTCCTGCTTGTTGTCAATGACCCGCAATTCGAAGGTTTCTCCCCAGAGCAACGGAGCCCGCGGGATATCCTGCTCACTGACATACTTCTCCCAGGCGGCCTGCGTGGTCTCTCGAATGCCATCCAGAATCCCGCTCAGATAGGCAACGGCCTCTCCCGATTCCCGGGCTACCGGGACCAGGGCATAGAGACTCACACTGTTCAGATTGTATTCACCTGATTCAACATCGGCATGCTTTCTAAAAGCCACCGCCCAGGCATTGTCCACCACTTCCCTGAATGCCTCGTGCTTCTCAAACAGGGGTTCCCGCCCCGAGGTTTGCAGCGACACGAAACAATACGTTCTTTTTGCTGGTATTTCTCCTTCAGTCTTCATTTCTTTTTCACTCACATTTCATTCAAACAATTGCACAATTGTCCCCTGCCCATCCGGGCTTACAGGACCGTACGCATTACATTTTTGGAAGGAGTTTCTCTGTTGAAGGGACAAATAACGCAATCACAAACGTAAACGCAAGCTTTGGTGCGTCGCCATCCACCTGCTTTTCCTCGCCTGCTTTCCCCTTCCGGGTGCGTCACCCATCTGCCCTTCTTGCCCTTCTTGCCTCCTTCGCGCGATCCACCTCGCCTGCTCCGGGTCGCCGGATGCCTCCTATGGCACTGGCCCGCATCACGGAGTCTGCACCAAACCGGTGCTTCATGCGGTCGATCGCCTGGTACAGGCGGATCTGCTTTTGCGTATCCTCAAAGAGATTGATCTGGTAGCCCCCATGAATGAGGTGCGAAAAGCGCACACCAATCAGGCGGATACGCTGGCGGCGGTCATAGAGCTGATCAAACAACTCGACCGCCTTGTCAGAAAGAACGTGGTCTACTGCGGTATATGGAACCCGGGCCTGCCGGGTCACCGTATTGAAATCTGCATAACGGATTTTGACCGTAATACAGGCAGAGAGTTTCTGGTCATTGCGCAGTGAAAAAGCCAGCTTCTCCGTCATCCCGATCAGAGTGGAACGCAACCCAGTGAGGTCGATCGTATCCTCGGCAAAAGTCTGTTCGCTGGAGACCGATTTCCGTTCATTGTAAGGAACCACCGGAGAATCGTCTCTCCCCCTGGCACGTTGGTAAAGGGTCATCCCCGGCTTGCCCATCAACCGGACCAGTACATCCCGGGGGATGTCCCGCAGGGTGCGAATCTTCCGCACCCCCAGGTTGATCAGGTACTGCCCCGTCTTCTCGCCTACCATTGGAATTTTCCGCACGTTGAGCGGATCCAGAAAGCCCTGCTCCTCTCCGGGACGGATATAGCCCTGCCCTTCCGGCTTGACTTCGCCTGTTGCCACCTTCGCCACCGTCTTGTTGGCGGCCAGTCCAAATGAGATGGGCAAGCCCGTTTCCCTGGTGATCCGGCTGCGCAATTCCTTGGACCATCCATAAGTCCCAAAAAACCGTTCCATGCCCGTCATATCGACATAGAACTCGTCAATAGAAGCTTTTTCAAAGAGCGGTGATTCTTCCCGAACCACCTCCGTAACCATATCTGAATATTTACTGTATTGTTCAAAGTCGCCCGAGATGCTGATGGCGTCGGGACATAGCCTCCGCGCCATCTTCATCGGCATACCGCTGCGCACCCCGAACTTCCGGGTCTCGTAACTGCAACTCGACACTACTCCCCCGCCCCCCGGCCCCCCGGGGG
>CAYGRE010000223.1:0-3867 GCA_964352215.1 uncultured Bacteroidia bacterium
GGGGGGATGTATGCTGGGGGGAAGGTTGGTAGTGGAACAAAAGGTGCAAACCCATATCTAGGAGGAGCATATGGCAAACTGGAGGGTTATGCAAAAACTGGATTTGAAAAACACCATGTACCTGCAGATGCGATTTCTCCATTATCAAGATATAAGGGGGGAGCGATTCAAATTATTCCAGCTGACCATAAACTTACAGCTAGCTTTGGCAGTTCAAAAGGTGCTAAAGCCTACCGCTCCAAGCAAAAGAGCTATATTGAGAGTGGAGACTTTAGAGCTGCTTTTGAAATGGATGTAAGAGATCTCCGATCTAAATTTGGAGCAAAGTATGATCAAGCTATTGAGTTAGCTGAACAATACTATATAAAGACCGGGATATTCAATTAAAGTAAATAATGAAAAACATTTTCCAACCATTTTTGGGCACTTCTGATATTTCCTTTGGAATGACAAGATCTGACATTAGAAAAGCCCTTGGAAATGAATGTACGACTTTTCTCAGGAATGAATTTGCTGACAATACTTCAGACTATTACGAAAAATGGGGACTATTCATTGAATACAACCAAAATGACACCTGTAATGCAATTGAAATTACCAGCCAAGGAAACCTGTTTTGGAAAGGAGAAAATCTTTTAGAATTAGGGTTTTCTCGGTTAAGGGAAAAATTCGACCCTCAATCACGCAACTTTGAGGAAGAAGAGGAGATCGGGGTAACCTATTTTGACCTCGGATTTGGAGTGACGCATACATATAACTCCAATGATCTGGATTCCATAATTATCTTTGAAAAGGGATATTGGGAAGACTAAATGGAATTGCACCAGTATTGTTTAAAAACCAATGCTGGTAAAAGTCTCTATGTGGTTACGATGCGGATTTGGGGAGGTTTTTGGGGGGAATTATAGTTTGATGTACTTAAAATAACTCCATAAAAGATTGACATGGCAATTTACAATAAAAAAACTCAGGAATTTCAACTTGTAGACTTTTCAGCTACTCATAGTCAATTGCTTTTGAGAAGTCTTAAAACGAAGGATCGAGAATACAATATTGATATCATATTTAAGGGTGTTGGGCGTTTAATTCTTCCCACATCTATTCATGGGATAGAGATATCTGTATTAGAAAATGAGGAGACAATATCTTTCCTTAAAGGCAAATTCTCTTTCAATAATGAATACGGTAACCGTATTTTTTCTATAGAAGACAATCAAGGCGGAGTGTCTTATATCAATGCTTTATGCTTTGGGATATACCACAATAAATTAGATATTCTTGAAACAAGCATTGGGCGATATGATATGGACAGTTTGGGAGAACTTCAAAAATGGTATGCAGTTTGACTCAATGAACCTACTTAGAACCGAAGCAGTATCCATTCTTACTTTTCAGAATAGACCTCAATATGAGCTTCCCCCTTCCATGGGACAGTTTAAAATATGAATCAACTCGAACAGGCTATTCTTAATGACTTACCAGAATTCAATAAAAAGGAATATCCCTCTCTCAAAGAGCATCTTCTCCATCTGAGAATTAAGTCCCGTGAAGACACTGGTGTAGGTAGGTATGTGTATTTTGAGTATTCTGAAGAAGGGGTAAATCTCAAAATGAATATTTCTGAGAATATCTGCTTATCATCTGAGAAGAGCCTTGAACTAGATGTGCTAGAGTATAGTGTGAATTACGAACTCAATATCACAAATGGAAAAATTGATTTTTGGGAATTGGTTACTAATGGTGAGGATTGGGATGGGAAATATGAAAAATTCATGTTAGTACAGCACGAGAATTAGCTGGAAAGGCTCCAAGGTTAGGAATAGGATTTTGATATGGTTAGCATTAGGAAAATAAACTGGATGTCCAAAGAGGCTTTTGAAGCAGAGGTTGTTGTTTCAGATGGGAAATTGGACTTGTTATGCTTTTGTCATCCAAGTAAAATAAAAAAAGGGGCGCAATTGACAGAACCTTTGTAAAATAATGAATGCTGTTTCTGAAGTGGTGACAAGTAACCCATGGGTACAACAGACAGGTAGAGCTGGGGCTAAATTAACTCGAGGGGGGCAACCTGTTCGATTCGTTACCGAAGGATATTACGACGGCTTAAAAATAAAGGTAATCAGTACTCGCAGTGAAATTATTTCCGCATTTCCAATTAGATAATGAATACCAAGAAGACAGTTTCTGCACTAATCGAGGCAGCCAAGGAATTAGGCTTAGGAGATGTTGATATTAATAACTCAACAGAACTTTTAGAGAACACCGAATACGGTCTTGCCTTTGATACAATAATTACTCAGTTGTATGAATATGAGATTGAAATTGATGGTGAGTTTTATGAGTTGATAGCTAAGTCAGCTCATAAAATGAAAATATCTGAAGATGGGTATTCATTTATGAAGGAGTTGGTTCGATCGGAAAATGTAGTTCCCAAACTTGTTAAAGATAGGTTAGCAGAAATATTGGCTACATTAGACCATGATGATTAAAATATCTTAGGAAACTCAGTACTGAAAGCATGCTGATTGCCTAGTATGAGCTCTTGTTCACACAGATTTTATCTTCTTCGGACAGCTTCTGTATATCGGTGATTTTAATGACTAGTTCTTTTTCCAGGATGGCATCGGAACTGCCGACCAGGTAGTCCAGCGATACGCCCAGCGCATCCGCTGCTCTGGAAGGAATGTCAATGGAAGGCTTGATAAGCACCCGAGCAACCTATCAGAAGATGGGTTGCTCGGGTGCTTACATTAAAGGTCAGATGCCAAGTTGTGTACAGCTGTTCAAGAAGGTGCTGCAAAAAGCAGCTTTAAAAGGCTAAAGGCTTTGATTTTGTTGAAGAATATTAGCTGTTAATCCTCCTCCAAAAGGGCTTTGTATATTTGATAATTTTCCAGGTCATAGCATACAAAAATGACTCTGGTGATTGAAGGAGAATTACTTAAGTAGCGCTTCACAGTATTGATTGAAATTTCCGCAGCTTTGGCCTTGGGAAATCGATAAATACCCGTACTAATGTTGGGGAAAGCAATGGAGGAAATTTCATGCTTTTCCGCAATCTTCAAACAGCTCTCATAGGTTTTAGCAAGTAAGTCCTCTTCATTCTTTTTCCCATCGTTCCATACTGGTCCTACTGCATGTATAACCTACTTCGAAGGCAAATTGCCAGCACTGGTCAATACAGCTTTTCCTACTTTACATCCTCCCTGCCTGTTCCGAATTTTCCGACACTCCTCTAAAATAGTTTTACCCCCAGCTTTATGAATTGCACCATCAACGCCGCTCCCACCTAGTAGAGATGAATTTGCAGCATTGACAATGGCTTCAACTTCGATTTTGGTTATATCTCCTTTTGTAAGTTGAATGATATCCATAATTGTTTGAATTGGATTCTAAAGTTAGTGAAACAGCAATGATGTTTACTTTAAAAGCATTGAGTCGCAAGAGTTCAATTTCTCTTTCCTTGTATGTGCCGTCCTTCCATTAATGATTGCGACCAACCATATCATAAATGCAAGATACCACTAAACCAGCGTGGGGGCACCATTGAGCCAGCGCAGGGGCGCCATTGAACCAGCGCAGGGGCGCCATTGAGACAGCGCAGGGGCGCCACTGAGCCAGCGCAGTGGCGCCACTGAGCCAGCCCAGGGGCGCCACTGAACCAGCGCAATGGCGGCAGTAAACCAGCCCAGTGCCGCCACTGAACCAGCCACTGCCGCCACTAAACTGAGCCAGGCTCTCCACTAAACTCGTTCAGTGAGCTTCGGACCCCGGTTTAGTGAACCCACTAAGCCAGCGCAGTGAGCTTCGGACCCCAGTTTAGTGGCCCACTAAGCTCGTTCAGTGAGCTTCGGACCCCAGTTTAGT
>CAYGRE010000224.1:0-3830 GCA_964352215.1 uncultured Bacteroidia bacterium
GCATGCACGGTTCTTAGGGGGGAAAGGAGCCGTAAGGTTCCTGACCTACCCGACCACCTTGGAGGAGGATTTGGGGATGTGGTAATGTGGCTTCCTAAACCTCAATCAAAGGTTCGTTAAAATGGGCAATGCGCAAGCACAAACGCTTACGGACATCCAAGAAGAGAGTCTTAAAAGGCTATGTGCCCGTTGTCACACCAATTCAAGACTGTTTGCCCATTGGCAGGCAGGGTATTGCCCAGATAAAATGCAAATGACTGGATGAGAAGAGCCGTATGAGCCGAGAAGCTCACGTCCGGTTCTGTGAGAGACTGGGACTGAAACTCCCCCGGTCTACTCGACTCCTAAATCCGGTCTGGATCACTCGAGTTTTTCCTTAACACTTATCTAGCCTGAATAATTCATAAACCCTTCTATCGATTACCGATTTCACTCTATTCTTCTTTGGTTCATTTTCCAATTGGTCTTTCATATTCTGATTTTTTAAATATCTGCTTGTTTACTTCTTCGATCTCCTCTTGGAGGTGACATTTGTGTTCATTTTTTACTGTTGGCGCATGTTTTCCCGTTTCCGTTGTTGTGGAAGGCGTATTCAGAGGTGTTTTACAGGGTTGGTTACTTGTGTTGGCTCAACATCGCAGCACCGAAAGCATTTTGAATGATTTGGTTATGATTGGAATGGCGGGTGCTGATTTTGGCAACTCTATCTTTATCCGTGTTTTGATCTCCCTCACCCTTGCCGCAACTTTGATCAGTTTCAATCTAATGGTTTCCATGGTTGAATTCGCGTATTGAGTTCCCCTGAGTACTTCTTTTTGCAGAGTATGAAGCAGAACGTATGCCGCTGAATGGAGAAACAGCCGAAATTGGTTGGCTTGAAATCGGTTGCAGGAACTGCGATCAGACCGGAGGTAACGCTTGTGATTTTTGATGAACAGTTCCATTCTTCCCCGTGCACAATAGCCGAGTTTATAAAGCGATTCGGTTCTGTATTGTCGCAGGTCGGTTACGATGAACCGAAGGTTTTCTCCCTTATCTGAATACTCGATTTTTGCAATAACCCGCTGAAAACATCCCCAACTTTCTGCTTTGTATTCAAAAGGATGGTAGAGGGTGATCTTTTTCTTTTTTCGTTCGAAGAGTTCCTTTGCAGTTTTGAGTTTGCCCGCAACCTTCGCTTTGAGCTTTGCATTACTGGCCAAGCCGGTGATAAAATGCACTTTTTCCTGCCCTTCGGCCCAATCCATTAACTCATGCGATGCGAAATGACTGTCTCCACGAACCACGATCAGAGTGTTTTTCCAATGACTTCGGATATAGTTGATCAATCGGCTCACCACCGAGAACACTTTGACGCTTTTAGAACGGCGCCCCGGTTTGAGTAGGCAGGTAATCAATTTGCCGGAAAGCCCTTCGTAAACATGCAGGGGCATATAGCAGTATTCACCATAATAGTGGTTGAAAAGGGTGAGTTGCTGGTCACCATGAGTATTGTTGTTGGTATCGTCACAATCAAGAACAATTAGAGGTGGTTCCTCTGCATAGGAATTGATAAAGTGACGGGCAAAAACCTTCGCAATCCGGTAGAGGTCCCCATTTCCAACCGAATTCTCGAATCTGGTCATCGTGGGCTGAGAGGCCAGGTCCGCACCGCTTTGAGGTAAACGGCCAGCACTCATTTTGAAGACCGGGTCGCTTTTAAGCGTATTGCAGTCATTGGCGTCTTCATACCCACAGGCTATCTGCAAGACCCGCTGCCGCAGCATCGTTTCCAGAGAATGCCCGACATAACGTTGGTCCCGATCATCCTTTATTTCCGATGCAATATTGTGCAAAAGCCCCATTTGATGGTCCAATTCCCGCAACAGAAGTAAGCCTCCGTCAGAGGAAATATGCTCATCATGAAAGGAAACATCCACCTTCTTGCCTTGACAGGAGAGTAAATCAAGCTGAGTGTTGAAATCAGGACTATTTTCAAGGTTGATTTCGGTGGGATCTTTTTGCAATTTGGCCATTGAGAAAGTTCGATTGAATATGTCTGATAAGTACTTGTAAGTTAGTAGCTTACAAGAGACATTTCTCGAACTTTTTCGCTTTTTATGAATTATTCAGGCTAGGATGATTGAGCAGAATTGCGTCTCTCGTTTCAGTTTTTTTTCAAAGAACCCAAATAATGTCAAAAATAATCCTTATCTACATTGAAGCTGTCATTCTTCCCTGGCGGATAAATTCTTAAAAGAGGGCAAAAGACAAAAGTTGAATTAATGGAAGAAGAACTAAGGGAAATACGAATCTTAATTTCTAATAATGAATTGAATTCAGCTTTTGAACTTTTAGAAAGCATTGACTTGGGTAGGGATGAAATATTGAACGCAATTCAAACTATTTCAGCTTCCTTTATGGATTTAAAGAGAAGAGAAAGACTCAATCTCCTTTCCTTCGAAGATATTAGCATCCAAAAATCAAAGATAACTAACTCTCTTTTAGAACTTTTATCATCTATTGAAAACTCACCCCAAAAATCAAACAATCAAAAAAGAAGTTCCAAAAAGCGTCTAATTAATAGAGGCCATATTGAAATATTAATAAAATATCAGAAAAGTTCAATAAGATATTTCCTTTTCTATTCGTGCAGTCTTATTGCTATTGGAATAATCGTAATTGTTATAGGGGTTCAATTTTCCAGTGAAACGATGAAAACAGCAATGAATATTGGAGGAGGATTGATTTCAAGTCTTAGTGGTTTCCCAATCAGAGAACTTATTCTAAGAAAAGGAAAAATTAAAACATTTGAAATACTAGCCATCCAATTGAATTTGTCAAATGATACAAATATTTATGAAGATGATCAAAACAGATTAAATGATTTAGTTTGGAAAATCATTGAGAAGACAGCTCTAACTATCTGAAAATGAATGAAAAAAACATCGACACGTTACTCAAAAAGGTCGAGAAAAGGGAGGGTAAGATATTAAGGCACATTGCATGGTTGAGTTTTCTACCAGCTTTATTTGCAATGGCTTTATTATACTTTGCGGTTAACAATATAAATGCAGCTGAAAAAGAATTAAATCATTTAAGTGAGGAAATAGCTAAAGCTGAAAATCGCGTTGATAGTTTAGTTGGCGACCATGAAAAGCTACAGAAGAGGTACATGAAATTACGAGAGTTATTCCAAGTTTATGATTGGCAGCCTGGTTCATTAAATGGGGTAGATTCATTAGGGATTGAGGAAGCGAAAAAGGCAAATGCGGAAATAATTAGAATTTTGGATAGCGATGAAAAAATGAACTTCGGGATAATTATTCGATACTACGTTAAAAGAATAGATCGAGAAAAAGTGAAAACAGGATTATTACGAATTGGATACCGAGATATTCAATCTGATAATAATGATTGGTATTCAAAAACAGGATCTAACAGAATTTGCTTCGATGAAGAGGTTAACTTAAGTGATGTAAAGATCATTGCCTTAAGCCTTCTAAGAGAAGGGGTGCAAATAAAGAAAATCAGTTTATATCCTGGTGGGATATTAAAAACTAGAAAAAAAGCGAATTCGATAGAAATTCTTGGAGATAATACTTTAAATAATGAACCATCTTTGAAATTCGATGATATTATCTCCCTATCAAGAGATAGTTATTAGAAAAAGGATTCTGCTTCTGAAATTGAAGAGAGACTGTTTTTCTCCTACAATTATAGCTTTACAAAAATATCTAAATGTAATTAGCATCAAGTAATCGAGGGGTAAGCACCCGAGCAACCCATCTTCGGCTAGGTTGACTGTTGGCCGACCTTTGGGTCATGGAAAAAGAACTTCAATTCCCGTT
>CAYGRE010000225.1:0-3790 GCA_964352215.1 uncultured Bacteroidia bacterium
CTTCCTTTTTTCAGCAAAATCGCTTTAAAAAATGCCGTTGAGAGGCTTAGGCCTTATAACTTCGAAGTCTATTTGGATCGAATAGAGTATGCCTAAGGTTTTCCCTCAGGAAATTGCCTCAAATGGCAATTTATACGTTATGAAAAACAGAGCCGGCCATTTTAAAAGAAACAACAGCGAAATCACTATGCAATTGATTGAAATCAATTAACTTGGAATGGTAAAGCTGGTCTTTCACTTACATTTTGCATGATTCGCCATTTAATACTAATCCTTTGACACAAAAAATGAACAAAACTATCATCGCTATTTATGGCCGACAAGGAGAAGGAAAATCGGAAACGATAAAAAGGGTTTGCAAGCGAATTCTAACAGACTTCCCCAATGCCAAAAAATTTAAAGAAATTGATTATTCTGGAGATATTCTCCTTACTATCAGATTAGGTGATATAAAAATTGGAATAGAAAGCCAAGGTGACCCTAATAGTCGAATGATTAAGGGAAAAACAATTCAAAAGTTGGCTGATCCAGAAAAACGAGATAAAATGGGAGATTGTGACATCATAATTTGTGCGACTAGGACAGAAGGAAAAACCGTAAAAGAAGTTGATAAAGTCGCCCATAAATATGGATACTCAACTCTTTGGATAAGTAGTTTCTTTGGCCCCTCTCTAAATCATAACGTTTTAAATGAGAAAGCTGCCCGAAATATTGTAGAAATCATAAAATCTATAATCATTGGTCAATTATAAATGGCAGCAATAATTCAGTAAAGGCAAAACATGTCCAAAGAGCTATCTCAATCGTATTAATGGCCAGCAAGCTTGATCAGCAGGATTTGCCCCAATTGATGCGTGCGATTGAAAAGCGTCGGCATGAAGATTCCTCTTGTGAATTCCCTGAAATTCCATCTGACAAAAAGGATGAGATAAGAAAACGGTTTAACTTAATTGACAACAACGAGACTCAATTAAGTAGTTGGAGTGATGTGAAGGATCGAGTCTTTAGAAAATGAAGGAATATATGATTGAGTTGACAGCAGAAGCAGAAGAGAATTTCCCTGATGCTTATTTTTGGTAACAGTAAGAGAGTTCATCAGTTATCAATCGATTTTCTTGGCAAAGATATTGTTGTAGTTTTTGACAAATGCTGTCAACAGTAAGTCATATATTTAGATAACCAAAGTTACAAATATGAGCTTCGAAAAGGTAAATATCGATTTTGAAAATTGCTATGGGATAAAGAAACTGAAGCATACTTTTAGTTTTGAGAGTGGCCCTTCCATTGCCCTCTATGCCCCAAATGGAATGATGAAAACAAGTCTTGCGAAAGTATTCAAAGACTTGGCTCAAGAGAAGAAATCGAAAGATGAACGATATCCTGATCGTACCACAAAAAGTATTATTACTGATGAAAACGGAACCAAAATCAGGTCAAATGAGGTCTTGGTCATAGCTCCGTTTGACAAAACATATGAGTCAAAGAAGACTTCCCGGCTATTGGTAAATCCAGATTTAAAAGCACAATATTTATCTATTGTAGAAAATTTAAATGAGCTAAAAGATCAATTCATTAAACCAATAGCTGCATTATACGGTAAACCGAGAGGAAGCAAGGAGGTAGAGGTTGCTATCCAGCGCGATCTTGCACGTACAAAAACTACCATATTTAAAGCATTGAAGAGAGTCGAGGTAGACGTAGAAGATTTAGAGCATTCCCTAGGATCAATTCGCTACACTGATATCTTCAATCCCAAAGTGGAAAAAGCCCTTTCTGACCCTTCAGTAAAAAGTTTTCTTCTTGAATATAACACCCGGTTTGACGAATTAATCGATCGTAGCCTATATTTTAGAAGAGGGATTTTCAATCACAATCATGCCTTAGATGTTGCAAAGAGTCTTAAAAAATCAAACTATTTTAAAGCAAAACACACCATTAGGCTAAACGATGATCAGAAGGGATCCGTGATTGATATTGAAGACGATGCCACCCTGGAGAAATTAGTTGAAACAGAAAAAGCCAGGATTTTAAATGATGAGGTATTATTGAAGTCATTCAATGAACTAGATACCACATTGACGGGCAATGCTGAAGTAAAGAAATTTCGGCAACTGATAAACGAAAATCAGGGAATCATTGGGGAACTAGATGATTTACCTGCTTTGAAGGAAAAACTCTGGATGTCTTATTTCAAGGAAAACTATGACTTATATAAAGAACTAATAAAAGAATTTGATCGTAGCAGATTAGAAATTGAGAAAATCGAACTCGCGGCAGAAAATGAGAGAGACACGTGGGAGGCGGTTGTTAACGAATTCATGGAACGATTCTCTGTCCCATTTAAAATGATTGTTGAAAATAAGCAGGAAGCTGTTTTAGGAAAAGCCCTTCCATCAATTACAGTATTTTTTAAGGATGAAAATGACGAAGCTAGAGTAAAGGCTTCAGAAATGTATGATACCCTAAGTATGGGTGAACAGAGAGCTGCTTATCTTTTGAATGTGATTTTTGAAATCAGGAGCCTGCAACTGGAAAATGAAGCGACATTGCTTGTAATCGACGATATTGCCGACTCATTTGATTATAAAAATAAGTACGCGATTATTGAATATCTCATTGATATCGCAAAGGAGGGCAATTTTAGGCAACTTATATTGACCCACAATTTTGACTTTTTAAGAACAGTGAAAGCGAGAATGAGAATTGATCGAAGCCAGTGCTTGATGGCTAACCGGGCGAACAATAAAATACAGCTGAAAAATGCTAAATACGTCGAGAGCCCGTTGAATACTATTCGTAGGGAGATCAATGGAGACGACCTCAGTCTTATAAGTGCGATTCCGATTGCTAGAAATATTATTGAATATACCAAGGGTAGCTTTGACCAGGATTATGCTCTTTTGACGAAGTGCTTACACATTAAGGAGGGAACTTCAGAAATATCCCTTTTCGAAATTCAAGAAGCTTTAAGCAGGGTTTTCCCAAATGAATCCTATGACCGGGTTACCGATGATAATGAGAATTACCTGACCAGGTTATTTGAAATAGCAACAGAATACTCGGAACAGGGCGGTAATAAATCTATGAATCTCAAGAATAAGCTTTTGCTTTCGATTGCAATCCGCATGAAAGCAGAACAGCACGCTATTGTTACCATCAATGATCAGGAAAGAGTAAATGCAATCACTTCGAATCAGGAAAGAGAGTTAATGAAAATAATCGTTGGAGATTTTCCAGAAGAGTTTGCTTTGATTGAATTGTTGAAAAAAGTAAATCTTATGACACCCGAAAACCTTCATGTCAATTCCTTCATGTATGAACCCATTCTCGATATGTCCGATAACCATTTAAAGGACCTTTACAAGGAACTATTGGCCTACACGTAAGTATTAAATACCTACTGCAACACAGTTTGCATTCGATAGACATCAGGTTGTTATTGCAAAGTGCAAGCCGCCTCTCCTAATACCAAGTATAGGACTGAGTCAAATCCACTTTTCTCATTTTGCTTGTATCCTGGACTTTACCTCTTTCCAGGAAGATCCGGCATCTGGATTTGCTTCGTGTGAAGCCAGCCTTTGATCAAGCAGTTCTTTGGTTTCTTCTGAGAAATGATCAGAATCCCCCTCTACCGGAATCGTATCCCAAATGGCCTCAACCAATAGGATTCTTTCTGCCACACTCAATTTCATTATCTCACGCATCATTTCAGACTTATCTAAAAATAACGAATTCCTATGAATTATTGGAAAATGAAGCCCCCCCACCCCACAAAAAACCTGTAACCTTT
>CAYGRE010000226.1:0-3696 GCA_964352215.1 uncultured Bacteroidia bacterium
CATCCACAAAGTCGAGACTTTCCTCGGCCGCAAGATCCTCGGGAGACTCGAGCGCCCTCAGAGAAGCCGGCTTTTCACCATTGCCGTTCATCTTGGCCATTTCGATCACATGGTCAACGGATACAGGAACCCAGGTAGATTCCCTCTCGTAACTGAACCACATAATTCGCTTGAAAATGTCTGTCTTTTGACGGGTAGCCATCCCCGCCTGGGTATCGATTCGCTCAACCTTTGGAATGTCCTCAAGGGCATCCATATAAGTCTCCAACTCAAAGTTCAGACAGCACTTGAGGCGTCCGCATTGGCCGGAAATCTTCATCGGATTGAGGGACAGGTTTTGGAAGCGGGCTGCTGCAGTGGAAACCGATTTGAAATCGGTAAGCCAGGTAGAACAGCACAATTCCCGACCGCAGGAGCCGATCCCGCCAATCAGTCCTGATTCATGCCGCAAGCCAATCTGCTTCATTTCCACCCGAATACGGAATTCGGTAGCCAGCTGTTTGATCAGTTCACGGAAGTCAACACGTTGATCAGCAATGTAATAGAAGATTGCCTTGGTATTGTCGCCTTGAAACTCAACGTCGGATATTTTCATATCCAGGTCAAGCTCGCGAACGATTTCACGGGTTCTGACCAGGGTTTCTTGCTCTCTGCTGCGTGCTTTCTGAAGCTTGGCGAGATCATCCTTGGTGGCAATTCTGTAAATTTTGCGAACGCGGTCTGAATTCTTGTTGACCTTTCGCTTTTTCATTTGAAGTTGTGCCAGAATCCCCCCGAGAGAAATTTGCCCAAGGTCAAACCCACGGTCACTTTCGACCACAACGTGGTCTCCGGTTATCACTGGGATACCGTTGACATTTTTATAGAACCGTTTGCGGGTATTCTTGAATCGAACTTCGTATATATTTTCAAACTCCGTTTGATTCGGCTGTTGCATGCCATTGAACCAGTCGTAAGTATTGAGTTTGTTGCATCCTCCAGTGGCACAACCACCTTTCTTTCCGCATCCACCAGTGCTTCCGCATCCGCCGGTGCCACATGATGTACATCCCATACATCCCTCCTTTTTATGTATATAAAACCAACCAGTGGTCGGCTTCCTGTTGTATAAAGAAATTTACGTAACGAGTATTCAACCTCTCCTGAGCCATCTCATCCTGTTTACCAGGGCATTCACTCGTAAAAGAACGGTGTTAAAACGTTAAATTAATACTTTTCCGTTTAATATGGAATGTATTCTAAGAGAGAGGACTGTCAGGACCATTTGAGAATTGGCATTTCTTGAAATAAAATGGAGACCGTCCTCCATCATCCGTGCCAGTTTGTCAATCCCATTGAGTTGAATATACCGGCTGAATTTCTTTTGAAATTCGATTTCGTCTTTGGTAGATGCCGCGAGCTGGGGGGAGTCAAATGCGAAAAGCAGTGAATCCCGCACCTTCTGAATGGCATAACTCAGGAATAGCTTCTGGAACTCCTTATTTTCTTTGGTGACTCCCTCGACCCATTCCTGGATCATGGCAAACTGCCCTTTCATGGAAATACGCATCCAATGCATATACAATTCTGAGAGGGATTTATTGGATTCATTTACCAGGTCAGCGGCTTTGGTAACAGAGCCCTCCGCCAACTGAGCGACTTGTAGGGCCCTGTCATCGGTAATGCTGTACTCTTCTTTGAGGAAGGTCTGCATAATCGAATCAGGAATACGCTGGAGCTGCACCCTTTGGCACCTCGAATTGATCGTGGTCAGCAACTGGGTCGTATCCGAAACCGTCATGATCATCACGGTCCGATCTGGTGGCTCTTCCAATAATTTCAGCATGGCATTGGCCGCTTCCCGGTTGATCTTCTCTGCATTCCAGATGATCACCACCTTATAGGTCGCCTCAAATGCTTTCAGCTGCATTTTCCGCTTCAACTCCCGGATTTCGTGGATGCGAATCCCCAATTGTTTGTTTTCGCCTTGCATCAATCCTACCCAGCTACCCATTGAGAAGTAGGGCTTCTTGAAAAAGTGCTCTCTGAATACGGGGAAAAAGTCATCGGTAACCGTTTTGGGACCTGTACCGGGTGCGCTTACGGTTGGCAGGACAAACCTTACGTCCGGGTGAATTCCCTTGCGGATTTTTGAACAGCTGGCACAAACTCCACAACTGTCTCCGTCCTTAGGGTTTTCACAATTGATGTATTGAGCCATTGCATTGGCAAAGGCGAGTTTGCCGATTCCTGGTTGTCCTTTCAGAATGATAGCATGGGGTAGCCGCTGTTCTGCAACCATTCCCCGGATGGTCTCCTTTGCCTTGTCCTGGCCGATGATCTCCTTGAACTGCATAGATTGCAATTTGCACAAAATTTGACCTTTGAACGACCCATTTATCAACCACTTGGGTCGATTCTTTCCTGCATTTGGGACGATTGGACGCTGGAAGATACCAAACAAGAAATACCCGGCTTCCTCCAAAGGAGTCCACCGGGTAACCTTGAATAAACATGAGGAAAAAGAACGGGAAATATTTCAACGATTATTTTTGCCGTGCTAACGGGCTTGGGCAATGGTCACTCTACGTACCAATCTGTTGGCCAGGCCAACGGCCAGACTCTCGAAACCTACCCAGCCCAATTCTCCCGATCGAGGTTTCGATAGCTGATCGCCTCCGCAACATGGTCCGGTTGTATTTCTTCTGAGCCATCCAGGTCCGCAATGGTTCTGGCCACCCTCACCACCCGGTCATAAGCCCGAGCAGACAGTCCCAGCTTGGTAATCGCCCCTTTCAGGAGATAAGCACTGTCCCGGCAAATCTCACAGTACCGCCGTACCATGGTGGGACTCATCATGGCATTGGAATGAACCGATGGAACATCTTCAAAACGGGCTACCTGCATCGCTCGGGCTTCCATCACCCGCCCCCGGATATCCTGGCTGGATTCACAATCGGCCTCGCTGGTCAGGTTTTCATAAGACAAGGGAGGAACGATGATCTGGATGTCGATGCGGTCCATCAGGGGGCCGGATATCTTTCCCAGGTACTTTCGGATTTGCAGCGGCGTACAAATGCAGCTGCGGTCCGGGTGGGTGAAATTCCCGCAAGGGCAGGGATTGAGGCTGGCCACCAACATGAAATTGGATGGATAAGTAACCGTCTGCTTTGCCCGGGAGACGATGACCTTATGCTCTTCAAGTGGTTGCCGCAGCACCTCAAGTACATGCCGCTTGAACTCTGGAAGTTCATCCAGGTAGAGGACACCGTTGTGTGCCATGCTGATTTCCCCAGGCTGGGGATAGCTACCACCACCTACCATTGCGACATTTGAAATCGTGTGGTGAGGTGAACGGAAGGGACGATGGGCCAGTAAAGAAGCATCAGCTCCCAGTCGGCCTGCAACTGAATGGATCTTAGTCGTTTCCAATGCTTCACGCAGGTTCATGGGTGGAAGGATGGTTCTCAATCGCTTGGCAAGCATCGTCTTCCCGGAGCCCGGTGGACCGATCATCATTAAGTTGTGGCCACCAGCCGCGGCAATTTCAAGAGCCCGCTTGGCCTCTCTTTGCCCCTTGACCTCCGAGAAATCTTCAGCACTCTTCTCCTGCGCGTCCGAAAACAGAATCCGGGTGTCATGGTGCAATGGTGCAATGCTGGCCTTCCCGTTCAGGAAATCAACTGCTTCTTTCAAATGAGCAATGGGAATCACCTC
>CAYGRE010000227.1:0-3666 GCA_964352215.1 uncultured Bacteroidia bacterium
CATTATCCAGGAATGTGTATAACCCATAAGGGGTGAGCTTCTTGGCCCCGACTTCGCCTACATAATCATGTTAGTTAAATAGATTTTAAGCTTTTCTATATCTTGGTTGTAGGCAAAAAATGGCTTATCAGCTTTTTCAATATTCCATCCACTCTTGGAGACCTTAAAGTCTACAGGAAGAATGGAAAAGGAATATGTGGCATCAATCCAAAATTCTTCAAATTTATCTGTGAAAAAGTAATCTCCCCCTAAACACTCTGCTGTTTTGGGAAGTGTTTCTTCACCAATAGTAAAATCATTTGTAAAAGTGTTTACCCCAACAAAGGCGAGATAGCAAAAATCAATGTATAGATTTTTTGCAGATGAGATTTTCTCAGGAACATCATGTACAAGTTGGACATTATGAAAAGGAATCACGATGGTATCGGCAAAGTGAAAGATGTCACCAAATGTCCCCTCCACTGAATTCATGTAACTTGTACCGGTGAATATTTGAAACTTCTTCATTTATAACTTCTTCATTATTTATTTCATTCACTCTGAAAAAGGCTGCATTCTCCAGGCTACTTTCCTCCCAGTGGTTGTCAAAATAGGGTAAGCACCCGAGCAACCCATACATTGATTAATTCTTAAGGGACCAGTTTTGTGGTAGGAGTTCTTCGATCCTGTTGATGGGGTGGTTCGGTATTCGTTCCAGAACATCAACCAGCCAAATGTATGGATCAATATCCTTCATTTTGCATGTTGATAGGAGCGAGTAGATCATTGCTGCTCTTCTGGCCCCATTCGGGCTTCCTGCAAAGAGATAGTTTTTGCGTCCCACAGCAACTGGCCTTATCTGATTCTCAATAAGCACTAAACCTGCTTCGACACGGTTTTTCATATCGATCTCCAATTCCCCTTTAAGGATATACCTACCCAGTTCCACCCATCTCTTCAGGGTATATTCAATGGCACCTCTGAGCTTACTTTTGGGTGTATGGGCTGGCAAATTGATGATCAGCCAATTTTTAAAGTCTTCCCAAATTGGTTTTGCCTTCTCGTTTCTGATCTTCTGTCGTTGGTCTGCTGTCAGTTGATAATCTCTTGCCTGCCGTTCAATAGCATAGAGTTTTCTGAAGACTTCAAGAGCATATTTTGCATCAGGGAGTTTTTCTCCTGCCTCGAAGAACTTTCTTCTGGCGTGAGCCATACAACAAAGCATGACCACACCCTTTTTATTTGCAAACTGGTTGTAGGCAGCATATCCGTCAGTCTGTAAATATCCCTGGTAATTTTCCAGACACTTCAGAGGCTCAGATTTTCCTCTGGAGGATTGATAATCAAACAGGACAATTTTCTCCAAAGGACTGTAGTAAACCCAGTGGTATCCCAGGTGCCACTAAAGCTGCTTCGACACGCTTTTTCATTCCCTTCTTACGCTTGTCCATCACTTTGATGGTTGTTTCGTCGGCCATCAGGTACCATTGGGTAAGCACCTGCCGTCGATGTTCTCTGTGAAGGGGTTCGAGTAGTTTGCAAACCTGAGTGATCCATCCATCAATGGTAGAGTCTGAGATGGTCACTCCGATCCGCTTGAAGCGCTGGATCTGGCGGTAAAGGGGAATATGGTCGAGGAATTTATCACTGAGGATTTGCCCCAGGAGTGAAGCCTCGGCAATTGCCTTTTCGATAGGCCTTGAAGGCATCGGAGCGGTAACAACTCCAGATCCATCAACCTTGGCGTACTTGGGCCGGATATAGCGGTTGACATAGAACTTCGGAGGTGTATATCCCAGGGCTTCTGTGATCTCTTCCCCGATCTTGTTCATGCCAGTAGTATCCTCCCCGGGCTCAATGACGATCTCTTTTCGGGGGAGACTGGCGGGAAGTGGGTGACGTCCGGGATGTGGCTTCTTCTTAACAGGCTTTTTCCGCTCGTAAGTGATCGTTTCAGTTTCCGGGGGATCTTCCGGTTTTCCAATCTCTCCCAGATCAAGCTTTAACTGTTCAAGGATTTCAGGGCTGATCACCCGCTCGCTTTTGGTTCCGTATATCTGACGTTGAATACTCTCCAACTCCATCGCTTTACGGATCGCAAAGTCGACCAGATCTTCTCGGGGCATTGTGCGGATCTTTGTTATCTGGCTCTCTGTCACATCTCTAAAATACCCTCCAAAATCGGCCCAAACAAACGATTTATGCACATTTTAACGTGGATGAGCATAGCGTTTGCGACGTTTTGCAGACTTCAAAACCACTCCTTCCAGAATCAATAATAATTGTTCCCAGGTCACCTCAAATTGGCCATGGGACAGGTCCGGGATTTCATAAGTTCCTTCTTCTAATCTCTTGTACCAGATCACAAATCCGGTCCGGTCCCACATCAGCAACTTCATCCGGTCACGGCGACGGTTCACGAAGATGAAAAAGCGTGTCGAAGCAGCTTTAGTGGACATCTCCACTCATCAGGTCAAAGCCCATCTCGGTTTCCACTAACAAGCACAGACCATGGAAAGACTTCCTCATATCAGTGATCCCCCGGTACCAGAAAAACCGTTGTCGGGAACTGAGGCTTAACATTGACCCGCCATCTCACGGAGAAAGGATGCCTGAACGCCTGAGGATATCCGGGTCTTTACCCCATTGGGGTATTCGACCTCAAAATCAGAAACCGGGGATGGCTTAACTGATAAAGCAACGAACCGTTTTTCTCCCTGATCATCAGAATTTTCATCGCGGTACTTCTTCAGCCAATAAGAGAATACCGCCTGCGGAATCTTATGGATAGCACAAAAAACAGATTGGTTCTCACGGGTCTCAAGCCACTCCTCTACCAAAGGATACATCTCCCTGGAACTGCGGCGAGAACGAGCTATCGAAGACGATAACGGGAATTGAAGTTCTTTTTCCATGATCCAAAGGTCGGCCAACAGTCAACCTATCCGAAGATGGGTTGCTCGGGTGCTTACAAAATAGGTCGTATCCTGTGTCCATTGTGCTACTCCCCAATCAAGATTTAAGCAATCATCACCTTCAGTTATTGAGAGTGTTTTTCTTGTCTTTCAACTCTTCGCAAATCGAGTGTATTTCCTTTTATTATTCAGGGTAAATTACATTTTCAGGCTCAAGGGTTATTTCTCTGTCCAACTCCATTACCGCCTTTTCTATTTTGATAACACCATTGATATATCTGCTTTTTTCGAAAGAATAATGGGTCTCCTTTCCATCTCGAAAAAACCGCCAATCTATTCTGTCCTCTTCAAGGCTCACAGTCACATATTCCCAACCAGCATCATCTGCAACCCCGGACACTGAAGTGAAGAGTAGGTATTTACCAGAGTTTTTATAACTCTTTTCTAATTCCTTGAATACAAGGAATGTACCTAGATAGATATCCTGCTCAAACATGGATAAACCATTGATTATTGGATCTATGTAAGCAATTCCTGAAAATGATATTCCTTCAATTTCCATTGTCTGCTGATGAGGAATCACCTTAAGAATAAATTGGATAGTGTCTTTGGTATTCATCATTGTCGAATATCTTTAACATTTATTCTTTTCCCGTACTGGGTTCTGCTTTTGGAGGATACACTTGAAGGAACAAACCAGTGACGTTTATGAGCATGTGGTGAAATAAAATCATCAACATTTTGGGCTCCAAACTTCCCCCCAGCATACATC
>CAYGRE010000228.1:0-3594 GCA_964352215.1 uncultured Bacteroidia bacterium
ACATGACATCCAGAACTCCAAACCCAAAACCCACAACCCACAACCCACAACCCAAAACCAATCCCCCAATTCCATGGTTAACCCCAATATGACTTTCTCAGTTACCAAAGGCCCAGGAGGATTCCACCACGTTTCGATTCCACAGGAAGTCGTGGACCGACTTAAAGGCGAAAAACGCATCATCCTTAGAATGAGCGGCCACCAAGAATCCCCAGGCCAACAACCAGGCTCCGATCATCCCAAAACCCCAACCCACAAAATCCACTCTGCCATCCAACGCCGCAACGATTTCGGATACTATATCTACATCGGAGCTGGCAACCTGAAAAAGCTGGATTTAGAGGCGGGGATGGAATTCGAAGCCAAGATTGAAGTCGATACCAGTGAATACCAATTCGAGATGCCGGAGGAATTCGAAGAAGTATTGCAAATTGACCCGGAAGCTGAGGAAATCTTCAAAAGACTCACCCCCGGCAACCAAAGGAGCTTGATTTACCTTGTCAGCAAGGTAAAGTCCATCGACTTACGCATCGAAAAAGCCTTGAAAATCGCAGATGGCTTAAAGCGGGGTATCACTTCTTCGAGGGAAATCCTGAAAAGCTAACCAACTGAAAATGACGAAAATAATTTTCTCCTGGTTGCTTGCGAGCTTATACCTTTGCTGCACTTCGCAATCCCAAACCACTGATCAAATGTCCGAACCCACCGCTCCCCTCGTCACTTTCATCCCCTGGTCCCCGGGTGGGGCAGGTTTACATGGGGAATTGACCGAGGCTTATGTCACGTCCTTTACCATGGGGCAGATCATTCCAAAGGCGCATCAGCCACTTGATCTTTGGGTCGTAGGGCAGGGTAAGTATGGTGTCGGTGCACAAAGGGAAAATGTTGCCAGAGCCCAAGAGAAATACGCCATTTTGGAAGCAGGAGGAGCAGCAATTGTTGGCCTAAACGGAGACAATAATACCACCTTCAGAACCCAGCTGGATCAAGGGGGGCGCATCCTCGACTTCATCGCTTTGAAAGACAGTTACCTCCTCCTCCGCAAGCAAAAGGAGATTTTCATAGAACGGGTGGAAATGGATGGAGCCATGCAATGGTCCCGTTTCCTTTCCGACGACGACCTGAAAGATGCCGATCAATTGCTCTGGAATGGCCAACGTCTGTTTGTGACTTCCGGACGTTCGCAAGCAGATCTGTTGGAAATTGATCCCGGAACTGGCAATACCATCAAAAAAATAGTTCGGGATGCCGGGGGAAAGCCTTCGGTCCTGATCGCTGGTGACCGCGTATTGACGGTGGCTTATTTCCCGGAAGCAAGAAAGCGGGGAATTTCTATTTACGATTTGAATACAGGGGAAGAAGATGCCAGGCCGTTTGACAATCAATGGTATGGCCCGCTTGCCACCGCGATTGGTGCCGATGACCAGAATAGGGTGACCATGTTTACCATTCCCGCTTTTGGGGCCGAGACCGGATTGTTGCGCCTGGATGGGGAAGGTAAGCTAGACAACAAATGGAGAACCATCGGATTTGCGACGGGGACGGACCACAAGGCGATCTATTCAGGAAATGTCCGGGATAACAAACTCACCGTGCAAAGGTGGCAAAGCAAGTCCATGGAAATATCCTGGGAAATTCCGGTCGACCTCCTCAAAGAAGCACCAAAGGGTAGGTTTGAATACGCCGGACCAGATGCATCACAATCGCATCAATTTTATTTCCGCGATGATATGGGGTACTACCATTCTGCCCTTTCCTGCGGGAGCGACGGCAAGGTGGAGGTAAGAAAATTTGCAGAGGGGGAAATCATAACCAGGATGCAACCTGCAAGTACCTGGCTGGTACAAAGTGATGGAGCGGTGCTGATTCCAGTGACTTCCGCAAAGGGATTGTCTATTCTCCGGATTGAGATATGAGACAACCAGATTCAACCCATTCGGGTAAGATATTTCTTCAAACCACCCCAGCTATTGTAAGACTTTCCCACCATTGAAGGATTCTCAGCAATTGAATGAATTCCCCGATATTGAAAGGGTTTCCAACGATCAATACCCATTCCCGCTCAATCCATCTTAGTCATTGCTACGCGAAACCCAACCCGGGAATGCCCTTCTTTTTCATTGACGCGACAACGACTTCCTGTCTGAGCAGCATAGCGGTAATCGGCCCAGCTCCCACCTTTCACCACCCTGGTCGGCACATCGCTCTCACCCTTATATTCGACCGCAACTGAGATCGGACCACCTTCAGAATTCCCCCGGATGACAAAAACATCCTGGGTCCATTCGGAAACATTGCCCGCCATGTCGTACAAACCATATTCATTGGCCTTGAAGGAACCTACCGGAGCGGTGTACTCGTAGCCGTCACCAATATAATTCCGGTGATCCGTTTTGATATTGGCTTGGAGCTGGCCTTTGTCGTCCCACATCCGGCCATTTGACCAAGGATAGACAGGGGACATTCCATTGACCCGCTGTGAGACGTTTTTGCCACCCAAAGCAGCAAATTCCCATTCCACCTCAGTAGGGAGTCGGAAATCCGGTTGGGGAGCAAGTCCGCGTTTGGCACGGTCTGCATTGGCCAGATCACTCAACCAACTGCAATAGGCATTGGCCTGTTCCCAATTGACACCCACCACCGGATAATCGTTGAAGGCGGGGTGCCAGAAGTAGTTGTCAACCAGGGGCTCGTTGTAGGCAAATACAAAATCCTTCGACCAAACTTCCTGGTCCAGCATCAGACCTTTGGCATCGGCTTTGGTAAACAGGCTGTTCCAGTGTTCCATCACCCCTTTCGATTCGTCCGCTTGCAGTTCTTTTAATTTATCCAGAAATGCCTCTTTCTCAGCCGGGGTAAGCACGGTATGCAGTAAGAAATCCCGGTATTGCTGGTTGGTCACTTCCTTTTCGGACAGGTAAAAGGGGGCAACCGAAACCTGAAGCCAGGGGTTGTTGTCAAAGGGAATTTCTCCGATCGCGACCTGATCCTTGTTCTGGTCCGCAAATGCATCGTCAACCCCCAGATAATACATGCTGGCGCCTTTTACTTCAAACTGATAGCCGCCCCCGATTTGGGTATCTCCACCAGGGATCAACTGCATCTGTTTTTGAATTTCCTTCAGGCTCTGGGCCTGGGTACCAAGGAAGCAACATACAGAGAAGAGGGCTGTGAAGAGAGAGGTCCGCATAAGGTGGAAATTTGTCGAATGGGAAATTTGTTGAATGAAGATACGAATTAGCCAATGATTTTGCGTAACTACCTCAACAACGTAATCGTTCCACTTTCCCGTTTTGGGAATCCATTGCAATCTCGGACCCGAAGCGTATAGAAATAGGTTCCTTCAGGACTGGCTCCACCCCGGTAATTTCCATCCCAGGCATCGGTCCCATCCTGATTGGAAAACACCTCATTTCCCCAACGGTCGAAAATGGTCAACAGAAACTCCTCCGGGCGAAATTTCTCTACCAGGAATTCATCGTTGATCCCATCTCCATTCGGCGAAAAGACGTTGGGAATAAAATAGCCCTCTTCGTATTTGTAGATGAAGACCGTCACCGTATCGGTCACCGTGCTGCATCCATTTGCTGCATA
>CAYGRE010000229.1:0-3408 GCA_964352215.1 uncultured Bacteroidia bacterium
CCATTCCCCCAACAGTTCAACCAACCATTCCCCCAACACTTCAACCAACACTTCCCCCAGCACTTCCTCTACGATGGGGCCACCCAAACCCTATCCCTACACAGATGCCGTGATCAAGGAGATCCTTCGGCTGTACCCACCAGCCTGGGCCATGAGCCGGGAGGCGATCGAAGATACCCATCTGGCGGGATACGAGATTCCGACCGGGACCACCGTCTTCCTGTCTATCTACGCCTTGCAAAGGCACCCCGATTTCTGGGACCGTCCCCTTGAATTCTTACCCGAAAGGTGGTTGGATAAAAGCCTCAGAATGGATGCCTATTTCCCTTTTGGCGCCGGTGCGCGCAAATGCATAGGTGACCATTTTGCCATGATGGAAATGAGAGAAGTCCTGCTGGCCCTGGTGACCAAACTCAAATGGGAATTTGCCCCGGAACAGCCATTCGACCTGATTACGCCGATGACCCTCAATTACCGGGACCCGATTTTGGTGCGATGGGAGGGGAGATAGGTTTTCGACCTTTTGACTGCCGAACTTTAGGAAATCTTTCAGAGCCTAAGGAGCATTTAAAACTTAAAATATCAGAGGATTCGAACTGTTTTTACATGGATGTTTTCGTCCACTTGCACCTTTAAGAAGTATTGGCCATTAACTAACAAATTAGGAAAAGGATAGGAATACAAGCCAGCGTTTAAGCTCCTTTGTTCTAGCAATGAGGAAATAACTCTACCATTAATATCATAAAGAGCGATTGATACTCTGGCATCTTCCGGGAGTTCTATTCTTATTACTGTTTTTTCATCTACGGGATTGGGGTAGACTTTTATCCTGAGCTCAACTGGGTTATTGGGCTGCCCTGCAATTCGAAATGGGGGACAATCCCCTCCAGCAAGGTTCCATGCCGTTTGGCGAACTGAATCCAAACATAGATTGATTCGTCCTTTTTGACAGTTGGTAAACATATTCATGCAAGCATCATAGGAATATGATAAATAGTTGTTGACGGGGTCAGGTAAATCAGGCAGATCCGTATTACAAGAATTCAATCCCACTTGACATTCATAGCTGGGTTGAATTTGTGGTGGTGTATCACAGCAACAATCTCCAGTTGTTTGACAGGTAATGTTATCGTCGCAACCAGGGGGAGAATGAGTATGGAATAAATTTAACCAGTGCCCGACTTCATGGGTGGCTGTTCGCCCCAAATTGTAATTTGCTGTATTGGCAGCGGTTCCAGTATTACCAAAAAAGTGGTCTGCGACCATTATCCCATCAGTCTGGGGACTTGTTACAAGCATGTCAGGAAACTGGGCGAATCCTAGCGCAGGGCCTCCGTTAGGTCTTAATATTTCGTCTACCACCCAGATATTAAGAAAATTCTCGGGAGGAGCTTGACTCAATGCTTTTGCTGCAACATCATTCGTGCCAAGACTGATTTGGTAATTATCTCTACTTCTAATTCTTCGGATACCTGCAAGGCAAAATTCGACTTCTGTATCCACACCCCCACTTCTGCCACGGAAATCATCGTTCAGAATGGTGATTTGACTCTCAATCTGTGCATCAGATATGTTGTGGTCAGCGTTTTCTCTTCTGTAGATAACATGTACCACCACCGGGATAACCCTAAGGGCGTGGACTTTTTCCGAGTAGCGTTGATTCAGTGAAGAGTTGAACTATTTTTGGAATGACGTATTGAGGTCAGGCTCGTTTGTACCACATTGCTGACCTTTTAGCTGACTACCTATCAACAGCAATATCAGCACAAAGGGACATAAGTATCTCATTTCGCAAATGCTATTAAAACCGCAATCCTACCAAAATCCCAGGGGAAAAGACTAAATCACTTGTAATCCAAAAGTGGGAAAAATAATTTGATCTTCGTTCAGGTGAAGTAATTTTATACCAATTCACCTCAGTTGTTTCGTATGGGGGAGAATCATTGAAATGAATTGCATTTTGCCACGTAGGTATATAGCCTAGACCAAGGTAGGGTTCAATGAAAAACATTTTGCCCCAAGCGTGGGAATAACTCACAGTGGCCAAGGCGCCAATTGAATTTTCCCATCTATCACCTTTACTGCCCCGCATATCTGTATACCAGTCACGCCAATGTGAATAATGCAGTTCGGCCTTGATAGCCAGTCCAGTATTTCCAATTTCCCGGTTTTCCTGTAACAGGTAGCGTTTCATCCCAATGCGAACAAAATACCCTTCAAGTACATTGGAGGGCTGAGGATCAAGTACATTGATGATGGCACCACCTTGCAGAGTGAGTGCGTAATCATTATTAAGACTACGTTCCAATTCTAATGCCAGGGCATTAGATAGAAACCCCGTTATATTTGTTTTGATTTGCCAATTCTGCGCAGGCACGGTTTGAGAAAAAACAGGTGTACTTAGGAATTGCAAAAGTAATCCCAAGCAGAGCAAACGTCGAAACGAATTGTTAAAAAGACTTCTCATGGAGGAGGCATTAATTGTCTGGAAGCTAGTTTGGGTTTTCATTCATACAAAAATAGTTAAAATCCACCCACCCCAAAAACCCCTACTTCTTCTTCAAAGCATCCGTCGGTGCTGGAACAAAATGCCCCCGGCCCCCGGCCAGCTCATCATTGAAGGTCGTTGGAATCCGGCAAGCAACCGTCCGCTCCTCCCAGGTCTCATGCTGGGTGCCATCATCCACCTTGTCCATGGTGATGCATTCCTCCACCGGACATACCAGTGAACACAGATTGCAACCTACACAGTTTTCCTCGATGATGGTCGGTACCCGGCTGCCATTGGTTGGCAATGCAATTGCCTGGTGGGCGCCGTCCTCGCAAGCCGTATAGCACAGCTGGCAGCCAATGCACTTGTCGTCATGGATATTGGCGATCACCTTGTGCTTCAGGTTGAGCGTCTTCCACTCACCCACATTCGGCAAGGCCTTCCCCACCATGTCATCAATGGTCGCAAACCCCTTCTCGTCCATGTACCGCTCTAAACCGGGAATCAACTCGCGGATGATGCCAAATCCATAGTGCATCACCGCGGTACAAATCTGTACCGTCGATGCGCCCAGCAGGATATGCTCCGCCGCATCCCGCCACGTTTCAATCCCGCCGATCCCGGAGATCGGTATATTCACCCCCGGATGCTGTGCACATTCCTTGAGCATATTGAGTGCGATCGGCTTCACCGCCGGACCACAGTAGCCGCCATTGGTGCCCCGTCCGTCTACAATCGGGTAGGGAGCCATCAAGTCCAGGTCCAGGCCGACAATGCTCTTGATCGTATTGATCAACGAGATCGAGTCGGCACCACCCGCCACCGCAGCCAGCGCCGGCACCGTAATGTCCGTGATATTGGGCGTCAGCTTCACAATCACCGGAATCTTGGCGTATTCCATGACCCATTCTACAATG
>CAYGRE010000230.1:0-3325 GCA_964352215.1 uncultured Bacteroidia bacterium
CTCCCTGTTGTTCGCCATCTACCTGCTCAAGCCCGCCCCATTCTGTATCTTTGACGAAGTGGATGCCCCCCTCGACGATGCCAACATCGACAAATTCAACAATATCATCCGTGAATTCTCCAAGGATTCCCAGTTTATCCTCGTGACCCACAACAAGCGCACCATGGCCGCCACCAATGTCATGTACGGGGTGACCATGGCTGAGCAAGGGGTTTCCAGAGTGTTGCCGGTGGATATGGTAGCCTTGGATTTGGAGTAGTACCAGGATAAAAAATGCTTAGCAGCTTCAACTGGGATGGGTCGACAGCAAAATCATTTTTCGACACTCTTGACCTTCCAATGGTCCCCAATCTGTTGAATCGGACCTTGAACTGTTTAGCTGGTCCCAAATAACCAAAAAACGGGTTTTCACTATCTGGTTGCCTGGTTTAGAAGTGAAATGTTAATAATTCAATTTCTGGCTTAAAGGGCGTTTTTATTGGGTATAGCTCTTGCCAGAAGTGAAGCAATTGAATTATTCTGTATTGGCCATTTCAGCCCTCATACCTAGCTTGGTATCATCGAACAAGAGCTCCAGTTATCTGAAGTCTTGAACTTGTATTTGTGTCTAATTAAAATATTGCTTTATGGAAAAACATTGCACCAAACTTGTTCTTATTGGGTTGTTATTAGCCACTATAGCCGGGTGCAAACCCTTCGCCAAAGAGCTCCGCAGGAGCATCAATCAGTTGGAACCCCAGTGTGGCAACGTCGTCATGAATGGACTCAGTGAGCCGCTGAAAGTCAATTTTGTGAAAAGGGGAGGGATGATGGGATCAAAGTTTAGCGTTGGTGGCATCGGTATCGTAGTAGAGACCTGTGTCCTTCGCACCGATGGAAAAGGAGAGTTGGATATTTATAATCTGGGGGAGGTGGTCCATGTGATCAAAAACGGAAAGGGAGTGGACGCCCATAGTTTGAAAGACCTTGGGATTGATCCCTTCACAAGAGCCGATCTGGTCATGGACCTGGATTGTGCCAACAACATCCACATCTACCGAAATGGGCCGACCGTGGTGGAAATAAGAGATGCCAATAAATCCATTCGGATGGCCGTCAGGAGAGGGAAGCCAGAAATTCAGATCGTGCAGTGGAAAGGGAAATACCTCCTCAGAGTTCCTGAGAAAAGCTACAAAAAAATGTCATCCTTGACAGTCGAGAGGTTCTCTTCTCGCAGGGGCGAACAGGCTAATCAGAATCTCGAAGCCTTGCCGACCTCGGTAAAAAGATAACATCTAAACCATAATCCAGGTGTAAGCCGAAAAACCTCATCCAGTTCTGGGATGGAACAGAGTAGGTATGTCTAAAAACGAAGTGAAAATTATGAAACGACAAAATCAAATGAGATCCATGATCCTTGCATTTGTTCTCTCTGCCCTCGTGATGGGTTGTAGCGAAAGGGCACTGGAGGAGATGGATCGGTTGGAAGGGCCAGGGCTCAACCAACAGACCAAAGAAAGATTGGGCCAAGTACTTAGTGATTATTCCTTGGTTAATCTTAACAAAGGAAATCTCTTTCCACAGTTGGAAAAAATCCCGGTAGGGGGGACAACCCACCTGGCAGTGCCCCGTGAAGATGGAGTCCCGTGGGAAATGGAGTTGGAGCGCAACAATGTGGTGGAGGACGGATTCTATGGGGCAGCATACAATGGCAGTTCAATCCAGAACCTTAGCCCGATGAAGATTCTGACCTTCCATGGAACGGTTGAAGGCGGGGGAAGTGTATCGCTTACCATATCACCAGAATTCCTGACTGCAAGTATGGAGTATGGTGGGGAGCAATGGACTATCGAACCCATTCAGGTATTTGACAAAGAAGAGAAGGATTATGCGGTAGCTTTCCGAAATGTCGATTACCAATTGCGCAATGGAGCTCAAGGTTCTTGCAAAGAAGTCCAATTACCGACCATGCAGCTCAATGACCCGCCAAACAAAGCTTCGGGTAAAACCGCCCAAAACTGTTGGCAGATCGATGTCCTCGTCCATGGTGACTTCCACTACTACCAGCAGGTCGGTGGACAAATGAATGTGGCCCTCTTCTTCATGATCGCCTCGGTAAACGAGGCATCAGACAAGTACCGGTCCATTAATATTCACCTGAGGGTCCCTTCGGGATACGCAATTCAAAACACCACCCCTGACAACATGTCTTACGATGCTGAGACATTGCTCAATCAGGTCAGGTACTATGATAACCTGCTACTCACCGGATACAACAGGGATATAACCATGTTTTACACGGGTAGGAACATGACTGCCGGAGGATCTTCCGGAGTTGCAGGAGTGGCATGGCGGGGAGGTCTGTGTTATTCACCTTCATACGCCTACGGGGTTTCTGAAACCATCAACGGATTCTACAACAACAGAATTCAGGCCCACGAATATGGTCATATCCTGGGCAGTCCACACGACTTCCAATGTAACGGTGGCCTGATGTACCCCTATTACAACACATCGTGTTCAGGCGATTATCCTTCGACCAATTCGAAGAACGCCATCAACTGGCACCTCTGGTTCAACCACGATTGTATCTACATGGCTGATGGTTGCTGAGCAAAAGCAATCAATGTATGACTAACCTGACAAACGAGTCCCCATCCCAGGCTTTGCCCTCGGATGGGGACTTTCTTTTCCTTCCCGAATTGAAAGAGTAAAGGCTTTCTAATCTAAATCCCCACACAATCCTTCTTGCATTCCGATATCAATCTCCCTTCAAAACCGCTGCCAGCGACCGGTCAGATGCCCGGCTTTCCACCCAGGAGAGTATAATCTCTGCCCCCTGAGGAAGAGGGACTCCATTATGGCGAACTCCCTGCAACTCAGTATCAAAGTCCTCAAAGAGCTGTCTAATTACCTGTGACTTGGAAGCTTTTAACTTTTCATCACAAAGCCGTCGGATATAGCGGGTGAACACCTTTTCAAATTGGCTAAGGTCCTTCTCCTTGGTAAGCTGCCGGATGGCAGACCGTAAGGAGGAGTAATAGATGAGGGATTCATTGCCCAGTTCGTAATGGATCGCAAGATCCAGTAACCGTGCAAAATGCCGGAGTTGGGGCTTGGCCTCGGTATTCCCAGGGTTGATGATTTTTCGGACCCATTGCAGGCTTTTTTTCCACTCTTGTTGCAGGAAGTAGATCACACATATATTGTGGTAGTGGATGACCTTGTTGGCCATGTCAATGGATGCCATATTTGACTCCAGATCTTGCTCCAGTTGGGGAACGATTTCAAGAGCTTTTTGAAATTGACTGGTGTTCAGATACCAAACAATCTCGAGATTGTAGGT
>CAYGRE010000231.1:0-3310 GCA_964352215.1 uncultured Bacteroidia bacterium
CTACATTTATGGCTACGGTACCATCTCCTCGTAAATCTCCAACAAATGAAATTGATCTTGAGAAGCGTTCTTGAGCTCCAGCATCAAATTGTAGATTAAAGCCTCCTTCAAGTTCGTCAATTTTAACGTAAGTTTTTACGGTTTTATCAGCATTCAGATAAAGTATATAGGCATCGCCTAAGCCTTGTTGATTAGCTCCTGTGAATAAGTCCATGATGCCGTCTCCATTTAGATCACCTGCTGTACACAAAGCATGTCCGAATTGTGCTCCAGAGGTTCCGTTTGGATTTACATCAGTTGTCAGCGTATCATTAAAACCGTTTAATCCTTCAGTGATTTTCAACTTTGATACTACATTGTAATTAGTTGCGTCTAGAGATAGAATCCAAATTGCTCCCTTTCCTCCGTCGGACAAAAATGCTCCCACTGCCATTTCTTGGGTTCCGTCATTATCTAAATCTCCAAGCATGGCAACTTCTCTTCCACCAAACCTATCGTTATTCTCAAGTCCCAATCCAAAACCTCCAGTAGATGAACCAATTATTACTGAACTATTAGGGATTATTTGAGAAGCATTGTCAAGAAACAAGATTTCTATTGTTCCTCTATTAGTGCCACCTACATTTGAATTAGGGTCACATGCGACCAAATCAATTCTACCATCATTATTCAAATCACCGATTGCAGTAAGTCCCTGGGAAACGATATTAGAATTTTTGACAAAATTCTTTACAGTTCCATCACTATTCAGGTGAATAATATATAGCGCTCTGTTAGTTGAGGCTGATGCGGTAACCGCTATATCAGGAATTCCATCACTGTCGTAATCACCAATTCCTGCTACTCCGTAACCGAAAAAGTTGTTCTCCAACAACGTCTCATTAAATCCACCCTCTAACATTGAAATTTTCTGATTGGATTGAACAGTACCATCGTTATTCATAAATAGTATATAAACAGCACCTGCATCTGTTTGACCATCATCATCAGAACGAGCACCAATAACAAGGTCTAATATTCCATCGCCATTCACATCTCCGATAACATCGTGGTCACGTCCAAAGCGGTCACCTGCTTCAAGTGCTGCAAGAAATCCGCCAGAGCCTTCTTCAATCTTTATGTAGCTATCAGCACCCCAGTGAGTGGTTATTTGAGCTTTGAGGTTGTTACCACAAAAAGATAAAACAAGGACAAGAAAATTAAGTAGATAATTTTTCATTTTTTTCGATATTTTTAAGTTAAGTGTATAACTAAAGTGGTGCATAAATCAATAGTAAGGTTGCTTCATGTTTTATATCTTTTGAGGTGAAATTCACTAATTGCATACATCGGTTCGGTTGAACGCTGTGCGACGCTAAGAGCATGGACGTTGTAACCTTTGTTGGCAATAGTCAATCCTCCTTTTTCAAGGTTTTTATATCTGCGATTAGCTGGTTAATTGAGGATTTATTTAAGCCATTATAAATTCCCCTTATATGCCTGTTTTTGTCAATCAGTACAAAATTTTCTGTATGCAAAAATTCATCTTCTTCTTTATTCAGGCCTAAATCTTCTTCAACAAAGTAATCTCTTCGACCTAATCCGTATATTTCTTGTTGTGTTCCAGTAACCAAATGCCATTTTTGAGAAATTATGCCTTTGTTTTTAGCATATTCTTTTAAAACTGGAACAGAGTCTCTTTCCGGAGTTACAGAGTGCGACAGCAATAGAACATCGTTATCTTTAATGAATTCATCTTGAAGCACCGCCATATTAGCGGTCATTTTTGGGCAGATGCCAGGGCAGATAGTGAAGAAAAAGTCCACTACATAAATTTTATCTTCAAATGTTTTTTCTGTTATGACAACTCCATCTTGATTGGTCAACTTAAAGGGTGAAATTTGATGAAACGTATCTAATATTTCTTCATTAGGTGCAATCCAATGAGGTGTAAAAGTTGCTTCACTATAAAACGGTAATGTTTCAACTCTACTTTTATTTGGCTTCGAGTCATTACAAGCCACCAATAAAAACATGGATAAAAAAATGCTAATATTAATTTTCATAGTTAATGCTTTCATCTTCTAAACCAAAACAAAGCGATGCTTTTTTCAGCCCAAATATTCTACCTTCTTTCGCTTCATAATTAGCATACAATGCACCATTTTTTCTATATGCTTGTTGAATCCCTTCTTCTATTCCTTTATTCAGGTTTAATTTTTTATGGAGCTCTCCAGTTGGATACCATGTCTTTTGCTCACCATGCGGTTTTCCCGATTGGTAATTCAAGTGAGATAATAAGACAGCATCTGAAGACCATACTTTTTTCTCTCCATGAAGTTTACCTTTATGGTAGTTTGCAATCTGTCTAAGGTTTCCTTTCGGATACCAAAGGCTAGCCAGGGTTTCTTTTTTTCCATTCAAAAGGCCTATCTTTTCCCTTAATGTACTGTCTTGATGATAACTTACTGCATAGCCTGAATAAGGCTCTTCATTTAGAGTCCAAAGCGATTTCTTGTTATTGTACCATAAAACTAACTTATCGACAATTGTATCTGGGATTTCTATTGTAATGTCAGGTGAACTGCTATGATGGATGATTTTTGGTGCTTTATTCTTAACACAAGCTATCAACGACAAACTCAATAAGGATATACAGAAAAGGATATGTTTCATATTCATATTAGTAATGAAATAAGGGAGCCATCCTGAAACTACAAGATGCTTTTCAGAATGACTACCTTATACAGAGATATTTAAGATTCTAAAAAATCGTATTTGGAGTGCCTTGCAAATCACCACCAAATAACATTACGTATGAACCAATGTAGAATTCATTTTTGATATGATAGTGATAAATTTCTTCTCCATCGCTATGAGGAGTCACCCCAAAGTGTCCTCCAGATTCGTCCAAATCAGTAGGATATGTTCCATCCATTTCTTTTCTGCCGTATAGCAAAAAACCATCAGCCATTATACCTACCAATTTTTCATCATCATGGGATAAGGATATGTTTTCGGGCACATCCGCAGCCTCTAAGTGATAGTGATAACCTGATGGACCATTGTGCGCACCTGCGTAATCAAGTCCAGTAGCTGTTGGTTCATCAAACGGCCTATTAGGTCCTTCTTCGTCATTAAATATTGGAGGTCCGTAAACTGAAATTCCTATAGCTCCTAATCCGGTTGCAGAACTTGAGGAAGCAATCTCCGGATAAAGGGAAAGTGTTACCGTATAGCTTCTTTCTCCAATAAAACCCGGAGTTGTATGGTCTCCAAAGGTCTGTTCAATATGTAATGGATGAGTCTCTTCCCAATATGGAGAAGTATG
>CAYGRE010000232.1:0-3224 GCA_964352215.1 uncultured Bacteroidia bacterium
TCCGCCTTCCCTCCGCGAGGACTCCGCTTTTCAATCCCTCACCGACCAATACGGTCACCTGCACCGCCTGGGCTACCGCAGGATGCCCGATGCGATGTACCTGGACTGGCTTTGGAGCCTGAAACAGAACGCGGAGAGTTTTGATGATCAGGACGTGATCCGCTACCGCCCCCCGCCCAATTACGAGCCGGACAATCCCTTCAAAGACCTTGGCTATGAAAACGAAGTCCTCACCCTGAGCAAGGGGAAATACATTGAGGATTTTGACCTGGACAGCCTGGAACGGATCGGCGGGACGGTCTACAACTGGCAGACCGGGAGGATCGCGGGTTTTGTACTGGCGGATACGGTATTCTCAGAGTATTCACTGGAACCAGAGGTTATCAGCCGTTGGCTGTCTCCCGACCCGCTGGCGGATGAGTTTCCGGGTTGGTCGCCATATGTGTTTACGAATGACAATCCGGTCATGCTGGTCGACCCAGACGGACGAGCGGCGCGGCTACCGAATGGACTGGGAAATCCTGCATCGGATTTGGATGACAATTTCCTTCCAACCACTCATTCATGGATTCCGGTAACTAAAAAAAAGTTAGTAGAAATCGGAATTTCAAAAGGCTTATTGGATAGATCAGGCGGTAATCTGGGACGTTTTAACAGCCTCCTTGGAAATGGGTTTGAGAATTCAATTTTGAATTATGCAAACTTCGAGAAAAACCGGAGAAGACTACCCGTAACTGTGCGGAGACACCATGGTGATGTTGTTCCTGATTTTGTCAGGAAAGCAAAAGGAACAGAATTACGTATCCCGTCATTCCAGACACGGTCTCATTCAGCACGGGATGCTCAGTTGATGGAAATTACAAATCATGAACAGATTGATTATGGGGAAATTAAGTCGACCCCAAGGTTGTCGAAATCTTCAAATGATTATCAACTGGCTGGAATGGTTGAAGCCATTGGGAATGCCTCGGTATACTATGATGATGGAACACTTAAAGGCAAAATTAATGAAGTTGGTGGTGGTATTCTATATCTTGTCACAACTGCTGACACGAAGATTGGGTTGTCCTTGCTGGATTATGCCTCAGAAAAGGGGGTAGACATCTTTCAATCCGAAATGTATCTCGATCCGCAAGATGAATCCCAAACGAACTTTAAATTGAGCGAACCAAGGCAGCTGAATAAAGCATTTGACCCTGGTTATGCTAGAAATTTGAAAATTCAGGATAAATTTATGGGAAGGCCGATCCGAGGACTTACCCCTGGGAATGGAAGCTTAGAATTTTGAATTATGAAAATGATAATATCTATTTTTCTTGTATTATTAATGGAGCAAGCAATGACACAAAATATTGATCTTCCTATCCAAGGAAAAGTCACTATTGAAATTCGTAACGAATCTTCGGTTTCAACCCTTGGCAATTGGAATCCTCAAAAACTCACAATTGGAAACAATACTGAAGTAACCATCTTGGTGAGTGAAGAGGGGCAGGTATTTGAGTCTGTGGATTCGGAAAAAGGAATATTGTATCAATCAATGCTCGATTTTGAACAAAGCAGGATGGCTGGGATGAAATATTTGTCGGATGAGTCATTAGATTCGTTGCTATTTTTCTTTTTCATCGACAAGAATACCGTTGAGAAACTACTTTCCGACGTCCCCACCGTTAATCATTTCGCCATTGATGAAACTTATTCTCTAGCGCTTCTTAATGATGGCCGCGTTTTGGAATATGATAACCACTGGAAGAGAGGTAAATTATTCCAATCAATGGCGGATTTTGAGATTTTTGGTAACACGATGTATGGGGCGGATTTCATTGTTCCAATTATATCCTATCCCCATGAAGGGAATTGAAATCGTTGGTCAAAAGGATGGTGAGAATATCACATAGGGGCTGGATGGGAGTGGAGCGGTGCGAATTGATTCCCCAATCCTTTCCAGAGAAGTAATAACTATTTACGGTCAAAACTTTTCTGTACTCAATGCTTTCTCGGCCAATCATGGTTTTGATTTCCAAAGCTGGGAAATCGACCCATTGTTGCGAAATAGTCCTATTCTCTGTTAAAAGGCCAGTCCTTTGCCAGGCTGCCTCTTCGGTTTTGAGAAAGATTGGGATTTAAACTTCTCGGCTGGCACCGACCTTCACCCCAACCATATCCATGGTTGTTTCCACAATCGCAGTCTTGCCATAACCACACTCGTCGTACAGTTCCTTTTGGGTTCCATGCTCGATGAATTCATCGGGTACTCCAAGGCGCTTGACTTTGGCACTGTACCCGTGGTCCACCATGAACTCGAGAATTGCCGATCCAAACCCACCCTGGATGACACCGTCTTCAACAGTCACCACCCGGTCAAAATTGCTGAACACTTCGTGCAGCATGTTCTCATCCAGCGGCTTGACAAAGCGCATATCATAATGTGCCGGGTAGACACCCTTCGCATTCAATTCCTTGATCGCATTTTGAGCGATATTGCCATGGTGGCCGATCGTCAGGATGGCAACTTCCTCACCGTCATTGATTTTACGACCCTTGCCGATCTCAATGGCTTCAAAAGGTTGCTTCCAGTCGATAATAACTCCCTTGCCACGTGGATAGCGAATGGAATAAGGCTGCTGGACCTCATCAAGCTGCGCGCTGTACATCATATTCCGCAATTCGATCTCATCCATCGGGGAGGCGACGATCATATTGGGAATATTCCGCATGTAGGCCAGGTCAAACACACCGTGGTGGGTCGGGCCATCAGCACCTACGACACCGCCCCGGTCAAGACAGAAGATGACGGGCAGCTTCTGGATGGCAACGTCATGGATCACTTGATCGTAGGCACGCTGCATGAAGGTCGAATAGATATTGCAGAAGGGTCGGAGACCCTGAGTAGCCAAGCCGGCTGAGAAGGTAACTGCATGTTGTTCGGCAATTCCGACATCGAAGGCGCGGTCAGGCATCTCGGCCATCATGTATTTCAAGCTGCATCCGCTCGGCATGGCCGGGGTGATGCCCATGATCTTATCGTTTTGCTTGGCCAGCTCAATGATGGTGTGGCCAAATACATCCTGGTATTTGGGTGGCTGTGGTTCAGTGATCTTGGGAGCCAGCGGGATACCAGTGATGCGGTCAAATGCCCCACCCTGAGCGTGCCACTTGGTCTGATCAGCTTCAGCAAAGTCGTATCCTTTGCCTTTTACCGTCACACAGTGCAGAATCTTGGGACC
>CAYGRE010000233.1:0-3101 GCA_964352215.1 uncultured Bacteroidia bacterium
TATGTAAAGAAATGTCAGGAGTTGGGTGCGTGGTCCAGGGTACAATGCCTGGCTGCTCCCACCGATGTGATGACTACGTATGGTCTGGTTGACATTCCTGAGACGGAGGCCATGCTCAACAATCCCAATTATTCGCTGATTGTGAGCTCGGCAGCTTGCCTGGCTTCTAAGAGAATGGTTTCTAGCGAAACTTTTACCTGTATGTATGGCTTTCCTGCGACTTATTTGAGACAAGAGCAGACGGCTGACCTGAAAATGGTTGCGGATGCTTTGTTTGCCCAGGGAGCCAACCAGCATTTTTACCATGGTATGCCTTACAATCCCAAAGGGGTGGATTCGATAGACTTTTTTGCGACCACTTATTTTGGCCCCGGTGGCAGTCTGGAGCCTGAATTGCCTGCTTTCAATGCTTATATGGAAAAGGTCTCCGGATATTTGCTGGAAGGAAAGACCTATTCCGACATCGCCGTGTATATCCCTTACGAAGACGGTGTTATGAAGGGTGCCTATCCGCCGGAACGTCGGCGGGTCTGGGTCTGGGGCGAATATGAAATGCGCTACATCGATCCCAATGTGGAAACGATGGGTTACCATCCTTTGTGGATCAACCGACATTATCTGGAGGAGGCCAAACTGGTGGATGGGAAGCTGGAAATTGGGGATGCCCGGTTTTCGGCGCTCTATATCGACGTAAATTATATGGATGTGCGGGCTTTGCGGCGGGTCCTGGAATTGGCTCAGGCAGGCCTGCCGGTGTGCCTGAAGGGCGAGGTCATGCAACCCGGAAAGGTAAAATCAGATGATTACGCTAAGCTGCTGACGGACCTGAAGGCACTGCCCAATGTTTCGGATGACTTCGCTCAGGTCGTTGATCATCCTCCCTTTATCCAGGGTGACAGCATTCCTGAATACTGGTGCCGGGTTCTTGAGGATGGTACCCATTATGTATTTCTGGCACAGTTGCCAGCCAAAGGATTGGTCTACCCTGTTTATTCAGGTCAATCTCTTATGAAACAGTCAGACTTCAGAGAACTGACTATCAATGTCAATGGGAAAGTGATCAAGCAGAATTTTGAGTTCAAGCCTTACCAGTCTCTGCTGCTTAAAATCAGCCCCGAAGGTGAAATGGAATACCTCGACATTACCTACTATCCCCGGAATCCAATTGTCCGCCCCCGGGAACAGCAAAGGATGAACTTTTAATTTTATTAATACATCCGATCGGTTGGACCATCCATGTCAGGAAGACCATCCATGTCAGAAAGATTGCACGAATAAGACATTACAGGTTTTCCAGGATGTAATCCGTCATTTTCCGGTACAAGTGGAAGCGGGTTACCCCTCCATAAATTCCGTGGTTCTTGTTCGGATAAAAGGCCATGTCAAACTGCTTGTTGGCATTGACCAGGGCATCCACCCACTCCATGGAGTTTTGGTAATGCACGTTGTCGTCGGCGGTACCATGTACCACCAGGTAATTGCCTTTCAGATCTTTGGCAAATTCAATGGGGGAATTGTCATCGTATCCTGAAGGATTCAATTGTGGCGTTTTAAGGTAGCGCTCTGTATAGATGGTGTCGTAAAATCTCCAGGTAGTTACTGGAGCTACGGCAACGCCCATTTTAAAGACGCCTTCACCCTTGGTCATGACCAGTGAAGTCATGTATCCACCATAACTCCATCCCCAGATTCCGATTCGTTCTGCATCTACATAATCAAGTCCACCCAAGTACTTTGCAGTCTCGATCTGGTCAATGGCTTCGTATTTGCCCAACTGACCGTAGGTAACTTTCTTGAAGTCTTCACCACGGCCACCGGTACCCCGGCCATCAACAGAAACGATGATATATCCTTGCTCCGCCAGCATTTGATGCCAGAAGTAGTTGAATCCACCAAACTGATTCTTAACGGTTTGGCTGCCTGGACCACCATAAACATACATCAGGACCGGATATTTCTTGTTGGCATCGAAATTCGGTGGCTTGATCATCCAACCTTCCAATTCGACGTCTTCGCTGGTTTTGAAATTGAAGAACTCCGCGGTGCTGAGGTTGTATTCTCCCATTACATTGCGGAGGCGCTTATTGTCCTCCAGTACTTCCACTTCCTTGCCTTTGTTGGTGTAGAGCATGGAGCCACCAGGATCGTTTGCCATGCTGTAGGAATCCATGAAGTAGGAATTGCCTGATGAGAATTCGACATCGTGCCATCCCTTTTGCTCGGTCAGCTTTGCCTTCTTCTTTCCTTCCAAGGTAATGCTGTACAAGTGGCGCTCGGTTGGGGCTTCTTCAGAGGACATGTAATAGAGAATTCCTTGGCCTTCATCCACTGCGGCAATGTCGGTTACGCTCCAGTTTCCCTTGGTGATCTGGCGGATCATCTTGCCGTCAAATCCATACAGGTAGACGTGGTTCTGTCCATCCATTTCACTTTGCCAGAGGAATTCAGAGCCATTGTCAAGGAATATCCACTTTTTATCTGTGACCTCGTCAATATAGGTTTCTTCTTTTTCAGTGAGGATTACCTTTGAGTTCCCGGTTCCGGCTTCAACCATCAGGACATCCAGGGTATTTTGCAGGCGGTTCATGCGCATCACCGCAAGTTTGTCGGGATCCTTGGTCCACTTGACCCGCGGAATGTATTGATCTGTCTCGGTGCCAAGGTCAACCTTGACATTTTTGCCACCACCCAAGTGGTAGATGTACAGGTCTACGATGCTGTTGTCCTCTCCCGCTTTGGGATATTTAAAGTCGTAATTTTCGGGATAGAGGCTACCATACATAGCCATGGAGAACATTTTCACTTTAGATTCGTCAAAGCGGTAATATGCTATTTTTTTAGAATCTGCAGACCAGAAAAAGGCACGGGCAAAGGCAAATTCTTCTTCGTAGACCCAATCGGTCCCTCCATTGATTACTTCATTGAATCTTCCATCGTTGGTGACTCGGATCTCCTTTGAGGAGGTGAAATCGTAAATATAGAGGTCATTGCTGTGTACGTAGGCAATCTTTGAAGCATCTGGCGAAAAGGTCGCAAATGATACTTGCTCCCCTTTGTGAAGCTTGGTGACCTCTTTGGTATTCCGGTCGTAGACATGGCAA
>CAYGRE010000234.1:0-3095 GCA_964352215.1 uncultured Bacteroidia bacterium
GGAAACAACCGCATCTTGTAGTTCTGCTTATGATTGAAAAAGGAGTGGTAGCGTACGTAGAGATTGATCATAAAGGTCGTTTTTCCCATCCCGGAATCAGCGAGGATCAGGTAAAACTTTTTACTCTCTTTCTTATCGTCAAAAGAAGTGTTTAGGAAATGGGAGATCAATCGTTTTTTGGCTACAAAAGGATTTGAGAATCCGGGTTCGTCTTCTTTGGTGGGGGAAGCATTTTGGAAATTTGATTCTATGAACCATTTCCGGTGCTTGATCACATCCTTGAGGTAAAAATAGGGTTTCAAGTCCCTTGCAGCTCGGGAATTTTTGTTGTGGTTGTAGAGGTATTTTACAAGGGCAATCAACCCCCATATCAATAATGCTGTCAGGATGGTTGCCAATCCTGCACTTGTGTTGTGGCCTACCCCAATCCATTCAAGAAGAGGTGCTATGGGGATCAAATCGAATATACTCTCTACGACTTTGTCCATACGGGTTTCTTGTTTTTGGGTCTTCAAAATTTCCCGCTCCGCGGGAATACTCCATTCCTGTCATTCCACTTGCAGTCGCCCTTCCAGGGCTCCTTGCCCGTTCCATTCCATCCATTCCGTGAGCTCAGGAAGAACGACAGGATGAATGAACCGCTATAAACTATGGGCAAGGCGGAAGCCGACGTTGCTGCTGCGGCCGTCCGGGCGCAAGTTGCTGCGGTAAGCTACCCGGCAGTAATGCGCAGGATCGTTCCAACCGCCGCCACGTAACACGCGGTTAACGCCCTTGTCTACCCAAGCCTTTCCATCTGTTGGAGCTCCCTCGTAGCTACCATGATAATGATCCTCACACCACTCCCACACATTTCCACTCATGTCATGAATGCCGAGCTTGTTTGGGTCCATATCCCCTACTGCGTGGGTTCTCGATCTTCCATTTTCATAATACCAGCCAACCTTATCCAGTGTATTTCCCCCTGAATAAAGGTATTTGCTGTTTTGCCCTCCTCGGGCAGCATACTCCCATTCTGACTCAGAAGGTAAACGGTAATTGAATTTGTTGTCGGTCAACTCATTCAACTTTTTAAGGAACTCTTTTACATCATTCCAAGACACAGCAACCACCGGACAATTCAGGCAATCTTCAAAATACAATTCAGGAGGATTTTTACCCATGATCAGTTTCCATTCCTCTAAAGTCACCTCATATTTTCCCATTTTGAATTCAGGTATGGTTACCTGATGAGTCAGCTTCTCGTCGTCACCACAATTATTTTGCTCATCGGTGCAGCCCATCATGAATTTGCCCCCTGGAACGGGAACCATATTTTGTTGGATTTGGGTTAAGATGGCTTGGAGTTTGGGGTCTTGTCCCACAGAATTATTCGGAATCAACTTCCAAATCGTAAAAACCAGCAAGACTAAACCAACTATCATTAACCCTGGCTTGAGGTACTTACTTAACTGTGCCTTGTTCCATCTCCTGTACTGCCAATTAGCCTTCCTATTCTTGGGTTTCTTAACCCGTTTTGACTCTTCATACCTTCTGGCAATTTCCTCCGCCCTTTGAAGTTCAGCCAATTTCCCTCCAATTTCCGATATCAAACCTTCCTTATCTGGCAACCCTTCAGCAAGATGCTTCGCCTCCAGAAACGCAAACTTTGCCTCTTTGAAGTTGAATTTATCCAAATGCCCTTCCCCTTCTTTGATCAAATTCCCAACCCGTAACCGGAGCTGCTTCTTGCTGTCAAAACGGCCGTTTTTACACAAGAAATACTGTCCCGCCACAATCTCCCGACTGGTTGATTGCTGCGGCTTCATGGCCGGGTTCCTATTCTCAACGCTAGCTTTTAACTCCAGGTACAACTGTTCCAGGGTCACAAACGCACCTGCATCCTCAATCCCAGTATTCAATATCCTCAGCAACTCGCCAGTGAACAGGGTATACAATTGATCCGAATCGAAATAGGAAACCTGGTCCCCACCGGATGAAGCAATGGTATAGGAGCCAGGAAGGTTTGACGTTTGGAGACTTCCCTTGTTTCCCATCGTGGCAAGCCCGGAGTAACATGCGTCCACCAAAACAATACTTTGCGGAATGCCTGATTTCCTTATCCTGCTCTTGATAAAATCATACGCGATCCCGGTAGAACCATCCTCATTCACCAAATCCTTCAAGGTATCATTGGCGGCCAGGAAAAACTTGCGGTCGGTGCGCCTGTAACCATGACCTGCATAATAAAACAAAAGGGTTTCGATCCCATTTGCTTTTGCATCTTTGGTGAGGGTGATGAATTGTTGTTTGATCTGCGAACTCGTTCCCTCCTTTACCATCTTGATATTTTGCTCCGGAATCCCAAAAATATCAGGGTCAAGCAATACTTCAGCCAAGGCCTCCACATTGTTTGTCGCTGGACGGATCGGCTCCCAATCTTCATACTTGGACACCCCGATCAGGATCGCTATGCACTTATTGGGATTGAGGGAAGGGGTATTCACGTTTGTTCTCTGGGATTGATTGCTTTACTGTTCTCCACAAATTTGCTTCATTCGCTCCTTGAATTCAGCAATGGCTTCATCACGCGTTTTCTTGGAACTGTTGTTGAACTTCAGGGTGAACTCTTGTTCGCTATCAGGACATTTTCCGGTCAGCTCAAATGCTGCCCTTTTTCCATCGAAGTGTTTCCATAGTTTTTGAAAGAGGACATCTAGTCTTTGGCCTAACATGCCTGAAATTGCCCCAACCAGAATACCCAGGAGGACTCCTCCGTCCATAGTACCAGCTTCAGGACTCGATTCTTTGACTTTGGATCGAATGCCGTCCAACTCTTGTTCATCTAAGTAGTCCTGTAACCAGACTGCTTCTTGTTCGGGGTCAGGCATATCCAGTTTTAATTCGAAATTCATGGTTCAGATGGTTTTTATGGGTACTCAAGCGGGAGTGGCGTTTGGGCAATTAATGGGGAGGTTAAGTTAAGTACTTTGGCATCTTATTGCAATATGGGGAATGGTTTCAATTGAGACGCCTTACACCCTCGGCGTTGAAAGGTCAGGGTTTCAATTGAGACGCCTTACACCCTCGGCGTTGAAAGGTCAGGGTTTCAATTG
>CAYGRE010000235.1:0-2982 GCA_964352215.1 uncultured Bacteroidia bacterium
CACCATTCAGCCAGCTCTATCCAGTCGAGCAATACATCCCCCAGTCAAACTGGCCTTCCGATCAGATCGGTTTCACAGAAAAGGATGCCATGCGTGAATATTTCTGGGAAATATTCTTCCACCTACCTTTTCTCATAGCAAAATCACTCAAAGACCAGCACATCAACAGCCATGCCAGAAAGTGGTATGAATATATTTTCAATCCCGTCATCCGGGATTCCAGCAAAAAAGGTATTGACAAATATTGGCGCTTCCTCGGTTTACGCAGCGACCACAATGCTACCTTGAAAAAAGAACTGGGAGAAAAAGAACCCACCGAACTTTTAAATGACCTGAACAACCCCCTGCAATTGTACACCAGCAATGCCGAGCCATTCGATCCGCAGGCCATTGCTCGCCTGCGCCCTATTGCCTACCAAAAAACGACCGTCACTCACTACATCGAAAACCTGCTCTCTTGGGGAGACCAATTGTACCGGAAAAATACACGAGACAGCATTAATGAAGCTGAAATGTTGTATGTGGAGGCTTATAATCTACTGGGGGAGCAGCCCAAGGATTTAGGGCCAGAGCCATTGTGGAAGGTTGGGACTTGGAAAATCTCAAAGGACAATAATGGAACGCGTATATATGTTTTGAAAGAAATTCAGGGGAAGTTATATGCAGGGACAAAGAATCGTGCTTACGTTTTGAATAATAATGGAGGTTGGGAAAACTTTAGCACTGGGCTTCAGAAGGCTAATCCAAATTCTCCTCTATATGTTCGAGGGTTTTGTTATTTCAAGGGCCAGTTTTTCCTTGGGACTTGGGGTGGTACTCCCTCCCTTTACTACTTGGAGGATGGAAAGACTTGGCAAAAAGAGGATCTTTCTACCTCAACTAATCCCACCTCTGATATAACGAGTATTTCAATATTTAATGGCCTAATGTATATTATTGGTGATACCCCAGGAATTGTTACATATGACGGCATCTCTTATACAGAAATGTCATCCACGAAGAACTTAAATATCAGGAGTATTTGTCTATTTGGTGGAGCTTTTTACGTTGGCACCCACAAAAATGGAGTTTACAAACTCGTTGGAAATAAGCCGCAACCATTAAATAGCGGAATTTCCACCACAGACACAGTCCACTCATTGTGTGTACATCAGAAAAGCTTGTTTGCAGGTACTTCGAATGGACTTTACAAACTCATCGAGGATACCTGGATGCTATGTGATAAAGGTATCCCTGAAGGAGTCGAGGTCTATTGCCTTTATGTATTCGAGGCAATATTGTATGCAGGCACCAATAGTTCTGGACTATATGCACTTAGAGGAAATCGGATGGTTCAACAATCAAATGGTCTTCCGAACAATTCCCAGATATCCTTTCTTGAATCATTTAATCGGGCTCTTTTCGCTGGAATGATGGACGGAACCATTTGGGAATTACCGCCAGCCTTCGGCATCCCACGCAACCAGCAGTTCCTCAACTACTGGATAGAGGTCCAATCCCGCCTCTACAACATTAACCATGGACTGACCATCGACGGCCAGCCCGACACCCTCCCCCTCTTCTCTCCACCGATCAACCCCATGCAGTTGGTGTCTGCCATCGGTTCCGGCGAAGGGATCGGGACCGCTGTCGGGACTTTGAATTCCACTGTACCCTATTACCGTTTTGAAGTGATGATCGCAAAGGCAAAGGAGGTGACTGATTCTGTCATTCAGTTAGGGCAATCCTTGATGTCTGCCTTGGAATCGAAGGATGCTCAGAAACTGGCCGAGTTGTACAATACACACCAACAGCACATTCTCAACCTGACCCAAACTAGCAAGCAGGACCAGATTGAGGCGGCCAAACACAATTTATTTGCACTTCATGCAGGATTGACCAGTGCGAACAACCGCCAGACACATTATTCAAACCTGATTACAGCCAAATTGATCCCCAAAGAAAAGTCGGAGATAAATCATTCAAACAATGCCATTGGGGTTCAGGATGTCGTTCAAGGAATAAAACTAATAGTGGGTATTGGTTACTTGATCCCTGTAATCTTCGGGTTTTCGGACGGGAATGTAAATCTCGGGGCATCTACAGACCAGGGTTCTGCAATTGCGGAAAACATGAGCAATATTTCGAATATGAGGGCTGGGCTTATGGGTATTCACTCCGGTTTTCATCGAAGAAGACAAGATTGGCAATTACAACAGAAACTCGCCTCAGATGACATCCTGCAGATTCAGCACCAGATAAAGGCAGCTACCCACCAGCAAAACCTGGCTGAACAGGGTTTAGTCCTCTTAAAAGAAAATATGGTCCAGACGAAGAAGATCACCCAATATTATCTGGATCGTTTCACCAACCAACAATTATACAGCTGGTATATCGGTCAGGTGTCAGGACTGTTTTACCAAGGCTATCAGCTGGCACACGACCTGGCAGTACAGGCCGAGAATGCCTGGAAGTTTGAGCATATTGGATTGAAGTCGCAGGGGACAGCTTTGAATTTTATTCAGGGAAGCTATTGGAACGACCTTTACAAAGGCCTTACCTCAGGGCTGGCCCTGCAGTTAGACCTGCAGCGAATGGAGAAAGCCTATACGGACGAGAACCTCCGTAGATTGGAGATAAAGAAAACCATTTCGCTCGCCCTCCTGGATCCAAAAGCCCTATTGGACCTCATCCAATCCGGCAGCTGCCAGTTTAACCTGACAGAAAAAGATTTTGCCTTTGATTTCCCAGGACATTTTTGCAGAAAGATCAAAAGCATCTCGCTATCCATTCCGATGATCCTGGGCCCTTATCAGAATATCCATGCTACCCTCATTCAATTGAGCAACAAACTCGTCGCATCCGATGATGAGGAAGGGATTAATACCGCTAAATATTTATTGGGAGCCCAGGGAGGGCAACAAACCTCGGCCCTCCACCAGGACCTTGTCCCAAATCAACAGGTCGCCCTCACTACGGGCATGAACGATTCCGGCCTATTTG
>CAYGRE010000236.1:0-2854 GCA_964352215.1 uncultured Bacteroidia bacterium
ATCTTTGCCTTTGGAAAAAAGAAGAGTTTCCTGCTAAGAGGAGGACTGCCGGAAGATAGAACGACTTTCTAAGTCGTTTCTCGCTAGCTTGAACCCAAACCGATCCGAACCTCGGAGGCCAATTGGTAATGGAAAAACTTGATCATTGAACATGAGAAAATTCATTTTGGGAATGTTGTTCTTCGTATTGGCAGCAAGTGCGGGATCATTGCAAGCTCAATACAGTACCGCCATTGGAATCAGAGGAACCTACGCCCCTGGTCTTACCATTAAGCACCACCTCACCTCAGAGCATGCAGTGGAGGCCATTGTATCCACCCGGTGGCGGGGAATTATGATCACCGGACTGTATGAAGTCCATTTTCCGGCCTTTGGGGTGACCAACCTGCGCTGGTACCTGGGTGGTGGCGGACACGTCGGTGTCTGGTCCAAAACCACCGATAGAAATCCCTGGTTCGAATCGGAGGGTGGGATAGTAATCGGGGCAGATGGAATCGGCGGAATTGAATACACCTTGGAAAACATCCCCTTAAACTTCAGCCTTGACTGGAAACCGGGGTTCAACCTGGTCGGCCACAGCGGATTCTATTATGACAGTGGTGCTTTGTCCATCCGATATGCGTTTTAGAAATAGCTGTTATTCAATTTGAGGAAGAAACCGACCAGATGTTTGCAAAGCCTGAAAATGGCAAGTTGATCCCTTACGTCCGGGAAGAATAGACTACTTTTTCTCAGAATACTTCTCTTCCCCTGACTACTTCTCCTCCTCTGCCCACTCCTTCTCACTGATCTCCCGCGTCCAACGCGTTTGATTGTCCTTGTCGATGAGCGTCATTTTGAGCACTCTTTCGTTGCGAGCCCCCGTCACTTCCATCACGGCAAAATTGCGTTCGCCAATCTCGGTCCCCTCCACCAAAAATGAATTGGGTTCATCGGTTTCATAAGACCCGGAAGTCACCGGAGAGCAGGTGAGGTCATAGACAGCCACCCCATCTTTAGGCTTCCAGTAAGACAATTCGGTATGGTGGCGGTCCCCATCAAGAAAAATCACCCCTTTGATTCCCTCTTTTTGAATGGTATTCAAAAGGTAATCACGCTCTTCAGGGTGGGTTCTGCTGTAATTCTCGAATTCGGCATAGTCGCTCAGGACCATTCCCCCGATGCATACGAATTTAAACGGGGCATAGCTGGACTTCAGGGCATCGATCAGCCACTCCAATTGCGCTTTGCCGAGTTGGGTTTTCTCTCCGGTGACACGTTCATTGGGGCTGCGGAAGTAACGGTTGTCCAACAGGAAAAAGTCGCAGTCGGACCAACTGAAACGGGTTGTAATTCCCTTTTGTCCGGGAAGGCCATAGGAAGGATTTGCCCAGAACAGTTGAAAGGCTTCGTGGGTGGTTTCTTTGAAAATGTAGGAACGATCTGAATTGTTAGGGCCGTAGTCGTGGTCGTCCCAGATGGCGTAGTGGTGCATAGAAGAGAGCAGGGGCTGAATCTCGGGCAGGGAACGGGCAAAGCTGTAACGGTGCATAATCCCGGTCCGGGTGCCATAATCCGCTTCGCGCAGGTAGTTGTTGTCACCCAACCAGATCATAAAGTCCGCCTCCTGTGAATTGATATGGTCGAAGATCTGGTATTCGCCGCCATAAGGGGTGCCGGGACGGTCATAAGCGGGATCGTTGATGTAAAAGCAACTCCCGGCGATGAATTTGAAGTTGGGCGCATCTTCACGCCACTGCCAGAGCACCTGGGATTGAAAGGTCAACGGGTATTTGAGCGTTACCTTTTTGTTGTTGACGAATACTTCTCCCTTGTATTTGCGGCCGGGCTTGACCCGGTCCGCCAGCAAATGAGCCGTAAAAACCTGGTCTTTGTTGGTGCGAACCGTGTTCGTGACATAATCCTCGTTGGTTTCCACATCGATGTAGCGGATATAGACATCTGCTTCTTTCCAGAGCTGCACCCAGAGCATCACCTCCCGCATTTCTGAGTAACCCACCATGGGACCGGAACGGATCGAAGCTACCGACTGGGCCTGGAGGGTCGACTGGGCCTGAAAAGTGGAAAACAGGGAAAGGGCCATCAGGGCTCCGGCGAAAAGATGCAACATCTGCTTCATGCTGCAATATCGGAAAGCCAGATGAATTGGGTATGAATTCGGTGAAGAATTGTATTTGCAAAAAAGGAACCGCCAGGCTACAAGAGTGGAAAACGCAGCAACAAGACATCTTGTCAATATAGAGCAGCACTAGACCAGCTTCCCAACAAAATTCACTACCACAAATACCATCGAAAGCACGAACGAAGCAACCAAGGCCTTTCCCCGCCACTCATACCTGCGAAAAGTCAGGGCAAATAGGATCAATAAAAAGGTGAGCAATAAAGGAAAAATGGGCGGATACATATCCCAGGCCTCGCCAAAGTCTCCTCTCAACAAAGCAACAACGGACCGTTGCATCCCACAACCGGGACAATCCACCCCGGTATTGGACTTGATCAGACAAGTTCCCTGATGCCCTTCCAGCCAATCTGCAATCGCTCCCATGGACAATAAATATAGGGATTTCATTTTTTCTTATCTTAGTCCTTTGAATCAATCAGGAATCGAGAACAGAGGATTTTTGCAATGAAAAAAGCATTGGTATGCGGGGCGGGAGGATTCATCGGGTCACATCTGGTGAAGCGTCTGAGAGCAGAAGGTTTCTGGGTGCGGGGTGTCGACCTTAAGCTGCCTGAATTCGGGACGACGGAAGCAAATGATTTTGTCCTGGGCGACCTGCGGGATACCCGGTTCTGTGAGCAAATTATGGACCAGGAATTCGATGAGATCTACCAACTCGCCGCTGATATGGGG
>CAYGRE010000237.1:0-2682 GCA_964352215.1 uncultured Bacteroidia bacterium
CCCTGAGCACTACGGACAATATCTTCGACTGTGACGACATCACTGACGGGCCTCGTTCCATCATCCTGACCGTCACCGACGGCAGTGGCAATGTCTCCACCTGCTCCGCAGTGGTGACGGTGGTGGATACCACCAACAGCATCTGCTGCCCATTGGCCTTCGACTTCGAAGCTGATGCCGCGGGCAACAGCCTGCCTGCAGGTACGGTTGTCAGCAACCAGTATGCAGCCGACGGGGTTGTGATCTCCGCAGAGAACAACAACGGACCGGATGTAGCCATCATCTTTGATTCAGGTAACCCAACCGGTGGAGACACAGACCTGGGTACGCCGAACCAGCAGTATGGTGGACCTGGTATAGGAAGTGGAGGAGCCAGCAACGATGTAGCGGAAGACAATATTCTCATCATCGCTGAGAATGTGACCGACAACAACAACGACGGTCTGATTGACAATCCTGATGACGATGCCAACGGAGGACGTTTGTTCTTCGACTTCACCGACCGCGCGGTGACCATTGAAACGGTACGTCTGGTTGACCTGGACGATGGTCCCTGGAATATCACCCTGGAATTGGCGAATGGCTTTGTGGTAACGATCCCGGTTCCGACCAGCGGCAACAACAGCGCCCTGACCGTACCCGTTTTCCAGAGCAATGTGCGCAGAATGATTGTCGAGATGGGTGGTTCTGGTGGCGTCGCAGGCTTTGCCTGGTGTCCTGACGGACCACAGATTACGGTATGCAGCACGCCATTGGACTTTGACCGTGACGATCAGGGAGGCTTCCTGCCCGCCGGATCAGTGATCACGAACCAGTGGATGTCCAGCAGAAATGTGAACATCAGCGCGACGAATAACCGGAGCAATGGTCCTGATGCAGCGATCCTCTTCAACAGTGCGGCCCCAACCGGTGGAGACACCGACCTGGGTTGTCCCGGCGCCCCTTATGATGGTCCCGGAATTGGGAACGGTGGTGGCAGCAATGTGATTCCTGAAGGAAACCTGCTGATCATCGCAGAGAACCTCACGGACAATGACAACGATGGTTTGATCGACAATCCGGATGACGAGTCAGCGGGTGGCCAATTGCGCTTTGACTTCACCAACTATGCCAGTATGGATTCGATTGTAATCATTGACAACGATGAGGACAACAGCACCATTGTCGTAGAGTTACTGGGTGGTGGAACCCAGACCTTCTCAATCCCGAATCCGGGTGACAACGGTCGGAGCACCATCAGCATAGGCCTCACCAATGTGGAAGCCATCACGGTAGACTTCGAGAAGAGCGGTGCGGTTGCCGATCTGTTCTTCTGCGCGGATGGAGGCCCAATTACATCTAAAGATGCCATTGCGGGTGGCGGTGGAGCCGATGGCAATGGCGCTATTGGCAATGGAACCGATGACACTGGCGCTATTGGCAATGAAACCGGCGACACTGGCGCTATTGGCGGTGGGCCCGGAGGCAGCGGAGCCGGTGGAAGTCTGGAATTGCTGAACAGCCTGGAGGCATTCCCCAATCCATTTATGGTGGAAACCAACCTGCGCTTCAGCCTGGGTTACGACTCCAAAGTAGAACTCCAGCTATACGACCTGAAAGGGGTGGAAATCAGCAGTCTGTACGAAGGTCAGGTAAGCGAAGGCGAAGTGATCGAAGTACAATTCAAGCCTGAGAACCTGGTCAAAGGGATCTATTATGCACGGTTGACTACTGATCGAGGGGAAACCTTGGTACAAAAATTGATCTTTAATTGATCAGGAAGTTAAAAGTCCCATCGCCAAAGGCAATGGGACTTTTAACACACCCTCTTCTAAATCACATTTATGCTCGCAAGAAAAGCACCAGATACCCGCTTTAGAAAAGAGCTTATATCGATCCACTAAAGACCCATCACCCGGAACACCAGAGTCTTACTCCCGTTTTCCCCTGAAACCCTGAGGAAATAAACGCCACTGGGAAGCTCTTCCTCATTGACCCTGATCTGATTGCTTCCTGGACTTAGGGACAGCTCCTTTGCACTGATTTCTTTTCCGGGGAGGTCAAAGATGGAAAGCCGGAGGCTCCCAAACTCAACAGCTTCAAAGCGAAGGTTAAACTGCCCCTGGTTGGGGTTGGGCCACAATTCCAGGCGGGAGATTCCGGGGAGTTCTTCCCGGTGAACGGTCGTAAAGGGCAAAGATTCTGAGGCACATCCATTGGCATCGGTGACTTGAACCGTATAGTTTCCATCTGAAGGAATGGTCAGGGTCTGAGCGGTTGCTCCTGAGATTGGGTTGCCATTCAGGAACCATTGGTAGCTGCTTGCAGGCGTGGAAGACAGAACATTGCCGGATTGGGTGACCATCGGGGCGGCTGGGGCCGGATAGACACTGATGGTGGTTGTGTCAGAGGTTGCGCAACCGGTGAGGTTGGGACCAGTATAAGCTGTAAAGACAAAATGGGTGGTTTGGGTAGGAAATGCATTGGTGGTCGATGTGGAGCTTGTACTGTCAGTGACCAGGTTTCCCGGACTCCAAACACCAGAAGAGAAGTTGCTGCCTCCAAAAAAGATTTCTACAGTATCACCAGGGCAAATGGTCTGAGAAGTGCCGGTGAAGAGATTGGGGAGTGCTTCTACGACAATGGTGAGGCTGGCCGTATCGACACATCCTACCTGGTTGGAGACAGTGACGGTGTAGGTGG
>CAYGRE010000238.1:0-2574 GCA_964352215.1 uncultured Bacteroidia bacterium
GAAGATAAGAATACCCATTGAAACTGGGAAAATACCATTGTGCATAACCTACCTTAAAATTCGGATTTGGGAAAACCTTCAGCCACCTGTTCAGGGCTTAATAAGATGTGCGCGGAAAAAGCCATTCAATACACCTATTGCAATCCCCATTTAGAGCCACCCAGGGTCAATTTGCGTTTGAGTTCGCTGAATCTCATGCACTAATTAATCCGCGCATTCATATATAGCGCGCTACTCAGTGCCGTGGAAAAGTTTTTGAAGCTCAGGTATAGGGCTGGGGAAGATCGTGCAATATAGGTGGCTTTTTTTGATCTATGCGTAAAGTTTGGGGGCGGGTTGCAAAACGCATCTTCGGTGTTGTTAATAGTCGGTCCTAAAATAAGTCAACTTTTTTCCACTCCCCGCCCCCTGAAGCGAGACTAGCAAGTCCTCAAAAATAAGGCGACTTCACTGATAGAATGAAGCCGCTAATTGAGTATGATTTTCCCCGGTATCCCCTCATTCAACGTATCGAAGGGTTCCGAAAAGGTTTCGTTTTATCTATCCTTTTTTGACGCTAATTTTAGGGAACATGAATGATACCAGCCCTCAAATGAGAGAAAAGCAATTGGAAGTGAACTATTCCAAAAGCTCTGCGGAACGTGCCATGATGGGGGTAGACATGACGGACTCTGTAAAACGCATTGTCACAAATAGTATTCGAAACAAACATCCGGAATACACTGAGTTAGAATTAAAAGTCGCAGTATTTCGGAGGTATTATAAAAATGACTTTACTCCAGAGAAAATGGAGGAGATCATAGCAGGCATGAAAGCCTACCACCAAAGGAGCGTGGTAAAGGCCTCCATTCAATAAGAAGCCCCCCCCTAATACTGAATATCATAAGTCGCCGGGAACTGATCCGGTATCTCCTCCGCGGTCTCACCCAGGTTTTCCCGCAGGTCAATCTCTATCCCCCGCGCAATGGTCGAGATGGGTACATCATTGGGGGTGCCTTCAAAGGGGTTCTCACCCACCCGACCGATCCGTTCCATGGTATGAAATACCCAGGACACCGCCGTATAAACCGGTACCGCAAGCCAAATAAACAGATCGCCCAGGATGGGATGTTTACCTTCAACTGCCGCGCCGATCTCCATGAACTGAGGGACAATCGCTACGGGAAGCAGCAAGATCAGCAGCCACATGAAATAGTGGTTGAGGGTAGCAAATTGGCGGGGATAAGGGAAATTCTTGATCCGTTCGCTCTTCCCTTGCAGGTTGAACAGTTCTTGCAATACGCCCTCCAGCTCCAGAAATGAGAATTCCCAGATATGACCTTCGTCCTTGAGGGCCCGCAGGTGGTGAGACTGCAAATACAGCAATGCGGTCTGCTTGTTGCCTTTGCTCAGGACGTAATCCATATCTTCTTTGGACAAGTAGGGCTTCAGGTCCTCCACCAAAGTTGTCTTTTTCTCTGGGGACTGGATGATCCATTCTTTGTTGGACCTGTCTTCGCTCGCGGTCTCCCAGGGCTTAGGTGTACGCATGGAATGGCGCAGCGCGGTCATCCAGGCAATATGGCGGTAGATGAGTTCCTTTTGCGCGGCCTTGATCTCTTCAGGACTCAGGTGGTTTTGCGCGTGTTCATTGGAAACCATGTCCTGCACGAACATCCCGAATGTCCGGGAGGTATTGACGATGCCGCCCCAGATCTTCCGGGCCTCCCAGATCCGCCCGTAGGCGGAGTTGTTCTGAAAACCGATGACAAAGGCTACGGCGGTACCGATCAATGCCAATGGGGTCCAGGGGATTTTCAGCCAACTCAACTCCAGAAAGTAGTAGGCAGAGACCCAGGCAATGATGATACCCAGAAAGGTCAGGGTTTCAAACCGGGTCCACATGGCCATGTCAAATGCTTTGTAACGCTTTCTTGTATACATAGTCGGTGATCAAATTAGCAATTGTTTCCCAGAGTTGTTTGGACTGATAAAAACGTCGATTCCAGGCTGCAAATGAGTTCGGAACTGCCGCGCAAGAGGTCAGAGCTCCCGTTGAAGAGGTCCGAGCTCCAAGCCGGGAGGTTTGACCTCCCGGGAGAGAGGTCGGAGCTTACTATGTGTAAGCAATGAACTCACTTGTTGCGAGCAAATTGCTCGGTAGGCGAGAGTTCTTCGTTTCGGGAAAGCAAGCCCTGAGGAGCTATAAAGGCAGCTTTTGGGTTTCTATGACTTCGCTTCGTGGAAAATAGTGCCATGAAAAGAAGAGTATCTGCCTCAGCTTGCGACAAATTCGCACCCATTTACCGACTTGCTGCCACCTTGGGATACACACCTTTTGGATACTTCCCATCCACACCAACCAATAGCCCTAAAATAACCCTAATCGACTGTTTTGCATAGATAGCATCTGTTATGGAGTCATTTATGTCAAGCTATTAACTATAGTGATGTAGGTCATTGCTACACACCACATAGCAAAAGGCTACACGCAAAGAGGTCGGAACTCCGAGGTAGTAAGGTCTGAGCTTACCAGTAGTAAGTTCGAAGTGCGACAAGCCGTCGCTTTCCAGATTGATACAGTCAACGAATAGT
>CAYGRE010000239.1:0-2574 GCA_964352215.1 uncultured Bacteroidia bacterium
ACAAATGAATGAAAAATACGATTGCGAAAATTCAACTTCCGTTCGCTCAGCTCTTCACCGATGCGACGGATAACAAACTGGTTATCTTCCATCTTGATTGGAGTTTAAAAACCTGACGTGGAAGGAGGTTGTCAGCGCCTTCCAGAAAAAAAGAAACAATGCGCTCCAATCAGAACACTAATTTAAGCAAAAACGATGAGTTTCAGAAGTGGGGGGATTCTGGGTAGTGGGATGAATGACTGGGGGGATTCAAAAGGGCTGGAAATGGTTTGTTTATTCGATATTCATCGCTTCCGCCCGCATCTTCTCCGCATCTTCTTTTCCAAGATACTTTTGAATCACACCATGGATGACATACAGGAGGGGCGTCAATACGATGGCTACCACAAATTTGAACAGGTAATTGAGGCTTCCGATCGCCAAAACCATCGGGAAAGACCAATTTCCCCCCAGATAAAAGGCCACAAAGAGAACCACATAGCTGTCAATAAATTGGGAAACGAGGGTAGAACCTGTTGCCCTTAACCAGATGCGTTTGTCTCCCGTTATCTTCTTGATAGCTCTGAATACATAAGCATCCAGCAATTGACCAATCAGGAAGGCCACCAGGGAGCCGATGATGATCCAGAGCCCCTGGCCGAATACGATCCGGTAAGCATAGTCATAGTCGGAGACTTTGGCATTGATGGCTGCCGCTTCCTCGGGTGAGGCTCCAAGTGGGATATGAGAGGTCGGCCAGAAATCAGCCGGGTCCAGGTTGATCCCCAGGTAAAACATCAGGAATCCGTAAGTGATCATGACAGAGGAAAGGATGGATAAAATCCGAACTCCCCTCACACCGTAATAATCGTTGACAATGTCGGTAAGGATAAATACAAAGGGCCAGAGCAATACGCCGGCGGTGAGGTTGAAGCCCAGGTTTTCAACCCCCATCAGGTCCCATTGGAAGGATTCTAAGCCAAAGGTCTGTTCCAGCGAAAAGACCTTTACGCCAATGAATTCGGCAATGAGGGCATTAGAAGTAAAGAATCCAGCCAATACGATGAAGAGGAGGTTTCGCTTGTTGAACATCGTATCAGAGATTATAAGTCTTTGCGGAGATCGAATATCCGACCTTCAATTGCCAGCTCTGTATTGGGAAATTCGGTTCTTGCTTCTTCCTGCAGAGGGGTGAGATCTTTGTACCGGGCTGAGAAATGGCCAATGATCAACTTGGAGGCATTGACGCGTTTCGCGGCCAGACCTGCTTCTTTAGCGGTGCTGTGGTCGGTACTTTCTGCTCTGGCGCTCAGTTCATCCAGAAATGTAGACTCGTGGTAGAGTAAGGATACTCCTTTGAAGTATGCCAGGTAGGCTTCGTGGTAGCGTGTATCAGAACAATAGGCATAGGAAAGCGGGGGTTCAGCAGGAAACAAGACATCCTCTGCCTTGATCTTTTTTCCACTTTCCAGCTTGATGTCGTTCCCTTGCTTCAGCAAATGGAAATATTCCTTAGGAACCTGAAGCTCTTTTGCCTTGTAAAAGTTGAACTTTCGGCGCTTGTTTTTCTCATTAAAAAGGAAGCCATTGCAAAACGTGTGGTGTTGCAGCGGAATGGTGGTGACTTCAAGCCGGTCGGTTTGGAAAATCACACTTCCGGGCTCGAAATCTTCCAAGGCATGGAACTGGATTTCGTAGCTCAGATTGGTATCGGAGTGCAAAAATACCAGTTCCAGTATTTCCTTCATGCCCTTGGGGGCATAGACGGGAAGAGGATTTTTCCTTTCAAAGATGCTCAATGAAGCCAGCAGCCCTGGGGCACCCAGAATGTGATCACCATGCAAATGGGAGATGAATAGACCATCTATCCGGCTGTATTTGATCCGGTACTTTTGCAGCTGCATCTGCGTTCCCTCACCACAATCGATCAGGTAATACCTGTCGTTGTAATTGACCACCTGAGACGAGGTAAATCGCTGAAAGGCGGGGGTTGCAGAGCTGCTTCCAAGTATTCGGACCGTAAACATGTACCGATATTAAGCGTAAAAAAGGGAAGTTGCCGGCCTGGGCCGATTGCCTGGGCCGGTCAGCCGATCAATCTTCGTCGTCTTCCTCGTCCTCTTCGATGTCCTTTTCAATCTCATGCATAAACACCGCCTCAATTGCTTCCTGGCGGGTTGGGAGAATGGTCAGAACACGGTCCAGGTGAGTGATCGAGATCAGTTTCCCGACATGTTCGGTCAAGCCACACAGGACAAAGATGCCTCCTGCTTGCTCGAACATTGAGTTGGCACGCAGCAATGAACTCAAACCAGAACTGTCGGCATATTTGACAGGACCCAGGTCGAGGATAATATTCTGCTGCCCACTGGCATTGAGCATGACAAATTTGCTCTTCAGCTCAGGTGCTACACTTGACGCCAACTTCTCCTCCTGAAGTTCAATGATGACGTACTGTTCGTGTTCAATAGTGGAGTATTTCATGTAATCCTATTATATACTTTATTGTTCATTCAGGCCTTTTCAAGGCCCATTTTTTGCAATTCTTTCAACACATTGTGTTGGATGCGGCTTTCTATATCTTCCGTATCTGCC
>CAYGRE010000240.1:0-2342 GCA_964352215.1 uncultured Bacteroidia bacterium
TGAAGGAATCATCTATTCTTGGGCACGGTCATGATTTAACCGGACGCCAATGGGTTGTTTTTATAAAAGGGTATTAGGAGCAAAGGAAATTAAACAGGTTTTAGAAAATCATAGGTTTGTAAAGTGATAAAGTGACAATAGGTTGTTGACAGCTCAAAAGTAAGCTGCGTGAACGGCATAAGAAATGCCCAACTTGTAAATGGTGGGTATCAGTTTATAAGTGTGCAACTTTTCGCTGCACCGGGATGATTAGCTTTTCAAATGATCTTGGTATGCCATGGTTGACCCAGAACGGCAGGATAGATTCGGATCAGCTTTGGGCGTATAATTCCGGTGCCAGGGCGGGAAAGCAGAATAGCGCAAATAGCTGGAAATAAAAAGGGTGGGTGATCACAGCCATGAATCCTCACCTTAGATGATCGCTGCAAAAAACCACCAAGAAAGATCAATTGAAGGCCTGGTTGAGAATCTCAATCATCGCCTTCCGCTGTGGATACCTTTGCTTCAGAATCCGAATGACAGACCGGACAAAAGGCGCCGCCCCTTTTACCTTGTTCATCGTCTTCAGCATAAGGACCAACCTTGCATAGGCAGGACGTCCGGTATGGTTCGCAGCGTATTCCTCGATGAAAAGCTGAAAGATCTGAATGATCTCGACACTGTATTCTTCTTCCAGCGTGTGGTAAAATGACTGGATCAATTCGAAACTCGAGGCATTCCCACTTAACATTTCCAGGAGTTGCTCATCCTCATTTTCTCTTTCCAGAATAGTCGCGATGAGGCTGGCCTGGGAGAAGGAGAGCTCGCCGTGAATACCTCCCATCCTGCCGATCAGTTCTGCCACAGTAGCCTTCCATTCAAAGGGGATGTAGGTAGACTTAAACAGGTCGTAGTAAGCAAAATTAAAATGCCCACCGGACAAGAGCAGTTTCCCGGACAGGTGACGAATGGCCATCTGATCCCCTTCTTCCTTTGCAATCTCAAGAAGTTGATTTTCGTATTGGAAAATGGTCGCCTCCTTCTCAGTTTCTTCCGCTTTTTGAATTCCCGCCCGAATCAGTTCTTTCGCCTCCGCTGTCCGCCCCGCTTTGAGTTCCCTTTCGATGAACAAGTCACGGATCTCCGTAAATTCAATAAAGGGTTCCATGGCTTCCAGAGGGTCATGAATGCTCTCGTCTTGCTTCAGCAATGCCATCTTTCGCAGCAGCCAATCTGTCATTTCCCACTCAGGATCGTGCGGTGAAAAGTGAATCGAAGAGATAGAGGTATCTATATAGGCCATTAATTTTGAGAGTTCCTCAGGATTAAGCTCCGCTTCCAGGATCACCTCCCAGATGGCATCTTCATATCCCGCATCTTCCAGGGATTTATCTGTCAGCAATTGAATGGCAAAAGACTTGGCCTCCGAGTTTTCCGCATCGCCACTATGTACGATGAGCAACTTTCTCAAAATGTCAATGGTGAAGAAATAGGCGCTTTCGATCTCCGCGGTCCCGGAAAGATTTTCCAACAGCGGAGGAATTCCCAGGACAATTGCCTTGCAGACCTGAAGGCTATCCTTGAAGTTTTTCTGGTGGTATTGCTGAAGAGCGCGAAGATTCAGCTTTTCCAGCACCGCTAAGATTGGGTATTCCTCCAGACTTCCCCATTCTGTTTCTGCCCTTTTAGCAGCTTGAGCTATCAGGAGGTCATAATCAAAGGTGGGTAACTGAGATTCTTCAGTGACAAATCTCAGCAGAAAAGCATCCATCAAGGCTGGATTTTTACTGCATTCGTCGGTGATGAAGTCCAGGAGTGCCTCCTTCTTCAGGTTCATGGCCAGCAAGCGTAGTTCCTCTTTCAACTTTTCGTACGTCTTATCCTCTCTCTGCTTGCCGTCCTTTTCAAATTCGTCGTAGGGGTTTTTCATAAATACGGCTTCAACCTAAAAAACGAACATTCCCGGAATATTTCCTAACTTCTCATACGTTCATCAAAAAAAAATACACCTGACAATGATCATAGGCGTACTCGCAGAGCAACAAGGAGACCGGCGCATCCCACTGACGCCCAAGAATGTCTCCGCCCTCTTAAAACTGAATGTCGCTAAGATTTTAGTAGAATCAGGAGCAGGTGACCGGGCCTTTGTCAGTGATGCTGACTTTCAGGGCCAAGGAGCAACCATAGGAAGCCGGGCCGATGTCCTGAGAGATTCGGACATCATTCTGAAGGTGACGGCACCTTCGGAACCGGATGTTCAGGCCATAAGTGCGGGCAAGATATTGGTGGCAGCTTTCAATCCGCTGGTCAACCACAGCTTGGTCAATCAGTTGGGGCAACAAGGCGTCTCCAGTTTCAGCCTC
>CAYGRE010000241.1:0-2330 GCA_964352215.1 uncultured Bacteroidia bacterium
CTCTGAACCCGCGGCCTGTCACCATTAAACCCGCGTTTATCGTCCCCAAAAAATCCTCAACATCAGCAATATCCCCGCCTACTCAATCCACCTCTCCCAGGAAATCTCACCCACCTGTAATTTCATTTAATCATTCAGGGATATCTATTAATCTACCGGGTTCACCGACGATAACTTTGCTTTGTAACCAGATGGTCTGGGATACGCAACCACTGAAATACATAAGCACAATCAAGATGAATAGAATAATTAACCCGAGAACAATTCTGGCTTTGTGTTCACTGATGCTGATGAGCACAATGGGCTGGGGACAATCCCAAAAATCAAAAACAAATAAGAACAACATGAAAGCAGAAGTTATCAGGAGAACAGCGCCCTACAAGTACCCGACAAAGAAAATCTTGTACTTGGTATCCAATCCTGCCATCCTCAAAGAATTCCCGGTAGGTTTTTTTGCCGAAGAATTGACCCGGCCCTTCTATGAATTTATCCAGGCGGGATACGAAGTGGATCTGGCTTCACCAAAGGGAGGCAAGGTAGAATTTGACGGATTCTCAGATCCGGAGAATCAATATACCATTTACCCCAACGACCTGATCACCATCGGGTTTGGAAAGCACAAAGAGTTTGGCAAAATGATGGACAGTACAATGGCGATCGCCGACGTCAACATCAGCGATTACGATGCCGTTTGTGTTGCCGGCGGGGGAGGACCCCTGGTGACATTCAAGGATGACACCCAATTGCACAAATTCATTGCTGATTTCTATGAGCAGGGTAAAGTGGTAGGGATGCTTTGCCATGGTACCAGCCTGTTACTCTGGACAAAATTAAGTGATGGCACCCTGCTGGCGGATGGGAAAACCTGGACCGGCTATTGCGACGCGGAAGAAAATATGAACAATGAAGCCGCAGGATTCAAATTAAATGACTACACCATTGAATCGGAAGCCCTGAAAAATCCCAATACCAATTATGAAGCCGCTGGTCCACTGGAGCCATTTGCGATCAGGGACGGCAGACTCATCACCGGGCAACAGCAGCACAGCAGCTTTCTCTTCTCACAACTGATCATCGAGGCCTTGTCAGAGACGAATGAATAAGGCACCCTATAACCAGATTGCGATTGCCCGGTTTCAAATGAAAGGTGGGTAATCGCAATCTTTATTAGATTTAACTTCAGATTGTGGGCCAGGACCCCAGTAAACCAGATTCAAATCCGGGGGGCCTGGTTCAATAAACGAGCAGCAAAATGGACAATACATATACCATCAAATCTATCAGCCAAGCCCATCAATCGCTCGGTTTACCCAAACCAAAGCATCCGCTTGTCACCGTTGTACATGCCAGGGATGTCAAGAACATTTCCGAATTTCAAGATGTAAGGGTCATCATGGATCTTTACCAGATCGTTTTGAAATCCTCAAATGGCTGCGGTGTACTTCGGTACGGAAAGAATGCTTACGATTATGAAGAAGGTACATTGATATTTACAGCTCCGGGGCAGGTGATGTGGTACCAGGACGAGTTCGATCAGACAAATGAAAATATAGAAGGCTGGACCCTCGCATTTCACCCCGATCTGCTGAGGAAATCTGACCTGGCTGACAAAATGAATAAATACTCCTTCTTCAACTATGATGTAAGTGAGGCCTTGCATCTATCTGAAGTAGAGAGGAATACCATTGAAATGCTGATTGACAAAATCACCGAGGAGTACAGCCAGAACCTGGACAAGCACAGCCAAAACCTGATCATCAAAAACATAGAATTGCTCCTTGATTACTGCGTGCGGTTTTTTGACCGGCAATTTTACACCCGAACCAATATCAACAGTGACGTAGTTTCGAAATTTGACCGGCTGATCAGGGAGTATTACCAATCCGAAAAGGCCCTCGAACTTGGTATCCCATCGGTGAGTTTCTGTGCCAGCAACCTCAACCTGTCGCCCAATTATCTAAGCGACCTCCTCAAAAAAGAAACGGGAAAAACGGCCCAGGAGCATATCCATCTGTACATCATCGAAAGGGCAAAAACCAGTCTGCTGAACTCTAAGAATTCAATTGGAGAAATTGGCTATGCGCTTGGATTCGAATATCCACAGCATTTCAGCAACCTGTTCAAAGCCAAAACCGGGATGAGCCCAAGTGAGTACCGACATTTGAATTAAAAATTCACACAGGGCTGGATGCTATTCAATTGCATTGGACTTCAGAAGCCCGGGCACTCTCCAATACATTAGCAGTCAAGAACCAGGGCTTTCACATCAGTGTTGCCTTCACCCTCCCAATGATAGGACTTAGATTGAAAACTCCAGCCATCAGATGCAT
>CAYGRE010000242.1:0-2173 GCA_964352215.1 uncultured Bacteroidia bacterium
ATCTCAATGACTCCCAGATCGTCCTTCTCCAGATCGCCCTGCTTGAAGCAAAATCCGGCAATGTCTCCCTTGGAAATCTTGTCTCTCCTTCCCCCGGACAAGAACAAAGTCTTCCAGTCAGATCCTGCCAGCGGCGGTGCATCCCAAATATACTCCCGTTCCGCATTCCGAATAAAGTCGGGAAGACTTTCCTGCTCCCATTGCAGGACATAAGCCGTCCCTTCCTTGTTCATCCGCGCCGTTCTACCATTGCGGTGGGTGAACTCATGGCCTTTCACGGGAAGATGGTAATGCAGAATGAATTTTATCTCGGGAATGTCAAGGCCACGGGCCGCAAGGTCGGTCGCAACGATCAACTGGTGGGTGCCGTTCCTGAATTTCACGAGGGTACGTTCCCGGTCTATTTGCTCCATGCCCCCGTGAAAACAGCCGTGGTCGATGCCATGATCAGCGAGGAAATCGCTTACCCGTTCGATGCTGTCTCTGAAATTGCAAAAGACAATTCCGGGGACATTTCCGATATGGCTAAGCGCCTTTACCAGTGTTTCCAGTTTGTCTTTCGAAGGAGAAAGGATGGTTTTGATGCTGAGTTCAGCAGACCCCGTCTCCTCGAAATTGAGGCGCCGGGGAGCTCTCAAATCTACGAAATGGGGAATCTGGACCACATTGGTGGCAGAGGTCAGTATTTTCTTGCTGAGGTAGCCCAGGGCATAGCAGATCTCCTCCATTTCCGATTCAAAACCGATTTCTAAGGACTTGTCGAATTCATCCAGTACGAGGGTCTCAATATGGTTGGTCGCAAAAGTTCCTCTCCGCAGGTGATCCGCGACCCTTCCCGGAGTGCCGACCAGTACCGCCGGTGGGTGCTGCAGATTCATTTTATCCTTGGAAAATGCAGTACCACCGTACACCGCGTTGTGCTTGAATCCGGTTCCCATGTCCAGTAGTACCTGCTCAATCTGGATGGCCAACTCCCGGGTAGGGACCAGGATCAGGGCCTGGATTTCCTCGCAATTCCGGTCGAGTTCAGCGAGGATGGGCAATAAAAATGCGAGGGTCTTTCCGGTTCCGGTAGGGGAGACCAGGATGACCTCAGGGGAAGATCCGATGGCAAGACCAGCCGCTTCCTGCATGGGGTTCAGGCTTTCGATGCCCAGTTTTTGAAGAATAGCTGCTTGATCTTTGAATGGTCCTGGCATGGGGCAAAGGTAAGATGGATGGAGGGATTCGGACAAATGGGGATTCAGGCAAATATCAAAAGCGGCCAGACGGCAAATGGCCTACTTGCCTGTTTCATCCAACGGTCGATGCGATTGGATGAAAAGGGTGGGGTCAACGAAGCCCAGCGTATCCCCATCATAACCACAACGGAGATCTTTGCCGGGGCGTTTGCGCATTTCGAAGTGGAGGTGGGCGTGGTATTTTCCGCCCGCGTCCCCAATGGTTCCGATGATCTGTCCACGGCGCATTTCCCGGCCGGGGCGTACCCAGGAAGAATTCACATGCGCAAAGAAGCTCTCGATATAGCGGGGTTTTTCCCTGGTGCCGTAATTGTGGATCATCCGGATCACCTGTCCCCAGCCACCACGGTGGTTCTGGGAGTGAAAAACGATCCCATCTGCGGCAGCATAGACATAATCTCCAAAGTCAGAATTTCCCCCACCCGTACCATTCCAATCTTCGCCGAGGTGCTCCAATCCTTCCGGCAGAAAGCCACGGAACTTGTAATAGTCCTTGGCATTGGGCGGGCCGACCGGGAAGTCGAAGCCATCACAAGGTTGCAGCCGTTGGATAATCCCCGCTTCAATCGGTGGAACAGAATCGGCTTCCCAATCGCCTTGTCTCCAGAGAGGGATGTCGGGGACTTCTTCTTCGAATTGGGTCCAATCGGGAATGTTGCGGTCGGTTTTGTCAATGACTTCTACTTCGTTGCAAGCGAAAAGTAAACAGAACACACCAAGGAGGGGGATTCTATTCCAGCAGTAACTCCATGTCCGGTATTGAAAAACGCGCATTGTCAAGTTTCATAAGCAGAGAACTGGGAACGCCCCATGCTTTTATGTGTCGAATTTACCCGATTTTCCCTTAATCATTGTTATTTTGGGAAAAATTGACACTTATGAAAACTGGCCTTTTCCTGACCTTGCTGATCGGAATCCTCGGTATTGTACAG
>CAYGRE010000243.1:0-1906 GCA_964352215.1 uncultured Bacteroidia bacterium
CAGCAGCCCCAGCTGCCCCATACCACAACATCTGTCCCCTCGTCTCATTGTCGGCTTCCCAAAATGCCCTTCCAAACTCGACCGCCTGGCCTGGACCAAAATTGTTAAAGGACCATCTGAGGTGCCCCAAGGTAAACCCTAGTGCTTTTAGGGTTGATCTCTGGTCAACTCTCTAGCCTTTGCCAGCAGGTTATCATAATTTGAAGATAATATTGCCGGAATTTGTTCCTCCAAGGTAGACTCTAAATCGAAGAGAATTCTTTCCTCTGCCTGATCCTCAAAAGTATTACGATTCTCCATCTCATTAAATCTGGACAACCAGTCAAAAAATACAAGAGCTTCGTATTTTGATAGCTTAATTGTAATTTGAGTATTACTTTCTTCTTTATTCATGTTATTTCAGGTTTCCCTTTTCAAGGACATGCTGTACCCATGGGTTACTTGTCACCACTTCAGAAACAGCATTCATTATTTTACAAAGGTTCTGTCAATTGCGCCCCTTTTTTTATTTTACTTGGATGACAAAAGCATAACAAGTCCAATTTCCCATCTGAAACAACAACCTCTGCTTCAAAAGCCTCTTTGGACATCCAGTTTATTTTCCTAATGCTAACCATATCAAAATCCTATTCCTAACCTTGGAGCCTTTCCAGCTAATTCTCGTGCTGTACTAACATGAATTTTTCATATTTCCCATCCCAATCCTCACCATTAGTAACCAATTCCCAAAAATCAATTTTTCCATTTGTGATATTGAGTTCGTAATTCACACTATACTCTAGCACATCTAGTTCAAGGCTCTTCTCAGATGATAAGCAGATATTCTCAGAAATATTCATTTTGAGATTTACCCCTTCTTCAGAATACTCAAAATACACATACCTACCTACACCAGTGTCTTCACGGGACTTAATTCTCAGATGGAAAAGATGCTCTTTGAGAGAGGGATATTCCTTTTTATTGAATTCTGCTATTTCATTAAGAATAGCCTGTTCGAGTAGATTCATATTTTTTTAACTGTCCTATGAATAGGGAGTAGCACACTATGTAAGGGGGAAGCTCAATAGGCCTTTGATCTCGTGGAGACTTTGTTTGTTATTTAAGTCAATTCCTTTAATGGTGGTGGCCCATCTTTCTTTACTTTTTCGATAGCTTCTAACCAATATTCCCAAAAGGCACTATCGGCTGGTGTGTCCTTCTCTACATATTCACCACCGCTCAATATATCAGTCAAATCATTAGACCCTGTGAGTTCCCAATAATTCATCAGCATATATAGCATAGCCTCATATCCTTCTTTTTCAGTAATTGTTTTTTCGCTACTTATTTTCATATCCCATTACTTTAATCCTTTATTTACAATAATGTTTAATGGTGTCTTATTTATCCCTGCACCTTTAACAATTCCATTTTGAGTATAGCCATATAGCTGAGTGCCATTATCGAGCGTCCGCGCAAACCAACTCTTACCATATTTATCTATTCCCAATAAGTTCTTATTATTATTCGTGAGATCAGTTATTAGCCTTCTATTTGCATGCGTATCTAATAATTTACCTTTATTACCTGAAAAGATATGATTGGCAAGCTTTCCTTTAGGAATCACATTCTTTAATCTCCCAGCATACATCCCCCCCGCAGCCCCAGCTGCTCCATACCACAACATCTCCCCCCTCGTCTCATTGTCCGCTTCCAAAAATGCCCTTCCAAACTCGACTGCCTGGCCTGGACCAAGTGCTTTCAAGTATTCATAGACCCAATCCCGGAAAGATGCCTCTGATGAATACAGGTGACTGTAGTGCTCATACAGGGAAACCAGCATACTCTTAATGCCTTCAAAATCTGATTCGGCATTATCCAGGAATGTGTATAACCCATAAGGGGTGAGCTTCTTGGCCCCGACTTC
>CAYGRE010000244.1:0-1678 GCA_964352215.1 uncultured Bacteroidia bacterium
GGTCTTCTACCTGGAATTTCTTCCAGAGGGATTGAACATCGACCAACTGAAAGCAACCACAGAGTTTTTCCGGAAACGCCTGTTCGACCTGTCGGACCGGATGCGGAAGATCGACCTGGAATTGCGTGAACACAGCAAGCGGCAAAAGCAGATTCGGGCCCAACTGAAGGAATTGAAGTATGTCCGCAACCAACCCTCCAATGACATTGCCATCGTTTTCAATTCATTTGGCACCCGTAAAGTCCCCATAGAATTGAGTTATGTGGTTCAGGACGCCCGCTGGGTCCCCCGGTACAACCTCCGGGCGGAGAACAGCTCCTCCCCCATCAACCTGGAGTACCAGGCCGATGTCTTCCAAAACACAGGAGTGGATTGGCCACAAGTTGAATTGACTTTGTCAACCGGCAACCCCCAACTGGGGGGGGCGCAGCCAGAAATCCAGCCCTGGAAACTGTATGTTCAGGCACCTCCCCCACCTGCACCCAAGCGGTCGTCCAAAAAAGCTGAGATGGCCATGAGTGCCCCCGCAGCGGAATACGATGCGGTTGATGAGGAGTATTCGGATGATTTTGGGAATGGTGACGAATGGGGAGAGGAAGAAGAAGCGCCGACACCCAATGCCGCTTTCTTTGATACCGATGCCTACAAAGAAGTAACTACCCTTGCAGATTATACGGTGGTGAACGAAGGTGCTACTACGGCTGAATTCCAGATTTCGATCAAGCAGGATGTCCCCAGTGGGAACAAGCCCCAGCAGGTCACGGTGCAGAGCAGCGAACTCCCTTCCGATTTCCGCCATTTTGGCGTTCCCAAGGTCGACAAAGATGCCTTTCTTGTTTCAGAAGTCACGGGTTGGGAAGGGCTCAATCTCCTCCCCGGCTATGTCCAGATATTCTTTGAAGGCACTTATGTCTCAGAATCCTATATCGATCCTGCTTATACCGATGACACCCTCCGGTTCTCCCTGGGACGCGACAAAAGAGTGGTCATCGAAAGAGAGCAACTCAAGGATTACAACGAGAAAAAGATTTTCGGTTCTCAGGTCGAGCGGACATTTGCTTACCAGATCAAAGTCCGTAACACCAAAGACGAGGCAGTGAGCATCCGGCTGGAAGACCAGATTCCTATTTCTCAGGACAAATCTATCGTCGTCAAGGTGGAAGAAATTTCAGGTGCAAATCTTGATGCGGAATCCGGTTTGCTCTACTGGGACATGGACATCGCCGGATCCGAAACCAAAGAAGTAAAACTGATCTTTTCCGTCAAATACCCCAAGAACATGACCGTGCCGGGATTATAAAGGGATTGAATCGGGGGTCGGTCATGATCCGCCCATCATTTTAAAAAGAGGCTGTCTCAAAGGAGGCAGCCTCTTCAGTTTTGAGCAAAGATTCGGAGTTGGACCTTGCATTTTTCGATTAAAACTGAGGATCGAATGCTGGGCTCCGCCTCCTTCAGGCTGTCGAAGATGTTGCTGGGCCTGCCCGTCTAACCCATTTGCGGTAGTAAACCATTATCTTGTGGGTCAGAAACGATATTACTTTTTTTACATTATGCTCAAAATCACCCTTACCGCATTGGTAGCAATCTGTGCGGTCCTTCCAGGAAGGCTTTCTGCTACCCCAATCAATCAATTCAACTCCCAAACTATTCTTGTCAATGCAGACCAAACCGAGAT
>CAYGRE010000245.1:0-1657 GCA_964352215.1 uncultured Bacteroidia bacterium
TATTTTTTATTCTGGGGCGTAGTATCGTTTGCGGGGGAGGCTGTGTCGGATGCCAGCGCGGGGGTTGGGGTTGTCGTTTTGGTAGCGGGGGATGAGGTGGAGGTGGAAGTGCATGACGGTTTGGCCGGCTGCGGTGCCGCAGTTCATGCCTATGTTGTAGCCATCTGGCTGGAATTCTTCCTCGACTTTGTCTTTGGCTACATCGATCATCTCGGCCAATTCTGCTTTTTCCTCTTCTGATAACTGAAAATAATCCAGCTTCACTTCATTGCTGATGATCAGGCTGTGTCCGGGTGAAACCGGGTATTGGTCCCGGATAATGAAAAATGATTTTCCCCGGTAAATGACCTCTTTTTCTGGTATGGTAAGGAATACACTCATTAAAAAGCTTTTGCTAGTTCAATATCAGGACGCCATTGGGGCTTGATTCCGTAGGCTGCAATATCTAATTGCTTCTGCAAAAAATCACGTCGCTTAACTGGAGTTTGTCCGGTTTGGTTTTGGATTGTTTCTCCTAAAGGGTGCTTGCTGGAAATAAAAAACTCATTTCTGGTGTAGAGGCGCTCTAAATAATCTTTGTGTGGAATCCGGTCACTCTTACTGCGATTAACCCCATAATCTGCAAGTACGAGGTTCCATACCCCGTTCAGGTTTGCCCCTGAGTTGGCATGTGTTCTCTTGTTTCTATGCGGAAAGAAATGGTCCACATCGCACAGGTGCGGAGACCCCGCCAAAACCGATATATCTTGAAAACTGTAAAAGCATTTCCCCTTTTGGTAGCCGTTTAAGGAATCCCGCACTGAGGTGACATCCTTTCGACGCATAAAACTGTCTTCCATATAGAAAAGAGAACTGTCCTCATCGTACCGAACTTCCAATAGAGACGGACTAATTTCCAGATTCCATGCTGTTTCTACCAGGTTCCAGCGCGCCTCAACCTCCTTCTCAAAATTCTCAAAGTGGAAGGACTCCTTTAAGCTGAGGAGGTGATCGGTGACAACGATATCCTTCTGCCCCCTTTGATAGTCTTTTTCATAGAATGGGTTGGGAATTACATCTCCGTGGACATTTTGAAAAGCATCTACCACATTCGTGAATCCATACTTTACGGTAAGTTCAACCAATTCTTCGTGGCTGATACGCTCCCCTAAAAAGTCCCGACAAGCATTGAGAAACTTACTGGATTGAGAAGTTCCCTGCCTTTCACTCGTTTTCAAGTGCCGCATGATATTCCGGGAAAACGGATCTGCCAGTTCTTTCAGAGAAACCCGCGTCTTTTCTTCAGACACCAATTCCAACAAAGCCTTGGCAAAAGCGAATTTGTAAGTAGCAGAGTTCTTGCCAAATAGTATGATGGCTCTCCATTGGGATTCCAGGCTGGGATCTTCGACTTGAAACTGAATCATTTTCGTAAGGTTTCGGATTTGACCGGCCGATCTCAACCCTCATCCGATTCCCCACAACGTAATCTAACCGATTACCTATTGTACGAAAATATTAGCCTTCTGTCCATTATGATTTTTGGGTTTCTACTTTTCAGATTGAAATTTGTTCCTGAACAGATTTCCTGATATTAACTCTATGGGCACAATTCGAAAGATTCAGGGCAATTAATTATTAAATTTAACCTCCCAACACAACCCCATGAAACCCACCC
>CAYGRE010000246.1:0-1633 GCA_964352215.1 uncultured Bacteroidia bacterium
TAGGTTGACTGTTGGCCGACCTTTGGGTCATGGAAAAAGAACTTCAATTCCCGTTATCTCCTTCGATAGCTCGTTCTCGCCGCAGTTCCAAGGAGATGTATCCTTTGGTAGAGCAGTGGCTAGAGACCCGTGAGAACCAATCTGTTTTTTGTGCTATCCATAAGATTCCCCAGGCGGTATTCTCCTATTGGTTGAAGAAATACCGCGATGAAAATTCTAATGATCAGGGAGGAAAGCGGTTTGTCGCCTTGTCGGTTAAGCCATCCCCGTTTGCTGATTTTGAGGTTGAATATCCCAATGGGGTAACGATTCGGATATCCTCAGGCGTTCAGGCATCCTTTCTCCGTGAGATGGCGGGTCAATGTTAAGCCTGAGTTCCCGGCAACGGTTTTTCTGGTACCGGGGGATCACCGATATGCGAAAATCATTTAATGGGCTGTGCTTATTGGTGGAGACCGAGATGGGCTTTGACCTGATGAGTGGAGATGTATTCATCTTCGTGAACCGTCGCCGTGACCGGATGAAGTTGCTGATGTGGGACCGGACCGGATTTGTCATCTGGTACAAGCGATTGGAAGAAGGAACTTATGAAATCCCGAACCTGTCCAATGGTCAATTTGAGGTGACCTGGGAGCAACTTTTGCTTATTCTGGAGGGAGTGGTTTTGAAGTCAGCAAAACGTCGCAAGAGGTATGCTCATCCACGTCGAAATGTGCATAAATCGTTTGTTTGAGCCGCTTTTGAAGGGTATTTTAGAGATGTGACAGAGACCAAAATAACGCGATTACAAAAGATGTCCAGAGAAGAATTACTGGACTTCGCCATCAACAATGCGATGGAACTTGAGAGTCTCAAACGCCAGATATACGCATCCACTACCGAGCGTCATGTTCCTGCCGAAATCGCGGAACAAATGAAGTTGGAGTTGGGTGAGATCGGAAAGGCGGAAGATCCGCCAGAGACCGAAACGATCACTTATGAGCGTAAAAAGCCAGCTAAGAGGGAGCCACATCCTGGACGCAATCCACTTCCTGCCAGCCTTCCCCGCAAAGAGATCGTTATTGAACCTGACGAGGATGTCACCGGGATGAATAAAATTGGCGAAGAGATCACCGAAGCCCTTGATTACACCCCTCCAAAGTTCTTCGTCAACCGCTATATCCGGCCCAAGTATGCCAAGCCTGACGGCTCTGGGATCATAACGGCTCCGATGCCTTCCCGTCCGATTGAAAAAGGGATCGCAGAAGCGGCCTTGCTGGCCCTGATCCTTTGCGATAAATACCTGGATCACATCCCACTCTACCGGCAACTGCAACGCTTCAAACGGATCGGGGTCAAAGTGGCTGACTCGACTATCGCAGATTGGGTGGCCCAGGTCTGTAACCTTTTGCAGCCTCTTTACCTGGCCCACCGAAGGCAGGTGCTTACCCGACATTATCTCATGGTCGATGAGACCACCTTCAAGGTTATGGACAAGCTTAAGAAGGGTAAGGCTCACCTGGGTTACCATTGGGTTTATTTTAGTCCCATCGAACGACTCGTCTTGTTTGATTACCAATCTTCACGCAAGAAAGCTGAGCCTATGAAATGCCTGAAGAATTATCAGGGATATCTCCAGACCGATGGCTATGCA